>CAKQDS010000019.1 GCA_934229535.1 uncultured Anaeroplasmataceae bacterium
GAAGTTAAGCACTTTCACGCCGATGGTAGTACTATGTGCAAGAGTAGGTAGTTGCCAGATTTTCTCTTTTAAATAATGCCTACATAGCTCAGTTGGTTAGAGCACTTGACTGTTAATCAAGGTGTCCCAGGTTCGAGTCCTGGTGTGGGCGCCATTAAGAAATTAGTCGATATCATAAGATATCGATTTTTTTTTATTGTAAAATATATTATATTTCTTTTCGTTAAGCAAAATCATATTTTTTCTTGTAATATTATTAACGAATAGTATTAATTAGGAGAAAGCATAATGATTGAATCAAATAAAGTAGAATTTAAGTCAAAATATACTGATCAAATTGTAAAAGAGATTGTTGCATTTATAAATGCCGATGGTGGAATAATTTATATTGGAATTAATGATGATGGTACTGTATGTGGTGCTCAAAAAATTGATGAGTCTTTAAGAAATATTTCAGATATTATTACAACTCAAATTGAACCCAATGCGATTGATGTTGTAAAAACAGAATTAGATATAATTGATGGTTATCCTGTAATTATAGTAAATATCAAAAAGGGAATTGCACCATTATATTGTATAAAAAAATATGGCTTTTCATCACTTGGGTGTATGATTAGAATCGGTTCAAGTTGCAGAGAAATGACGGAAACTCAAATTAATGAAAGATATAAATTACGTTTTTTCAATGATGATTTAATTGTGTCGTCTCCAACTAATTTGAAATTGTTGTCTTTTTTTACATTGAAAAATTCTTATTTGGAAATGGGATATAAACTTAATATTGATACATTTGAGACAAATTTAAAACTTGTTAATAATAATGGCGAATATAATATTATGGCTGAGTTATTATCAGACAATAATAGATATTCACTTATCTTTGTAAAATTTAATGGTTATAATAAAGCTTCTATTTCTCAAAGAAGTGATTATGGTAATAAATCAATTATTTTTGGATATAGACAATTAATGAATAGAATTTCATCCGAAAATATATGTATTTCAAATACTACAATAAGGCCAAGAATTGATACGTATTTATTTGATTATGATAGTGTAAATGAAGCAATAGTTAATGCAGTTGTTCATAATGACTGGAGCATTTCTGAACCTCAAGTTTCCTACTTCAAAGATAGAATTGAAATATTATCACATGGAGGATTACCTCATACACTATCATTAAATGAGTTTTATTTGGGAATTAGTAAACCAAGAAATATTAGATTAATGAAAATTTTTTCAGATTTGGATATTGTTGACCATACAGGTCATGGTGTTCCTATTATTATTGAAAAATATGGACGTAATGCTTTTGAAATAAGTGATAACCATATTATTGTAACTATTCCTTTTAACTCGGAAGTGATGAAATCAATGAATGTCGGTGTAAATGTCGGTGTAAATGTCGGTGTAAATCTTAACGTAATGGAAGTGAAAATAAGAAATTTAATATTAAATGATCCAACTTTAACAGCTGAAAAAATTTCAGTTGAAATTAATAAAAACAAAAGAACAATTGAAAGATATCTAAAATCATTGCAAGATAAAGGATATATTGAAAGATGTGGAACAGATAAAAAAGGCTATTGGAAAGTAATTAAATAAATTTAAATTGATTTTAGTAAATATTAATTATTTCTCGTATTATTATAAGTGAATGTGAGGAATATTATATGAAAAAGAAGATTATTTTTTTATTGTTTTGCATTGGGGTATTTATAAACCTCAAATGTTTTGCTTATTATGAACCAGAAGTTGATAAATATGCATATGAAGATGAAATATCAAATGAATGCTTTAATGAGCTTCAAAAGGAATTTATTACTTTATTTCAAAGAAAAAATATTGGAGGAATTATTATTCCTACTAAAGCAATTAAATTTAATTATCCTAGTGAAGTAGAAGGTGTATTTGATATTTATTTTGATTTAGTAAACGGCGATAGATTTTTACTTTATGGTAATGAAAGCATTAAAGGTAATTTATCCTATATGATGGCTTTTAACAATATTTTTGGAAGTGGTTATTCAATACTATATTATAATTTAACCAATTTGAAAATAATTGATTCAGCTGATTTTTGTTTTCCCAATGTTGATTTAAGAACAATGACACTTGGAATTCCTTTTAGACCAGAGTTAAATAAAAATCCTGATTTTGATTTAGAATATCCTTATACAAACATATCCTTTAATATGAATCTATATGCTGACAATATTAAAAATTCTAGTAATATTAGTATTTCTAATCGTTTTGGAAATGTAGTTTCTAATGAAGAATTATTAATAAGTGCTAATGCTGGTAAAATTGTTAATTTTGAATTTGAATGGTTTAATGGTACTAATATTAATACTGATTACAATCCGATGATTAGTGGTATTCTTTTAGATGCTAAAGACTTCATCGAAAAATATAATCTTAATCCTCTAGACACAACACCACCAACATTTACAAGTAATGATAATTATATTTCTAATGTATCAAGTCCTTTAAGTAGGGAATATATTTTATCAACAATTAAAGCTAGTGATGAAACTGATGGTGTATGTAGTCCATACATCAAGGAAACAAATTATGTTCCTAATGTTTTAGGTAAATATTATATGATTATTGGAGCTAAGGATAAATCAGGTAATGAAGGTACTAAAAATATTTGGATTAATGTTGTAGATATTGATGCTCCAACAGCTAGTGTTAAGGTATTTAATGCGGTTAATACAACTAAGAGTAGTGTTGATGATATTATCGCTAAATCAATAACAGCTTCTGATAATTATTTTACTAGCTTTAAATACAGTGTGTTAAGTGATAATTATTCAGCTAATTATAAGGTTGCTGGTAATTATGAAATAAAGGTAAGAATAACTGAGAATAGAGATAATGGTTTATATGTGGATAAAACAATTAGAGTTGAAAATGCTGATAAATTAGCACCAACCTTTGTAACTAAGCCTGAGGTTATTAATGCCATTAATAATAAGCTATTAACTACTAATGAGATTATAGCTAAATTTAAAGCTACTGATGAATCAAGTAATGTAGCTTATTCTTTAGTAGGATATGAAAATTATAAGAATAATTATGGTAAGGCGGGAACTTATAATTTAGGAATTAAGGCTACTGATACATCTGGTAATAGTACAGAGTTTAATTTTAACATTATTAATGCTGATGGTATCGCCCCAACTATTACAGGTGATGGTAGAATGGAGGTATCATATACTAAGAAATTAAGTATAGATGATATTATTAAAACCTTAAAGGCAAGTGATGAAAGTGCAACAAATCTAGTAATAAAGGTAGTAGCTGATAATTATAGTAGTGTTTATGATACCTTAGGAGAACATCAAATAACCTTTAAAACAAATGATGGAGTAAATGATTCACCAATCTTTACTAAAACAATAGTAGTAATAGATGATGTAAACCCAGTACTTGTAGGACCTGAAAAAATAGAAATTAGTAATAAGGAAATAGATCAATTAACTGAAGATGAAATAAAGCAAAAATTTAGTGCAACTGATAAATCAAATGTAGCATTATCATTAATTGATACAAATAATTATTTAACTAATAAAGGTAAGGTAGGAGAATATAATTTTACTATTACAGCAACTGATTCAAGTAATAATAAATCAAGTATAAGCTTTCAAATTAAGGTAAGCGATGAAATAGCACCAGTATTGTCTATTAATGATTCATCCTATGTAATTGTATTACAAGAAGGTGAAAGCCTAACTATAGAGCAAATAAAGAATATTTTAGGACAAATTGGAGCAATAGAAAATGTTGAAGAAATAGAAAATATTGAATCAGCATATTTTGAAACATATAGTGCTGGGGAATATGAATGTAAGATTCAAATGAAGAGTGGTGAAGTGTATAATATAAAAATCAAGGCTAACAAGAATCAAAAGAAGAACAAAGCTAGCTTTATTGACAAAATATTAGCATTTTTAATCTCAATTTGGATTAAGTTATTAGAATGGTTATTTAAATTAATAAGAAAATAGTCTAGCTAAAAAACTAGACTTTAGTATTTTTTATTCTTATGTGATCTTGTGCTTACAAAAACATTTCTAGGATTATATATTAATTCTCTTACATTAAAATTACATTTAAGAACGCATTGTCCACAGCCTATGCATTCCTTTTCATTAAAAATAAGCTTTTTTTGTTCCTTGTCATAATAGGTGGCGTTTACAGGACAATATTTTTGACATAAATTACAGCCGACACATTTATCTTGATTGATTATTTTAGGTTCGTAGTAGGCTTTGACGAAAATTGAAGAGATACTTCCTTTATTAAATAAGCCGTAAAGAGTACAACAATCACTACAGCAATTACAAATAACAATTTCATCATTGTTAACATTGTTATTATAATGAAATACAGTGTGGATAGCTCCTTTTTTACTAGAGTCGTCGATAATTGTTATTGCCTCATCATAGGTTATTTTTTCACTTATTCCATATTTTACCATTGCATCAGCAAAGCCACCAACATTGATACAGGTTCTTTTATCCATATTAAAACGACAAGGATCTTTTTTTAAATCAGCCATTATTCTACAAAAGCAATTCATTACGGCAAGGTGCTCCTTATTTCTCTTTAATATGCTTGTAACCTCACCCTTAGAGATTATTTCATTTTGAGCCTCTAGCGGAATATTTAGGTTAATTATTTTTTGATTATTTATTGCTGTAGACATATGAGCTGGTGAGTCTTGTAGCTTCATTAAAGCGTTATGATTCATTAATGCTCTTACGGGGCCAATGTTTACATTTTTTAAGAATTCATCAAATTTAGCAAATTCATTCATTACCTCTAATCTTAAATCATCAAGAGGTGCAGAAAGAAATACCTCTATCCAACCTGGAAATATAGGCGCTAGCTCATAATATTCATTATATTGTAGCTTTTTAAACCAAATTCCGCCCTTGTTTAAAAGTGAAGAAAATAGCTTTTCATCAATAAAACTAAGCTCATTTTTTTGATAACGATAATTAGTCTTTAGCTTAAGCATAGTATCTATTTCTAAGTCTGTAAATGTTAGTTTAAAGCATTTTATTATTGAAGGTACTAAAGGAACCTTTATAGTTGATTGCATATTCATATTTTTAGCTAATTTAATAATTTTTATGTTTGCCATATTTTTCTCCAAGCGAATTAATAAATATATTTTACTTCATTTTGGTCGAGTTTTCAACTTTTATTTATGTCGTATGCGACTTGACAAAAAGTATATTACTATAGTAAAATTGAAGGAGGTGAAATGGAGAAAAAAGTATGTTAAAAATTAAAAATTTAATTAAATCTTATGATGGCAAAACTAATGCCGTTAATAACGTGTCATTTGAAATTAATTCTGGAGAAATTTTTGGCTTTATTGGCCATAATGGTGCTGGAAAAACAACAACAATTAAATGTGTTGTAGGCTTATTACCATTTGAAAAGGGAGAAATTGAAATAAATGGGATAAGTGTTAAAAAGAATCCTCTTGAGGCTAAATGTCAAATGGTATATATACCAGACAATCCAGATCTATATGATTCATTAACAGGAATTCAATTTTTAAATTTTATTTGCGATATATATGCAATTGCTAAAGATGTACGTAATGAAGAAATTAAGAAATATGCTGATATGTTTGAAATAACTAAGAATTTAGGAGATGCAATATCAAGCTATTCTCATGGTATGAAGCAAAAGCTTGCCTTAATTTCAGCGTTTATTCGTCATCCTAAACTATTAATTTTAGATGAGCCATTTGTAGGCTTAGATCCTAAGGCAATGCACTTAGTTAAGGAATTGATGAAGGAAATGTGTAAGGAGGGTAATTCTGTATTCTTTTCAACTCACGTTTTAGATGTGGCTGAAAAGCTATGTGATAGAATTGCCATTATTTCTCATGGTGAATTAAAGGCCTATGGAACAATGGAAGAGGTAAAGGGTGAAGAGAGCCTTGAAGAGGTATTCTTAGAGCTTGAGGATCGTGGTGAATAGCAGTGAGTCAATTAACTACTTTATTAAAAAATAATATAAGAACCTCATTTAATTTAAATACTTATTCAAAAAATTCTAAAAAAAGAAATAGTAAGAAAAAATCATCCCTTTCTGGACCAATATTCTTGGGAATTTTAATGCTATTATTAGCATTCATTTATTCATATTCAATAGGTGCCGCTTCTAAGCTTACTGAATATAAATATACAGCAATTTATTTTGGCACAGGGATAGGTGCTGTATTCGCATTATTAATGACAATAACTAAAGCCTATACCTGTTTATTTAAAGCAAAGGATTTTGATTTACTTGTAAGTATGCCAATTCCTACTAAAACTATTTTATTGTCAAAGCTTTTATGCTTATCAATTTTTAGCTATGCAAGCTTTGCTGTATTTTTTGTTCCAGCAGTAATAGTTTGGAATATATTATACGGCTTTAATGCTTTAATTTGTCTTTATGGCTTAATTATGCTTATATTTACACCTATGGCAATCATTACAGTTTGTAGTATCTTGTCATATCTTGTTAATAGGGCTTTAGCTAAGTTTAAATATCAACAAGCAGTTAAGAGCGTATTTTCAATTATTTTCTTTGTTATCTATATTGCTGCAGTATTTGGCTTATCATTTATATCAGGCTCATCAACTGGTGATGCTGAAAATGATACTGAAGCAGCAATTGCCTTATGTAAGAATCTTTCAAATGTTTTTTCTAAGGTTTTCTATCCGACTAATTTTTATCTTGATGCCGTAAATAATAAGCCTTTATTTTTCATTATATTTTTAGTTGCTTCAATTGCTATTTTTGCATTATTTGTATGGTATGTTGGTAAACATTTTGTGAGTGCAAATTTAGCTTCTAAACAAAACTATACTAACAAAAATTATAAATATGTTGAACAAAAAATGAATTCCCCTTTTAAGGCTTTAGTAAAAAAAGAGCTTAAAACCTTATTTTCATCATTAACATATCTTATAAATTCAATTGTTGGCCCTTTAATGTCAGTCATTATTATTGTTATTTTGAGCACTACATTTAAAAATATAAATGATCCTGATCTAGCTAGCTTTAATAATCTGTTACCTATAATTTTAGTGTTAACATCATGTTATTCATTAGGACTTGTTCCTTCAACAGCTTGTTCAATTAATTTTGAAGGAAAAAGACTTTGGATTTTAAAATCAGCTCCAATCAAAACAGAGGATATTCTCAAAGCAAAGCTTATGACATTTATGATTATTACTATACCATTTATTATTATTAATGGGGTTGTTATGAATGTCTTCATTAAGATGAACGTTATTATAAGAATTTTAGTATTTGTTATTCCTTTTGTTCTTACAATGTTTTATGGTCTTGAAGGCTTATTAGTAAATACTAAAAGCTATCGTTTAAATTGGAACACCGAAGCTGAAGCAATAAAACAAGGAACAAATACATTATGGTCATTATTAGTATCACTAATATTAACAACAATTCTTTTAATTCCAACTATAATTTTAGCAATGTTCTTTGGTAGTGTAATTGGTTTATTGTTCTTAGTTGTTGTTTCATCTGCTATTACAATTGTCTTTTATATTATTACGATGCGTAATGGTAAGGCGTTATTTGATAAGATTCCAGCCTAATAATTTAAAAAGCGAGCCTTTTGGTTCGTTTTTTTTGCAAAAAAAAGCTTCTTAATATTTAACTAAGAAGCAATAAATTATTTTCTATTTGTATAAGCTCTTTTACTTTTACGAATTGATTCTTTAAAAGGTACATTATATTCTTCAAGGAAGGAATTGAAATCAATTTTTCCTTGTTCAACATAATCAACCTCGTATTCTATTTCATAGTCGATATGTCCATAATATTCAGATCTATCGAAGAAGATGGTTCCATTTTTATATGGAGTACTTACACGATATGTTGTAAGCTCAGCAATTTTATGTACAAATTTAGGAAATCCTATCATTGATGCATCAAAACCATTTTGTAGCATTTCCAATGCTTGATCCTTTGTTAAGATAATGTGAGTTTCATCAGCACCAACCTCAGCATGAGATTTTAGGGTTAGCTTAAATTTATCACCCTTTTGACGAATTCTTAAAACACTTTTGTTTTTGATGACATCTTCATTATCAGTGTCAAAATAATAATTTGTTTGGGGAAATACGTTATTAGCTAAATCAAAGGCATCAAGTAGCTCTTCATATTTTTCTTTAGTTATAAACGTTTTAAATTCAATTTCTTTGTTTGTTGTCATTTTTACACCTCTTGCTAAAAATAGCACAATAATATTATGATATAAATGTGGAAAAAAATCAAGCCTTTTGTTATAATTGTAGGGAAGGAAGTGATTATTTTGTTAAGATATTGTATTCTAACTAAGAATGATACTAAGGCTTTAGAAATAAAGGAAGTATTAATTAAAAGAATAACACTTGAATATGACGAAAAAAAGCCGGACTATATTATTACTATCGGTGGTGATGGGACAATTTTAGGGGCAATTCAAAATTATATTTATGAAAATCCTGAGGTAATTATTTTTGGACTTCATTTAGGACATTTAGGCTTTTTCACTAATTATATGATTGAAGAAATAGATGATTTAGTCTCTAACATAAACAATCGAAATTTTAAAATTGAACATGCACCATTATTAAGCTTTTATATTGATTCTAAATTTTGTGGCTATGCTTTAAATGAAGTTAGTATTTTGTGTCCAACAAGAACGCTTAAGCTTGATGTTTATATTGATAATGAAAAGCTTGAAACCTATCGAGGAACTGGATTATGTATATCAACATCGTATGGCTCTACAGCATATAATAAAAGTCTTCATGGTAGTGTTGTAGATAATAGCCTTAATGTGTTACAGATAACAGAAATTGCAGGAATAAATTCCAATGCTTATCGTACACTAACATCATCATTATTACTTGCTGCTGACAAAACTATTTGTTTGAAGACGGTTGAGGAAGGTAAAATTACTATTACCTATGATAATAAGGTTATTGAGGAAAATGAATTTACTACTTTTATCTGTAGGCTTGAAAATCATTTTATCAATTTTGCTTATAACAAGCATCAAAGCTTTTTAAAGAGAATAACAAGAACATTTATCGATGAAAAAAAGTAGAATTAGATCTACTTTAAAATTTCATCGATTAATTTATATTCAAGAGCTTGTGTGGCTGTCATAAAATTATCTCTTTCACAAGCATTGGTAATTTCAGTGACAGATTTATGACAAAGTGTGGCGAGAATTTCATTCATTTGCTCTTTAATTCTTAATAATCTTTTAGAGTGAATTGCAACATCACTAACCTGACCGCTAAAGCCACCAAGAGGCTGGTGAATCATTATCTCACTATGTAAAAGTGCATATCTTTTAGCACCAGCAGCTAAGATAAATGAAGCCATTGAGGCTGCAATGCCAATACAAATTGTATTTACATTTGACTTTATGTAATTCATAGTATCAAATATTGCCATACCAGCTGTAATTGATCCTCCCGGAGAAGAAATATAAATATAGATATCTTCATGGGAAATACTATCAAGATATAACAATTCAGAAACAATGATACTACTTAAATGATCATCAATTTCACCTGTAAGAATGATAATTCTATCTTGTAAAAGTCTTGAATAGATATCAAAGGCTCTTTCTTGATTCTCACTTTTTTCTAACACATATGGAATATAATTCATTTGTTTTTCCTACCTTTCATTCCAATATTATACTGGAAACGTTTACATTATTTTGTCATTATTTGTTGAGCGGAAAAAATGTTGAAATTATATGTAGTTGTGGTACAATATAAATGAAGAAATTCAAAACATTTTTTAGGAGGAATTATAATATGGCTATTAAAGTAGCAATTAATGGTTTTGGACGTATTGGCCGTTTAGCATTTAGACAAATGTTTGGTGCTGAAGGTTATGAAATCGTTGCAATTAACGATTTAACTGATCCATCTATGTTAGCAAATCTTTTAAAGTATGATACAGCTCAAGGTGGATATTGTGGACGTATTGGTGAAAACTTACACACAGTTGAAGCTGGTGAAGGCTCAATTACTGTAGATGGAAAGAAGATTACTATTTATGCTGAAAAGGATGCAGTTAATCTTCCTTGGGGACAACTTGGTGTAGATGTAGTACTTGAATGTACTGGTTTTTATACTTCTAAGGAGAAGGCTTCTGCTCATATTACAGCAGGTGCAAAGAAGGTTGTTATTTCAGCTCCAGCTGGAAAGGATCTTCCAACAGTAGTTTATGGTGTTAACCAAAATGTATTAACTACAGAGGATACAGTTATTTCTGCAGCTTCTTGTACTACAAACTGCTTAGCTCCTATGGCTAAGGCATTAAACGATTATGCTCCTATTCAATCAGGAATTATGAGCACAATTCATGCTTATACTGGAGATCAAATGATTCTTGACGGACCACATAGAAAAGGCGATAAGCGTAGAGCACGTGCTGGTGCAGCTAATATCGTTCCAAATTCAACTGGTGCAGCTAAGGCAATCGGTCTTGTTATTCCAGAATTAAATGGTAAGTTAATTGGTTCAGCTCAACGTGTTCCAGTTCCTACAGGATCAACTACAATTTTAACTGCAGTTGTTAAGAAGGACAATGTTACAGTTGAAGAAGTAAATGCTGCAATGAAGGCTGAGGCTTCTGAGTCATTTGGTTATAACGAGGATCCAATCGTATCTTCTGATGTTATCGGTATGCGTTTTGGTTCATTATTTGATGCAACTCAAACTATGGTAAGTAAGATTGCTGATGGTTTATTCCAAGTTCAAGTTGTTTCTTGGTATGATAATGAAAATTCATATACTAGCCAAATGGTTAGAACAATCAAATATTTTGCTGAATTAAAGTAAGATAAATAAATTTAAAGCTAGGGATTTATCTCTAGCTTTTATTTTTTATAGAAAGGATAATAAGATGTTTTTAGTAGAAGATGCAACAACACCAGTAGAAACAACAGATAAATTTCATGAGATTTTATGGGATATAGTAAACTGGTTATCTACAAGTGGAGTTAAATTATTAATTGGATTAATTGTCTTATTTATTGGCTGTAAAATCGTTAATCTTATTGCTAAGAGTATAAGAAAGACAATGATTAAAAGAAATGTCGATAAAACTATTACTCAAGTAACTCATTCTGTTCTTAGAAAAGGATTAAAGATTATTTTATTTGTATGCTTTTTAGGATATGTAGGAATTGATACAGCCGCCTTCGCTTCATTATTTGCTGCTGTAGGTGTTGGAATAAGCTTAGCAATGCAAGGAGCTTTATCTAACTTTGCTGGTGGACTTGTTATTTTAGTTACAAGACCATTTAAGTTAGGCGATTTTGTTGAAGCTCAAGGTGTTTCTGGTACAGTTGAAGATATTGAAATGTTTTATACTTATTTTAAAACTCCTGATAATAAGGTTATAATGATTCCTAATGGTACTTTAGCCAATGGTACAATTATAAATTATTCATTAAAGGATACTAGAAGAGTTGATTTATTATTCAGTGTTTCATATGATGTTGATTTTAATAAAGCCAAAGAGGTTATAAGAAATGTTGCTTTAGCTAATGATAAGGTATTACAAAGCCCTGAACCTTTTATTAGGGTAAAAGAACAAGCTGATTCTTCAATAAATATTACTTGCCGTTTATGGAGTAAAAATGAAGATTATTGGGATGTCTATTTCTATATGATGGAAGAGGTTAAGCTTGCCTTTGATCGTGAGCATATTGATGTTCCTTATCCACAATTAGATATTCATGTTAAGGATTTCAATAATAATACAAAATAATCAAAAGAGATCACTATTTACTAGTGACCTCTTTTTTAAAATAAAATATTTTGAATAAAATAATTGAAACAACAAATGCTAAAATTTCTGTTACAAAAAACGAACTCCATACACCATTCTCATCAAAGAAAATTGATAATAAATAAGCAATAAAAATAATAGCGATATAACGGATAAGAGAAATAATAAGTGAAGGAACTCCTTTGCTTATTCCTTCAAAAAAGCCACTAATTACTACCGAAAAGGCCGAAATTATAAATCCGATAGAAATAATTCTTATTGCCCTTGCACCCATTTTAATTGTTTCCCCGTTTGTTGTAAATAAGCTAATTAATTTATCAGGGATACAGGCAAATAATATTGTTCCTAAGCTCATAACAATTATGCTTAAAATAAGGGTTATTTTGAATATTTTATTAACTCTATCCTTACATTTTGCTCCATAATTATAGCCAAGTAAGGGTCTGATACCCTGGACAATACCACTTATTATGAAATATAAGAAGGTTTGGAGCTTATAATAAACACCTAAAATCAAAACATTTACATCGTTATAGCTAGCAAGAACTTTGTTTAAGGCTATTATCATAAATGATGGTAGGGCAAGATTTAATGATGCAGGAATACCTATTGTATATAATTTTTTAATACTGTGATCCTTTTCTTCCTCAGAAAAAGTGATTTTTAGAGGTAATTTTACCTTAAGATAAACAATAATATAGGTGATAAGACCTACAAGTAGCCCTATGCCAGTAGCAATTGCTGCTCCCTTTATTCCTAGGCCTAAATTTGTAATGAAAATTGGATCTAGGATGATATTAACTACGGCACCTATTGCCATACAAACCATTGTTGTCTTCATCTTACCAATTGCCTGTAATATTTTTTCTAGGGCCATACTTACTGTAATTATTGGGGCAAATAATACAACAATATAAAAATAGTCTAGGCCGTATTTAATTATTTCTTCATTTTTGGTAAAGGCCATTATAAATGGCTTTGCAATTATAAAGCAAATAATACTTAAAATAATACCATGAACTATGCTTAAAATAACTCCTATAGTAGCTGAATAGCTAGCATTTTTATCTTTCTTAGCTCCAAGATAATAGGAAACAACAGCATTTATACCTACGCCAAAGCCAATTCCGAAGGCATTTGCTAAATATTGAATAGGGAATATTAAAGAAATTGCAGTCATAGCATTTTCACTTACCTTAGCTACAAAATAGCTATCAACTATATTGTATAGTGCATTGATGACCATTGAAATAACCATAGGAAGTGACATTTTGAAAATTAATTTTGGTATTGAATCGTTTTTCATATATTCTTGATTCATATTTTTCCTCCTTTATATTTCGGGCAAAAAAAAACACAGCCCGAGGGTTGTGTGGCGAAAAGGGAAATATTCCGGAAAAATCCACATAAGTTTTCGACTAATTCTAACAAAATAATTAGACGTTGTCAATAGATATTTCCTTTTTGTGTCTATTGATTATTAACAAATAGCATAAATATAGTATGGTAGCAGAGGCACAAATAATACCAATAATTAAATAGGTGAAATTATAGCCAATTATTTCGATTACTCTACCAAAGATATTACTTGCAATAAAGGAAAATATAGAAGTAAAGATTGCTAGAATAAAAATTGCAGCAGTAATATTTTTTAGGCCAACTAGTTTAATTAGGTATTTAATATGAATTGCTAATACACAACCCCAACTTATTCCTCTTAAAAAAACAATGGCAATAATTAAAAATATGGGTAGCTTAAAGCCTAATAAGAAAGAACGAAGAAAATACACAGCTCCAGCAAAAATCAAAAATTTAGCTTCATGTCCTTCGTATTTGATTTTTGACATAATAAACATTGTTATCACTTCAAATAAAATAATTATTCCTCCTACAATACCATATGTAGAGGTAGATAATCCACATTCCTTTGTTAAAAATAGGCTCATAAAATTATCACCTTGAACAGAAATAGTAACAGTAAATAGATAAAATAGAGCATAAAGATAAAAATTTTTGTTTTTTAAAATAGCTTTGTAGTCTTTTTTAGTATTTTCTTTGTTTTCTAAAACAGGAATTGGATTTAAAAAATGAATAATAATTGAACATAAAATAAAAATAATAGCAGCTATGATTATTGTGATTTTATAGTCGAAGCTTTCAATAAAAAAACCCCCTAGTATAGTTCCAAAAACATAAGCTAACGAGCCCATTATTCTTATTTTGGCATAAGGGATGTTATTTTGTTCAACATATGTTGAAGCAAAGCCGTCCATTAAAGTATAAAAGGGAGAACCGACAATGGCGATTAGGCAGGTAATTATACATATAAGCTCTAATCTATCAAGAGGAATAAATATTAAGAAAAAGATTCCCTCAATTATTGTTATCCATTTCATTATTTTTTTGTTAGAATTTACGTCCTTTGCTAAATGGTTCCAAAAGGGATTACAAATTATGCCAGTGATTGGAGTTATTGATGCCACCATTCCGATATTTCCTTCACTTAATCCCTTGTATGATAAAAAAATTTGAAAAAATGAATAAAAAAGAGCATCTCCAAAATAACGGATAAAATATAATATTTTTAAAATCGCAAATTCTTTGGTCTTCATAGTTTACTCCTTAAAAAATTAATACTATAATAGCGCATTTTTAAAGATTGTTCAAGAAAAAAGTTGCAGCATTTAATTAATCTTTGTATAATTAATATAATGTGAGGTAATAATTATGGATTTTAAGGAATATATAGATGAAGAATCAAAAAAGGATTATTATCAAAAGCTTAAGGCCTTTGTTAATAATGAATATGAATGTCATATTTGTTATCCTGAATATAAAAGAATTTTCCATGCAATTAGTGTTACTCCTCTTGATAAGGTTAAGGTTGTAATTTTAGGTCAGGATCCTTATCATGGACCTAATCAAGCTCATGGCTTAGCTTTTAGTGTTTTATGTGATAAGCTACCACCTTCTTTAAAAAATATTTATAAAGAGATGTCAAGTGACTTAAATGTATGTGTTAATCAGGATGGTAATTTGGAGTATTTAGCTAAGCAGGGCGTATTATTATTAAATACAATTTTAACAGTTAGAGCTGGTATGCCTCTTTCTCATAAAAATCAGGGATGGGAAATATTTACTGATGGTATAATTAAATTGTTAAATGAGCAGGATAGACCAATTGTATTTATATTATGGGGAGCAAATGCTATTAGTAAAAAAAGATTTCTAAATAATCCAAAGCATTTAGTATTAACTTCAGTTCATCCTTCACCATTATCAGCATATGGTGGTTTTTTTGGAAGTAAACCATTTTCAAAGACAAATGATTTTTTGATTAAAAACAATGTTGAGCCAATAAAATGGATAAAAAATAGTAGCAATAGCTTATAAAACGCATAATATATTATGGGTGGTAATTTTGAATACAAATTTTTTAAATAATACTATCTCATATATTGTTAAAACAGGGGATTCATTATATACAATTGCTAAAAAGTATAATACAACTGTTGAAGAGCTTATGAAAATAAATCACTTGTCTAGTTCAATGATTTATCCTAATCAGGTTTTATTTATTCCTTCAACATGTAATATAAATAATGACACATATTTAACTAAAGAATGTGAAAGCATTAATGACATTTTGACTAAGTTTAATATTGATTATCAAACACTGGTTAAATACAATGATGTTTTAAAGCTTAAATTATGTGCAAATCAACTTTTAAAGGTTAGAGATAGTAATTTAAATTCTTTAACCTTATCAAGAAATGATAGTGTTGATGAAATTTTAGCAAAATATCAAAAGTCTCCATATGAGCTACTAAAATTAAATGAAAAAGAATGGTTTAAAGAAAATGGAAAGATAATTATTGGTTGATTATCTTTTTTTCTTTTTTTTCTTATGTTATAATTTTATTAATTGAAATATGGTGGTGTAATTATGAAGATAAGAATAATTGGAGCTGGTCTTGCTGGATGTGAGGCAGCTTATTATTTAGCTAAACGTGGCTATGAAATAGAATTATATGAAATGCGTCCAAAGAAAAGTACAGGTGCTCATAAAACAGATAAATTTTCTGAGCTTGTTTGTTCTAATTCTTTAAGAAGTGATTCTTTAGAAAATGCTGTAGGAATTTTAAAAAAAGAAATGGAAGAATTCGATTCATTAATAATTAAGTCAGCAAGAAGTCATAGTGTTTCTGCTGGTGGTGCCTTAGCAGTTGATAGAGAGGGCTTTTCTTTATATATAACAAATGTAATAAAGAGTATGACTAATATTAAAATTGTTAATGAAGAGGTTACAAGTCTTGATGAAAATATTCCGACTATTATTGCTAGTGGTCCTTTAACATCTGATTTGCTATCAGAGGAAATTAAAAGAAAGTTTGGAGCCTTTGATTTTTACTTTTTCGATGCCCAAGCTCCTATTGTTTATGCAGATTCAATTGATTATAGTAAGGCTTATTTCAAAAGTAGATATGATAAGGGCGAGGCTGATTATCTAAATTGCCCAATGAATAAGGAAGAATTTGATAGATTTTATGATGCATTAATTAATGCTGAGGGTGTTGAGGTTAAGGATTTTGAAATAAAGGTTTTTGAGGGATGTATGCCTGTTGAGATTATGGCTAAAAGAGGTCCTCAAACATTAACATTTGGTCCGATGAAGCCAGTCGGCTTAAAAATGCCTAATGGTGAAAAGCCTTATGCTGTTGTACAACTACGTCAGGATGATGCTGCAAAAAGTATGTATAATTTAGTTGGCTTTCAAACACATTTGAAATTTCCAGAACAAAAAAGAGTTTTTCAAATGATACCAGGTCTTGAAAATGCAAGGTTTGCTAAATACGGAGTAATGCATAAAAATACTTATATAAATGCTCCTAAGATTTTAAATGCGACTTATCAAACTAAGGAATACCCTAATTTCTTTTTCGCAGGTCAAATAAGCGGTGTAGAGGGATATGTGGAATCAGCAGCCTCAGGAATTGTTGCTGCTATTAATATGGATAGATATTTAAGAGGAAAAGAGCTTGTTGAATTTCCAAGAAGTACAATTATGGGATCAATGGCTTATTATATTACTCATAGTAATCCAACTGGATTTGAACCAATGAATGCAAATTTTGGAATTGTAAGTGAACTTACAGAGCCTCACCATAAAAAAGATAGAAAGGCCTTATATTCTAAAAGAGCCTTAGATACAATAAAGCAAATTAAGGATATGATTATAAATGAATGATGCTGAATTAATTTCCGAATTTATTGAATATTTAGATGCAGAAAGAAATTATTCTAAGAATACTATTGAAGCATATCAAAGAGATATTAATGAATTTAAGGATTTTATTATTGGTGAAAAATTTGCAAAAAGCATTTTAAACATTAGAATAAATCATCCTAAATATTATATATCTCATCTGACAGAAAATAATGATGAAGTTACAACTATTCATCGTAAAATTTCTGCGCTTAGAAGCTTTTATCAATATTTATTAAAAAATGAATATATTGCTGTTAATTATTTTTCAGAGGTGGTAACTCCTAAAGCTCCTAAAAGATTACCTAAAATTGTTAAAAATGAGGAGCTTGAGCTACTATTTAATTCAATTAATAAGGAAACAACTCTTGGATTTAGAAATTATTTGATTTTAGAATTATTATTTGCTACAGGAATAAGAGTTAGTGAACTATGTAATATGGAAATAAAAGATATTGATTTTAGTGCTAATGAAATAATGATTCATGGTAAAGGCTCTAAGGATAGAATCGTTTTAATGTATGATTCCTTAGCTTCTGAGCTTAAGCATTATATCACATATCAAAGAGTTGAGCTTTTGTCTAAAAGTGATGAAAATACAAGAATTGTTTTTTTAAATCGAAATGGAACAAATCTTACTACAAGAGGGGTTAGAGTAATACTTAATACAATAATTAAAAATGCTGGGGAAACCTTTAAGCTCAGCCCACATATGCTAAGGCATAGCTTTGCAACAGCTTTATTGAATAATGGAGCAGATCTTAGAAGTGTTCAGGAGTTACTTGGACATGAAAATTTATCTACTACACAAATTTATACACATGTTACGTATGAAAGGATGAAGGAGACATATTTTTTAGCACATCCTAGAGCTAAAAAGAAGATGTGAAAAAAATGTGGAGATAGATTGTTATTTTTTTGAGATTTGATATAATTTATTTGAACATAAATAAAGATATTAGATGTTTAAGAAAGGAAAATGGTATGATAAATTGGTTTAATAATTTAGATGTTTTTTATCAAGTACTCTTTGTTTTAGGCTGCGTATCAACTGTAGTTATGTTTATCCAATTAATAATGCTTATTGTTGGTATTGAGGGAGCCGATTCGAGCTTTGATGGAATTGATGATGGCGGTATTGACGATATTGCAAATGATGGGGGAATTTTAGATATTTTTGGTCTTAGAGTTTTAACTATAAGAAATCTATTTATTTTTCTAGCAATGTTTAGTTGGGTAGCATTATTATTAAATGAATGGACAAATAGCTATGCAATTTCAATAATAGTTGGTTTATTAGTAGCAATTGTCATCGTTTTAATTGTTTCATTTGTAATGAAGCAGGCCTTAAAGCTTCAGGATGAGGGAAATGTCAAAATTGAAAATGCAATTGGGAAAAAAGGAACATGCTATTTAACAATTCCCTCAAATAAACAAGGAATGGGTAAGGTTAACGTATTAGTACAGGATCGTTTATTTGAATTTGATGCCTATACTGATGACCAAGAGTCTATTCCTACAGGTTGTGAAATTGTTGTAGTAGATAGCTTAACAAATGCATTAATTGTAAGAAAGGTTAATAATGGTGAGTAAAATGATTTTAAGTGCAATTGGCGGCATTATTGCTGCGTTGGTAATAACATTTGTTATTATTGTTTTTTCTATCTTGCTTTTGTTTGTAGCAAGATATCGTAAGTGTCCTAGTGACAAAATTATGGTTATTTATGGTAAGTTAAGAAAAGCTGGAGATGGTATGAATCGTAGTTCTAAATGTATTCATGGTGGAGCTGCATTTGTTTGGCCATTTATTCAAGCATATGAATTTTTGGATTTAACGCCTATTAGCATAAGTGTTGATTTAAAAAATGCCTTGTCAAGACAGAATATTCGTATTGATGTGCCTTCAAGATTTACAGTTGGTATTTCTACAGAAATAGGTGTTATGCAAAATGCTGCAGAGCGTTTACTTGGTTTAAAGCTTCCAGAAATTCAAGAATTGGCTAAGGATATTATTTTTGGTCAATTACGTTTAGTTGTAGCGACAATGGATATTGAGGAAATTAATACTGACCGTGATAAATTCTTAGAGGCTGTTAGTAGAAACGTTGAAACAGAACTTAAAAAAATTGGTTTAAGACTAATTAACGTAAACGTAACTGATATTTCTGATGAATCTGGATATATTGATGCTCTTGGTAAGGAAGCTGCAGCTAAGGCTATTAATGATGCTAAGAAAAATGTTGCTGAGAGAAATAGAGATGGTTCTATTGGTGAGGCTAACGCAAATATGGATGAGAGAGTCCAGGTTGCTGAGGCTAATTCTAGTGCTATAGCTGGTGAAAATGAGGCTAAGATGAAGATTGCTGCTTCAAATGCTACTCTTCGTGAGGGTGAAGCAGAAGCATTAAGAAGAGCAACTGCTGCTGAAAAGATTGCCGAGGCTAAGGCTTTAGAGGAAGCATATAGTGCCCAGATGGCTGCTGAAAAGGCTCGTGCTGAAAGAGAACAAGCAACACTAGAGGCAGATGTAATTGTTAAGAGTGAAATTGAAAAACGTAGAATTGAGATTGAAGCAGAAGCAAATGCTGAAAAAATTCGTCGTACGGCTAAGGGTGAGGCTGATGCCATTTTTATGAAAATGGAAGCAGAGGCTCGTGGTATTCAAGAAAAACTAATGCGCCAGGCTGAAGGATATGCAAAGATTGTTGCTGCAGCTGGTGGTAATGCAGTTGATGCTTCAAAGCTTATGATTACTGATAAGATGGAAGATTTAGTTAGTAAGCAGGTTGAAGCTGTTAAGAATATCAAATTTGATAAGATTACTGTTTGGGATAATGGTGGCAGTGAGGCAGGCTCACAAACTGCAAATTTTGCTCAAAATATAATTAAATCTGTTCCGCCAATTAAAGATTTATATGATATGGCTGGCTTAGATATTCCTTCATATTTAGGAAAAGAGAAGAAAGAAGAGCCAAAAAAGTAAGATAATTCTTGATTTTGTTCGTTATTTTTGCTATAACATAATAGTAACGATTTGGAGTGAATAAAAAAATGAAAAAAAGATATATATTTTTATTAGCATTTGTAGCTATGATTACACTTGCTGGTTGTAAGAAGGATAGTAAGTTTTCTGTTGATGAAATTGGTACTAATATTGATCTTGCTGACACTTGGATGAAGCAAGTAAGCTATAGCGATACTGCAATTAACGAATTTGATGAAAAGAAGGATCATTATGTTGTCTATATTCCTACAGACATTACATCAAGCTTAAAAGTAAATGTACTTGATGTAGAGAGCAGTATTACTGATAGATTCCATTCTTTCCATATTCCATATGCAACTGCTACAACCTTTACAGTTTCTGCAGCTAATTCATTAATTGGAATCTATACAAATTATTTTAAGGATGATAATAAGTTAGATTTAGGCTTTGAGGCAACTATTCCTACTAAATGGAGTCAAACAGTTAATTTAGGTGATTGTAAGGAACAAAAGGAAGGAATGGTTAGAACTCTATATACTGTTTATATGCCTACCTACGTTGAGCATTATGGTGTATATAGTAAGGAAGTTAAGTGTGATATTAAATCATATGTTTTAATTCCAGTAGCTTATGGACTTACATATTCAAATACTAATGATTTAAAGCAAAATTTAGAAGGCGTTTCAAATGGTATTAAATCATTAGAATCAGTTACATTATATGCAAATAACGGCATTCTAGTAAATCAACCTAAGGAGAATGAATAATTTTCATTCTTCTTTTTTTTAGTATTGCAATTACAATGAATGTGTGGTAAAATACTAAAGGCACAAAATAAACATGCTTTTGGAGCTGGCCGTCGTGTGCAAGTAAAATTGATGGAGGCAAGCGATGAAGAAGGCAGAAGACATAACAAAAATAAAATGGAGGAATTTAAAAATGTCTGAATCAGTAGTTTCTATGAAACAACTATTGGAGTCTGGTGTTCATTTCGGTCATGCAACACGTAGATGGAATCCAAAAATGGCGAAGTATATCTTTACTTCAAGAAATGGTATTTATATCATTGATTTACAAAAAACAGCAAATCAAATTGAAAAGGCTTATGCTGCTTTATTAGAAATCGTTAAAAACGATGGTAAGGTTTTATTTGTTGGTACAAAGAAGCAAGCTCAAGATGCTGTAAAGGAAGAAGCTTTAAGAACAGGTCAATACTATGTTAACCAACGTTGGTTAGGTGGTACTTTAACTAACTTTAAGACTATTCGTAAACGTATTAAGAAGTTACAAGATTTATATAAGATGGAAGAGGATGGAACTTTTGCAGCTTTACCTAAGAAGGAAGTTGTTAAATTAAAGGCTGAAAGAGATAAGCTTGAAAAGTTCTTAGGCGGAATCAAGGATATGAAGAAGGTTCCTGATGCATTATTTATCGTAGATCCTCGTAAGGAGCATAATGCTATTTTAGAGGCACGTATTTTAGGAATCCCTGTATTTGGTATCGTTGATACTAACTGTGATCCTGATGATGTTGACTATGTTATCCCTGCAAACGATGATGCTATTCGTGCAGTTAAGTTAGTTACATTCGTTATGGGTAATGCTATAATTGAGGCTCAAGGTGGCGTTGTTGAAAAGTTCGAAGAGCCTGAAGATGTAAATATGAATGAGGAAATTAGTAAGGAAGAAAAGGCTAATAAGCGTCCAGTAAATAAGGATGGCAAGAAGCCAATGAACAAGAGACCTGCTAAGAAGGCTGAAGCTACTGAAGCTAAGGCTGAATAATCTTTTTGTGGAGGAAAACTATGATTAATGCTCAATTAATTAAGCAATTACGTGATTTAACTCAAGCAGGAATGCTAGATTGTAAAAAAGCTTTAGAGGCTAATGACGGCAATGTAGAAAAGGCTGTTGTTTGGTTACGTGAAAAGGGAATTGCAAAAGCTGAAAAGAAGGCAGCAAGTCGTGTTGCAGCTGAAGGCTTATGTTCATATGCAATTTCAGGTAACAAGGCTGTTTATTTTGAATTAAATTCAGAGACAGATTTCGTTGCTAAAAATGATAAATTTGTTAATTTAGTTAACAAGATTGGTGAAACTTTAGTTAATTCAAATGCTACAAATACTGAAGAAGCTTTAAATGTTAGTGTTGATGGTACTACATTAGCTAACGTTATTCTTCAAAATGCTGGTGTTATTGGTGAAAAGATTTCTCTTCGTCGTGTTGGTGTTTTAACTAAAAATGATGATGAGGTATTTGGTGCTTATAAGCATAATGGCGGTAATATTTTAAGCTTAGTAGTTTTAAAGGGTAATGATGAAGTTGTTGCTAAGGATGTAGCTATGCATGTTGCTGCTCAAGCTCCAACTTATGTTTCAAAGAAGGATATTCCAGCTGAAGCATTAGCTAAGGAAGAGGAAATCATTCTTCAAACTGCTTTAAATGAAAATAAGCAAGCTGCTAAACCAAAGCCAGAAAATATTATTAAGGAAAAAATTGTACCAGGACGTCTTGAAAAGGAATTAAAGGATATTTGTCTTTTAAGCCAACCATTTGTTAAGAATCCTGATCAAACCGTTGAGCAATATGTTGCTGCAAACAAGTCAAGTGTTGTTACTTTCGTTCGTCTACGCGTTGGTGAAGGAATTGAAAAGGAAACAGTTGATTTTGCTGCAGAGGTAGCTGCTCAAGCTGGATTAAATAAGTAAAAAATTAAGAGGAGCTTTGTGCCCCTCTTTTTTAAAGAAGGATGGAATATAGGTATGTATAAACGAATTCTACTTAAGTTAAGTGGTGAAGCATTAAAGGGCGATACTCCATTTGGAATCGACCCTGCAACTGTAAAAAATGTTGCAAGACAAATTAAAGAGGTTGCGTTACTTGGTGTTCAAATCGGTATAGTTTGTGGTGGCGGTAATATCTGGCGTGGTAAGACTGCATCTGAACTAGGTATGGAAAGAGCTCAAGCAGATTATATGGGAATGCTTGCAACTGTTATGAATGCTCTTGCAATTCAGGAAGCCTTAGAAAGTCTAGGTGTTCAAACAAGAGTGCTTTCCGCTCTTGATATTCAACAGGTTGCAGAACCATATATTCGTCGTAGAGCAATCAGACATCTTGAAAAGGGTCGTGTATGTATATTTGCTGGTGGTATTGGTTCCCCATATTTTTCTACTGATACTGCTTGTGTACTTAGAGCTACGGAAATTGGTGCGGATGTCATTTTAATGGCTAAAAATGGTACTGAAGGTGTATATGATAGTGATCCAAGAAAAAATAAGGATGCTAAGATGTATACTGAACTTACATTCCAAGAGATTTTAAATAAGAATTTAGCAGTAATGGATTCAACAGCTGCTTCATTATGCAAGGACAACAATTTAGAGCTTATTGTCTTTAATATGAATAAGGATGGTAATATTTTAAAGGTTGTTAAAGGCGAAAAAATAGGAACTAATGTTCGATAAAAAAAGGAGAAAGAATTATGCCTGATATGATTTTATTAGAAACTGAAGAAAAGATGGACAAGGCTATTTCATCATTTGAATATGAATTAAATACAATTCGTACAGGTAGAGCTAATGCTAGCCTACTTGATAGCATAAGCGTTGAATATTATGGAGCTATGACACCACTTCGACAGGTTGCTTCTATTTCAATACCTGAGCCTACTCAATTATATATTAAACCATATGATAAGAGTTTATTTAAGGCAATTGAAAATGCTATTGCTACATCATCAATTGGCATTAACCCTCAATCTGATGCTAATGGTATTAGATTAATATTACCAAAAATGACTGAGGATCGTCGTCGTGAGCTTGTTAAACAAGTTGGAAAGCTTGAAGAGCAAGCTAAGGTTATGGTAAGAAATGCTCGTCGTGATGGTAATGAGGCAATTAAAAAGTTAGGATTACCTGAAGATGAGGAAAAAGGTTATTTGGATGAAATCCAAGAATTAACTGATAAAAAGGTTTCTTCAGTTGAACGTATTGCTAAAGCTAAGAGTGACGATTTAATGTCATTTTAATTGACAAGTCTATGAAATTTTCATAGACTTTTTATTTGAATGTAAAACATAATTTACTTTATACTAAAAATATTTATTTTTAATTCTTAAAAAGTGTTAGTTTACTTTGTTTTTATATTTTTTTGTGATATAATCAAAGGAAATGGGATTGTGTGATTTAAGGAAAGGACGTATTTTATGAAAGTTACGGATTTAGATCCTTCTAGAATTCCAAATCATATTGCAATAATTCTTGATGGTAATGGTAGATGGGCTAAAAAAAGAGGATTGCCAAGAACCTATGGTCATAGGAAGGGCGCTTTTAACCTACGAGACATTGCTTTATTATGTGATAAGATAAATATTAAATATTTAACTGTATATTGCTTTAGTACTGAAAATTGGAAAAGACCTAAGGATGAGGTTGCCTATTTATTTAATCAACCAATTAAATATTTTAAAAGATATAGAAAAAGAATTGAAAGCTCTAATATAAGAATAAAATTCATTGGAAGACGTGATCGCTTTAGTGAAGAATTTTTAAAATGGGTAAATATTATTGAAGAATCTACAAGTAATCATCAAGGCTTAGTTTTAACAATTGCGTGTGATTATGGTAGCTATGAAGAAATCACTCATGCGGTAAAAGAAATTGCTATAGATGTTAAAAATGGAAAAATTGATCCAACTGCTATTGATGAAAATTTGATTGCTAAGCATTTATATACATCAGATTATTTACCACTTGATTTATTAATAAGAACTAGTGGTGAAATTAGAATATCTAATTTTATGTTATGGCAAATGGCTTATTCGGAGCTTTATTTTACTGATACCTATTGGCCAGATTTTAATGAAGATGAATTATGTAAGGCATTAGATAATTATGCTAAAAGAGATCGTAGATTTGGTGGCCTTAAGGAGGCAAAAAAATGAAAAAACGTGTTATAATGGGAATCGTTATGGCGGCGATATTTATCCCTCTTTTAATTATTCCAGAATTATTTTTGTTATTTCAAATCTTAATAATGGCACTTTCTTTAGTCGCTTCTTATGAATTAATTAAAATGTATGAGCATGAAAAGAAGTATCCTATGCCTATAAAAATTATAATTATGATAACGACACTAGTTATATACCTATCGGCACTTGTTGAATGGGATCCTAATTGTACAGTTTCTGAAAAGCTTAAGCTTTTAAATATTAAGGTTGAGTTTTTGCCTATGCTAATAATTGATGCCTTAGTATTGTTTTCATGTTGTGTTTTTTGCCATGAATTTAATGGTAATGATGTTGCAAAAGCATTATTAATAAATATTTATGCTGGCTTGGGATTTGCTTCCTTAACGATTTTACGCTATATTGGTGTAAGATACATAATATATTTATTCTTGATAACAATGCTTACAGATTGCTTCGCTTATTTTTGTGGTAGGGCATTTGGAAAGCATAAAATGTGTCCAACAATTTCTCCGAAAAAGACCTGGGAGGGTAGCATTGGTGGAACAATAGTAGCTACAATTGTAGGTGTTTGCTTCGGCTTTTTTTATAGTCAAATATTTAGTGGTGGTATTTTTGGCGATTCCCCAAATGGTTTTTTATCTGGATTGTTAAAAAATACTGCTGGTTTAAATAGAGTTGGTGAGTTCTTTTTAATTTTAGTAGTAACAATTTTAGCTTCTATCTTCTCACAAATTGGTGATTTAGTTGCCTCAAGATTAAAAAGAACCTATGATATAAAGGATTATGGTAGAATTTTCCCTGGTCATGGTGGAGTTTTAGATCGTTTTGATTCGGCTTTATTTACGGGAATTTTCTTGTTGAGTATTTTTACCATTTTAAATGATTTTTTGCCGGCATTGGCAAATTTTACTAACGAGCTTAATATATTTAAGATGATGGTGATTAGGTAATGAAGAATCTATATATATTAGGGGCTGCTGGTTCGATTGGGAGTCAAACCTTGGATATTGTAAGAGAGAACAAGGACTTGTTTAAGGTTTGTGGAATAAGTGTTGGAAGAGACTTAAAGCTTGCCCAAAAAATCATTGATGAATTTGAACCTAGTATAGTTTGCTTTAGGAATAAAGAGGATTTGGATAAAATAACAACTAAAGCTATTACTTGCTATGGTGATGAGGGCTTAAATTTAGTTGCAGCATATGGTGAGGCTAAAGATAGCTTACTTGTAAATGCTTTAGTTGGTGCAGTTGGGTTAATTCCAACTGTTTGTGCAATTAAGCACCAAAGAGATGTTGCGTTGGCTAATAAAGAAACACTGGTTATGGCTGGTGAGATTATTAATAAGCTTTTAAAGGAGTATAATGTTAAATTATATCCTATTGATAGTGAACATTCAGCAATTTGGCAATGCCTTCAAGGTGAAGACATTAATGATGTTGCTAAGCTTATTATTACGGCTAGTGGTGGATCATTTAGAGATAAAGGTCGTGATGAACTAGTAAATGTAACAGTTAATGAAGCATTATGTCATCCTAATTGGAAAATGGGCAAAAAAATAACAATTGATAGTGCTACTATGATGAATAAAGGATTTGAGGTTATTGAAGCCTATCATTTATTTCATTTACCTGTTGATAAAATTACAACTGTTTTACATCGTGAAAGTATTGTTCATTCTTTAGTAGAATTTAATGATGGAGCAATTAAAGCAGAGCTTGGCGAGTCAGATATGCGTGTACCAATTTTATATGCTTTAATGTATCCAAATCATAAGTATTATAGTGGTAAAAAACTAGATTTGTCACTTGGTCTTAAGCTATCATTTGAGGAATTAAGTGAAGAACGATATCCTTGCTTAGGCTATGCCTATTTAGCTTTAAAAAAAGGCGGATTATATCCTACTGTTTTAAATGCTGCAAATGAGGCTGCTATTTATTTGTTTTTAAATGATAGAATAAAGTTTTTAGATATTGAGAGAATAATATATGAAGAAATTAATCAAAATTATGATATGATTAATCCCTCTTTAGATGATATTATTAAGGTTAATAGGTTAGTATTTTCTAAGATTACAAATAAATATGGAGGTATTAATTAATGTTTTTAGCTACAGGATTTTTCTCAGTATTATTATCAATTGTTGTTTTTATATTGGTAATTGGTACAATTATTTTAATACATGAGTTTGGACATTTTATTTTTGCTAGAAGGGCAGGGATTTTATGTCATGAATTCTCAATTGGTATGGGGCCAGTTCTCTACCAGCACAAATTTAAGGAAACAACATTTTCAATAAGAGCAATTCCTATTGGTGGATTTGTTTCAATGGCTGGTGAGGAAGTTTCTGATTCTCTTTTAAAGAAGGATCAAAGAATTGGCTTAATGCTTAATGAAGATGGTAAGGTTAATAAAATTGTTTTAATGGATAGTGATAGCTGTGATGCTTATGGTAATGTCATAAGCTATAATCTATATGGGATTAATGGTGAGGAGCTGAATATTTGTCTTGATGAGGATGGCGAGGAAAAAACATATTTAGTTTGTAATGATGCTTATTATGTCTTGTCAAAGAAACAACAATTGCAAATAACACCATATAATCGTTGTTTTGAATCTAAATCACTTGGTAAAAGATTTTTAACATTATTTGCTGGGCCAGCAATGAATTTTGTTTTAGCCATTTTTATTTATTTTATTTATTGGTGTGCAATGGGTGTTCCTAATCTAAATTCTACTAAAATTGGTAGTGTTTCTAATGGTTATCCTTCAAGTGAATATTTAAAGGCAAATGATGAAATAGTTAGTGTTAATGGAGTAGAGGTTAGCAGCTGGAATGAGTTTTCTGCTCAAATGGATCTAGTTGAGAAAAAATATGATACATCTGTTAATTTAGTTGTTAAAAGAAATAATGAGGATATTAATTTAAATCTTCCTTTGATTGTTATTATAAATTCTTGTGGTCTAAATAATGTAGGTGTTGCGACAAGCACAGATAATTATGGCTATGAGGGAATCATTATGGGTGATGATTCAGCACTAAATTATAAGGGAAACTTAAAAAAGGATGAAGTAAAGCTTGCAACTGGTGATGTTATAACAAAAATTCGTGTTGATAAGGTTATATCTAAATCACAGGTTGAAGAAGGTAGCTTTGTAAGCATTGAAAGCTGGTCACACGTTATGGAAATATTAGATAATGTTGATGTTGCTAATCTTTATTTTGAGTTTTATTCTGTAGAGGAAAAGGAAATTACTACAACAAAAACACCTATTCAAACTCATGGAAATGAATTATTAGATAACCAAAGAATTGAAAAAATAGCTGTAAAAATTGGTGTTACTCCTGTGTATCATTTTAGCTTAGGTGGAGCTTTCGTTAATACATTCACAAGCTTTTGGGGTGACTTCACATTGATTTTTAAAACGCTAAAGATTTTGTTATTTCCATCAGGAATTCGTCAGGTAGGTGTATCTAATTTATCAGGAGTTGTTGGAATTTTTTCAATGGTTGATAGCTATATTCAATATGGTATATTACCACTTTTAGCACTTGTTGCTTTACTCTCTATTAATATTGGTGTAATGAATCTACTTCCAATTCCTGCATTAGATGGTGGAAGAATTGTATTCTTATTATATGAAGCAATTACTAGAAAGAAGCCAAATAAGAAATTTGAAAATATCTTGAATAACATTATGTTTATTTTATTAATGATATTGTTTGTCTATGTAACGTTCAATGATATTTTAAGGTTGTTTAAATGAAAATAGATAATAATGAAATATATGGTGCCATTTTTGATTTAGATGGAACTATTTTGGATTCACTTAGTGTATGGTATGAGATTGATACTAGATTCTTTAGGATGCATAATATGGAGGTTCCAGCTATGTATCATAAGGAAATTGCTCATTTAAGTCTTGAAAAAATTGCAGTGCTGACTAAAGAAAAATATGGCTTTAAAGAATCTGTTCAAGAGATTTGTAATATTTGGCGAAATATGGCACAAAGCATTTATAAAACTAATGTTAAATTAAAGCCATATGTTATGGATTTATTGAATTATCTAAAAGACAATAATATTTTGCTTGCCGTAGCAACTGCAAATGAAGACTATTTATATATTCCTTGTCTTAAGGAATTGGGTGTATATGAATATTTTAGTTTATTTAATGATTTAAATAAAATCAAATGTGTTAAAAAGGATGAATATTTCTTTAAAGAAACAGCTAAGGCTATGCAGCTTAATGCTCATAATATTGTGGTATTTGAGGATACCTTTGAAGCAATTGAGGCAGCCAAAAATGCTTGCTTTACTACAATTGCTATAAAGGAAAATACGCATCTTGAAAATGAAAAAAAGATAGTAGCAAATCATTATGTTAATGATTTCAAAGAAGCAATGGCGCTTTTTAAGTAATAGTTATAGAAACCAATTTCAATGTTGAATTTGGTTTTTATTTTTTAAGTAATGACAAATTTCGATTTGTATTATATAATAGGTTGTTGAATGTCTATAGAGGTATAAGTATGGAATATGATTATGATGCTTTATTAGAAAGTATAGTATTAATAGGTAGAACGATGCTAGAAAATGGGGCGGAGGTAAGTAGAGTTGAGGATTCGATTGGGAGAATGTGTAAAAGCTATGGTGCACAAAGTGTTGATGTTTTTACAATAACCTCACAAATAATTATTACAGCTAAATTTGATAATAAAAGCTATACCCAAACCAAAAGAGTTTTATCATATGAAACAAATTTTCATCAGCTAGATGAATTAAATGATCTTTCAAGATTTATTTGTAATCATCATCCTTCAAGTAAAGAGGTTGAGGAGAGAAGAACAAGAATAATGAATGAGCCACCATATCCAACACTTTATACTTTGATTGGATCGATAATGGGTGCTGGTGCCTTTTCTATATTTTTTGGTGGAAAATTTAGAGATGCTTTATGCGCAATGCTTGTTTCTTTAATTATTGTGTTTATGCAGCATTTCTTAAAAAAGAAAATGAATTATATTGTTTTTTATGTTTTTTGCTCGTTGTGCTCGGGAATTGTTTCAATTTTATTATGTAAAATTGGTCTTGGCCTTAATATGGATAAGATAATGATTGGAGAGGTAATGTTACTAATTCCAGGAATTGCAATGACTAATTCAATAAGAGATATGCTCCTTGGTGATACAATGTCGGGAATATTAAGACTATGTGAGGCTCTTTTAATGGCAATATCTATTGCCCTAGGCTTTGGTATTTCGATTATTTTGTTAGGAGGCATATTATGAAAATTGTAGCAAGCCTTTGTGCCGCTATTATCGGTTCGTATGGTTTCTCGTTATTATTTCATCTTCGTGGTAAAAAGCTTTTATTTGCCGGAATTGGTGGCGGCATCACCTGGGGATTATATTTGATATTAGAAAATTATATTAAAAATACTCTAATATTATATTTGGTTGTTTCTATTTTTGCGACAATGTATGCGGAGATTATGGCAAGAATTAATAAAGCACCGGCAACATGCTTTATAATGCCGGCGGAAATTTCCTTGGTACCTGGGGCTTCGTTATATTATGCAATGCTGGCGATTGTTCAAGCAAATAATGAGTTGTTTAATAAATATTTAAAGGATACTGTAGAAATGGCCTTGGGTCTTGCTTGTGGCGTTGTAATTTGCTCGGTTTTCTTTAAATATATTCATCGAGTTTTAAATAAATTAAGTAGTAAGGAGTGCAAGTAATGAAAAATCAAAAAAAGACACCATACGTTGATGCTCTTAAATCTTATATTAAGGAAGGTGTGACACCATTTGATGTTCCCGGACATCATATGGGTGGCATTAATACCGAATTTAAAAAGGTTATAGGTGACAATGCTTACAAATGTGATGTAAATGCTCCTAGAGGCTTGGATAATTTAAATCATCCAACAGGAGTACTTAAAGAGGCCGAAGAGCTAATGGCTGATGCTTGTAAGGCTGATGAAGCGTTTTTCCTAATTAATGGTACAAGTAGTGGTATAATTGCTATGCTACTTGCAACACTTAACGCTAAAGATAAAATTATTCTTCCAAGAAATTGTCATAAGTCGGTTATTAATGGTTTGGTTTTATCAGGAGGAATGCCAATATTTATTACTCCCAAATTTGATTATGAATTAGAAATTGCTAATCAACCATCACTTGATGATTATAAAAAAGCAATTATCGATAATCCTAATGCGAAAGCGATATTTGTCATTAATCCTACATATTTTGGAGCAGTTTTAGATTTAAAGGATTTAACTGATTTTGCTCATGAGCATAATATGCTTGTTTTAGTTGATGAGGCACATGGAGCTCATTTTGGATTCAATTATTATGGGCCTTATTCAGCAATGGAATGTAATGCGGATTTAAGTGCTGTTAGCTTTCATAAGACTGGTGGAAGCTTTACTCAAAGCTCAGCATTACTTAGAAAAGGGGATAGAGTAAGTCATTATGAAATTTCTAAGGCATTAAGTATTATAAATACAACCTCACCATCAACCCTTTTGCTAGCAAGCCTTGATTCAGCTCGTAAGTTTTTAGCGACTAAGGGACAAGAAACCTTGAATGAAATTATTAACTTAGCAAATTATGCTAGAAAGGAAATAAATCGTATTCCTGGCTTTAAGGCTTGTGGTAGAGAGCATTTTATGGCTAATGGTGTATATGATTATGATGATACTAAGCTTGTTATTGTTTTAGATAATATCAATGTTTCGGGCTTTGAAATTTATAAAATGCTAAAGGATTATTATCATATACAAATGGAGCTTGCTGAAACCTATGTTGTTTTAGGAATAATTGCTGTTGGTAGTAAAAAGGATCAAATTGATAAGCTTATTCAGGCTTTAAAGGAAATATCATCAATTTATTATAAGGAAGGAATTGTTTATCCAAAATATCATTATGATATAAATTATCCTAAGGGCTTATTAAGGCCAAGATCAGCATTTCATGCTCCTCTTAAAAGGATAAAGCTAGATGAGGCTTTAAATGAAATATCAAAGGAAATGATAATGATTTATCCTCCAGGAATTCCTCTTATCATACCGGGAGAGGTTTTTACTAAAGAAGTAATAGACAGAATTAAGTATTATAGGAAAACATCTGCGACAGTATTATCAGATTATGACGATGATACTGTGGGAGTTGTTGATTTAGTTAATTGGGAATCTTTACCAAAATATGAAAAGGAAATTAATGATTATTATGCAAGCAATAAATGATTTAACAGGGTTTAATTGGCCATTTGAGGGAAAAAAACATATTGGAACGATAGTTTTATTGCCTTATCGAGAGGATACTTGGCCGAATGGTGGTATGGATGCTTTAGAGGCATTTTATGATATAGTTAAGGCTATTTCTAAATATGAAAGAGTTTATCTTGGTGTTAGTAAAAATGTTAAAAAGGAAATGGTAAAGCACTTTTATGAGCAAGAAAATGTAGAAATAATTAATATTGAATATAATGATGCCTGGGCTAGAGATAATACCCTAATATTTTTAAACGATGGTAAAACAATTAAAGCTGTTGATTTTGGCTTTAATGCTTGGGGTGGTAGCTATGATGGCTTATATAGTGATTATGATGATGATAATAAGCTTGGTGGAAGGCTTGCTAGATTCTTTGATATGGATGTTATTAATGCTAAGGATTTTATTTTAGAAGGTGGAAGCATTCATACTAATGGTAAGGGAACAATTATTACAACTAAGGCTTGTCTTTTGTCAAAGGGACGTAATCCTAATTTAAGTCAAAACCAAATCGAGAATAATCTTAAAAAATATTTAAATGCCAAAAAGGTTATTTGGATTCCAAAGGGAATTTATGAAGATGAAACAAACGAGCATGTTGATAATATTTGCTGCTTTCTAGATGAAAATACGGTTGCTCTTGCTTGGTGTAACGATAAAAATGATCCTCAATATGAAAATAGTATGGCCTGCTATGAGGTATTAAAGAAAGAAAACCTAAATGTTATTAAAATACCTGTTCCAGGTAAGCCACTTGTATTAACTAATGAGGAGGCCTCACGCATAATAGCAAATAATCAAGCAAAGCCTAGACTTGAAGGCGATAGACTTGCTGCTTCGTATGTTAATTTTTATCAGGGAGCTAAATTTGTTTTGGTACCACAATTTGGATGCCCTGAGGATGAGCAGGCTATAAAAATATTAAAGGATTTCTATAAGGATAAAGAAGTAATTGGTATTAATTCTAGATCAATATTAGTTGGTGGAGGAAATATCCACTGTGTAACGATGCAGATAGGAGATGTTGAAAATGAATAAATTAATTGTTGCGGCAACGCAAATGAAAATATCATGGAATATAGAAGAAAATATTAATAAAGCTAAGAATATGGTAAGAGCTTGTGCTAGTAAGGGTGCTAAAATAATTTTATTACAAGAATTATTTAAGACTCCATATTTTTGTCAAATTGAAAATTATGAGTATTTTAAGCTAGCTGAAGAAGCAGAAAATTCAAGCTTTATAAAAGAGTTTCAAGCTCTTGCGAAGGAGCTTAATGTTGTAATTCCTTTGAGCTTTTTTGAGCATCAGGGTAATTGCTACTACAATAGCCTAGCAATGATTGATGCTACTGGTGAAGTACTTGGAATATATCGTAAGACACATATTCCAACAGGAACCTGTTATGAGGAAAAATTCTATTTTACTCCTGGTGATACAGGCTTTAAGGTATTTAAGACTAAGTATCTAACAATTGGTGTAGGGATATGCTGGGACCAATGGTTTTGTGAAACAGCTAGATGTATGACATTAATGGGAGCTGAGCTTTTAATGTTCCCAACAGCAATTGGTAGTGAACCGATTTTACCAAGAGATAGTAAGACTCATTGGCAAAATGTTATGTGTGGACATGCAGCAAGTAATATTATTCCTGTTGTTGCTTCAAATCGTGTTGGTGAAGAAAAAGAGGTTAATTCTACAATGACATTTTATGGCTCTTCATTTATTTGTGATGAAGAGGGAACTAAGGTATGCGAGCTTGATAGAACAAGCGAAGGATTTTTGACATATGAATTTGATTTTGATGCAATAAATCAAAAAAGAAGAGAATGGGGCATATTTAGAGATAGACGTCCAGAATTTTATAAAGATATCTTAAAAATGGATGCTTCGAGTAAATAAAAATTTTAATGAAAATGCATTCATAAATTGCAATATTTACCTAAATGTAATATAATAAACAATGTTGAGTTTTTTAAAGAAGGAAGAATTAATATGGAATATTATTTGTTATTATTGCCATTGGCAATGATTTTACTATTGTCTAAGCTTTTAGGTATTGGTGCTAGACATATTGGAATTCCTCAGGTTGTTGGTATGCTTCTTGCGGGCGTTTTATTAGGTCTTATAAAATACATTCCCGGCCAGACTATTTTTACAGAAAATACAATGAAGGGTATTGATGTTTTGGCGGAAATTGGTGTTATCCTAATTATGTTTTCTGCCGGCCTTGAAACTGATGTAAAGCAAATTAAGGCTACGGGAGTTGCTTCACTTATTATTACCTCACTTGGTGTAATTTTACCAATGGTTTTAGGATTTGTTGTAGCTGGCTTATTCTTTGGCTTTGATAGTGCTCACCTACATTCTAATATTTTCTATGGGGTAATATTAACTGCAACATCTGTTAGTGTTACTGTTGCAACTCTTAAGGAACTAGGAAAGCTTAATTCTAAAGCAGGCACTGCAATAATTTCTGCTGCTATCCTTGATGATATTATAGGTGTAATCATATTATCAGTTGTTTTGGGATTATCAACTAATACTGGAACTAATGTTTGGATGGTATTATTAAAGACTGTTTTATTCTTTGTGTTTACCTTGGGTGTTGGTTTTGTTGTTAGATACATTTTTAAATGGCTTGAAAATCATTATGAGCATCATCGTCGTTTACCTATTTTTGGTATATGTCTTGCTTTCTTTTATGCCTATGCTGCTGAAAAGTGGTTTGGTATTGCTGATATAACAGGTGCTTATGTAGCAGGTATGGTTCTTTGTGGTGATAAGACCAGTGAATATATCGAAAGAAGAACAGACATAGCATCATATATGATTTTTACTCCTATTTTCTTTGCAAAAATTGGTTTAAATGTTGATTTTGCGGGATTGGATTTGAAAACAGTCGGATTTGGATTATCTTTTGTTCTTGCTGGTATTTTAGGAAAGCTTATTGGCTGCGGCTTTGGTGCTAAGATTTCAAGATTTGACTGGAAGGATTCTTTTAGATGTGGCGTTGGTATGATGTGTCGAGCTGAGGTTTGCCTAATTTGTGCAAATAAAGGAATTAATGCTGGATTGATAGATGCGTCCATTCAACCATTCTTATTAATTTTAATTATTTTCACATCATTTATCACACCATTATTATTAAAATGGAGCTATAAAAAGGAACAAATTGAATTAGTGTCATAGAAAAAGACGGTACTCTAAATTAGATGGGTTGCCCAATACTCGGAAACTCTAAAATTAAAGGGTTGCGAGCTATAAATAAGTTGGT
>CAKQDS010000020.1 GCA_934229535.1 uncultured Anaeroplasmataceae bacterium
AGCGGAATTTAGTTCTACATTTTCTTTTCTTATTTTTTTCTACTATTTATAGCGGAATTTACTTTTTCAATTAACTGAAAAAATTCATCCTAAATATAGCATAACGCTATCTCCTTCATTTATTTTTTCACCTGCTTCAGGAGATTGGTAAATAACCCTTTCCCCATTACCATAAATTGCTAATTTATAATTTTGAGGATATTTAATATCATTTTTGTTGAAACCTACATAATTATCAACAGTATATTTTTTAGTATCTATAAAATAACGATCAATTCTATTAATTTGATTATTATAATCCTTATCTATTTTTAAATATGGTAAGACCTGCTCTAATATTTTTCCAACAATAGGTGCAGCTACAACACCACCATATTGCACTGTATTTTTAGGATTATCAATTGCTAAAATCATTGCCACCCTTGGATTATTAGCTGGCGCCATCCCTAAAAAAGACAAAATATATTGATTAGAATAATGTCCATCGATAACAGTTTGACTAGTTCCAGTTTTTCCCATTACTCTCATGCCTTCAACATATCCACCTCTTCCTGTTCCACAAGCAACAACTCTTTCTAAAGCATAACGCATTATGCCTGCTGTTTTATCGCTAACAACCCTTCTTCTTACTGTTCTTTTGGCTTCATATAAAATCTCTCCAGCTTCATTTACAATATTTTTTAAAACATATGGCTTTAATAATTCACCATTTGTAGCTGCAATTGCTGCCATACAAAGCTGAAGCTCTGTAGCTGAATTAGTTTGACCAAAGCTCATACAAGCAAGCTCAACAGGACCAGCATATTTAGAATTTAAAATCAAACCACTGGCTTCACCAAGTAAATCAATATTTGTTTTTTCACCAAAGCCAAACTTATGAAGATACTCATAAAATTTTTTTACGCCTATTCTTTCACCAATTGTCATAAAAAAAGGGTTACAGGAATTCTCAATACATTCAAGAGCAGTTTCACTTTTATGGCCACCACTTTTCCAGCATCTAATTTTTCGATCCTCAACATTTTTATAGCCTGCACAATAAAATTGCTCATTTAAATTAAAAGCATTTTCTTCAATCCCCATTGCATAGGTTGCAATTTTAAATGTTGAACCAGGCTCATATGCATAAAAAATCGGCAAATTTCTACTATATATTTCTTCATCATAGTTTTGATAATTACTAGGATCATAAAAAGGATAGGAGCTCATAGCTAATATTCCTCCATCAACAACATCAACCATTAAAGCCATAACCCTATCAGGATTATAATCATTTACAATATTTTTAATTTGATTATCAATAATTTGCGCAATTTCAATATCAAATGATAGATATAAATCCATACCTTTCGCAGAATTATTATAGATACTCGTTGCATCATTCATTAAGTTTCCCTTAGCATCGGTATATATTTTAAGTTCACCCTTAACTGGCTTTAAATAATCATTATAGAGATATTCAATACCACTTAAGCCATCATTATCAATTCCACAAAAGCCAAGCGCTTGAGCAAGCGTGCTCTTATAAGGATAATGTCTAATTGAATCACTAACAATATATATACCCTCAAGCCTTAATTTATTAATATCCATAGCCTTAGTATAGCTAATTTTTCTTCCTTCAGGCTTTATAATTTCTATACTATTATTTTTAAGTAAATGATTATAAATTAATTTTTCATCGCATTCCAAAATCTTTGCTAGACTTCTTGCAGCATTTTCCTTTTCTTTTACCTGCTTATTTATACTTGCAACGCTAATAGCTAGTTCATTAGAAACAATTATCTTACCATTTCTATCATAAATTATTCCTCTAGCTGAATTAATAGGAATATCTCTACTCCAAAGCTCATTAGCTAAATCTTCAATTTTATAAATCATAACAAATCCTATATATCCAAGTCTAATAAATAAAAATGAAAATAATAAAGAGAACATAATAAAAGTTATAAAAATCCTTTTTTTTAGCAAATGAAGCTGCATAAAATCACCAATAAAGCATATGCATTTAATTTTAAAAAAATACGTAGACTATTATCTACATATTTTTCATAATTTTTTTAGCCTTAATAATAATTATTGCAGCAACATCATTTGAAGCATCTAAATATAGCTCATAGTTATTTCTATCTGACCAACTTCTATTAATAATTAATGCATAACACTTTTTACGTGATTCATCAGATTTTCTAATATTTTTAATCATCATTTTCAAGATAACCATATATTTAATTGAATATAGTGTTTTTTCTAATCGCTTGTAAGAATCTTTCATATTGTATAGCCACTAATGAAAAAATGTGCAAATCCATATCAACTGGATTTACACATTTGTTACACGTTGTAAAATTATTATTTCATATGTTTTTTATTATTTTTTTTCATTATCTAAATAGGTAATAACAATAGATACATACCTACCTTCAATACTATATGCTTGAAGGCATAAATTTTTATTATTATTTTTTACAAGCTTATTAAAGCTTGATCCATTAATCAAAACATCATTCAAACTATCAAGTAGCTCACTTCGCCAATTTGAATATATATCACTCATTCTTTTTAGTGTTGCCTTAGATGCCTTTAACCCAGATGCTTCTAAAAATGACGGATTACAATAATAAATAATATAATCATCAATTTCGTTACTATCATTATAATGAGGCCCAACAATAACTACACAAACCGGACTCTTATTAAAGCACTGATGAATGTCCTTAAACGTTGAAAATATCAATTTATTTTGATTACTTGATGTCCAAAATTCAACAAACGAAGAAACCTCTATTCCCTTCAAAAATTCTACAAAATCACCCTCAGATAGTGGGCGTGAATAATAATAACCTTGAATTAAATCACAATCCATTTGACTTAACAATTCACATTGCTCCTTAGTTTCAACACCCTCCGCTATTACTGGCATATGAATTTTGTGAGCCATCGCAATAATTGAATTCAATATTTCCTTTGCTTTATAATTATTTAAATCACCATTAATAAATTTCATATCCATTTTTAACACATCAATAGGAATTTCCTTTAAGGTATTAAATGAAGAATAGCCGGAACCAAAATCATCCATTTCAATAATGAAATGATATTTATGGAGTTCATCAACCTTGTCAATAATCATCTTTCTATCGCTTGCAAAGGCTGATTCCGTTATCTCTAATTTTAAATTTTTAGGTGCTATTTCATATTTAGTTATTAAGTCAACTAAAAAACTACAAACATCCATCTGATAAAAATCATTTACAGAAATGTTAATCGAAATTGAAAGATTTGGATATTTCCCATGCCATTTATTTAAAAATATACAGGACTCTTCCCAAACATACTTATCTAATTTTGTTATAAGCATATGCTCTTCAAACAAGGGAATAAATTCTCCAGGAGAAACCATTCCATATTTTGGATGAAGCCATCTAACCAGTGCCTCAGCACCTACAAGTCTATTATCATATGAATTAATTTGAGGCTGATAATACACTAAGAACTCATGTTGCTCTATTGCTCTATCTATATCAATTAAAAGCTGATTTCTTTTAATAATCATTCCCTCAACATCATCATTATAATATCCCACATTTACATTTATTTTATTCTTTATATAATTTAAAGTTGCAAGACATTTTTTAACTGTATCATCTAAATTATCATCGCATTCCTTGCAAACACCAATTTTAACATTAATTGGTAGTTCTTTTATTTGTGATGTAACATTTTCGAGAATCATTTTTTGTAAACAATTATAATCAACAGTATTTTTTTTAGATAAAACAACAAATTTATCAGCACTAATTCTCGCATAGATTTTAAAGTAATTAACACTCACATTATTCAAGGTTTCTGCAGCCTTAATTAAACAAAAATCACCTTGATTACTACCAAAAACATTGTTTATAAGCTTAAAATCTGTAAAATTGATAACAGCCATCTCATATAAACTAAGTTCGTCAGTCATTTGACTATATTTCTTATTAAAGTAATTATTATTATAAATCTTAGTCAACTCATCATGTGATGAATAATATTCTTCATTTTTTTCTTTAATTTCCCTTAGTGTTACATCTTCTAATAAATATAAATATGCCTCAACACGATTCTTATAATCTAAAAAAATCTTTTTGTTTGATGAAAAATATACTTCATTATTATTATATTTAATAACTGAAACCTTATTTTCCAACTCTACAAAGCTAAACCTTTCAACAAACTCTTTTTTATTCAAATCCTTAATGTCACTTCCAAGTAAGGTTGTTGCACGTTCATTAACATAAATAGAATTTTGATTTGCATCAAAGGCAATTATACAATCAAGCATATTATTCATTATCATATCTTCTATTTTCTTTGTTAAAAGCATTGGTGAATAAATAAAAAAGAAATAATACATAATAATAATTGCAGATGAATATATCAAAATTGAATAATCAATTTTTGAAGCAAAAACAAATAAGATTATTTTTAAAATACCAATTAAGCTCATCAGTGAAAGAGAAATTAAATATTTAGTTTTATAGCATTTAGCTGATGATATTGTTTTAGTTAGCAATAAAGATATATTAAACAAATACATAACTAGGCATAAAACTATATGATAAATAAAAAAGCCATTTAGTTCTATATTTAAATAAGCGCCACTTTCATCATAAGCTTTTAAATATCCTCCATTTCTAATATTAAAAATCATAAGAATCACATCTAAAATTATTAAAATGAATAATGTATCACTTACAAATATATTACGCTTATTACCAATATAGGCTTCAATAAAGGCTAAAACTAAAAACAAAATAAAATCAGTACAAATAAATGACAGTGATAAAAAAATTTGCATTTCTTGTGCATTTTGTGAATGTAGAAATCCGATATATATTAAATTTGAAATAATAGTACATATGCATATTAATAAAAATGATGTTTTATTCTTTATATTCTTGTTTTTTGTACATAATATCATAATCATTATAACTAGTATCGATGCAATAATATATAATATCATATATCCTAAATTATACATATGTTCTCATCTCCTTACCTATTACTATTTTAACATATTTCGACATACAAGAAAATGTTTTTTTTAATGTAAGCAAAAAAAAGTCAGTTCATTGAACTGACAATTTTTAAGTCTATTCTAGTACATTGAAGGAGTTGAATTATTTTCCTTATTGTCCTTAACAATACCAACAGCAGCCTCAGTAGTTAAGAATAATCCAGCTATACTTGCTGCATTTAAAATAGCACTACGTGTAACCTTAGTTGGATCTACAATGCCAGAAGCAAACATATCAACCCATTTACCATTTTTAGCATCAAATCCCATATCACCAGTTTGCTTTAATTGCTCTTCAACAATATTCTTTCCACTAAAACCAGAATTTTCAGCAATTTGATACATTGGTTCAGATAAGGCATCTAAAACAACATTCATACCTCTTTGGATATCAACAACATCACTATGAAGCTCATCCTTAATTTCACGTGAAATGTTTACAAGTGATGCTCCACCACCTATAACAATACCCTCGCTAACAGCAGCCTTAGTAGCATTTAACGCATCCTCAATTCTTAACTTCTTTTCTTTTAACTCAGATTCAGTTGTTGCACCAACCTTAATTAAGGCAACACCATTTTGAAGCTTAGCAAGTCTTGTTCTTAATTGATCACGTTCAACCTTACTTTTAGCCTCATCAGCTAAAGCTAAAACATTGTTAATATGCTCCTTAACAGCCTCCTTATCACCATTTCCATCAATAATAGTTGTTGAATCCTTTTCAACAATTATCTTCTTAGCTGAACCAAGATCATCCATAGTAATGTCCTTTAAAGCCATATTTAAATCCTTATCAAAGAATTTAGCACCAACAAGAACAGCAATATCAGTTAATGTTGCACGCTGTGTATCACCAAAGCCAGGAGCCTTAGTAGCAACAACATTAAAAGTACCTCTCATCTTATTTAATACAATTGTCGAAACAACCTCTTGCTCAATATCCTCAGCAATAATAAATAATGGCTTATGAGCTTGAACAATTTGCTCTAGAATTGGTAAAATATCTTGAATTGAAGAAATCTTTTGATTAGTTACTAAAATAAGGGGATTTTCCATAGTTATAGATGTTTTATCAACATCACTAATCATATAAGGAGAAATATAACCCTTATCATATTTTAAGCCTTGTGCTACCTCAAGAGATGTTTCAAAGCCTTTAGATTCATCAACATTTATTACGCCATCCTTACCAACAGTAGCCATTGCTTTAGCAATAATTTTACCAATTTCAGCACTACCTGAAGAAATAGTTGCAACAGATTCTATATCATTATTTGTTTCAATAACCTTTGAATGACTTAATAGCTTATCACTAACAAGCTTTGCTGCCTTATCAATACCTTCACGCATCAAGACAGGATTTGCACCCTTATCAACCGCATTCAAGCCATGATGAATCATACTTTGAGCTAATACTGTAGCAGTAGTTGTTCCATCTCCAGCTACATCATTAGTATTATTAGCAACCTCATAAATAAGCTTTGCGCCCATATTCTTAAATGAATCATCAAATTCAATTTCCTTTGCAATGGAAACACCATCATTTGTAATAAGTGGTGAACCATAACCCTTGTCTAAAACAACATTACGTCCTTTAGGACCCAAAGTTGCCTTTACTGTATTTGCCAAAAGATCAATACCCTCAAGCATTGACTCCTTTGCTTGACTTCCAAATCTAATTTCCTTTGCCATATTAATCACTCCTATTCAATGACAGCTAGTATATCTTTACTAGATACAATTAAATATTCTTCATTGTCTACTTTAACCTTTGTAGGACTATAGCTCTTATAAACTACCTTTTCACCTACACGTACATCTACACTAATGCGCTCACCCTTATCGTTTATTGCGCCCTCTCCAACTGCAACAACTGTAGCATATTCAGTCTCTTCTTCCTTTTGACTTAAAACAATACCACTTGCAGTTTGATTAACAACCTTTTCCTTCTTTAAAACTACATTATCATTTAATGGTCTTATCATTTTAATACCTCCAGTTTTTTGGCACTTGCTTATATCAAGTGCTAATACATATATAATTATAGTCTTATTTTGCACTCTGTCAATACATTTGCCAAAAAAAGATAAAAAAAGACCATTTCAGTAAAATCTACTAAAATGGTTCTTAACATTCTTCATTTGTTAATGCTTCAAAGGTTACGCCCTCAAGTCTTATGACACCACGCCAAAAATCTGACAATAAATATGATATAAGCTCCTTATGAGTATCACCAAGCATAAATTCAAAGGTAGCAGTATTATCAGTAACCAATAATAATTTACCCTTTCTTATCTTTTTATGCTTATCCTCAACATTAATAACTCCAATAATTTCATTAATATGTTTTTTTAAATTGCTAATAATAGCTTCTTTAGTATCAGCAAAGGAAATTTTTTCTATTTTTTTCATCAAAACTACTCCCTTCCAATCTATAAAATAAAACAGTGTGGCTATATGAACGATGTCTAATGCCACACTGTTTATAATAGATTAGTTAATTTATTGACTTCATAAAAGTATTATATCATAAATATTTACAAATGTCAAATATAATTTACTTTTTTTGACAAATTAGTCAATTATACAGTTACTACAATATTCAATTTTCTTTGTTTCTTTAACATTATTTATGTTTAATTTGTCAACATATACTTCTTCAATGAAGCTATCATTTAAGCCAATTACTTTAAATCCTAAATTAGCATTACTAATACTAATATTATCAAAATGAAAATTTTTAAAGCTAGGTAATGACTTAGTTAAAGGCTTTGATGTTGAAGAAGGATAATTCATTGTAAGCTCAATTCCTTCCTTGCAATTATTTATTTCAATATTTTCACATCTTATATCCCTTACAAAGCCACCTCTACCGGGAATAGATTTTACTCTTATTCCTCTTTGACAATTATTTATTTTACAATTATGAGCATAAATCCCTAGTACACCACCACTCATTCCACTACCTATTGCAATAGCTGCATGACCTTTATTAAAAATAGAATTTCTTATTTCAATGTTTTGACAAGGAATACCAACACGCCAGCCATCCTCATTTAATCCTGAATTAATAGCAATACAATCGTCCCCTGTTTCAAAATAACAACTATCAATAATTACATCATCACAGCTATCAGGATCGATACCATCTGTATTTGGTCCCTCAGAAAATATAGAAACATTTTTTATCAAGACATGTTTGCAATAAACAGGATGAACCGTCCACATTGGTGAATCATATATTTTCATATTTTCAAGCAATATATTGTCGCATTTAACAAATTCAATAAAATCTGGTCTTAAATATGAATTCTTTAAATCTAAAATTCTATCTTCTATTTTTATACCATTAGCTTCACTATAGCATAAATAATCACAAGCCTTAGCTTGAAGCTTTTTATATTTATAAAAGCTATAGCCATTACCAAAAAGATTTCCACCAACTATCTTAATATTTTGACAATCATAAGCATATATTAAAGGATGCATGCCATAGCATTCAACGCCTTCAAAGCGAATGAATCTTTTATCATAATAATATTCTTTAATTTCTGTAAAATATATTCTAGCTCCATCCATAATAGAAATAGTTAAATTAGATTTTAAATCCCATGGCTTAGAATAATAAAGACCTCTAGTTATAATAATTTCATCATATTCACTAGCCATATTTATAGCATTTTGAATATCATTAACATCATATGTGGTTTCAACGTAAATCTTCATTTTCTTCTCCTAAATAATATAATTAATTAATAATGTAAATACAGGTAGAGTTATTATCGATAATAGCGTACTTATAACAACCATAGAAGCTGCTAAATCATCACTATAATCAAATTTAACAGCAAATACACTTGTAATTGCAGCAACTGGACAGGAAGCTAAAATTAAAACAATTTTTAAAACATTAGCTTCAATATTAAAATTACCTAAAATAGCAATACTTCCTAAAGCAATAAAAGGAATAATAATTAATCTTGTTAATATTGTAAGCCAAAGATATTTATTTCTTAAAGTACTAAAAATATTACTAGAGGCAATAATTACACCTGTAATTAGCATAGAAAGGGGAGTATTCATTGCCCCAATAAGAGAAATCGGCGTTTTAATAATTTTGGGGATTGGAATTTGAAAAAAGAATATCATTATACCAAAAATTAATGAATATAAAACCGGATTTTTTAAAATCGCCTTAATTCCTGTTTTAAAATTAACACTTTTAGAAACAATCATATAGCCTATAGTCCACAAAAAAATGTTAAAAACAGAAACGAAGCCACTAGCATATATTAATCCTTCACTTCCAAACATAGCCTCAATTAATGGAAATCCCATATAAGCTGCATTAGAAAACATCATTGCAAAACGAATAATAGGCCTGTTATCAGTTTTAAAAAACAATGTAAATACTAAAGAAATAATCACTCCTAAAAATAAAACAATAAAGCTTACTAGGAATGTATAAACTAAATTAACCAAAATTTCTTTATTATAATCGCTCATATAGGAATTTATAATCATAAATGGCACAACCAAATAAACTAATATATTTGATAATGATTTTTTCGAATCAACACTAATTACCTTAAGTTTCGTTAAAACAAATCCTAAAACAATAATAATTAGCATTATTATAACCTGCTCTAAAGCAATACAAGCTAATTTCATAAAATTTTAAAACCTTCTAAAGTATTATATAAATGCTTTAACATAGCATCGTAGGCCCCATCCTCATCTTTATTTAGCATTGCTTCAATAATATTTAAATGCTCATATAAAGAAGCAATATAACGTTCATGACTTTTATTGCTAGATAAAAATCTTATTCTTTCTGATAAGTCTAATACCCTACTAACTTCCTTTTCAATATAATTATTATTCAAAGCCTTAGCAATACCAATATGAAATTCTTTGTCATAATCATCAAGTAATAAGTTATCATCCAATAGCTTTTCTTTAATTAATTCTTTTTGCTCTAGCAAAAAATCTTGATTAATAGTCTTAATAGTTTTCTTTACAATTTCAGGCTCAATAATCATTCTATATTCATAAATGTTTTTAATATCATTTATGCTAATGTTTGAAACAATTGTTCCCTTTCTTGGAATAATTGTTAAATAGCCTTCATTGCTTAATCTTAAAACAGCCTCTCTAACCGGTGTTCTACTAACCTTTAGTTTTTCTTGAACAATTTTTTCATCAAAAATTGCCCCAGGTAGTAAATTACCACAAATAATTTCTTTTTTTATATAATCATATGGTGACATATTTTCTCTCCTTTGTGATATATCACTGATATATTACAGCCGCTTTTAAAAAAAGTCAATAAAAAAATCTACAAAATTAATTGTAGACTTCTTATTAACTATTTAAAGTAACGATCAAGTAATCCTTTTAAGGCTTTACCATGACGAGCTTCATCCTTACACATTTCATGAACACTATCATGAATTGCATCTAAGTTTTGAGCCTTAGCCATAGAAGCAATCTTCTTCTTACCATGGCAAGCACCATTTTCACCATTTAACATCTTAATTAAATTTTCTTTAGTTGAATTAGTAACTAAATCACCAATCATCTCACAAAATCTAGCAGCATGCTCTGCTTCCTCATGAGCAATTTGTTCTAATACAACAGCAATCTCAGGATAACCCTCACGCATAGCCTGACGTGACATAGCAAGATACATACCAACCTCACTACACTCACCATTAAAATTATCTCTTAAGCCTTGAAGAATTTCCTCATCTACACCTTTAGCAACACCGATTGTATGCTCATCAGCCCAAGTCATTTCCACCTCAACATAAGGAACAATCTTATCGCCCTTTACATGACAAACTGGACAAACTGGCTCTTCTCCATCAGGAACCTCAAATACCTGACCACAAACTAAACATTTATATTTCATTTCTAATTTTCCTCCATTTTCTTTTTGCAATTAGGACAAATACCATAAAAAACTATGTCATGCTCACCTATCTCTGCATTTTTCAAATTTGAATTATCCGCAATTTCAATATGAATTAGACTTTTATCTACATCATAAATTTCCTTACATATTGAACATCTAAAATGAAAATGTGCTTTCTTTATAGTTTCATATATTTCCTCTTCAGCAGAAACCCTTATTTTCTTAATTTTATTTTCTTCAAGTAAAATTGTAAGATTACGATATATTGTTGCAAGTGATATATCTTCTTTCTTAAGGGCTTCAATTATCTGTTTTGTTGATGCATGACCGAGTTTATCTATAATATTATAAACAATTTCTCTTTCTTTAGTATTTCTGCGCATTTTATACTCCTAATTAAGAATCATTCTTAATTAGATTATATCATAAAAGTATTTATTGTCAACACCAATATTCAAAAAAATTGATTAATTAGCATTGTGAAAAGAGGCAAGCTTATAATTGATAATAATGTGGTAACAACAACACATGATGCAGCTATATTTTCATCGTGATTAAATTTGATGGCAAAAACACTAGTTATAGCAGCTGAAGGACAAGCATTCAAAATAAATATAACAATTATTATTTCTTTATCTATATTAAATAATTTCATTAACCAAACCAAACCTAATATAATAAAAGGAATTATAATAAGCCTTATAATAACAGTTAGCCATAAATATATATTCTTCAATGAGCTAAAAATATTGCTAGTAGCAATAATCATTCCAATAATAATCATTGATATTGGTGTGTTTAATGCTCCAATTAAGCTTAATGGCATCCTTATAACATTAGGAATTGGAATTTTAAAGAAAAAAATGATCATTCCCACAATCACAGCATATAAAACCGGAACCTTTAATATTTGCTTTATTGATTCCTTAAAGCTAATATTGTTTGAATTTATTAGCACTCCTAATGTCCACAATAATACATTTAAAACTGTAACAAAGCCACTTGCATAAATCAAACCTAAATCGCCATATATTGCATCAATCAAGGGAAATCCCATATAAGCAGCATTAGAAAACATCATTGCAATTCTAAAAATTGACTTTTCATTTGTTTTCCAAAATAGCGAAATAAAAAAGCTTATAGCTATTCCAATTATCATTACAATAAAGCTTATTAAAAAAGTTAACAGTAAATTAGTCATAATTGTTTTATCATAGCTAATAGTATAGGAGTTAATTATCATAAATGGTACCGCAAGATAAAACAAAATATTTGATAATGTTCCTTTAGCTTTAATATCAATTATTTTAAGCTTAGTTAACAAGAAGCCTAAAATAATCATAATAAACATAATAACAACCTGCTCAAAAGCAATCCTAGTCATTTTAAACCGTCCTTATATTAAAATTATTATAGTCCTCTTCTTAAGTTTATCTTACATCCATTTATTATTAATGTCAATAGCATAAAAGCCATTTAAATAAACCTAAAGCTATGATAAAATATCTATGGAGGTTTTAAATATGCGAAGAAAAATAATCGATTCACATACTCATATTTTTAAATATATTGCTGGCTTTGGTGAAGAAGGTGAGCTTCGCTATATAGGAAATGGTATGGCAAGCTATCCAACCGGCAAAACAATTAAAATGATACCTGATATATATAAAACTAGCTACGTATCAGCAGATATGCTTGTAGAGCATATGAATAAATATAATATAAAATATGCAATGCTACTTCAAGGCAATTTTTATGGATTCCAAAATGAATATAGCTATGAGGCTACAAAAAAATATCCAAATATGCTTAAATGTGCTGCCTCATATGATCCTTATTGTTTAAAAAGTGAAGATATAAAAAAGCATCTATTCATTGACCTTGGTATAAAGGCAGTTAAATTTGAACTAAGTGTTGGCTCAGGATTAATGGCCAATCATCCAGATTTTAAGTTAGATGGTGATTTATTTTTAAATGAATTAGAGTTTGCAAATAATCACAATTTAATTGTCATTCTAGATTTAGGAAAGCTTCATAGCTCTAGCTTTCAAATAAAGGCATTAGAAAATATTATCACCAATTATCCAAATTTAACATTTGTAATTTGTCATCTATTAGCACCAAAGGATTCTGATTATTTAGAATTAAAAAATATTCTAAATAAAATAAATAAGCCAAATGTCTATTTTGACACCGCAAGCCTAACTCATAATTTAGCTGATTCATATCCTTATCCTAAAGCTAAAGAATTTTTAAAAATGGCTAAAGAAATAGTTGGTTCAAATAAAATCTTATTTGCTACTGATTATCCGTCATGTCTTAAGGAAGACTCCTATGATAATTTAATTAAATTATTTGAAGAAAATGATAGCTTTACAAATGAGGATTTAGATAACATCTTCTATAACAATGCTTATAATCTTTTCTTTAAAGAATAAAAGGTTCATCGCGAACCTTTTTTTTAACATATAAATTTAGAAAATTTAGATATAACTGATTTTGTTCCAACAACAAGCACAATATCAGCAGGCCTTAAGGTATCGCTTCCTTTTGGGATAAAGAATTTTTCATCTCTAATAATACCAACAATATTAATATCATAGCGATCTCTTATTTTTAATTCAAGCAATGTTTTTTCTTCAAAGCTCTCTCCTACCTCTAGCTGAACTATACCATAGCCATTAGAAATCTTATAATAATCAACAAAATAATCACTCATAATTTTATTGGCAAGGCCAATTGCTGCTTCATCCTCGGGAACGACCGTATCAGTAGCACCAAGACGCTCCATAATAGGAATATATTCTTCACTATCTACTCTTACTGTTATATTTTTAACACCTAATTCATGTAAATTAATTGTTGTAAGAATCGTTGCCTGCAAATTATTACCAATTGCTACAACAGCATGGTCAACATTATTTATTCCTAGCTCCTTCAAAACATTCTTTTTAGTAGCATCACAAATAACAGAATGATTATTAATTAGAATTGCTTTATTAACTGATTCCTCATTGATATCTAAAGCAATGACATCAGAATGTAGCTCATTTAATTCTCTTAATACACCTAGTCCAAAACGACCAAGACCAATTACCGCAAAAGTTTTTTTCATATTTTTTCCTTTCTAGCCAATAATAATATTTTCTTCAACATAATTAATTTCTTCCTTACTAGCTCTTGTCCAGTTATTATTCATAATTGATATAACTGTTAAAGGACCAAGGCGTCCAATAAACATAGTTGCACACAAAATAAGCTTTGAGGCAATATGCAATGTTGGTGTTAAATTCATTGATAAACCAACAGTTGCAAAGGCTGAAACACTTTCAAATGTGATTTCCTTTAAGCCAACGCCATTTTCACATAAGCTCATTAAGAAAATCGCAAAGCATAAATAAATTATTGAAAATGTTACCAAAGCAAATGCCTTAAAAAGACTTTGATTAGATATTTTTCTATAACCAATCCTTGGACTTTTGCCCTTAGCAAATGATAAGATATAGACAATAATTACAAAGAATGTCGTCGTTTTAAGTCCACCACCAGTTGAACATGGTGAAGCACCTATAAACATCAAAAATATCATAATTAAAGTTCCAGCTGAATTAAGCCTTGACATATCAATACTTGCAAATCCTGCTGTTCTTGCTGTAACACTTTGAAAGAAAGCTTCGAGCCAAGTAATACCAGGCATAGAAATTTTAAGTAAAATTGCTCCTACAACAATTAAGAAAGTTGAAACACTTAAAACAATCTTTGTATGAAGCTTTAGCTTTTTGTTTTTTCTAAAGCTAATTAAATCATAAATAACAATAAAGCCAAGCCCACCAAGAATAATTAAAGCCATAGTATTTAAGTTTAGTAGGATATTATTAGAAAAGCTAATCAAGGAATTACCATTTCCTAAGATATCAAACCCAGCATTATTAAATGCCGAAACTGCATGAAATAACGATATATAAATGCCCTTAGCTCCATAAATTGGAATAAAAACAATAAAATTAATAAGTGTACCCAAAGTTTGAATAATAATTGAAATAATTATTGTTCTATAAATCAGCTTTAAAATTCCACTTGTTGAATTTTGATTCAAAGCTTCCTTTAATAAATATCTTTCGGAAATACCTATCTTAAGACCAAGTAAATAGAATACAAATGTCATAATTGTTAAAAAGCTTAATCCACCAATTTCAATCAATAGCATCATAACAACTTGACCAAAAATACTTAAATTACTTGCAACATCAGAATAGACTGATAATCCTGTTACACAAACGCATGATGTTGACATAAATAAAGCATTAACAAAACCCATTGAGCTTCTATTTTTCATAGAAATAGGCAATACTAATAAAATTGCCCCTAAAAAAATTGTTGTTAAAAAAGTTAAAAAAATAATAATATAAGGTGTAATGTGTTTTCTTTTCAAGCTATTACCTCCCTACCATTGTTATAATTATACACTATTTTTTTAATTTTTCAAATATTAGTAGGTATATTTTAACCATCGCATAGGTATCAAGCTTACAATATTCTAATAATGAGTTTCTAATTTTATTCCTTTCAGATTCATTTAAATTAACTAAATTATCGAACGTATGCATTGCCTCACTACCATTGTGAACATCGCTTAGATTATGATAATTTAACGATTCATCATCTGGAAACAAAGCAGGTAGGACACTCTTAATAGAAAATGAATTTCCCATAGCCTTATTATAAAAATATCCTCTTTGAAAAATCAATGCTAAATCCATAAATCTTGGAATTAAAGCTAAAAGCTCTTCTTCATATTCTTTAAAAATATTAGCCATTTCTTTAATTCTTGTCATTTCAAAATTTGAATTATAAGCAATAATTGTTCCGTCCTTTTTTAAATCAAAAATCAATTGCTTAGCAAGATCTAAACGATAATCGATACGTTCATCACCTAAAAATTCAAAATGAGTTAAATTATGATTTTCATCTAAGACATGAAGAGAATATTGAAAGCATACCTGAGAATAAGGCTTAGTCTTATTAAATTTAGGAATCGAATATTGATTTGATTCAAAATCCAAAAAATATATTGGATATTTTATTTCATTCATAAATTTTTCAATTTCTAATTTATTAAAATATTCTTCTCTATCATTATAAAAATAATCAATTTGTCTTTTTTGAATATCTGATAGGGTAACACCCTTTGCAATTAAATCCTTATAGGTTTTAATACCCATTTTTAGCATATCATATTTTTTACGATTATTATAAAGATATAATACACTATCCGAATTTATTTCAAATTCCCTAAAGCAATAATCTTTGAATGGACATTCCATACAATTTTTTGATACATCAGTATAAGGTGCAACATTAGAGGAAAGAATATCATCAGATAGCTTTAAATTTTCCTCTATCTCTATTTGCTTAGCTAAAACCTCAGCTGTAATATCCTCTATTTTAAAATATTTTTTAATATCAAGCTGATTATTAAAAACATAAAAGCCATTTATATGCATTAAATAGGTATGCTTGATTTTAATACCACAATTTTTCAAAACATATAATTGATAGCTTACATCATCATAATAATAATCAGCCATTTTAGTTGTACTTTTGACCTCATATAAATCATATGTTCCATCAAAATTATTATAAAGTAAATCGCATGCACAATAATTATTCAAATAAAAAAATGATGCTTCAGCAATAACAGCCTGGTTTTCATTCAATAATCTTGCTGTCTCCTTCACCATATAATTCAAATCATTTTTTTCACTATAAACATAGCAGGTATTAGGAAAATAAGACCTCGCCAAGTCACCAATTTCATTACCATTGTCTAAAACAGCCTGATTATTAACTTCATTTTTTTCATTAGAATGATATTTATCACACCATAAGTATCTTTTGCATTTACAAAAGCTAACATATCTACTTTTAGAATAATAATTCAAAATAACACCCTCTAACTAATTTTCTTAATTGCCGGATGAGTGCCATTAAGCTTTTTAATACCATAAGGCGCTTTAAAAGCGACAACAATCAATGGCTCATCAACAGAAACAACTAAGCCCGGTCCAAAGGCCTTATGCTCAATTTTATCACCAGCATGAAACATAAAGGAAGAGCTACTATTATCCTTAGTTATCTTTTCAACTTTATTTTTGACACTAGACTCATCATGCTTAGGCTTTTCAACATTTATTAGTGGACTATCAACATCAATAAATCTTGATATAATTTGTCTTTGATTTACACCAAAAACATTTCTAATTTTAGCTGAAGTAAGATAAAGCTTTTCCATAGCTCTCGTTATTCCAACATAACAAATTCTACGTTCCTCAGCAATATCAAAATCTGTCTTACAATTATTGGATGGAAAAATTCCTTCCTCCATTGCAATCATAAAAACAACCTTAAATTCAAGTCCTTTAGATTGATGATAAGTCATTAATCTTACAGAATCATAATTATCATCAACCTTATCAATATCTGTTCTTAAAGCTAAGGATTGAACAAGCTCACTTAGCTTTTCTAGATTAGTTCCTTCATTATCCTCTTCTGTTTCAGCAAGAATACTCTTCAATTCTAAGACGTTATCTAGACGATCATCGCCATCCTCACCCATAGCCTTCAAGTAATCTTTATAACCAGATTTATCCAAAATCGTATCTACTAATGATGGTAGATCACTGCTATCAAGCAAATCACGAAGCTCAAGAATCAAGAATTTAAAGCTTATTAAATTGTTATAACCAATACCTGTAGCCTTTAATGAATCAATTGCCTGAAAAAGAGAACATTTTTTTTCTACTGCCTCAAGCATAAGCTTATTCATTAAAGCATCACCAATTTTTCTTTTAGGAACATTTACAATTCTTTTAAAAGCAAAATCATTATTTTGATCAACAATTAAAGATAAATAAGCAACAATATCCTTAACCTCAGCACGAGAAAAATAAGACATGCCACCATAAATTTGATATTTTATGCCTCTTTTTACAAACTCATCCTCTATTGGACGTGATAAATAATTAGCACGATAAATTATTGCAAAATCAGAATTTGTATAATTACATTTTTTCTTTAAATACTCCATCTTAAAGATTATATATTTAATTTCTTCACTAGATGAATCGGCAAGAAAAAATATTGGTTTTGTAGCTTTACTTGAGCTTGTAAACAAATTCTTTTTAATTCTATTTTCGTTTTTAGAAATAACATTATTTGCTAAATCAAGTATTCCTTTAGTTGAACGATAATTTTCCTCAAGTAAAATAATTTTTGTTAAAGGAAAATCTCTTCTAAAGCGATCAATATTTTCAACCTTAGCACCTCTAAAAGCATATATTGATTGATCCTGATCACCAACAATAAAAATATTTTGATGCTTTATTGCAAGCATTTTAATTAATTCATATTGAATAACATTTGTATCTTGAAATTCATCAATCATAATGTATTGAAACTTATTTTGATAATATTCTAAAACATCCTTATGCTCTTTAAATATTTTTGTAGTATATAATAATAAATCATCAAAATCAAGACAATTATCCTTCATTAAGGCTTCATTATATAGAGAAAATATTTTATTAAACTCAGTTTGTTTATCATAGTTCTTACCAAATGAGACACTTTCACCATTCTTTTCTTTAGAGATTAATGACTTAATTTCATTATCTGAATATTTATTATTAATCTCTAAATCCTTTAAAACCTTTTTGACATAGCTTTTAGAATCATTTTCATCAGCAATATTAAAATTTTTAGTAAATGGTGGAACTAAATCCATACATCTTTTTAAAATTCTAAGACATAAGCTATGAATAGTTGAAACCCACATTTTTGTAGTTACACATTCATCATCTAAAAGCTTAGCTACTCTTTCCTTCATTTCCTTGGCAGCTTTATTTGTAAAAGTAACTGCAAGAATATCACTAAGAGGTATTCCAAGTTCCTTAACCAAATAAGCAATACGATGCGTTAAAACTCTAGTTTTGCCAGAACCAGCACCTGCCATTACCATGATAGGTCCATCTGTATTTATAACCGCTTCTTTTTGGGCTAAATTTAATTTTTCTAGCAAATCCATTTTAGCATCTCCTTAATTCTTTGAATCTAAATAATCCTCGTAGGTTGTCATCTTATCGACAATCTTACCATCTTCAAAGCTAATAATTCTATTAGCAACAGTTTGCAATAATTCAGCATCATGACTTGAAAATAAAATATTACCCTTAAAACTAGTCATACCTTCATTTAAGGCTGTAATACTTTCCAAATCCAAATGATTTGTTGGATCCTCCATAACTAAAATATTAGGTGATTCAAGCATAAGCTTAGACAGCATACATCTAACCTTTTCACCACCAGATAAGACATTACATTTTTTTAATGATTCCTCACCACTAAAAAGCATTCTACCTAAAAAGCCTCTAATAAACGTTTCTGTTTGATCATCAGGGCTATATTGTCTTAGCCAATCAATTAATGATAAATCCTTATCAAAATATACCTTATTATCCTGAGGTAAATAACCAACACTAGTTGTTATTCCCCACTTAAAGCTTCCCTCATAATCAGTATCAATTCCACATAAAATGTTGAACAATGAAGTAATAATAACTGAATTCTCTGCTAAGAAAGCAATTTTATCTCCCTTATTAACTGTAAAGGTTAAATTTTCAAAAACACCCTTCTTAGTTAAGCCATTTACACTTAAGATATCATTTCCAACCTCGCGCTTTTGTTTAAAGCCAATAAATGGATATCTTCTTGATGATGGTTCAATCGAATTAATTTCAATTTTATCTAAAAGCTTTTTACGAGATGTAGCCTGACGTGATTTTGATTTGTTAGCACTAAATCTTGCAATAAATTCTTGAAGCTCCTTGACCTTTTGCTCTGCTTTTTTATTTTGATCCTTAGCTTGAGCAAGAGCTAGCTGTGATGATTCATACCAAAATTCATAGTTTCCTACATATAATTTTATTTTACCAAAATCAACATCACAAATGTGGGTACAAACATTATTTAAAAAATGACGGTCATGAGATACTACTAAAACTGTATTTTCAAAATTAAGTAAAAAATTTTCTAACCATCTACAAGCTTTATAATCTAGATTATTTGTAGGCTCATCCAATAAAAGAATATCAGGGTTACCAAATAACGCTTGAGCAAGTAAAACCTTAATTTTAATTTTAGCATCAAGTTCACCCATTAGCATATTATGGTAAATTGAATCAACACCAAGATTATTTAATAAGCCTTCAGCATCACTTTCAGCCTCCCAGCCACCAAGCTCAGCAAATTCACCCTCAAGCTCAGCAAGCTTTACACCATCTTCATCAGTAAAATCTGCCTTAGCATAATAAACTTCTTTTTCTTCCATTATTTCTACTAAACGCTTATGACCAAGTAATACACAACGTAAGGCTGTAACATCATTGAAAGCATTTTGATCCTGCTTCAAAACGCTCATACGTTCCTTCTTATCCATAATTACTTCGCCACTAGTAGATTCTATTTCTCCAGAAAGCAGCTTCAAAAAAGTAGATTTACCAGCACCATTAGCACCAATAATACCATAACAATTTCCTTTATTAAAAGTAATATCTACATGTTCAAATAGCTTTCTTGATCCATACTGTAGACCTAAATTAACGGTTTTTAACATATTTATCTCCTATCATATTAAAAGCCGCCTAGGGCAGCTTTATTATTTTTTTATAAACTAAATGATGATTTTAAACCACAAGTACGATTAAAAATCAAATTATCCTCTTTACTATCTAAATCAGTAGTAAAATAACCATTTCTAACAAATTGATATTTATCTAAAGGCTTAGTATCCTTCAAATAGCTTTCAACATAGCCATGTAAAACATGAAGTGAATTAGGATTCAATCTCTGCATAAAGTCTAAATCCTTAGTTTCCTCTGTTGCATCAAAAATTAAAGGCTCAAATAAATTGAATGTTGCCTTTAAAGCAGTAGTAGCCTCAACATAATGAATATTACCATTTGGCTTACGCTCATTAAAGCCGCTACCACTCTTAGTTTTAGGATCATAGGTTACATGAACAACTGATATTTCACCATTTTCATCATAATCAACAGAAACGCATTTAACAAAATAAGCATGCATTAGTCTTACCTCTACATCCTTTGCAAGACGCTTCCATTTTTTATTAGGCTTTTCTAAAATAAAGTCTTCACGTTCAATATATAGCTCTCTACCAAAGGCAATCTTATGAGTTCCCATCTCTGGAACCTCTTGATTATTAGGACAATCAAGCCATTCAATTTCACCCTCTGGATAATTATCAACAATTACCTTTAAAGGATTGATAATTGCAAAAGGACGAGTTGTCTTTAGCTTTAAATCATCACGAAGAGCTTGGTCTAAGGCATCAGCATCAACTGTTGAATTTATTCTTGATAAGCCAGTTGAAACAACGAAATTTTTAATTGCTTCTGGTGTAAATCCTCTTCTTCTTAAGCCAACAAGAGTAGGCATACGAGGATCATCATAGCCACTAACCTTACCAGCGTCAACCAAGGCTCTTAAATAACGCTTAGACATAATTGTATTAGTAATATTTAATCTACCAAATTCATATTGATGAGGATGATGCTCTACATCACAATTATTAATTACCCAATCATATAAAACACGATGGTCAACATACTCAAGTGAGCATAAAGAATGAGTTATACCCTCAAAGCTATCTTGAAGTGGATGAGCAAAATCATACATAGGATAAATACACCATTTATTACCTTGACGATGATGCTTAATATGTATTATACGATAAAGTACTGGGTCTCTTAAATTTATATTAGGTGATGCCATATCTATCTTAGCTCTTAAGGTTTTCTCGCCATCCTTAAATTCACCTGCGCGCATTCTTGCAAATAAATCAAGATTTTCTTCAACACTACGATTACGACATGGACTATTAATTCCAGGCTCTGTTAAGCTTCCACGATATTTAGCCATTTCTTCTTGTGATAAGTCGTCAACATAAGCAAGACCCTTTTTTATTAACAAAATTGCCTTGTCATATGTTTTTTCAAAATAATCACTACCATAGAAAATATTATCTGGCTTATAGCCAAGCCAAGCTAAATTTTCAATAATTGCATCAACAAATTCCTTATCCTCTTTAGTAGGATTAGTATCATCAAATCTTAAATTTGTTCTACCATTAAAGGCCTTTGCAGATTCAAAATCTGTAATTATAGCTCTTGCATGACCAATATGTAAATAAGCATTAGGCTCTGGAGGGAAACGAGTAACAATTTCTTTTACTCTACCTTCCTTTAAATCCTCTGCCATTATTGTTTTAATAAAATTTGAGTTCTCTTCCATAACTATAAACTCCTTTTCAAATCATATACAATCATTATACCAAAAACATTATTTTTTTTAAAGAGATTTACTAAAAATTACTTAATTAATAAATCACTATATTTATCGCTAAGCTCAAGTGAAGCACAAGCATTTAAGGTTAAATCATCAAGATGATGATTCATTTTATATTGATAAAAGCCTGCAACACCAATCATTGCCGCATTATCAGTACAATATTTGATTGAAGGAATACATATTTCAAAGCCCTTAGTATCAGCTAAAAATCTTTCCTTTAATCCCTTATTTGCCGAAACACCACCAGCAACAATTATTTGCTTAACATGATATTTATTTGCAGCCATAAAAGTCTTAGCAGTTAATACATCTACAACACTATTTTGAAATGAAGCACACATATCATTAACATTAACATTTTCATTTCTTTGATTTAAATTATGAACCAAATTAATTACAGCACTTTTTAATCCTGAAAAACTAAAATCAAGACTATCTGCTTCAAGCATTACTCTAGGTAAATGATATGTTTCCTTACCTAAATGAGCTAGCTTATCAACTATAGGCCCACCAGGATATTCTAATCCTAAAACACGAGCAACCTTATCATAGGCCTCACCTACAGCATCATCTAATGTCTCACCTAAAATTTCAAATGAAAAATTATCCTTCATCAAAATAAGCTCTGTATTACCGCCACTTACTAATAAAGCAATAAGTGGAAACTTCATTTCATGCTCAATCGCATTAGCATAAATATGTCCTGCTAAGTGATGAACACCAATTATTGGCTTATTATACATAAGCGCAAAGGTTTTAGCAGCATTAACCCCAACAAGTAAAGAACCAATTAAGCCTGGTCCTTCAGTAACTGCCACTAAATCTATATCCTCATATTTAACATTAGCTTTTACAAATGCTTCCTTAAATACCATACTTACATTATACACATGATGACGTGATGCCACCTCAGGAACAACACCACCAAATAGCTTATGAACATCTATTTGTGATAGCACAACATTACTTAAAACCTCTTTGCCATCACGAACAATTGCAACTGATGTTTCATCACAGCTGCTTTCAACACCTAATACTAACATTTTTGCACCTCTTTTAGCATAACTATTGCATCGTCATCATCATAATAATTTTTTCTAATATAAACAGGCACAAATCCAAGTGATTTGTACAAAGCAATAGCAGCTATATTTTTACTTCTAACATCTAAAGAGCACATATTCTTCATAAGCTTAAGCACCTCACTAATAAGCTTAGAAGCAATATGTCTTCTTCTATATTCCTCAATAACCGCAATATAACAAATTTCAATATCACCATATACGTCATTAAACAATATAAATCCAACCATTTTTTCATCAATAAAGGCACCAAAGGCCTTTACAAATTCATCAAGCCTAATATCCTTAGTTGCACCACTTCTTTTAAAATACCTTTCAACTAAAATACCAAGCTCAGCATCATCATTCGTTAACCTTCTAATCATGCTTTAAATTTCTTTCTGCTTCAGTATCTCTTAAATAATTAGGAACAGCTAGGAAAGGATTTTCTACTTCAATTGCTTTGTTTAAAACAATAATAGGATCAACCTTAAAACTTGCTTCGTTTACATATGAATCACATTTAAAAGGCTCATAATCATTAGGATATAATCCCTCATCAGCTAGCTTTTCACCGTTTTTATAAAATCCTGTAAAAGAATTACCTCTTCTTGCATCAATAGAAGCTTTACATACACCTTCACTACCACTTGACATTAATAAAAGCGTCGAAACAGTCTTCATTTTAATATTTGATAATGAGGCTAGCATTTTACAAACTGTAACAGCCATTCTTACACCTGTATAAGATCCAGGTCCAATTCCACAAATTACCTCATCTAAATCTAAAACCTTAATATTAGCCTTTTTACAAGCCTTATCAACAACATCAACCACTCTTTTAGCATGATCATTAGTTCCACTAATATATTCTTCAAAAACAACCTCATTATCAATAATAAGGGCACAATATAAATTTTTAGTAGCTGAATCTAAAATTAAGCTTTTCATTATTTTAATCCCTCCACAATTCTATCATAATGCTCATCATTGCTGCTTAGGATAATCTTTCTTTCATCATCACCTAATTTTGATAATGAAATTTTCAAATACGAGCTAGGTAAAACCTCATCAACCTGATGTGGCCATTCAACAACACAAATAGATTCTTCATTAAAATATTCCTCTAAATCAAAATCATTATTTACACCATCAAGTCTATATAAATCTAAATGATAAAAAGGGCATTTACCCATATATGATTTTACAATAGTAAAGGTAGGTGAATTAATGTTTTTACTAACTCCTACACCTTTACCAATACCTTTAGTAATAGTTGTTTTACCACCAGCTAAATCAGCTTCAAGTAAAACGACGTCTCCTTTATTTAATAATTTTCCGATTTTTTCGCCAATAGAAATAGTTTCTAAAGCACTATGGCTTATAAATTCCTTCTGCATATTATCACCTTTTTATTACTAGTTAATTATACTACAATTGCTAAAGGAATAAAAGATTGAAATAATTATTAAAAAGAAAAAATGCCTAGTATTTAAACTAGACATAATCTATTTATAATGCTAAGGTTTTATGCTTACTAAAATCCTCAACTAAAATATCTCTAACATATTTTGTAGTATATTCAATGTTTGTTCCACTTAAAAATGGTAGATTTTCTTTGTCAAAGATATAATCAATTGCTGCTACCCTATATTCCTTATTAGCCTCTATTAAAACATCACCAATGTACATCTTTCCATTAACGCTTTTATATTCCCCTGAGCCAACAATATAAGGATCAGTTCCAGATAAGCTTGTAGCTAATTCTTTAATAATTAGGCTACCCTTCATAGTAACTAGTTTAATCTCATTATCAAATGGGAACATTGTAATCATATCATTATAGGTGATACTCATACCAGCCTTCCAGCCATATTTATTTCTAAAGCCACCAGAATTCATAAAAGCAAAATCAACATTAAAATAGTCCTTCAAGGTTTTACATGTGTAGCTCATTAATCCATCCACACTATAACTTGAAAGCTTAGTAATTTCTGAATTAAGGGTACTATCTAATGACTCCTTATATTTTTCTACAATTGCATCGACTGCAGAGGACGTTTCATTAATTTTTGAAATATAAATGTATCTAGCAGACTTAACAGCAACAGCACTATTTTTATTAGTAAGGGTTACTATACCGAGACCCTTAGCATAACAGCCAGCTTGAATATAATTACTTCCAACCTCAAATCGATGAGTATGACCATTGAAAATAAAATCAATATCTAAACCACTATATAAATAATTATCATCAGTTCCACAATGAGTTCCAAGAATAACTATATCACACTTTTCTTCTTCTCTTAGCTCTTTAACATATTTTTCAACAATAGGTCTAGTGTTTAAAAAGCTATAGCCACCAAGAGATGAGGCAGAAATTGATGATTCTAAATTTTCACCAATAACGCCAATTAGGCCTACCTTTAAGCCATTTTTATTAGTTATTAAATAAGGACTTGAATTAGGAAGAGGATTAGAATTACTATCAACAACATTAGCCGCAAGGAGTGGAAAATTGGCCTCACCATTTTCCTCATCACCATCAAAATAACCTAATATGGTATCAATGCCCCAATCGAATTCATGATTTCCTATAACCATTGCATCAATATTCATAGCATTCATAACCTCAATCATTGCCTTTCCCTTGGTTAAATTGGAAAGGCCAGTTCCTTGGAACATATCACCAACAGATATTCTCAAAGCATTTTCATCATATGAATCCATATATGCAGCAATTTTGGAAATTGAATTTGAATCACTCGTTTCTAAATAGCCATGAGTATCATTGATTGTTAGAATATTTAATTCTGATTGAGCATTTGTTGTACTACTACCTATATTATTTTTACCTGAGCTTGGTTTTACATTACCTGAGGATTCAAAAGTTGTAGATGACGCTATAGCATTACTATTTGAATTATCAATACTGATGCCACAGCCTGCAAGCAATAAAATTGCTGACAAGTTCATTAAATATTTACTTATTTTTTTCATTTTTTCTCCTTACTAGCAGCCACAATCACTGCCATCCCTAAGCGAATAGGGAAATCCTATTTCATATCCTTCATATAATCCCTTGTAGCCAATAACAACATTTTTTAAGTTTTTGTAACCCCTAGCCATTAATAAATCATAAACAATAGTTGAAGTAGCATCATTAGGATAGCCACTGCTTAAAAGAACTATTGGCGCATTAAATGACGCCTTATTAGTTTCATTAATGTGATTAATTATTTTATCAATCGTTTCCTCATTTTCATAAGGAATATGATTAGATGGATAGAAATTAGAAATATAACCTCCTCGATAATCAATATCACTTCTTAAATCAATAAAATAATAATTTTCAAATGTTACAGCTGCTGCCTTTTTAACAAGCTCATTATAGCTTTCAACATTTGTAATCTCCTCACATTTTGCATCCTTAAACTCAATCTTCTTACAAGAAAACAAACTCATTATTAATATAAATATAATAATTAATTTTTTTTGCATAATTTCTCGATTATCTTTTCATCTTCCTTAGTAAGATTATAGTCCTTTAATAAATCTGGTCTTTTTAAAAATGTTCTTTTTAAGCTTTCCTCATGACGAAATTTATTAATTTCTTTATGATTGCCATTAGTCAAAACAAATGGCACCTCCATATTATCATAAACAAGTGGTCTTGTATATTGAGGATATTCCAACAATCCATCAGAAAACGAATCATCTAAATGGCTTTCCTTAGTAATGGCTCCATCAAGTAGTCTTATTACACTATCAGCCACACACATTGCTGGAAGCTCGCCGCCTGTAAGAACAAAATCACCAATACTAATTTCCTCATCAACATAGCTTCTAATTCTCTCATCAAAGCCTTCATAATGTCCACAAAGTAAAATTATTTCTTCATTAGAGGCTAACTCATAAGCTTTCTTTTCTTTATATGGTACACCCTGAGGTGACATCATAATCACCTTAGAATTATCACCCTTATTAGCCTTAATAGCCTCACTTACAACATCGACCCTTAGTACCATACCAGCACCACCACCATAAGGTGTATCATCAACATGATGATGCTTATCATTTGAATAAAGTCTAATATCAACTAGCTCAATTTCAACAATCTTATCATCAATTGCCCTTTTAATTATTGATGAATTTAAAAAGCCTGAAAACATTTCTGGAAATAATGTCAATATTTTAATTTTCATTAGAATAAACCTTCAATTTCCTTAACAATAATTTTATCACTTATTTCGATAATAAATTCATCTCTAAAGGGAATCGTTTTTCTTGCTCCATTATAAAGGCTTACAAGAACGCTTCCTTGTGGTAAATCTAGGACATCAACGATTTCACCACGCTCCTCCATATCTTGGTTATAAACCTTTAAACCAATTAAATCAGAAACATAAAATTCATCTTCTAGCTTTTCTCTATCATCCTCAGCAATAAACAATTCATCACTATGATATTTTAAAACTAAATTAATATCCTCTAAGCCCTTAAATATCACATACATTCCTTTTGGATATTCACGAGAAGATAAAACCTCAAGCTTTTCATATTTGCCATTATGTAGCACATATAATGTTTGACCTTTTTTATAACGATCAAAATCCGAATAATTTTGAACCTTTACCTCACCCTTTATTCCGTGAGTTGTCATTATTTTACCAACTAAATAATACTTCATAAATTTAGCTCCTTTTGTGTTTGATTCAACAAGGAAACTAAATATACTCTTACTGGTAAATTAAATTTACTTGTTAAAAAATCCTTATATATTTTTAATTGCTTCTCATATTCACGCTTATTAGTATTACTAAGCTTATAATCAATCAAATATATTTCATCCTTAAAAACAAGAAATAAGTCAATTATACCATGAATATATTCATGCTCCTGCTGATAATAAAATTCATATTCTTGATATACATTTGCTTCATTTATTTTAGCAAATAAAGGCATTTTAAACAAGGAAATTAGTTTATTTTTTATAAATTCATCACTAATATTAGAAAAATCCAAATTATGAAAATCTAAACACTCTAAATATTCATGCATCTTTAATCCTAAATTAATATTCCTTCTAGTATTATTATCAATAATATCAGAAACCTTCATTGAAGCATGGGCTAACTTTAGTCTTTCGCCCTTAAAAGAATATTTATTATCTATAAAGGTTCTTGTTCCATTTGTTTTAGAATTATTTTCTTTTGTATTTTCAAGATTAATATATTCTCGAGGATCAACATCAAAGGTAAAGCTTGAAGCATTAGTCATTCCTAAAATATCCTTAAAGGAACTAATTTTATCACTATCACCATTTTGATAATAAGTTAAAATCATTTTCTCACGAGCTCTTGTTAAGGCAACATAGAAAAGTCTAACCTTCTCAGAAATATCAAGCATCCTTATATTATCAACTATAACCTTTTTAATAAATGATTTTTTAGTAATAAAATCATTACCACTATTTAAGCTAAAGCCATATAAAACATCAAAAAGTAAACCATCAGTTTGGCCTTCAACTCTAAAATGCTTATCTAAAAATGGAAAATAACAAAGAGGAAATTCTAATCCCTTTGATTTATGAATAGTCATAATTTTAACCATATTGGCCTTAGGATCAATAAAATTATCAAATTCATTTTTTTCATTTGAATAATTAAGGGTTACAACAGTATTAGCTGCGGCTTCAAATTCGCTATTTCCTAACATTACATAATCATTTATAATATCCTTAATCTTATTTATCTCAACATTAGCCTCTAAAATATTGCCAACTTTTAATATTTTTTCATAAATACCAAAATAATTTAACATATAATCAAAGGTATCATTTATAGAATAATTATTATATTCCTTCAAGAAGCTATAAACATCATCAATTAGCTTATTGTGCTTTTTATTATTAATAATATCAAAAATAACATCATCACTATAATTATAAATAAAGCTTCTTAAAACTGATACAACCGCATGTTTATAATTTTCATCATATTCATCATATTTTTTATATAAAATCAATTTATATAAATTTACTAAAGGTTTAGCAATAAAGGAATTTTTCAAATCCTTATTGCAATTAATACAAGCAGGTATGCCATATCTATCTAATAAATGAAGGAAGTCAACAAATTTTGTTGAATCAGAAATTAAAATACAAATATCACTATATCTAATTGGTCTAAAGCCCTCTTCCTTATCCAAAACCTTGTAATATTTCATTCTTTTTTGAATATCAAGGGCAATATAATTCATTTGCGCCTCATAGGTATCATATTCCTTTTGCTTGCTCTTTTTAATTATCTCGCCGTCAGGGTCAAATTCCTCTGGCTCAATAAAGCGTTTAATTTCCATGTGGCAGTCATAATCAACAGCGCCTAGCTTATCATAAGCCTCTAACCCAAAGCTCATTTGGTGGCTCTCTGCATATGAGGCATCTCCTGTCTCATCAGTCATAGCTAAATTAAATATTAAATTAAAATCCTCAATTGTTTCCTTACGTGATCTAAAATTCTTATTTAAATCAATTTTCATTCCATTAATCAAATTACTATAGTCGTTATATTTCTTTTTAAAAATATAAGGATTGGCATTACGAAAACGATAAATTGATTGCTTAATATCACCAACCATATAAACATTGTTTTTAGCAATATAAGAAATAAAGGCCTCCTGAAGATCAGATGTATCCTGATATTCATCTATTAATATTTCGTGATATTTATTCTTAATTTCTTCTCTAACATCGGGGAATTTTTTTACAATATCAATAGCCATTATGGCAATATCAGCAAATGTAAAATAAGAATGCTCAATTTTAAAGACCTTTAATCTTCTCATTACCTCATGACAAATATCTAAAATAAACAAGCCATCATCCTTAGTCATATTATATTCTTTAATAGGCTCATCAACAGCTTCAAAGCCAAAATAATTTGTGAATTCTTTTAATTTATTAGTCAGTTCTTGCTTTGTATCTTTTATTAATTGTTCAGAATTTCTAGCACAGTTTGGAAATTCTATAGAGCTAATTATTTTTCTATATTCCTCATAATTATTAGCTTCAATAAGCTCTTCTAATAACTTATTTGCTTCCTCAGCAATTTTCTTATTAGGTAAATCAACAACATCAAGTAGCTTCTTGATTTGTTTTTTTATCTCTATAACCTTTCTTTTGCTTAATTCTTCAATCTCTTTTCTTAAAAATTCATCATGCTCAGTAGAATAATATTTGCTTTCAGCCTTAACAAAGAAGGCTTCACTATCAGGCATTAATTCAACAGCATCAATAACTTTTTTTATTAGTGCTCTTATATTTAAATCATTCTTTACCGTATATTTTCTTATAAGGTTATAAAAGTTTTCATCATTTGCATCATAATATTCAGTGAAAATATCTTCAATAATATCATCCTTAATTTTTTTGATTATATTATCACTAGCATTTTTTATGTTCTTATCTAAATTAAGCTTGTAGCCATATTTTTTAACGATAGATAAAGCAAATGAATCAAAGGTTGTAATATAAGCCTCATCAATTTTGCTTATTGCATCATCTAAATGTTCTTTCTTTAAAAGACCTAAAACTCGATCCTTCATCTCTCTTGCCGCATCCTTGGTAAATGTTAATATTAATAAATCTCTAATATCAACACCATCCTTAATATGACGCAATATTCTTTGAGTTAAAACCTGAGTTTTACCAGAACCGGCTCCAGCCGAAACAATTATATTCTTTCCATCCTCATTTATAGCCTGTTGTTGTTCTTTTGTAAATGCCATAATTACTCACCTTTGTATCCCTTTTCCTTTAAATTTCGATAATCATCCTCTTGAACAAAGCAAATATCACTAAATTTACAATATTTACAGGAATCACCATTATCACCAGGTAACTTTAATGGTGCAATCTTAAAATTACAATCATAGATATCACAAACTACCTCTTTAATTCTATCTACAACAATATTCTTTAAATTTTTAAAATCATCACTCGTTAATACTTTACTAGTTTTACTAATTGACCCATCTTTATTAATTTTAATACCATTAATATATTTTGAATTATTAAATGTTGGATCAAGAATGCTAATAACATCCTTGTCATCAATTGTATAACCATCTAGCTTGAATGTTGATTTAATATCTTTATCACTATTAGCCATATTAATTTTTTGTAAATAAATGCCAATAATAGTTATTTTTTTATCCTTAAATTCTTCCATATTTGATGCTAAATAAATATAGCTTGGAAGCTGTAAATTTAAGCCATCCTCTAAATTTTTAAGGCTTGGCGTATCTCCACCAGTTTTATAATCGATAATGGCAATATAGGCATTGTCACCATCAATTTTGTAAAGCATCTTATCAATTCTGCCATTAAAGGTAAATAACTTATCAATTTTTACATCAATATTTCCTTCTAGCATTTTTTGATCTAGGGTGCTTCTTTCTTCTGATTCTTTGTTAAATTCAATAACCTTTTTTACAAGACTAAACATTATTTCGCCATAAAATTTTTCTTTACTAGTCTTAAATGTTTCAAAATACTTGTCCTTATTTAGCTCTAAATTAAAATCATCATTATAGCTTTCTTCTAATATTTTATGAGCAAATTGTCCAAGAGTAGCTCCTAGTGTATCCTCATACTCACTAAGCTTTAAAAATTTATTTAAATAATAAGCAAATGAACATTTAGAAAAATTACTCATTGAGGTATATGACAAGATTAGCTTATCTAGCTTATTTAAATATTCACTAAAAATTGCCTTATTATTAAATTTAAAGCTATGATCATATGAATCACGTAAATAATTAGTATCATAAATATCTAATACGTCATTATAAACGCCATATCTATTATAATTTTCATTTATCGCGGCTAAATTAATTTTATCTGCTACAATTGATTTACCATATTCATATTTAACATCAACAACCTCTAAGTTCAAATTAGAAACAAGCTTTGAAGGATTAACCATCTTACCATCCTTTGTATGATGATAGGTTAATATCAATCCTTCTTTAGCAGTTATTTTATTTTCTAAAGCACGCAAATTTATTTTATTTATTTCATCAACACTATCAAGACCTAATAATTTTAAATCATTTGAGCTTAAATAGCCCTCATCCTTAATAGATGTAGGCGCAATACCTTCGTTAAAATTAATAAAAAATTGGTATTTAGCATTATAATCATTAATTTTTATTGCTTTATCATAAATAATAGGCTCATACTTTTTATTTTCTAAAATATATTTAAGAAAATCAACTACAGTTTTAATACTATAATCAGTTAAATTATATTGATTAATTATATCAATGATCATGCCAAAAATATAAGGATCATCATCAGAATTAAGTTTTTGGACTACTTCTATTAGATTATTATAATCATTTAAATTATTAAACAAATCATTAACCATTTTAGCATTCATAACATTAACAGATGAAGGTACATTAACACTAACATTATAAATATTTTGATACTTATTAAGAATTGAATAATCATCCTTACCAACATTGCAGATAGCAATATCCTCTATAGCTACGCCATTTATCAGCAAGTCAATAATTTTTTGAAAAACAAATTGAATCTCATAATCATTATTTAAAGCTTTATATACTAATGGCAAAAGCTTAGATTCTTCATCATAATATGAAACATTATTATTAGCTTCTAATAAATCAAATAAATACTTAAGCTTCTTACTTTTATTAGCATTATAAAAAACAATATTTTTATTTTTAAACGTTCTTGCCTTGATTTCATCAAAGCTAATTAATTGATTTAAAATCAAATCATTTTTGATATCTTCAATAAGCTTAATCTTCTCATTTTCATTATTACTATTAACATAATACATATAAGAGAATATTTCCTTTATCAAAGAAAATGGTAATTTGTATTTTTCATATACATATAATAATGCTTCATCCTCTATTTTAAAAATTAAAATGTCCCTTAATTCCTCAAACGTTAAAAATTTACATTTGCTTATCCCAGCCTCATTAACTAAAAGACTTTTTTTAGTATCATTATCCGTTATGATATAGTCACATAAAAGCTTCATAATTACACCTTCCTATTTAATTAAATTATATATCATCACGCCTATTTTTCCAAGTGAAAATATTATAGAAGTATATTAGTTGACATTGTTTGAGATTTGATTATAATTAATGGTATCTATAGGAGGTTTTAGATATGTATTCAAAAAGTTTATGGGAAAAATATACTGACGAAGATATTCAAAAAATGATGGAATTCGCTGAAGGCTATAAGCATTTCATTTCTGTTGGTAAAACAGAGCGTGCTTGTGTAGCTCTAGGCGTTAAAATTGCTAAGGAGCATGGATTTAAGGATTTATGGGAGGTAATTAAATCTGGCGATAAGCTTAAAAAAGGCGATAAGGTTTATGCAACAAACAAGCATAAAAATTTAGCATTATTTGTAATCGGCGAGGAGCCTGTGGAAAATGGTGTTCATATTTTAGGAGCTCATATCGACTCACCAAGAATGGACTTAAAGCAAAATCCTTTATATGAAAAGGAAGGCTTTGCACTTCTTGATACTCACTATTATGGTGGAATCAAAAAATATCAATGGGTTACAATTCCTCTTGCTCTACATGGTGTTGTTTGTAAAAAGGATGGTACAAGCGTTGATGTTGTAATTGGTGAAGATCCAGCTGATCCTGTTCTTGGAATTACTGATTTATTAATTCACCTATCAGCAGATCAAATGCAAAAAACTGCAGCTAAAGCAATTGAAGGTGAAGACCTAGATTTAACAGTAGGTACAATGCCACTTAAGGGTGACGAGAAAAATGCTGTTAAGGCCAATGTCTTAAGATTATTAAAAGAAAAATATGGTATCGAGGAGGAGGATTTCTTATCTGCTGAAATCGAGGTTGTTCCTGCTGGTGAAGCAAGAGATTATGGTCTTGATCGTTCAATGGTTGCAGGCTATGGCCACGATGATAGAGTATGTGCCTATACATCATTAATGGCTATCCTAGATATTAAAAATCCAAAATATACAGCTTGTACAATTTTAGTTGATAAAGAGGAAATTGGTTCTGTTGGTGCAACAGGTGCTGATTCTAAATTCTTTGAAAATACAATTGCTGAATTAATTAATGCTACTTCTTCAAGCTATAGTGATTTAGCATTACGTCACGCTTTAACAAATTCAAAGATGCTATCAAGCGATGTTTCAGCCGGAGTTGATCCTCTATATATGGGTGTAAACGATCCAAAGAATGCAGCTTATTTAGGAAAAGGAATCGTATTTAATAAATATACAGGTTCTCGTGGTAAAGGTGGCTGCAATGATGCAATGCCTGAATATATTGCAAAGCTAAGAAAGGTAATGGATGATAATAACATTTATTATCAAACAGCTGAGCTTGGTCGTGTTGATCAAGGTGGTGGCGGTACTATTGCTTACATCCTTGGTAATTACAATATGAATGTAATTGATGCTGGTATTGCTGTATTAAACATGCATGCCCCAATGGAAATTGTTTCAAAGGCCGATGTTTATGAAACATATGAAGCTTATAAATGCTTCTTATTACACATTTAAAAAAATAGGGGCTGTGAAAAAAACTAGGTTTTAAAAAACTTAGATTTTGGAGTAACAGCTCCTTTTTTTTGCCATAAAACAAA
>CAKQDS010000021.1 GCA_934229535.1 uncultured Anaeroplasmataceae bacterium
ACCCTTTAAATTTATAGTTTACTACAACCCTTTAATTTTAAAGATATTATTTCACAACCTCGAAATTTAATATACTTACATTAATTGAGAAAAATAGCGAAAAAACGATTAATTTGGCAAAAAAAGTTAAAAAATTTAGCAAATATGATGTTAACGTCGTGGCATTTATTTTTTAGTGTTAGATAATTAGTATGGTGATGTCACTTGAGCAAGTTGGTTTGCAGGGCGGAAGAACAAGAGATAAAAATGAAATTGGGTAGAAGAATTGTAGAATTAAGAAAAGAAAAAAATATGACACAATTTGAACTAGCATTTGTTGTTAATATTGCTGAACGTTCACTTAGTGCCATAGAGACAGGAAAGGTTTTTCCAAATAGTTTAATTTTATTTAGAATCGCAAATGCCTTTGGTATGAGCGTTTCAGAATTGATCAATTTTTGAAATAATGAAATTAATTAATTTAGATAATTACTTCAATTCAACCAAATATTATTTTTATTTTTTTGATTCCTTATTTAAAATTGAGAATAAAACTAAAAAAGAAATTCTTGAATTATTAAATATCCCAGATTCAACCTATAGAACTAATAGACTAATGAATTTTGTTAAGAATGATAATATAAGCATCCTTTTAAATTTTTTTAGATATAATAAGCTTATGCATCCAAAAGCAGTATATGAGGATTGCTTAAATAACATTTTAAATTACTTATATTATAATAATGCGGTAGAGCTTGATAAGGAATCTATACGATTAGATGGATTTATCCGAGAAAATAATTATTTGAAGCCTATTTTTATATTGATTAATATACTAGAAAAAATAATTACTAAAAAGCCCTGTAATGAAGAAGATTTAAATTATTTAGCTATATTTAATGTTGATTATTTTGATAATGGTATAAAATTATTAAGGTGTATCACTTTAAAATATTTTTCTTTATCTGATAATTTGGAAATGGTTAGTTTAGAATATTTTAATAATCCTAATCTTAAATGGTTTTGTAGTTATATTTTAGCTAATTGTGAATTAAAAAATAAGAGAAGCTATAGTGCAGTTTTCTTTTTCAATCAATGCCTTTTAAGTGCAAAGGATGATTTTAATATTGATAGAGCCTTTGAAGCTATTGATTATATTGTTGATATTTATATTAGCTGTCAAAAATATGAGGCTTGTATTTTATTTTTAGAACAATATATTAATAAGATGAGATTTATAAACAACAAATATACCATTAAGATTATTGCAAGATATCGTAAATTAATTAATTTAGAGTCTAATTAGGCTCTTTTTTAAATTTATTAGTTGACAAAAGTCTAGAAAAGGATTACAATTAATTTGTGAGGTGTATAGAATGAAAAAGAAATTGTTTATATTTTTATTTGTTTGCGTGTGTGTGTTAATGTTTTCTTCTAAAGCATTTGCAATGAGTGAAATTGGGGATAATGGCGTAAAGTTGGATAATTTGTTTGATGCAAATGAAAAAGAAGTAAGAAGAAGTTCATATTTAATAAAAGATATTGGAAAGATGAAAAATCCTTATGATACAGTTGATCTGGGTATGCTTTACAATGGAATCTTTGATATTTCATCTTTAAAAAAATCTGGATATAGAACTATCGCAGTAGAAGTTACAATTGATGCAAGAGAAATTGACGATGGCTATCAATATATACAATTTTTTGCTGATGTCAACGATAATACATGGCTTGCTGGTGGAAAATTTGAACTAGGTCATAATTATAAAATTACTACTTATACAACATTGTATTTTTATTTCGAAATTGATATTGCAAATATGCTAAGTAATAGCTTTGTTATTAGATATAATGCTTCTGGATATTGGAATGATGATTGGGAAAATACCAATTTAAAAATTCAAGTTGCTGCCTCTAAAGAATTGAGAAAAACTACTAATGTATGGCAGTTATACAAAAATAATGGTGGATATACTTATACGAAGTTGACATCTGCAGAATAGGTAACTAGTAGAATGATTAGTTTAAAAAATATTAGCAAGGAATATATTGATAAATCTACTAGGACTTTGGCTTTAAATAATATTAATATTGAAATAAAGGAATCGCTATTAACTGCTATTTTAGGTAAAAGTGGTAGTGGAAAAACAACTTTAATGAATATTATTGGGGGAATAGATTCACCTACAAATGGTGATGTATTTATTAATAATACCAACCTAGCAAAGCTAAGTGATAAAGAGCTTGCAATATTTAGAAGAAAGAATATTGGTTTTGTTTTTCAAGCTTTTTATCTTGAAAAATCATTTACGGTTTATGAAAATTTATTAATTCCTTTTTTGATTGATGATATTAATAAAAATGATGCTAATAATAGAATTGATGATTTATTACAAAAATTAGATATTTTTAATCTTAAAAATAAGAAAGTTTGTGATCTATCTGGTGGTGAAAAGCAAAGAGTAGCAATAGCCAGAGCGCTTGCCCTAAATCCTAATATTATTTTAGCAGATGAACCAACAGGAAACCTAGATAGTAATAATGGTAAGATAGTTTTGGATATTTTAAAAGATTTAGCTAGTAATGGTAAAACGATAGTTTTAGTAACTCATAATGAAGATGATGCTAGAAAATATGCAGATGAAATTATTAGACTAAAGGATGGTAGAATAGAAAATGAAATCATCTAATCTAATTAAGTTATCTTTACTTACCCTAAAAACAAGTAAGAAGACTAATATATTTATGATCGTTTTGATTACAATTATTAGTCTATTTTTAAATGCATTCATATTTATAGGAACAAGCCTTAAATATTCACAAACTCTTACAAATGAAAAAATTTATTTAAATGATGATGTTAATATCACTTTTTTTAGTGATGGTAAGATTTCTAATAATATGCTTAAACAAATACATGATGAAGCTCATAAAAATAATATTGAAGTTAAGGAAATAAGTAGTTACTTATATGGTTCAATGATTTATGATTTTAATTATTTTAGAAGCGATTCAATTACTAAAGTAGGAAGAAATTATATTTATTTACCAATGAGCTATAATACTTCCTATGAAATTAATGATATATATGTAAATGATCTTGGTGAATTTATAATTGCTGATTTTTTAGATATTAATTATGAGATAGTGGATTTAAATTATTTAGTAACTAATAATTATTTAATTCAAAGATTAAGCATAAGAATTGATAATGATAAAACAACAGTTGATAAAGCATTAGCTTTTTACAAGAATTTTAAAAAAATGGATGCTAAAATATCTTGCGATGTATTAGACACAATCAATAAAGCTAGTTTATTATTTAATATTATTCTAGCGTTTGTAGTATTATTTAGTATTGTAATCTTAGTATTCCTTTTGTATATTATTAGTAATAGTATTGTTTTATTATATCAAAAAAACAATTATACCTATGCAATGCTATTAGCACTCGGTTGCTTTAAAAAAGATAGCTTTTTGGTTTCACTTTTAAATTATTTTGTTTTAGGTATAACAGGTATAGCTATCGGCTTCTTTGTTACATATTGTTCATTTTCTTTATTTAATGGCTTTGGTAATAATGTTTTAAAAAATATTTATGATATTGCTTTTGATGGTGAATTTTCAACTTCGTTTTTGGCATATAAGCCAATATATTTATTATTTATTGAAATAATCCTAAGCTTAGCAGTTGTTTATGTTTTTTTAAGAAGAAAAAACAAGAACATTTCTTATTTGAACTTATTAAGAGGTGATGAAAATGACAACTAAGGGTATATGTGAAATAGCCAAAATTATGTATAAAAATAATAAACAAAAATATAAAGGAATTGCTAGAGGTATTTTTATTGCTGTTTTATTATTAATTTTTGCTAGCTATTTAATTTTTGGCTTTAATATGGGTGTTAAAAAAAGCTTAAATAGAAGTAAGGATGTTTGTTCATTTTATATAAATTATGAAGAAGAAAATAAAGATGAGGTTATAGATGCCTTAAATAAGCATAGCCTTAATAATAAAATTAGTTATAAATTATTTAGCAGTGTAGTTAATAGCTTTGGTAATGATAAGGTAACTTTCAAAATTGCTGATAAAAATTTAAATTATAATTTAGATAGAATAAGCCTTTGTTTATATGATACAAGCAAATTATATTTTACTGAAGAAGAACAGCTTTTATTTTCAAATAATGAATCTTTTATCTTAAAGGGTGGATTTATTAATAATCAAAATGAAATTATAATTAGTGATAAACTAATTAATGATTATGACTTAGATATAGATAAGATATTAAATACCAATTTATCTTTTTCTTATAAGAATAGTGTATTAGATAATTATAAAATTGTTGGTATTTATAATTCGAAAATTTATAATTGTCCTTCTAGATTTGGTAATAATGATCCATTATTTTGGATATCTAATACTAATTTTGAGTGTGGTTATATAAATAACGATATTGTAATGCTAGATGATGCAAATACATGTCTTGCTAAATATAAAGATGTTTCTTTAGAATTGACTAATTTAGCAAATGTAGGGTTAACAAATTTCCTTCACGATTATAATTCTTATCGACCATTACTTGCAATTGTTAGTAATTTGCTATTAGTTTTTGGCTTGGCGGTTTTGATCATAAGTGTTTTAAATATTATCAATAGTCTTTTATATTTTTACAAATTAAGACAACCATTTATTGGAATGCTTAAAGCCATGGGTGGAACCTCATATGATGTTTTTAGATTGAATTTCTGGGAATTATTATTAATTATTAAGAAGGCTTTAATATTATCTTTTATTATTTCCTTTAGCTTATGCTTAATAATGTCATTAGTAATGAATATGATAATTAATAATTATGAAAAAAACGGTTTAGATATAATGCTTAAGCTTGATTTTCTTATGTATCCTGTTTCTTTGATTTTAGTTGTTATTCCTATTATAATATTTATGCTTTTTATTTCCTTTGTAATTTATAAAGCAAATAATAGAAGTATAATTTTAGACTTGAAGGAAAATAATTAAAGTCGACGTTTTTAGGTAATTTTGGTAAATGTTAATAAAATAAGAAGAATTAATTGACGCTTTTATTTATGATTAAAAAAGCGTCAATTTTGTTAATTTATGGTGATTTGCTATTTTGAAAAAAATGAGTAAAATAATTGCTTGGGGGAAGGCTAGATTGGAATTAATTGCTAAATATTAATTCCAATCGTAATGCTTTAGCACTTTTTTTTATTTCGTGCATAAGATATATTAGGAGGGGAATTATGAACGAAATTAGAGAAATAGTAACTAAAGCAGTTGTTGCTAAAGGAAAAAAACTATTTAATATGCATGAACATATCGAATCTTCAACCCATCCTTATAGTATTTTAGGCTGTTGGATAATTAACCATGAATTTGAAGCCTATAAAAATGCCGATGTTGTTACAATTGAAGGACAATATGAATTAAATGTCTGGTATTCCTATTTACAAAACACGAAAACTGAGGTTTTGCGTGAAAAGATAAAATATAAAAAGGATATAAAGGTTAAACAGGTTGTTAAGAATTATTTGGATAATAATGATGATATAATTGCTAAGGTATTAGCACATCCAACTGTTACTAATGCTAAAATTTTAGAAGATGGTTTGGATGTAGATGTTACAATGGAAATACTAGCTGAGGTCATAGGAGAAACTAAAATGCAGGTGACAGTTTTTACACAAACTGAGCCTCAAGATGATATTGAGGATTTAGATATTGACGTTGATGAGGATTTTTTAAATAAAGAGTGAATTTACATTATTCATTCTTTTTTTTCGTCGTGAAAATGGCTTTTTGTAGCAAAAATTTTAGTTTAGCACTTGTAAAAATGATCAAAATAGTTTATCATATTAACATAGATATTTTTTTATAATATTACAAATAATTGTGGAGGAACTTTGATGAATATTAATGCTTTAGAGAATCAAGTTGTGATAGGTTCAAAGGAATATACATATGATTATGTTATTGACGATCTTGCTAATTTAAGTGGTAAACAAATTTCTGATTTTTTTCTAAATAGAGAGATTAAAATGCCAAGGGCACTTAATATGCTAGCCTTAAGAAGTGTTTTAAATGATCAGGTTAAGATTTCTAAGCAGCTTGTTTTAACTGATGAGATGCGTTATAGATTATTGTCATATAATTCATTTTCTGAATATCAACTACAAAATTTTATGGCAACAATTGTAAATGATACGCTTTTTAGTCAATATGTTAAGAACTTATGGAAGCTAATTTTAGCTAATACAGCTGAGCTTAAGCTTGTTGAAAGTGAGCTTAGCTATCTACTAACCTTAAAGAAGGAACAATTGAATAATGATTTTAATTCTTATGAGGTTTTAATTAATCCAGCATTTGTTGATTTCGATGAGGAATTTGATGGTTTAGGCTATGATACATTCCAATCAACATTAGTTAAAAGCTCAACTATTACAGAGCTTAGAGAAATAGGTGCAAAATATAATTTAAATATTCCTCGTCGTCTAAAGCGTGAAGAATTAGAAAAATTAATTTGTGAGCGTTTAGAGGAAGAAAATAAGCTTGATGAGGAAACTAAAGCTAAGCTTGATGCAATGCCTGTTTTAATGCTTCAAAGATTTGCTAAAATAAATGGTATTAAGCTATCTGTAGAGCTTAAAAAGGATGAGCTTGTTGATTTTATTATAAGAGCAGCAAAGAAGGCTAATATGCCTAAATGTAAGATAATTAGCTTAAATCAAATTCCTGAAAATGAATTTGATTTTAAGGAAGAATATGTTAAGGATGTGGTTGTTCAACCAGAAGAGCCTACCAAAAAGGAAAGTGTTGAGCCAGAGCCTGTTCTTGCAAGAGTTGAGACTGCTGTTGAAGAAAAGACTGAAGAGGTTGTTGAACAAGCAGTACAAGAGGAGCCTGTTAAGGAAAGTCTTAATATTAATGAGGATGATTTAAAAGCTTTAATCGAAAAGGTCGTTTTAGAAACTTTAGCTTCTAAAAATTTAGCTGATACTAATACTGTAAAAGAAATTGTTGAGGAAAAGGTCAATAACGCTAAGCTTAGCAATGTATCTGATGAAGAAATAGAAAAGCTTGTTAATCAAAAGGCGATTGACACCAATAATTTTGCAACTAAGGATGATTTGAGTCATGAGCAAGAAAAGGTTTTAGAGTTAGTAGATGAAAGAATTTCTAAAATTTCTCCAACTCAAACATTGTCTAAAGAGGAATTATCCCAAATTGTTGATGAAAAGATAAAAGAAAATAGCTTCGACGCTTTAAATAAATCAAAGGAAGAAATCAAAGCTTATGTTTTAGCTAATGTTCCTCGTAATGAGGTTGTAAGTCATGAAGCAATTGATACTGATACAATTGTTCAGGCTATAAGAGCAACTATTCACGAGATGATGCCTGCAACTACTGCTAAATATGAGGTAGCTCATAAGGATGTTACAATTAACGATGAAACATTAGAAAATAAGAATTATGATGAAGAAGTAGCAAATGAATGCTTCCAAAATGATAAGCCTAAGTTTGAAGATAAAAAGGTGACTGATGAGGTTGTTTTATCTAAGCAAATGCAAAAGCGTAAGGCTCATTTAGAGCGTAAGAATGCTAAGAAGAATCAAAAGAAGTCTGTTAAGAATATTAAAAAGGATGTTAAACGTATCAGCAAGAAGGGTCTTGCTAATAATGAGGATGGTCAAACAATTGAAAATTATTTATATTTGATGCAAGCTCGTGAAATTGAAAAACAAAGACGTGCTAGTAAGAGACATCGTATAATAGGTACTATTTTCCTTATTTTATTGTTAGCATTTATTTTCTTATATGTAACATTTGTTATGTATGCTAAGAATGATGCAGCACCATTCTTTAGTAATATTGTAAGCTTCTTTGATAGTAAGCTTAAGGGCTTTAGTGATTTTATGAAGAAGATTGCTGAGCCTGTTGCTAAGATGATTAAGTAGTAAGGTGAAAGAATGAATTTTTTAGATATTGATAAAAGTAAATTTACACCAATGATGCAGCAATATCTAGATTTAAAGAAAGACTATCAGGATGCGATAGTCTTTTTTCGAATTGGTGATTTTTACGAAATGTTTTTTGACGATGCTGCTATTGCTTCTAAGGAATTAGAAATAGCTTTAACTGGTAAGGATGCTGGTGTTAGTGAAAGAGTTCCAATGTGTGGAATACCTTTTCATGCCTATGCTCCTTATGCTAAAAAGCTTGTTGACAATGGTCATAAGGTGGCAATTGCTGAGCAAATTGAAGATCCAGCTTTGGCTAAGGGCATTGTTAAAAGAGGAGTAATTAAAATTATTACTCCTGGCACTGTTGTTGAGCTTGGGCTTAATGATAAAGAAAATAATTATATTGTAAGTATTGGCTATGTTAATAAAAAATATGTCTTATGCTATGCCGATGTTTCTACAGGTGAAAGCTTTTTAACATTGTTTAATAGCTTTGATTTATTATTAAATGAAATTTTATCTCTTCATGCCAAGGAGGTTATAACCCTACCTAGCTTTAATAAAAACAATTTGGATTTATTGAGAAATAATTATCAAATAGTTATTTCTTTTGAGGAAAATAAAGAAATTCCTAAATATTTAAATTATGTATGTGCAGAAATTGCTAAGGAATATCATTATGTTATAGGGATATTACTTAATTATATAATTAATACGCAAAAACAAGAAATCAAGCATATGCAAAAGATGGAGTTTTATTCATCTAATGATTATTTAAGACTTGATGCCTTTACTAAAAGAAATTTAGAGCTTACAGAAACACTAAGAACAGGAACAAAAAGTGGATCATTGTTATGGCTTCTTGATGAATGTGAGACAGCAATGGGATCAAGAATGCTTCATAGATATTTAGATAGACCCCTTGTTAATCAAGAAGAAATCGAACAAAGATTAGATTGTGTTCAGGCCTTCAACAATAATTATGTTGCAAGAGAAGAAATAAGAGAATGCTTAAAAACTGTTTATGATTTGGAAAGAATTCTTGGCAGAATTTCATGTGGCGGTGCCAATGCTAAGGATCTTGTTCAATTAAGAAGATCACTTTCTAATATGCCAAGAATTAAAGAGCTATTGGAGGATATTGATCAAATTGAAATTCAAAAGCTTGGAAAAAGTCTTAATCCCCATCAGGAATTATATAAGCTATTAGAGGACAGCCTTGTTGATAATCCACCATTCACTATTAAAGAAGGTGGAATGATTAAGGAAGGATATAATGCTAAGCTTGATGAGATAAAGGACATTAGCAACAATAGTAAGAAATGGATTTCGGATTTTGAGGAGCACGAAAGAGAACATACAGGAATTAAAACCTTAAAGGTTGGTTATAATCGTGTGTTTGGTTATTATATTGAGGTAAGTAAGGGTGCTGTTGCCAATTTACCTGATGATACAACCTATGAAAGAAAACAAACCTTGGCAAATGCTGAAAGATTTATAACTCCAGAATTAAAGAAGTATGAAGAGATTGTAATTCATTCTAAGGAACAAATTGAAAATTTAGAATATGATATTTTTACTTCAATAAGAGATGATGTAAGTAAGTATATTTTTTCCCTACAGGCTTTAGCAAATTTAATTGCTCACGTTGATGTAATGATAGCTTTTTCTATAGTAAGTATGAAATATCATTATGTTAGACCAACATTCTCAAATGATAGAAGTGTAAATATTATTAATGGTAGACATCCTGTTCTTGAAAGCTTAGTTAAAGAAAATTATGTTTCTAATGATGTTGTTATTAATTCTTACAATATGATTTTAATAACTGGTCCTAATATGAGTGGTAAATCAACATATATGAAGATGTTTGCGGAAATTGCTATTTTAGCGCAAATTGGTTCATTTGTACCAGCAAGTGTAGCTAAGCTAATGATATTTGATCAAATTTTTACAAGAATTGGTGCCTCTGATGATATTATAAGTGGTCAATCTACATTTATGGTTGAAATGATGGAGGCAAATTATGCTATTAGCAATGCAACAAAAAATAGTCTTATTTTATTTGATGAAATTGGTCGTGGTACGGCTACCTTCGATGGTATGGCACTTGCTCAGGCTATCTTAGAATATATTCATGAAAGAATTGGGGCTGTCACCTTGTTTTCAACCCATTATCATGAGCTTGTTGCCCTAGAGGGTACCTTAAAGCGTTTAAAAAATGTACATGTTGAGGCTAAGGAAACTGATAATGGTGTGGCCTTCCTTCATAAGGTATTAGATGGTCCGACTGATAAAAGCTATGGTATAAATGTTGCCTCATTAGCTGGCCTTCCTAAATCATTAATCGAAAGAAGTAAGCAAATTTTAAATGTGTTAGAGGCTGATAATAAGGCTCAAAGTGGAGCACATATGGACTTGTTTAATTTTGAAGCCTATGAGGAACAGCCAGAGGTTAAAAATGAGAATAAGCTAAATGAAATAAAAGAGCAGCTACAAGCTGTTGATGTTAATATGCTTACACCTTTAGAGGCTCTTAATTTTATTAATGATTTAAAATCAAAGCTATAGGAGGTATATATGCCTAAAATTATTAAAATGGATGCTAAGCTTGCCAATTTAATAGCTGCTGGAGAGGTTGTTGAAAAGCCTGCTAGTGTTGTAAAGGAATTAGTTGAAAACGCTATTGATGCTCACGCTAAAAAAATTAGTGTCTATGTCTATGAAAGTGGAATTAGCAAGATAAAGGTTATTGATGATGGTGATGGTATGGCACCTGAGGATGCTAAGCTTGCCTTCTTAAGACATGCTACATCTAAAATTAAAAATGAATATGATCTAGCAAGAATTCATACTCTAGGCTTTAGAGGTGAGGCAGTACCATCAATTGCTGCGGTTTCCTTGATGCAAATTTTAACAAATGATGGAAGCGGTGGCTATCAGGTTACCTATAAGGGTGGAAGCATCCAAAATGAGGGTATTTCACCTTGTCAAAAGGGAACAACGGTAACAGTAGAAAATTTATTTTATAATACGCCAGCAAGACTAAAATATATTAAAAGCTTAACTAAGGAATTATCAAGTATTGTTTTCATTATGAATAAATTTGCTATTACTAATCCTTCAATTAGCTTTTCCTTATATAGTAACGATAAGAATTTAATAAGAACATCAGGTAATGGCTCATATGAAGAATTATTTGGTGAAATTTATGGCCTTAATGTTGCTAAGAATCTAATAAAAAAGGAATTTATGGCAGATGGTACGAAGATTTTAATTGTTTTTGCTAAACCAGAAATTTATCGTTCAACAAAGCTTGATATTACTCTTTGTGCAAATGGTAGATATGTAAGAAGCAATGCAATAGCTCAAGCCTTAATTGATGCCTATTACACACAGCTTCCAATTGGTAAATTTCCAGTTGCAGCAATTTATTTAGATATTGATCCTATTTTGGTTGATGTAAATGTTCATCCAACTAAAATTGAAATTAAAATATCTAATGAAGAAAACATTTGCTTAAAGCTACAAAGTGAGGTTAAGCTCGCCTTAGAGGGAACCGTTCAAATTCCTAAAAGAGAGGTTGTACCTGAAAAAAAATATATTAAAAATACAATTTTTGATACACCTATTGAATCAGTAAAACTTAATGAAAATATAAAAGAATATGGTCAAACACCAGAAGAAGTAAATATTTCTCCAAATAATAAAATAGAAAATACAATTGTTGAGTCTAAGAAGGAAGAAATAAATGAGCCAGAAGAGGTTAAGGAAGTAGTTTCAAATAAGCTTCCTTATATGGAATATATTGGTCAGGCTTTAGGCTGCTATTTAATATTTCAAAATGAAAATGGTCTATATTTAATGGATCAGCATGCAGCTGCAGAAAGAATTAAATATGAGTATTATTCTAAGCTTTTAAATAATCCTAATCAGCCCAAGAGTAAACTTCTTTTTCCAATTGATTTAGATTTAACGCTAGATGAATCATTAATTGCTAGAGACCATCTAAATGATTTTAATGAGCTAGGAATTTTAATGAGCTATGAAAATGATGTAATTTATGTAAATGAGCTTCCAATGTGGCTTTCGGCACCTGATGCTCCTACAATTATTAGAGATATTATTTCCTTATTTAATAATAATCGTCAATTTGACATTTTATATTTTAGGGATAGAATTGCTAAGCAAATAAGCTGTAAATCAGCAATAAGAGCTAATAAAAGAATATCCTATGATGAGGTTAATGCTTTGTTAAAGGAATTAAATAAGTGCGAAAATCCATATCATTGTCCTCATGGCAGACCAACAATTATTAATCTAACAAATGAGGAATTAGAAAAAATGTTTGAAAGGATTGTTTCATGAATAAGGTAATTGCAATTGTTGGTCCAACTGCTATTGGTAAAACTAAAATAAGCATTGAAATTGCTAAAAAATATAATTTAGATATTATAAGCGGTGATAGTGTTAGTGTTTATAAGGGATTAGATATTGGGAGTGCGAAGCCAACTAAGGAGGAAATGGGTTTGGTTAAGCATCATTTAATTGATGTTTGTGAACCAACTAGTCAATATTCAGTTTTTGATTTTCAAAGAGAAACAAGAAAAATTATTGATAAAAATCCTGTATCATTAATTTGTGGTGGAACTGGTCTTTATATTCAAAGTGTCTTATTCGATTATGAATTTGATGCCGGTTCAAGAAACGAAGAATTTGAACAACAGTTTGATGATTACACTAATGAGGATTTATATAGCTATCTCTTAGAGCTTGATCCCAATATTAATCAAGAAAAGCTTCATAAAAATAATCGTAAGCGTGTTTTAAGAGCAATTGAAATAATTAAAGAAACGGGAAAGCCATTAGCTATGCATCAAAATAAGGATAAGGCTTTATATGATTATTTTATAGTTTATTTAAATGTTAGTAATCGAGACATTTTATATAAAAGAATTAATGAACGTGTTGATTTAATGATGGAACAAGGTTTACTTAAAGAGGTAAAAGATTTATATGATAAAAATATTTTACCTCATGCAATTGGCTATAAGGAGTTTGTCCCATATTTTAAAGGTGAAATTAGTCTTGATGAGGCTATAGAGGAAATTAAAAAGAACTCTAGACATTTAGCTAAAAGACAAATTACATGGTTTAAAAATCAAATGAGTACAAATTTCTATGAGGTTGATTTAAATAATATTTCTATTACTATTAATAAGATTTGTGATGATTTGAATGTATTTTTGAATAGGTGAAAAAATGAACATATATTTAATTGGTATGCCAGGAAGTGGCAAGACAACTATTGGCAAGAAGCTAGCAGAAAGAATGAATTATCGTTATATTGATTTAGATGAATACATTGAACAAAAAGCCTGTTTGTTCGTTAGTGAAATTTTTCAAATGTATGGCGAAAAGTATTTCAGAGATTTAGAGACTAATATGCTTAAGGAATTAAGTGAATTAGATAATATAGTTGTTGCCTGTGGTGGCGGAATAGTTGTTAATAAAAAAAATAAAGCCCTTATGAAGGGACTAGTATTATTTTTGACAGCTCCACTTGCTGAGCTTGAAAGAAGAACAAAGGGAACTGAGGATATTAGACCCTTGTTAAATGAAAAAACAATCTATGATTTATATGAAGAGAGAAAGGATAAATATGCATTCTTTTCAGATATTGATATAGATACTACAAAAATGGATATTACTAGTATTATTGAGGTGATAAATAATTATGAAAAGGATATTAATAATTAATGGTCCTAATTTAAATATGCTTGGAAGAAGAGATAAAAAGCATTATGGAAATTTGACATTAAAGGAAATAAATTCATTAATAAAAAATGGTAATAAGGATTTAAAATTCAAGTTTGTTCAAAGTAATTATGAAGGCAAAATTGTTACGGTTATTCAAAAATCCTTAAATAAATTTGATGCAATTGTTATCAATCCTGGTGCTTTCACTCATACTTCAGTAGCAATTCATGATGCTCTTGAAATGTTTAAGGGACCGATTATTGAGGTTCATTTATCAGATGTTGATAATCGTGAGGATTATCGAAGGATTAATTATATTCGACCTCTTTCGACAAAAGTTTTCTCAGCAAAATTTGAAAATAGTTATTTAGAGGCTATAAACTATTTGAAAAATGTATAAAGTATGATATAATGTAAAGTAATACGGAGGAATTTATGGTTTCTAGTAATGATTTTAAAAATGGAATGGCAATTAAATATAATGGCAATATTTACGAAATAATTGAGTTTATGCATGTAAAGCCAGGTAAGGGTGCGGCTTTTGTAAGAACAAAGCTTCGTAATATAAGAACAAAGGCAGTAATTGATTATACCTTTAATGCAGCTGAAAAGGTTGAACGTGCCAATATTGATAAGATTAAAATGTCATATTTATACGATTCAGGTAGCAGTCTCGTATTTATGAATAATGAAACTTATGAACAAATTGAAATTCCTAAAGAAAATTTAAAAAATGAGCTTAATTATTTAATTGAAGGTCTTTTAGTTGATGTTATGCTCTATGAATCAGAAATATTAGGTGTTATTTTGCCTGATAAGGTAACACTTAAAATTACTAGATGTGATCCTGCAGTTCGTGGTGATACTAAAACCGCTGCTTTAAAGGATGCCTACGTAGAAACAGGCTTATTAGTAAAAGTACCAATGTTTATTGAAGAAGGCGAAGATATTATAATATCAACGATAGACGGAAAATATTCGTCACGTGCCTAATTAGGAGGAAAGTTTAAATTGGACATACAAAGGTCGATGGTTTTAATTATTCAAACAGTTACGTTTAATGTACCCATCTTTATTTTATTAGTATTTTTGATACTAATGTCAGCATTTTTTTCAATGAGTGAAACAGCAATTTCTTGTGCTTCACAGGTTAGACTTAAGCTATTTATCGAGGAAAGACGAAATGGTAGCAAGAAGGCAATGTATTGCTCTGAGCACTTTGAAAAAACATTAACAACCATTTTGGTTGGAAACAATATTGTAAATACGGCTACTGCTACATTGGCTCTTGGATTCTTTACTGGTATTTTTGGCCCAATTGGACCAATAGAGTGGATATCAACATTAATTACAACAATTGTCTTATTAATTTTTGGTGAAATTTTACCTAAAACAATTGCAAAGAATTATGCTGATTCTATTGCCTTAAAGGTTTCATGGATTATTTATTATCTTTCATTTATTTTATACCCAGTTGTTTTCCTTTTTATGCGTTTACAACGTTTATTTATGAAAAAGGAAAAAGAAGCAGTTAATGAAACTGAGCTTGAAGCTATTTTAGATACAATGGAGGATCAAGGCTCTATTGAAGAAAATGAGGTTTCAATTATTAAAAATGTATTTGAGCTTAATGACCGTCCTGTAATGGATATTATGGTTCCGCGAATTGAAATGTTCGCAATTGATATTGAGTCAACTAATGAAGAAATAAGAGAAATGCTTTTAGAAAACCAATTTTCAAGAATTCCTGTATTCGAAGAGGATAAGGATCACATAATTGGAATTTTATATGAGCGTGATTTCTTTGTTGCTTATATTAAGGATAATAATTTTAATGTTAGAAGTATCTTAAGACCAGTGTTATATGTTTCATCATCAATGAAGGTTGATGATTTAATTAAAAAGATGCAAAAGGAAAAGAGCCATTTAGCTATTGTTAGTGGTGAATATGGTGATACTCTTGGTCTTGTTACAATGGAGGATGCCTTAGAGGAGCTTGTTGGTGAAATCTATGATGAATACGATGACGCTGATGAAAAAGAATTTAAGGTATTAGAGGATGGATCTTTAGAGGTTAGTGGTGATATGTATGTATCAACATTGTTTGAGGAATTAGATATTCCTGATGAACCTAAAAATGTACCAAATAAGGTTGGAAGCTGGCTTTATGATTCGCTTGAGCAGTTGCCTAGTGTTGGTGCAAGTATAGATTATATAGCAACATATACAAAGCAGGATGAAAATGGTGATTACGTTGATTATCAAAAGAAGATAACTATGTCAGTGTCTAAGGTTGATGGAAGACGTATTGATAAGGTTCATGTTTGTGTTTGTGATGCTACTGATGAAGAAGTATTAGAAAAAGAAAAAAATGAAGAAGAATAATATCTAGCTTTTTGCTAGATATTTTTTTTAATGGTTTCATATTATTTAAGGGTGATTTTTTTGAAAATTATTAAATGTCTATTTATAATACCTTTATTTTTTTTATGCTCATTTAGACAGCTTGGAAGCTCTTATATAATTATGGAAGCTTCATCAAGAAGGGTGTTAAAAGCCGAAAATGAAAATAAAGAGCTTTTAATAGCTTCTACAACAAAGATTATGACCGCGATTGTATGTATTGAAAGCTTTGATTTAAATGAAGAAATTCTTATTTTAGATGATTATACTAAAGCAATAGGTAGTAGTGCCTATTTAAAGGCTTCTGATATTTTGACAAGGGAAGAGCTTTTATATGCTTTAATGCTTAGAAGTGGTAATGATGCTGCTTTAGCCTTATCTAATAATGATAGCTTTGATTTTATTTATTTAATGAATGATTTAGCTAAAAAAATTGGTATGAATGATAGCTATTTTGTTAATTCATCTGGTCTTGATGAAGAAAATTACAATATTTCTACTGCCTATGATATGGCGCTACTAATGAGCTATGCTTCCCAAAATGAAACATTTTTAAAAATTGCTGGAGCTAAAAGCTACAAAATAGCCGATAAATATACGTTTATTAATAAGCATAAGCTCATATTAAGTAATGATGCAATTGCGGGAAAGACAGGATATACAACAAGCTCTGGAAGAGTATTAGTCACTACATTTTCAAAATATAACACAAAATTTGTAGTTGTTAGTATAAATGCTATAGATGATTGGAATTTGCATAAAAAATTAATGAATGAAACTACTAAATATCAGTATAAAAGGATACTTAAAAAGGGATATTATGATATGTATGAGATAAAATATGATATTTATTTACCGATTGGTAGAAATGAAAATAATATAGTTTTAGAATTTGTTAATTTTAATAAAAGAAAATATCTACAAATTTATGTAGATAAAAGAATTATTGTTAAAAATCTCATTATTTAATTTTTGTTTAAGCGCTTGCATAATTGCATAATTATTAATTATTTGCTACAATATAATTAATAATTATAAAAGTGAGATGATTAATATGGAACAAAAGGAATCTTTAAAGGGATGGCTGTATTTATTACCTTCAATGCTTTTTTTAATAGCTTTTATGCTATATCCCTTATTTGATGTTTTTATTTATTCATTTGAGGAAAATTTCAATTCAGTTGAAAAAATATATACAGGAGTTGGTGTTGCCAATTTTAGGTATATATTTAACGATTATCATTTTACTGATGCAATAAAAAACACAATGCTAATTGTTATTATTACGGTTCCCTTATCTACAATTATAGCTTTATTAATTGCGGTTGGTCTTAATGCAATTAAACCATTAAAAAAGATTTTTCAAACAATTTTCTTTTTACCATATGTAACTAATGCTTTAGCTGTTGGTATGGTATTTATGATTATTTTTAAGGATACAACTAATTCTTATAGCATTATGAATACAATTTTAATGCATTTAGGTATTAATCCTGTTGATTGGTTAAGCGGATCATATGCAGCTAAAATGTTTGTGATGTGCTTTTATACAATTTGGAATGTTATGCCATTTAAGATTTTAGTTTTAGTTGGAACACTTCAATCAGTTAATAAAACAATGTATGATGCTGCAAAAATTGATGGCACGTCAAAAATGCGCACTTTCTTTAAAATTACTGTACCAATGATTTCCCCAATGCTTTCTTATTTAGTTATAACAGGCTTTATTGGAGCCTTTAAGGAATATAACAATGCTATTGGTTTATTTGGAACAAAGCTTAATGATGTAGGAATGAATACTATTGTTGGTTGTATTTATGATTATTTATATTCAGAGGCTGGTGGCTTCCCAGGCTATGCTGCAGCTGCTGCAATTGTTTTGTTTTTTATAATTCTTACTATTACGGCTATTAATTTATTGATTAGTAAGAAAAAGGTATACTATTAGGAGGGGATGAGAATGAATAAGACTTTTGATGTTCAAAAATTAAAAAAAGAAGCACAGATTAAAAATATTGTTAGATATATTGTTATTTATTTATTTTTAGTTATTTGTGCCTTCATAGTTATTTTCCCCTTTTATTATATGATAATTACCTCATTTAAATCATTTAAGGAATTTACAAATGAGGTGTCTCCAACTCTATTTCCTAAGGCTTTTACAATTGATAGCTATGTTACAGCCTTTAAATTCGTTTCTTTAATTAGATATATGGGCAATACCTTACTATATTCAGTTATAACAACCTTAATTATGCTAGTGGTTGTTATAACTGCAGCCTTTGCGTTTGCAAGATTAAAATTTAAAGGTAAGAATTTGGTATTTAGTATATATCTTGCAACAATGATGATTCCTATGGAGCTTTTCACCATCACTAACTATGCAACGGTAGTTAATTTGAATATGAAAAATTCCTTTACGGCTTTAATTCTACCAACAGTCTTATCTGTTTTCTACATTTATCTATTAAGACAAAATTTTATGCAGGTGCCAGATGAGATGTATTATGCTGCTAAGGTTGATGGAACAAGTGATTTTAATTATATGATGAAGGTTTTGGTTCCTTTATCAAAGCCAACCCTAATTTTCATTACGGTTTTAAAATTTATTGAATGCTGGAATTCATATGTTTGGCCTCGTTTAGTAATAGATGAAAGTAGTGAATATAATTTAGTTAGTACGGCAATTGAAATTATTAGAACCTCAGGCTTTGGTAAGGATAATATTCCAGCAATGATGGCTTCAGTTGTTATTATATCATTACCATTATTAATAATTTTTATTGTGTTTAGACGTCAAATAATGCAAGGCGTTTCTAGAAACGGCTTAAAGGGTTAGCTTTTTAAATTTAGAAGGTGGACAAAATGAAAAAGAAACTAATTTATTTAATGATGCTAGTGTTTTTGGTTTTATCATTAGCAAGCTGTCACGGAACCTTAGTTCCTAGCGGAAGTAAAAAGCTTTCAAACACCAAATTTGAGGTTCCTGAAAGCTTCGATACATCTAAAAATTATGAAATAACCTTTTGGGCTAAAAATGATAGTAATAATGCTCAAAAGCAAATATATTATAATGCGATTAGTGAATTTGAAAAAATTTATCCTAATATTAAGGTGAAAATAACAAGCTACACCAATTATAATGATATTTATCGTGATGTTTTAAAAAATATTTCTACCAATTCAACACCTAATGTATGTATTGCTTATCCTGATAATGTTGCTACCTACAAAACTGGTGAAAATATGGTTGTACCACTTGATGATTTAATTAATAATGAAAAATATGGCTTTGGTGGTAGTGAAATTTTGTATGATAGTCCTAAAAAGAGTGAAGTAATTGCTAAATATTTAGACGAGGGTCTTTTAAAGGATGAATCTGAAAAGGGCAAAAGCTATTATACAATTCCTTTTATGCGTAGTGATGAGGTTTTGTATGTAAATAAAAGCTATTTAGAAGAAAATGGCTTTGAAATTCCTGAAATTTTTACTTGGGATTATTTATTTGAGGTATGTCGTTATGCAAGAAATAAGTATGATGATGAGCATAAAAATGATAAGGGCTATAAACGCGATGCCTTTATTCCCTTAATTTATAAATCAGTTGATAATATGTTTATCCAATTATGTAAGCAATATGGCTATGATTATACAACAGAGGATGGAGATATTTTATTTGATAATCCTAATACTAGAGCAATGATTAAGAAGCTTTGGGGTTATACATTTGTTAATGAGGGCTTATTTGATGTGTTTGATCGAGTAAGCTATCCTGGTAATAAATTTAACAAAAAGGAATGTATTTTTGCTATTGATTCATCAGCAGGGGCAACCTGGATTGGTAGTGATGCTCCTCTTACTGAGGTTGAGGCATCAGGATCATTTGAAACTATTGTTTGTGATGTTCCTCAGGATGATACATCTGGTGTTGATGTTATTTCTCAGGGACCATCAATTTGTTTATTCAATAAGTCTAATCCGCAGGAGGTACTTGCTTCTTGGATATTTGCAATGTACTTACTTACAAATGATACGCAAATAGCCTATGCTAAAACTGAAGGCTATTCACCTGTAACCTATAAAGCAATAAATAATGCTGATTTCCAAAATTATCTAAACAATCCCTCACCTATTTATAAAACTGAAGCTACAAATGCTGAGTCTTATGCAAATAGCTATTATGTAAAAATTGCCGCAACTAAGAATGTTATTAAAAATATTGAAAATAGCTTTGTTACTCCGGCATTTAATGGCTCTGCACTTGTTAGAAATGCTTGTGGTGGTATGATATTTTGGATGGGAAGTCCTTCATCATATCCTGTAATGGATGATGAGCATTTGAATAAGCTATTTAAAAGGGCCAAGGATAATTGTAATATTTAATAAAATGTAAAAAAAATCTAAAATCTTGTATTTTAGTTAGATTTTAAGTATAATATATATGAATAAATAAGAAAGAGAGAATATAGAAAAAATGAAAGCAAGAAAAATTTTAGTAGGTGCTACAGCCTTAGCTGCTTTATTTACAGTTGCTGGATGTAAGAATTCTTCAAATGAAATTGTTCCACTAACTATGGATCAATTAGGTCAAGCTCATCTTCATACTGCATTTGAAAAAGCACCAACAAATCAGGTTACTGCCGTTATGGGCTATGTAGCTGCAAAGCAAAGCTGGTGTGATGGTAAAGCTACTATTTATCTATTAGATGATAATAGTGAAGGTTATTTTGTTTATAACCTACCTTGTACTAAGGAACAGTATGATACAGATTTAGCTATTGGAACTCCAGTTGCCGTTGCAGGTGTTAAGGGTGAATGGAGTGGCGAGATGGAAATTCTTGGCCAAGATGGTGATGGTGCTGTTTATTCAGTATTTAAGGATGAAGAAAAGAAGACTGATTTTAAGCCAATTGAATTAACTCTTGATGATGATGCTAAAGAATTTAACAATGCTTATTTTACAATTAAGGATGTAACATTAACTAGTACTCCAACATTCCAAAAGGATGACAATACTGGAGATATTTATTTTACTGTTAAGGATGCAAATGGTAAGACAATGGATTGCTGTGTTGAATCTTATTTAACAGCTGAGGATACTGATTTCTATAAGAGTGTAGCTTCTTTAAAGGCTGGTGCAAAGCTTAATATTACTGGTTATATGTATATGTATAATAATGCTGCAAACCCTCATATTGTTGACATTAAGACAAATCATAAGGAAACAATAAATAAGGATTTATTAAAGCAAGCTCATGCATTTGGCAATTTTATGACTGCTGAAAATAATACAGTTACAACAATTACTGGTTATGTAGCTGCAAAGCAAAGCTGGTGGGATAATAAAGCTACTTTATATATTTTAGATGATAATAGTGAAGGCTACTTTGTTTATAATATTAACTGTACAAAGGAACAATATGATACAGATTTAGCTATTGGTAATAAGGTTAGTGTTACTGGTGTTAAGGGTGAATGGAGCGGACAAACTGAAATTTTAGGTCAAGATGGTGCTGGTGCTACATATAAGGTATTAGATGGTAAGAAAAAATCATTTACACCAATTGTGCTTGAGGTGAATGCTGGAGTTGAAATGTTTAATAATGCTTATTTCACAATTAAGGATGTAACATTAGTTAGTGATCCAACATTCCAAAAAGATGATAAAACTGGAGATATTTATTTTACTGTTAAGGATGCAAATGGTAAGACAATGGATTGCTGTGTTGAATCTTATTTAACAGCTGAGGATACTGATTTATATAAGAGTGTAGCTGAATTAAAGGCTGGAGCTAAAATAAATATTACAGGTTATTTATATATTTACAATAATGCTGCAAATCCTCATATTGTATCAATTAAGTAAAAAATATGTAAAAAGTCCCATGTGGACTTTTTTTTTATTTAAAAAAATGCTAAAATAAGGCGGTGATATAAATGATTACATATGATGAAATAAGAAAAAATAAAGAAATAAATACCTATATTGAAAAGGCTGATGAATCTTTAATTGCTTTAGGCTATACTGAGCATAGCTTTCCGCATGTAACTAAGGTTGCTCGTGATGCTGGATATATTCTTGAAACGCTAGGATATAATGAGCATGATGTTGAGTTAGTTCAAATTGCTGCTTATTTACATGACATTGGTAATTTAGTTAATAGAGTTGATCATTCGCAAAGTGGAGCTATTATGGCTTTTCGTATTTTAGATCATTTAAATATGGAACCAGACGATATTGCTCAAATTGTTTCTGCAATTGGTAACCATGATGAAGGAACTGGAGTTGCAGTAAATCCAATTGCTGCTGCCTTAATAATAGCTGATAAATCAGATGTAAGAAGAACAAGAGTTAGAAATCAGGATGTGGTAAATTTTGATATTCATGATAGAGTTAATTATTCTGTTAAAAAGTCGATTTTAAAGATAAACACAGAAAAAACAATTATTAAGCTAAAGCTAGAAATTGATGTTAAGGTCTCACCAGTAATGGATTACTTTGAAATTTTTTTAAATCGTATGATTATGTGTCGTAAGGCTGCAGAGAAGCTTGGACTTGAATTTAAGCTAATAATAAATGAACAACAATTAATTTAGGTGATAAAATGCTAGAAGAAAAATATAAAAAATTAAAAAATAGTGCCCTTATAAAAGCAATTTATTTATCTGTAAGCTCACTTATTTTATTAGGACTTGCTTTAGTTTTTATTTTGGCAATAAAAATTATTCCACTTGCTCTAGTGATTATTTTAGTAGGAGCTGTAAATTGGATGCTTGCAAGTAATATTGCTCATCAAAAATTTATGATTAAGCAGCAGGAAATAATTGAAGAGGCGTTTAAGGAAAAATTAAAGGGCTTTAAGCTAGAAATTGGAGGCAATCCTAAGGAGGATATGCTTAAAACCTTAGATATACCCTATGCTAAGCCATCATATTTACCATCATTTGTATTACAAGGTAGCATTGATGATGTAAAGATTACGGCTTATAGTGCATCCTATAAGACAGGAATGGATAAGGATTATACCTATGCTAGAATATATAAATTTACATTTAAGAAGAAGCCATATGCATTAAATTTGGAACAATTTGATTCACCAATAGTTGGGTGCTCAATTAATACAGAAACTAAGTATACTAATAATGAAATTTATCTACATTTTGCTAATTTAAGTAGTAGTGAGGGGAATATTTATTCTTTGTTTTTAAATAAATATGCAAATTTAGATGCTTATTTAAAGCGCTTGGATATGGAGCTTGCTTTTTTTAAAGAGGTTATTGAAATTGCTAAGGATTAACTTAGCATTTTTTTTATTTATAAAAATATAATTAAATAGGTGATAGGATGGTAAGCGCAATATTTATTTTTTTATTTGCAGTTGGTATTTTGTTTTCGGTTGCAACTGGTAATACCTCTAATTTAACTAATGCCTTTATATGTGGTCCTAAGGAAGCAATATTTATTTTTTTTAATACTGCATATACATTGATATTTTGGTCTGGGATTTTGCAAATATGTATAGATTCTGGTTTATTAAATATTTTGGGTGGAGGCCTTTCTTATTTGATAAGACCTTTATTTAGAGGATTAGACAAGAATGATGTTGCCTTAAAATACATATCATTAAATCTCATATCAAATATGCTATCTGTTGGGAGTGCTGCAACTCCTTTTGGGCTGAAAGCCTTTAAAAGACTATCAGAAATAAACAATTTTGATTCTAAAGCAAGCAAAGAAATGATAATGTTTTTAAATTTAAATAGTAGCTGTCTTTGTGTCTTACCTGTTTCTTTAATATCAACAAGGGTTTCCTATGGAGGAATGAATAATTCTCTTGTAGTTATTCTTTTAATAATTATAGGTGTTATTTTAATGTTGTTTTCAATTTGTTTAAATAAGGTGTGTGCTCATTTTGCTTGGCGTTAGTTATTATATAATACCTTTGTTTATTTTATTAAATTTTATAATGTGTATTAAAAATAGAACAAATGCTTATGAATCGTTTATTAATGGAGCTAAGGAAGGAATAAATATTTCTCTGCAAATATTACCATATATAATGGCTATGTATGTTGCTGTTTATGTTTTTGAGGCAAGTGGTATTTTAAGCTTATTTAAATTTTTTTCTAATTTGCCAAGTGAGTTGATTTTTGAAGGTCTTTTTAGACCTGTATCTGGTTATGCAGCCGAGGGATTTATGATTAAAATTTTTGAAAATTATCATCCTGATAGTAAAATAGGAATTGCTTCATCTTTGTTACTTGGTAGTACTGATACAACTATTTATGTTTATTCATTATATTTTGCTGCAATCAAAATAAAAAGGACAGGGTATGCTTATTTTGTTGGAATTACTACTGATATTTTATGCTTTGTTTTAACACTTTTAATATTGTATTTTTATCTATAATCTTCAGGAAAAGTAAAAAAATGTGGAAATTTTAGCTTATTTATTTTATAATAGAAGCGGTGATTAAAAAATGGATAATTTAGAAAGACTACAAAAGATTATGGCGCAGGCGGGCGTTGCCTCTCGTAGAGCAAGCGAAGAAATTATTAAAAGCGGAAGAGTAAGTGTTAATGGTAAAATTGTTAAGGAGCTCGGAACAAAGGTTAGCAAGAAGGATATAATTTTAGTTGATGGTAAGCCGATTATTAAGGAAAATAAGGTTTATTATGTCTTAAATAAGCCAACTGGTTATATGACAACCCTAAGCGATGATTTAGGAAGAAGAACAGTTATGGATTTATTTAATAAGGAAGATCTTGAAAATAGAATTTATCCAATTGGTAGACTTGATTATGATACCTCAGGTGTTTTATTATTCACTAATGATGGTGAGCTTGCTTATAAGCTTACTAAATCTGCAAAAGAGGTTGAAAAATCTTATCAGGTTAGAATTAAAGGAAAGCTATCTCAGGGTGATATTATAAAATTAATGAAGGGAATTGAACTAGATGGCATTAAAACTAAGCGTGCTAGAGTTGAGGTTCTATCTGTTGATAAGGTAAATGACTCTTCATCAATTAAACTAACAATTACTGAGGGAAGAAATAGACAGGTTCGTAGAATGTGTGAGGCACTTGGCCATGAGGTTAAGAAGCTAAAGCGACTTTCATTTGCAGGAATTACGCTTGAAGATTTGCCTGAAGGTGCATATCGACCTTTAAAGCCCCATGAAATAAAAAAATTATATAGTCTATAGAAGATATATTATTGAAATAAAATCAAATATATGATATAATTTTTTGTGGTTTTAAAGAAAGTAAGGTGTCTATAATGGTTAATTTTCAAGTAGCCATCGATGGCCCAGCTGGAAGCGGTAAATCCTCAATAAGTACAATAGTTGCTAAAAAACTAGGCTTTACACATATTGATACAGGTGCAATGTATAGAGCTGTTACATTAGAGGCAATAAACCGTGGTATTAGCTTTGAAGATCCTAATGAATATACGTTTTTAAATAATATTTCAATTATATATTCAAATAATAAAACCTATTTAAATGGTGTGGATGTTTCAAAGGAAATACGTAGTGAAGAAGTAACAAGAAATGTTTCTATTGTTTCTAAGCAAGGCTGTGTTCGCGATAAAATGGTTCATTTTCAAAGACAATCAGCTAAGGAAGGCAAAATCTTAATGGATGGTAGGGACATTGGAACGGTAGTTTTACCAAATGCGGATGTTAAAATCTTCTTAACAGCAAGTGCCGAGGAACGTGCTAAAAGAAGATGTAAGGAATTACGTGAAGCTGGTAGAAACGATTCCTATGAAGAAGTTTTGGAATTAATTAAACGTCGGGATGATATAGATTCAAATCGTAAGCTTGCCCCTTTGAAGCAGGCAGATGATGCGATTTATTTAGATACAACAAAGCTTACAATAGCTGAGGTTTGTAATAAAATTGTAGATATAATTAATGAGAGGTTAAAAAAAATGGAAAATAACGAAATGAATAGCTTTGAATATAATGATGTTCATGTTAAGGACAAGGTTACTGGTAAGGTTGTAGAGGTAAAAAAGGATTCTATTTCTATTGATTTACATCAGTTTACTGAAGGTACAATGTATTTGGATCATTATACAACTGATAAAAATGTTACATCATTTATTGGTCTTGTTAATGTTGGTGATGATATTACCTGTGAGGTAACTAAGGTTGATGAAGAAAATGGTGTAATCTTGTTAAGTAGACTTAATATGCTTAAGGAAGAAAATTTTAAAGTTTTAAGTGAGAATACTAATGAGGCTTTAACTGTTAAGGTTACAAAGAAATTAGAAAAGGGCTATAATGTTACAGCTAAAGGCTTTACATTCTTTATGCCTTTAAGTCAAGCTCCAAGTGATGTTAAGATTGGTGATAGTCTTAAGGTTAAAATTTTAGAATTAAATGAAAGAAGAAAAACAGGTGTTGTTTCTTATCGTGTTGTTGAACATGAGGAATATGAGGCTAATAAAAATGCTGAGCTTGATACCCTAAATGAGGGTGATGTTGTAAATGGTACAATTTCTAAGATTGAACCATTTGGGGCTTTCGTTCGATTCAAGTATAATCAAGGATTAATTAGATTAAATCAGGTTGATCATGTTTTTGTTAAGAACATTAATGATGTCTTACACGTTGGTGACAAGCTTGATGTTAAAATTATTAGCAAGGAAAATGGTAAGCTTTTATTATCAAGAAAGGCTCTACTTAAAACTCCATTTGAGCAATATGTAGAAAACCATAAGGTTTCAGATAAGGTTATGGCTAAGGTTGTAAATAAGATGCCTTATGGATTATTACTTGAGGTTGCTGCTAATGTTCGTGGCTTACTTCACAAGAGTGAGTATAGTTGGAATCCAAATGATAATTTTGATGCTTATTGCAAAATTGGTGATGAAATTGAGGTTGCAATAATTGCTATTGAGCCTAAAAAGGAAAGAATTTCTTTCTCACGAAAGGCAATTATTGATAATCCATGGAGTAGAGTTAATGCTAATGTTGGTGATTTAGTTGAAGCTACAGTTACAAAGGTTGATCAAAAGGGTGTTTATGTTACTGCCCTTGGTGTTGATGCTTTTATTCCTGTTAAGGATGCTTTTGCTGAAAATCAAAATGGTAAGCTTGATGAAGCATATCAGGTTGGTGACAAGGTAAATGCTGTTGTTTCAGTTATTAAACCAAAGGAATGGATTTTAGAATTATCTGTTAAGAAGCATTTAGCTAATCTTGAACGTAAGGAATTCCAAAAATATATGGATTCTGAAGCTGAACAAGATGTTAGTATGAATCTTGGCGATTTATATAAAGATATTTTGAAAAAATAAATAAGGATGTGAGAATATGTTGGCTAAGGTTGCAATTGTAGGCCGACCTAATGTTGGTAAATCTACTATGTTTAATCGTATAATTGGCCAAAGATTATCCATCACAGATGACCAACCAGGTATTACAAGAGATAGAATATATAGCAAAGCCACTTGGTTGGGAAAAGATTTTTATCTTATTGATACAGGGGGCATTGAAATTAAAGATGCTCCTTTTTTATCAGAGATTAAGGCTCAAGCAGAAATTGCTATGGATGAAGCTGACGTAATTGTTTTTGTGGTGGATTGTAGAAGTGGAGTTACAAGTGATGATGATTATGTTGCTAAGCTTCTTTACAAAACTAAAAAGCCAGTTTTACTTGCTGTAAATAAGGTTGATGACCAAAAATTCAAGGAAAATATATATGATTTTTATGCTTTGGGATTTGGTGATCCTATTGCCTGCAGCTCATCTCATGGAATAGGTATTGGTAATCTATTGGACAAGATTATTGAAATTCTGCCTACTCATAAAGATAATGAATACGATAATGCCATTCCTTTTTCATTAGTTGGAAGACCAAATGTTGGTAAATCAAGCTTGACTAATGCTTTATTGAATGATGAAAGAGTTATCGTATCTCCAGTAGCAGGAACTACAAGAGATGCTATTGATACAATGTTTAAGGCAAATGGTCAAAATTATGTTGTAATTGATACGGCAGGCCTTAGAAAAAAAGGCAAGGTTTACGAAAATGCTGAAAAATATAGTAATATAAGAGCAGTTGATGCAATGCTAAGAAGTAAGGTTGTCTTACTTGTTTTAGATGCAGAAACAGGTATTATTGAGCAAGATTTACATGTTGGTCAATATTTGGATGAATATAATTTACCAGCAATAATTGTGGTAAATAAATGGGATTTAGTTAAAAAGGAAAATAATACTATGAAGGAATGGGAGGAAGAAATAAGATCTAAGTTTAAATATTTAGATTATGCTCCTATTGTCTTTTTATCAGCTTTAGAAAAGAAAAGAGTTCATACCTTATTTCCAGAAATTAACTTAGCCTATGAAAGCTATCAAAAGCGAGTTTCTACTAGTGTTTTAAATGATGTTTTCCAGGAAGCTATTTTAATGAATCCACCAAGTGAATTTAATGGTGGAAAGGCTAAATTTTTCTACATTTCGCAGGTTGGGGTTGAACCACCAACATTTGCAATATTTGTTAATGAACCAAAATATATTCATTTTTCATATTTGCGTTATCTTGAAAATCAAATCCGTAAGAATTTTGATTTCTTCGGTACACCTATTAAATTTGAATTTAGGAAAAGAGATTAATTATGAAGGTATCATTTATTGGTGGAGGAGCTTGGGGAACAACCCTTGCCCAGGTTCTTTCTGATAATGGCTGCGAGGTTTTAATTCGCGACATTAACGAGGTTTTTGTAAATAAAATTAATAAGAATCATGTTCATCCTTTCTTTGATGTAACAATTCCAACAAATATTAAAGCAACCCTTGATTTAAGGGAAGCTGTTGATTATGCTGATATAATAATTTTATCATTACCAACTAAGTTTATGCGTGGAGTTTTAAAAGAGATAAATCAAATTTTAACTTCATCAAAAACATTTGTTAATGTTAGTAAGGGAATTGAGCCTGATACATCACTTAGAGTAAGTCAAATTGTTGAACAGGAAATTAATAAAGAATATTTAAAGGCCTATGTTGTATTATCAGGTCCAAGTCATGCAGAGGAATTAATTTTAAGAAAGCTTACTACTCTTGTAAGTGCTTCAAACAGTTTTGAGGCAGCTAAGCTTGTTCAAAATTTATTTTCAAATGATTACCTACGTGTTTATACAGGTAGCGATGTAATTGGTGTAGAGACTGGTGGAGCAATTAAAAATGCAATTGCTATTGTTAGTGGTATTTCTACTGGTTTAGGACTTGGTGAAAATGCTCGTGCAGCATTAATTGCACGTTCAATTAGAGAGATTATAGCTATTGTAGTAGCTCTTGGAGGAAAAAAGGAAACTGCTTATGGCCTTAGTGGTATTGGTGATTTAATTGTAACTGCCTCATCCATGAATTCAAGAAATTTCCAGGCAGGCTTGAAGATTGGCCAAGGAATGCCAGTAGAGGAAGCTCTTTCTTCGTCTAAGCAGACTGTTGAAGGAATCAGAACAATAGAAGCAGCTCATGAGATTGGATTAAAATATAATTTAGATCTACCAATTATTAATGTTGCCTATGATTTTATTCATGGTAAGATTAAATTCACAGATGCAATTCCGATGCTTATGAATCGTGAATTAAAAAATGAACAGTAACAAAAGCCTCTTTCTATCATAATATATGATAGGAGGTTTTTTTTATGGATATTAATAAGCTTATGGATTTGGTGATTAATAATAATATTAATCAAAGTGATGTATTTAAGTTAATCGAAATGGCTTCATCCTTAGATTTGAAGGATGAAAAAAATATTAGAAAAATAATTCGTGAGGCAGCAAAAATTACAAAAAAAGATATTTCCAAGGAAAAAGAAGATAAAATGGTCGAATTAATTAAAAAAAAAGGAATTACTAAGGACTTAATTAATTTGATTTAATATATATTTTAAGGTATAATAATTAAAAAGGAAGGTGAAATTGATGCGTAATATAATTACTTATTTAAAGGATAAGGGTAAATTAAGCTTTGAGGAATATCCTTTTAACGATATTGATGGTTTACTTTTAAGTCAGCTCGCCTATATCGAATTTGAGCATTATGTACCATCAATTGATGATAATCTTCCCGCATTTTTAGCTAGTAGCATTAAGGATAAGGAAATTATAAAGAAAATATGTGCTCCGACATTAAACCCTAGATGTAATAGAATAATGCTTAGCATTCTTTTAACATCTAGACGCTTTAAGGATATGTATATTAATTGGGCTAAGATAATAATTGATACTAAAAAAATAGAACAATTGGGGGCAATGACCTTCATATTTCCTAAATTTATCTATGTAGGTATAAGAGGAACTGATTTATCTCTTTTAGGCTGGAAGGAGGATTTTTATCTAGCCTTGGAGGAACAAATTCCAGCTCAAAAGGATTCCTTAGATTATTTAATAGAGGTTTCTAAGAAAACAAATTTACCAATTTATGTAGGTGGACATTCTAAAGGTGCAAATTTAGCTCTTTATGCTGCTTATAAAGCCCCAGATGAGATAAAGAATCGAATCATTAAAATCTATAATAATGATGGACCTGGCTTTAAAAACAATATTTTTGAAGAGGAGGAATATCAAAAAATTAAATCTAAGGTATTTAAGGTTGTTCCTCGTGATACAAGAATTGGAATCTTATTAAATCATTTGTCTTCAGATGTTATTGTAAAATCTAAAAAATTAGGAATATTGCAGCATGATCCCTATAATTGGCTGTTAGATAAGGATTATAAATATAAGTCTTCAGAAAAGGAAACAATTAGTGCCTCAATTCTTGATAAGACAATTATGGATTTTGTAAATTCTTATAATGAAGCTGAAGCAAAGGAATTAACCAATTTATTGTTTAATGCTGTAAGCTATGGCGATATAAGAAGTGTTGGGCAAATGCTTGCTCATCCAATTGGTTATTTATTTGGCTTTGGTAAAAATTATTTTAAAATGAATAAGGCCGATAAAACTAAAATAAAAGCTGCTACTAAGAATTTTTTAAAGCTTTGGCGTAGAAATTTGAAAAATAGTATTTTGATAAATAAAAATGATACAAAAGAAATAAAAAAATCATCAAATTTATGATGATTTTTTTAACTTAAGAAGAACTTAATTTCTTTAAATACATCTAAATAATTTATTTCATTAATTATTTCATGACGCATATTGGAAAATTTTTTAAGCTCAACATTATTAAAATTATAATCAAGAATTGATTTTGAATCTAATAATCCTTTTTCATAGCCAGTACATGGATCATCCTCACCAACTAAAATTAAGATAGGAAGATTAGGATTTAAATCTAAATAGGCTTTTTTCTTATGCATTTGCTTTACTAGATTAAATAAAGTCTTATAGCCCCAAATGGTAAAAGGAATTCCACAAAGCTCATCATTATCATAATTCTTAACATTTTCTTCATTATAGCTTATCCAAGCATTTAAAGAGATAGGCTTTTTAATCTTTTTATTAAATTGACCAGTAACAAGATTGGTCATAAGCTTTGAATGACCTTTTTTTCCTTTAAAAAGAGCTAAGAAATTGGCAACAGCTATTCCTATAGAAGCACCGCTTTGATAACAAGGAATTCCGCTTAAAATTACTCTTGAAATTAAATCTGCATGCTCTTGTAGATATACTCTAGCAATTATTGTTCCCATAGAATGGGCATAAATTGTAACAGGAAGGTTATAGGTTTGATTAATATAATTAGTAATAGTTAATTGATCAGCAATTAGGGCTTTCATACCTTCATTACCAAAATGGCCCATTGGATTATCTTCATTAATAGATTTTCCATGACCGCGATTATCACTAATCACAGCTATATAGCCTAAAGTATTTAAAAAATCACACAAATGATCATAGCGTTCCTTATGTTCACACATTCCGTGAATTATTTGGACAACGCCCTTTGCGTTTTCAATTTCATAGACATTTATTGCTAGCTTTAACCCATCAAAATCAGATGGAAGAAATATTTCTTTCATTTTCAATCACCAAGGTTATTATACCACAAAAAAAATAACTAATGAATACCATAAATAAAAATATCACATCTTATATAAAAATTATTGAAACAAAAAAATGTATAATCTCGAGTTCGATATTTTGAAATGATGAATAATGTAAAAATAGCATTATTTTTATACTTTTTAGATATATTTTTTATGTAGTATTGAAAAGCTATTTAAATGATTTTTTAGTTGTGATAGACTTGAATTCCTATAATATATAATTTTTATAATAGCACTATAATAATTTTTAGTATGGATTCATCATAGTTGTTAGAAAGAATATCCACAGTTCTTAAAACATCATGATGAGAAAAATTAGGTTTTTCATAATAGAAATCAAGATTATTTATAGTAGCTAATTTACTTGGATTTAAAATTCTATCAAAAGTTAAAAATCTAGTAATAGTATTAAAATCATAATTAATCTTCATACCTTTTGTAATACTAGCTAAGAAATCTTTAATTTTAAGATTATAATAAATATCTTGTAAGAAGAAATAGCCAATATTAACATTAGTAGTTTTAGAGGCAATAAAATCAGTAGGGGCAAGCTTCTTAGCTAAATCAATAGTAATTTGCATATCGATTTTACCATCTTTAGCCTTTTCAATAAATTATTTTACAACTTCCTTAGCATAAGCTAAAGGATCATCATGACCTTGAGCTAGAAGCTCAGAATGCTTACAAATCTTATAAATATTTTTAGTAGTAACCTTTTTACCATTTCTAATACCTTATTGAACAAAAAAAAAAAACAAATAACAAAGGAAAGTATTGATTTTAGTTTAAAGAAGTGATATCTTTAAATTAAGAAAAATACTTTATTTTTT
>CAKQDS010000022.1 GCA_934229535.1 uncultured Anaeroplasmataceae bacterium
CTTGAGGGTCTGTGTAGCAAGAGGCCCTTATAGGGTAGCCGAAAGACCGCATGTTTTACATGCGGATTGTTATTTTTACAAGAGGATTTTATTAAACTTTATTAGTTCATAGGCTGCTAGTAGAAATCTATTGGCGGCTTTTTATTATGCTTTTACAAGAGAGTAAGTAAGAGTTCTAAATTTTATTGAAAATAATTCATTTAGTAATAGCTTATTATATAATATTAAAATTTGCAAAAAAGATAATTAAAGCCTTATTCCAAAAAAAATTTAAAAACAAATAAATGGGAATAGAAATCAAAAAAATATGTTATATAATATTATTAACAATTATTGTGATTTAGTATAAATGTCACTATTATAAACGATAAAAAGTGTCAAAATGTCACCTTTATAAATAACAAAAAGTGCCAAAATGACACTAAATATAGTTGTACTTTAGGTGTCAATGTGGTAAAATAAACGAAAGGTGGTAAAAATGACGCTAAAACAATTAAGAAAAGAAAAAGGAATTACTCAATCTGAATGCGCAAAACTATTTCAAGTTTCTTTGCGAACATATAAACGATACGAGTCTGATGAAAGCAAAATTAGTCCTCTTAAGTATCAATATTTATTACAACGATTGAGCGAATATGGAGTGATTGATGAAGAACATGGAATATTAACCATAGAGCAAATAAGGATAATATGTAGTAAAATATTTAAGGATTATTCAGTTGAGTATTGCTATCTATTCGGGTCTTATGCCAAAGGAAAAGCAACAGAAAAAAGTGATGTTGATTTGCTTGTTGCAATGCCAATAGATGGAATGAAGTTTTTTGAACTAATAGAGATATTAAGAGAACAATTAAAGAAGAAAATTGATTTGCTTGATATATCACAATTGGATAATAATCCAACGCTTATACAGGAGATATTAAAGGATGGTATAAAAATTTATGGATAACGTTAAAAACGATAAATACTACCTTGAAAAAATTATATCTGATTTGAGGTTCATAATTGAACACACTAAAGGAAAATTGAAAGATGAGATCGAAAACAACGACTTATTGGTCGACTCTATTATGTTTCGCATTATCCAAATTGCAGAAAATAACAGCCGTCTATCAGATGAGTTTAAAAAAGAATATAGCGAAATTCCTTGGGTTGCAATCAAGGGAATGCGCAATAAAATAGTCCATAATTATGGTGTAGTAAATATGGTTATTGTTTATGATACAGTAATGAGATGGATACCAGAGATGTACGAAAAATTAAAAAGTATACAATGAGATTTTATATAGTTGTCGATACTCACAAATTCTATTAAAAAATACAAACATTGATGGAAAATAGAAATTAGTTAAAATGTTTTTGATTTATTTCTATTCTTATTATTTAATTTGCTATTCAACAAAAATACATATTTATAAGTGTATAAGATGAGGTGAGAAAATTATGGCAACAGTAGATCAAACATTAATTCGTTTACAAAAGTCAACATTTCGCTCAAGTTTTCATTTGACTGATAAAGATAGAAAATATATTTTGGATAAAGGAATAGATATAATTGAGCAGCATGCGGCAGATTTTATTCGTATGCGACTTGCTCCAGCATTTATACCAAATGATGGTAAGCAAACTCCTATGCGCGGACATCCCGTGTTTATTGCCCAGCATGCTTGTGCCTGCTGTTGCCGTGGCTGTTTGAATAAATGGTATCATATTCCTATAGGTCGTGAGCTTACAGAGGATGAACAAAAGCGAATTGTAAAGCTACTAATGGCATGGATTAATAAACAGCTTGGTACAAATGAATAGATGGAGGTTAATTATGTGATATACGAAAAAAGAAGTTTAGATGAAAATACAATCAAAGAATTAATTGAGTTATCTAAAGAATGGTCAAAAGAAAATATATCATATGGATATATTGTAAATGACGAAAGTGATTTGAAAGAGCCTCTTTTTGTAGCTATAGATAATGATAAAATTGTTGCTTATATTTTTGGTCATTTTTATGAAACCAAAAAGAAAACATCGTATATAGAAATTGGAAGTAAATGCTTTGAGATAGATGAAATATATGTTACAAAAGGATGTCGTAATAAAGGAATTGGTCAAAAATTATTTGAAATGATTGAAGAATATGTTAAAAATAAATGTGAATATTTGACTTTAGCTACTTCAACAAAGAACTATAAAAAGATTTTGCACTTTTATATTGAAGAATTAGGTATGAACTTTCATAGTGCATTTTTAATTAAATCGACTAAATAAAACTTAAATATATGTAAATTCTTTAATAATATTTCCGCCATATTATGCAATGGAAGAAGCGATTAATGCTCGTAAAGCTGCTGAAGTGGAATACTTTGGGAAATATAGAAATAATGATAATTAATTATATAATATTTCTCGAAAGTAATAAAAATTATCATTTTAAATGCCTGTAATTTGATTTTTATATCAATTAAAAAGTAGTAGTAAAATGAGTTGAAAATGGTAAAATATAAGTATAAGAGTTACAAAAGAGTGGAGTGATTTTTATGGAATTTAAAGAATATCAGCACATCCAAAAACTAGGAGTATTAGAGGTTGATGGAATTCTAAATGGTAAATGTTACATTTCATACAAAATTGATGGCACAAACAGTTGTGTGTTCTTAAAAGATGATGGCTCATTAGGCTTTGGTTCAAGACATAAAGAGGTTACAAAGGACAGTGACCAAACTGGTTTTGTACCTGGCATATTATCTGATATAAAAACTTATAATAATTTACTAAAATTTTTATGTTTGCATCCTAATTACATTGTTTATGGAGAATGGCTAACTGGTGTTTATATTAAACGTTATAAGCAGGAAGCTAAAAAGAAGTTCTATATTTTTGACATCTTTGATTCAAAAACACAAAAATATATTTCATTTGATGATTATTCAAGTGAACTAGATAATTTTGAGTTATTATATATTCCTTGTCTTGCAATTATTAATAATCCAACAATAGAGGATTTAAAAGCATTGCTTAAAGACACTGGAAACTATCTAATCACAAGTGGCTTAGGAGAAGGTATTGTTATTAAAAATTATGATTTTATTAATAGTGAAGGCAACACTGTTTGGGCTAAAATGTTAACAGAAGATTATTCAATGCAAAAGATGGAATATAGACACAATAATGCTTTACTTGCTGAAAAATATCCTATTGAATATCAAATCTCAAAGTTGTTAACAGAAGAACACATTTTTAAGGAATATTCAAAACTAATTGCTGATAAAGGCTCTTGGGAAATCAAATATATGCCAGAATTGCTTAATCAAGTATTTATAGAGTTTTTCAAAGATAATTGGGAAATCATTCTAAAAAAGTTTAGAAATCCTATTATTGATTTTAAAGCTTTAAGGTCAATTTGCAATGATAAGGTTAAATTGGTTTTAAATTTTAACAAATAATCAAATGTTTTCGTGCATTTATTCTCTCTACAAGAACTTTGCTAATGCTTATTTATTATCATCTGAATTTTCAACTCTTCTTTCTGGAAGATATGTTGAAATTCGTATGATACCAGATAATTATGAGAAAATTATATTATCAATGGATAGAAATTATATTAGTTCTTATGATGGTATAAAGTCTTTGAATTTAATTGACTGGTTATTGAATTAAAAATAAATCACAACTAAAGGCTGACATTAATCAGCTTTTTTTCTTGTTTTTGATGTTGCTAAATTTTGTCATAAATATAAAACAGGTACATAAAGGTATGCCTTTTAGTACCTGTTTTTTTTATATATTTCTATCAACATTTTAGCATATTTTATAAAAAATTACAATGTTTTGCCATTATTTATCGTTTTTTAATTGATTTTTTGTAATAATTAACAAGCTCTATAAATTTATACCTTTAAGTACTTCATCAAGGAGATTTAGAGATGTTTATAATTCAATTTAATAAAATCAATTTTAAATCAATCATTATTGAGGTGAATCAATAATGTCAAGAGATATCGATTCACATAAAATTTATACTGACTACCCTAAAATCCTTGATATTCTTTTATATGATAATACAACTAAAAAAAACATAATATGGGCAACTGACCATTATGCCAATAAAGGATTTGGATATTTAATAACAAGTGAAATAAAGCCAAGTCATTTAATTGGAAGAGTTAAAACTATACGTCCTCGAATTGAAAAAAGTAAAACTGAGCAAATTAAACGAAGTAAAAATAATGCTGAGGTTTTTACACCATCATGGATTGTTAATAAACAAAATAATTTAGCTGATGAGGCTTGGTTTGGTGAGAAAAATAAATTCAATATTGAAAATGATGATAATACTTGGATAGTAACAAATAGGGTTTATTTTGATGATGAAAAAAAGTGGCAAGATTATGTAAACGATATTCGTCTTGAGATATGCTGTGGAGAAGCTCCGTATCTTGTTTCAAGATATGATACAGTAAATGGATCAAAAATAATGACTAAAGATAGAGTAGGTTTATTAGATAGAAAATTTAGAGTTATTAATAAAAATGTATCTAGTGATGAGGAATGGATTGAATATGCAATAAAAGCAATTAAATCCATATATGGATATGAATTTCAAGGAGATAATTTGTTTATTGCAAGAGAAAATGTTCTTTTAGATTTTCTAGATTATTATCTAGAAAGATTTAATCGAATGCCTGAAGAAAAATTACTTATGGAGATTGCAACAATAATAAGCTGGAATTTATGGCAGATGGATGGAATTAAATTAGTAGTACCTTTTTCATGTCATAATGAAAAGCCCAAACCAGTTCAGCTTAGTTTTTTTGAAGAGGCACGTGATAATGAACCTGAAGCTTGTCTTGGATGTAAGACAAACAATTCTAAAAATCATAATGGTAAACGATGCTACATAATGGACTGGGAAAAGAATAAGAAGATAAAATTTGTATCTTTAATGTGGAGGAGTGGTGAATATGTTGGATAATGAAAAAAATGATGCATTAAAAGCAGAAGGAAAATATAAAACAGCTATTGAAGCAGCAAGTGATTATATTGAGAATTTTGACATTTTAGAAACAATTACGAATGTAGGAAATGATGAGGTTTTTACACCAAGAAAAACCTGTGAAATGATTTTAGATTCACTTCCTGAAGAAGTATGGCATAATCCTAACTACAAATGGTTAAATCCTGCAACAAAAAATGGCGTCTTTGAAAGAGAAATCGCCCTACGTCTAGATGAAGGATTAAAAGAAATAATTCCTAATACTGAAGAAAGAAGAAAGCACATTTTGCAGAATATGATTTATGCAATTGGCCAAACTAGATTTACTGCAAATGTTTCAAGAAGAACATTATATTATTGTTCACAAGCTAATAGAAAATGTGATGGTCTTAAGGCTAAGGATGGACATTATGTTAATGGCTATGCTATAGGTAATGGAACTTGGTTTAATGATGAAGAAGGAAATATAAAAACTCCTAATACCAATCATACATTTGTTAATGACAAAGGAAAGCCGATGCCAGAATTTTGTAGTGGTGATGCAAGGAAAAAATATAGTTGCAGTTTTTGTAAAATAAGGGGTGACTCTTTATATAATGATCCAAATCAACGTGAAACTTATGCATATGAATTTATTCATATTGATAAGGACAAGCTGTTAGAACATTTACAAGATAGATTCTTCGGAGGTAATAGAAAGATGAAATTTGATATTATTGTAGGTAATCCACCATATCAATTTAATGACGGCGGTGGAACTGGAGATAGCAGTAAACCCATATACAATAAATTTATTGAACAAGCAATTTCTTTAAAGCCTAAGTACATATCAATGATTATTCCATCTCGATGGATGAAAGGTGGCAAAGGATTAGATGATTTCAGAAATGATATGATGAATGACACTCATATTGAATTTTTACACGATTTTGAAAATGCCAAAAAATGCTTTCCTTTAAATACAATTGATGGTGGGGTTTGTTATTTCTTATGGAATTCAAACTATAATGGACTTTGTAAATATGTTTATGAAAGTAAGGCTGGTTTTGAAGATGTTTCTAATAGATTACTTAACAATGGTGTTACTGGTAATGTTATTCGCGGTTCTAGGCAAATTCCAATTATAAAAAAAGCCAGTTATGATAAGAAAAACTCATTTTCAAATATTGTTTCAACAAGAAAACCATTTGGAATAAGTACTGATTTATTTAATGCTCCTGAAAATTATAAAATGTTTGACTTGAGAAATGAGCAATATCCAAATTCATATAAAATTTATGGTGTGAAAGGAAATAAAGGTGGTGCAAAAAGAGTAGTAGGTTTTGTAAATACATCAGCTCCGTCAGACAATATTGATTCTATAAAAAAATACAAATTATATTTTTCTTATGCTTATTCAACTGATTCGACAGTCCCACCAGAAATTATTTTTGGAAGGCCCAATGAAATTGCTACTGAGACTTTCTTGATGATTGGTCCTTTCGAAAATGAAACAATTGCTCAAAATTGTTTGTCTTACATAAAAACAAAATTTTTTAGATCTTTGTTATATTTTAATCGAATTCAAAAAAATTGTTCTAAAGAAACTTTTAGTTTAATTCCTCTTGTTCCATTTTCTAAAAAATGGGACGACGAGATGTTATATGAAAAATTTCAATTAACTAATGATGAAATTAATTATATTGAGTCAATGATTAAGGAGATGAAGTAATATGCCTGAGGTAATAGTTACTAGGTCTTCTGATATTAATCAAACAGATACAATATGTTATCAGGGAAAGAATATAACATTTAATTTGGATGATAAGAACAATACTGATGGTTCTTTAATTTTAATTTATATGTATATATTACCAAAATATCAAAACCATGGAATCAAAGTTGGAATGACAAAATGTAGGCTTGGTGAGAGCTTTTGGTATGCAATTAAATCAAGAATTAAGGAACAAAAGCATGAATTAGCTTTATCTGATGAACGATATCAAAAATTTGGATTAAATCGTGAAGTTGTTTATTGGGGTATTTGTTTAGATGCAAAAAATGATTCGTTTAAAGATTATGTAGTTCATGATGAAATTAAAAAAACAAATGCGGGAAATGTAGAAAAGGAACAAGAATGGTTTTATAATATTCCTACAGATGAACTTATTGATATTTTTAATTCATTAAGACATAAGGATGAAAATAAAGAAATATATGTACCAAGAAAAGAACAACAAGAATGCATAAATGCTATGAAGGATTATTTTAATGAAAATCCAAATGGTCGTTTTTTACTTAATTGTAAGATGAGATTTGGTAAATCTTTTACTACCTATAAGTATTGTGAAGATAGTAATCTTGAACATATTTTAATACTAACTTTTATTCCTGCTGTTGAATCTTCTTGGAAAGAAGATTTATCTCATATCAAGAAAAGTTATCGCTATTTTACAGATGAAAAGCTAAGAAGAAATGATTTTGTGCTTAATTTAATTCAAGAGCCATATGTATTATTTTTGTCATTACAAAATTATCTTGGTAAAGAAAAAAATGCTGATGTAAAAGATAAAATTAAACAGCTACAGGATATAGATTGGGACTTAGTTATTCTAGATGAATATCATTTTGGTGCTTGGAATCAAAAAACGCAGGGAACTCTTAAGGTTAAGGAAGAAAAAAGTGAAGATTTAGATAAAGAATACCAAGATGAGCTAAAAAAATCAAAAGATATTATTAGTAGGTTTAAGATTAAAACTAAACAAACTATTTGCTTATCAGGAACACCATTTAAAGCTTTAGCTAAAGGAGAATTTAATGATGAATCTTCATTTACTTATTCATATTTTGATGAGCAAAGAAATAAATATCCAAAGAGTGAAGATGATGATTTTTCGATTATAAATCCTGATTATGAGGTATTCCCAGATATGAAAATATTTGGCTATAATATGTCAAAATTATTTGGTAATTTGACATCACAGGTATTTTCTGAAGATAAATTATTGTCAAAAAAGTATTTTTCGTTAAATAAATTTTTTGAAACAAGAAAAGAAAATAATCCAAATGAGCCTTGTTCTTTTATTTATGAATAAGAAGTAAAAAGCTGGATTGAAATAATAAAGGGTAAATCAGTTTATGGTGATAAATTTCCTTATTCTAATCCAAAAATGATCAATAATTCTAAACATACCTTATGGCTAATGCCAACTGTCGATTCTTGCAAGGCAATGGAAAATTTATTAAGTAATGATGACTATTTTTCAAGATATCAAATTATTAATTTATCACAGGATGGTGTAGGTGCTGGTAATAGTGCTTATGAATATTTAATGACTAACATTACAGCAGCAGAAAATACGAATAAGCTTGGATCGATTGCAATTACGGTTAATAAACTAACTATTGGCGTAACAGTAAAAAAATGGTCTAGTGTTTTTGTTCTTAAGGATTTGGCTAGTCCTGAACAATACTTTCAAGCAATTTTTAGAATACAGACACCTTATAAAGAAAATGATAAAATTATCAAAAAAGAAGGCTTTGTTTTTGATTTTAATATTGATAGAGCTAGTGCCTTATTACTAAAATATGCTGAACAATCCGAAAGTAATGGACAAATCACGAAATTACAAATAGCTAAATTAATTGTTAAATATATGCCTATTTTTATTAATGGTGATTGGACAAATCCTATTTCAGATCAAGTATTTTATGAGCTTGCTCAATTTGGTGATTCAAGTGGTGTTCCATTATCAAGAAAAATTGTTGATACATCTAAAACAACTAGAATGCTTGATGAAGAGACTATTGCTGCAATGCTTAATGATAAGGATGTTAGTGATATAATTAAAAGAGTCTTTGCTCATGCCAAATTTGCTAAAAACAATAAAAAAACAGTACCATCTAAGCCTGAAGAAGGCTTTGATTCGAAAATTGCTAAAGATGGTAGAGATAAGGGCTATGAGCTAGGTCAAAAAGATTATAAAAAATATGTTGATTATGATGATAAACATATTCAAAGTGAATTTGAAAATGTATTAGAAAATTATATTAAAGAATATTGTCCTAAAGAATATGATTCAGTAAAATCAACATGGTATACTAATGGCTTTAAAAAAGGTTATGAGGCTGGTGTCAATGCTCCTATAAAAAAAGAGCAATGTGGTTATGATGATGGTGTTAGGTTTGTGGATAAGATAAAGGAAAAATTTGGGAAAGGTATTCAATATACAAGCTCAACAAGAAAAAAAATTGATAATTTTGTAAAGACCTATTTAAATGATATTAATAACATTCCAACTAAATATAGGGGAATGCTTTACAAAAGATGGTATTGTGATTCATTTAGAAGGGCTGTTAAAAATAATTTAGTTCCTAAAATTAATCCTGAAAATGGTAAAACAATTGAAGATGCTGATAATGTAATTAAGCATATTCTTGCAAGATTATTTGAATTCTTATACATAAGTGTGTATCGTGAAACAACGTTTATGGAAATATTTAATAATGCTGATCCTAATGTTTTTTTAGAAGCTGTTGGAATTACAAAGAATGAATTTGAAGTTCTTAATAAATATAAGATATTTCAAGAAGATGTGCTTAATAATTATATCCATGATTTCTTTGTTAATGAGTCGCTTGGAAATAGACTAAATTTAGATGATGAAAAAATTAAAAAGCAATATAGAAATAGCTTTGACTGGTTTGGTTTTGGTCTTGAAAATGATTGAAATAACAATTTGATTTAAATAAGAAGATGTCTAGCAATAAAGGTTTTGTTGCTAGATTTTTCTTGCATTATAATATAAAAAATGCTATTATCTAATAAATTCTAGATTTGATATTGGTGGTTTAAATGAAATTAATTTATTTCTATTCTTATTATTTAATTTGCTACTCAACAAGAAGAGAGAACAAATAATCCAAAATATAGATGGGAAAATAAAAATAATTGATAATATTTTTAAGTCGCTATCACAAAATTAGAAAGTAACTTTTCTTATATTTTAAATCATACAATTGTGTTAATGAAAAAAAATGTGATTATACAATATGTGGTGATAAGGATGAACTTATAAATAAACATCCAGAATATAAGAATCAATAAGGATTTAGAAGAAATAAATATTATAAAAAATACTCTAGAAAATTAGAGTATTTTAATATGTTATTATTTATTTTCTTTAGGGAAACACTGATTTATATTTGTATATCTTTTTAAAGAATTAAGATCTTTTTTAATAAATTCCCATGTTTCTTGATAATTTCCTGAAACAACAAATGATGAATTTGAAAATAATTTTTTACATTCATTCCAATTGTTTAGGTATTGCTTAACAAAAGAATGAGCTGCATTTTCTTTTTCGTCATCGGTTAAATTTAACTGATTATATAATACGTGATCTATGGATGTTGACATATAATATAAGCGATAAGGAATATCCTTCCAAATATATTGGGCATTAATAAGTTTATTAATATTGTCGACTTTAAAAGATTTTGATTTAAGAAAACTAGGTTTATCTTTTACCTTAATCTGCGTTTCAGAATATTCTATTGATTTTATAGAATCATCTTGAGAAACAGCATAATCTGGTGCAAAACAGCCATCTGTATCACAAATATGAATTATTTGTGATATATCACGCTTCTTAAATTGTCGGTTGTTTTCTAGATAAGCTTCTATGATATTTTTCAATTCAATTAAAATGTTTTTATTTCTGGGTAAAGAAAATGGTTTATTATTAAATAAATATTCTGTTAAAATGTCACAATGCATTACTTCAACATGTACTTCGCTAGAATCAAATAGATAGTCAAAGAAAGAACCAATGGCTGTTTCATCTGAAGGCACCTCAACTATTACAAATACAATTTTCTATTTACTCATTAATTTTACCTGCTTCTTTAAAGGCGAATGAAATCATACGATTATTTGTTTTTTCATAAACGTCCTCAGCCTGCTCTTCACCTAGGATTATATCTCTATAATAGTAATCTCTAAGGTTATTCTTTGGCTTTAAATTAATAAATCTTATATATCTATTTTGAGGGTTTGTTGTTGTAAAGGCAACAAAGGCTTTATTCAATGTTTCCAATGGTCTTAAATTATGTGAAGTGAAAATTAGTTGACCCTTGCCATTGTCAGAAATAATTCTTAATATTTCACCTAATAAATATTCAAATACTCCAGAATCTAACTCGTCAATAGCTACTGTTACTGATGAATTGTTATAGATAACAATTAGTAGTTGAAGCATTGTAACAATTTTTTTGATTCCATCTGATTCATATTTTAGAGGAATTTCTTTTGAGTTCTTGTTTGAAAATAATTGAACTTTAACTATTTTTTGCCCATTTGCGTTTATTTCTTCACCTAAATTTTTTAATGAGATTATTAAACCAGGTACAAGCTGTGGTAATATGATATTCATATTTGAAATAACCTTTTCAACTATTTTCAAAGTAGAGTAAGGAATCATACCATATGATTCAATTGGTATACCAATTGCTCCTGCAGCATTAAGTCCTTTTTCTTCAATTCTAAAGAAAATTGGTAAAGTGTCAAAATTTATTAAAGCAGATGACTTATTTGACAATATAAATAAGTTCGTCTTTGCATATTGCTTTAATGTATTTAATATTTCTAAAATGAAATTATCAGTACATCTTTCATTGACTAGTTTTAGTAATTCGTTAGAGAATATGAATGAACGCCCAGATTTATAAGCTAGTTTCTTTGCAACAATTACATCAATTTCTGTTTTTTTGAAATTGTTTAATAATAATTCATATTTGGTCTTGGGACCGAATGTTTCACTATTAGTAGTATCAATTAATAATTGTTTTGGTAAAACATTTTTATTGTCAACATATCTAGAAATTGATAATTTTTCATCATATATGGCAGAAAAATAGTTCTTTATATGGCTATCATCATTATCACTATATACTTTTTTTAGAGAAAAAGAATATAATGCATATGCAATATCAGAATCATTTGTCAATGAAAATCTAAATTCAAATGAGGCATTATTAGAATCAATATTCACTAAATCTGCAAAGCTATTTTGAACCTTTTGTCCAGACATTATAGATTTTAGTAAAGATATTGAATCAATTAAAGCGGTTTTTCCTGAACCATTTTGACCATAAAGTCCAAGAATATTTCCTTTGAATTCCTTTTTTGTTACCAAGTCAATGGTTCCATATTTTACATTTTTAAAGTTTGTAATACTGATATTTTCAATTCTAACATTTCTCATGATTTCATCTCCAATACTATCTTATATTAAATTATATAACAAAAAGTTAAAAATTTCAAATGATATTATTTGATTTTGTTAATTTTTTTAACGTTTTTAAAAGGATTAACCTATATTTTGAGCAAATCTTGATTTTAAGTAGCAATATTATTATATGATAATAAATAAAAGAATATTAATAAATATATCTTAATTTATTTTAAAAGCTAATATTTAAAAAAATCTCTTGATTAATTTTGAATAATGGATTATAATTTCAATGTCAATTTTTATAAGACAGTTCGTAACCATCCTGTCTATAAACAAAACTAGGGAATGACGAAGATTTTAAAGAGGTTACTATAAGTGTATCCTCTTTTTTTATTTGAAAGGAGAAATAATGAAAAAAATTAATATAAAGTTTATAGCAGAATCTGCTATTATTGCAGCATTATATGCTGTGTTAACATGGTTATTTGCTCCAATAAGCTATGGCTCAGTTCAATTTAGAATATCTGAGGTATTAGTACTTTTAGTAGTATTTAATCCTAAATATGCCTTTGCCTTAATTATTGGATGCTTTGTTTCTAATATTACATCAACACTTGGTTGGTATGATATGCTATTTGGAACCTTGGCAACTACTCTTGCAATTATTCCTATGTGTTTTATTAAAAAGATGCCTATTGCAGCTATTTTCCCAGTTATTAGTAATGCAATTATTGTATCTATTGAATTAGGCCTTGCTTTTGATCTATGGGGACTTGCATTCTTATATGATGTTTTAACTGTAGGCTTAGGAGAATTAGTTGTTTTATATGCCCTTGGTATTCCTTTAATGTATGCTTTAGCTAAAAATAAAGCAGTAGTTGAAATAATGGAGCTTGATGTATCACACGTAGGTAATTATTCATTTATTACCTTAAATAATATGGTTGGTATTGCTCTTGGCGTTTTAGGCATTATTTTATTTATTGCTTATCCATTTTATAGTGAAATAATAGATGAGGAAGCTGTTACCTATTCAGCAATGGCAATTATTAAAAATAACCCTTATACCTGTATTTTTGCTATTGCATCATTAGCTTATGGCTTAATGATTTTTATTAAAAATAAATGGATTAAGCTTACAGGTATGCTTGCTTCAACCATTTTGATTATTGTTGTCTATATTTTAACTGGCGTTAATAATAACAAGTGCTTATCATATGGTTATTATTATGGCTACATCTTATTTATTCTATTATTAATATTTACAGCAATAATATTAACAATAAAGAATAAAAAAGTAGAAGAAGCATAATATAAGAACAAAAAAGTACTAGATTAGATTGAAATTTCTAGTACTTTTTTGTGCATATTTAATATTTTCATTCTCCAAAAGAGCAATTTTATTGTTTATTCCCCCACCATAGCCTGTTAAATTATTATTTGCTCCTAAAACACGATGGCAGGGAATAATAATACAAATAGGGTTAGCTCCAACTGCTCCACCAACTGCTTGGCTTGACATTTTCTCTATTCCCTTTTCTTTAGCAATTATTTTGGCAATATCGCCATAGGTCATTGTACATCCAAATGGTATTTGATTCAATATTTTAATTACCATTTCTCTAAATGGTGTTGAATTATTTATTTTATATTTAGGAGTAAAATTAGGATTATTACCACTAAAATAAATATCAAGCCATTTAATTGTTTCTTCAAATATAGGTAATTTTTCTTCTAAACAATCTGTGCAATGCTTTAAAGAATCTCTTGATCCTATAAACCAAAGACCAGTTAAATATTTACCATCACTATTAAGTATAATATCATCAAAATTACTTGGTGTTTTATATAGCCATTTATAAAACATAATAACCTCCTTGATTATTTTATTATATAATTATTTAATAATAATTTCTATATTGACATAATAATATTTTAATTTGCCATTGAATTTACTGGAGAAAATTACAATGTTTGATCTTACAAATAAATTATTCTTTTGTATATTTGTAAGTTATTCTATTACAGTAATTGAAAATGAAACAATTAAAGCTTGAGATTAATGTATTAATGGGAAAATAGATTTTCATCAAATACATCAGATACTGAAATAGAAACTTGGATTAATAGCTTAAAATTGTTCAATACTACTGAACGATTTTGCTTGATTGTTGTTTATTAAACAAGCTCATTTAGGTATAATAATTTTCTATTGATGAAGGATTTATAAAAATGCAAAATTTTGTTGAAAAACAAATAATATGCAGATATAATAATATTATCATTAGGAAAGGAGAAGGTTCTTATGAAAACACTTGGTAATATTATTTGGTTTGTATTTTGTGGCTTGCTTGGATTTTTTTCTTATGTATGCTTAGGTTTACTTTGGTGCATAACAATAATTGGTATTCCCTTTGGTAAACAATGCTTTAAGATTGCAAATTTAATTTTGTGGCCTTTTGGTAAAGATATTAATACTAATTTTGACAAGCATCCAATTGCCAATATTATTTGGATTATTTTTGGTGGACTTGAGCTTGCTATTGGTTATTTGCTTGTTGGATTATTCTTATGTATAACAATAATCGGAATACCTTTTGGTAAGCAATGTTTTAAGCTTGCTAAGCTATCATTAATTCCTTTTGGCGCAAGCTTTTAAAAAAAGGACATATTATGTGTCCAATTTTTCTTTGTAGTAAAATTTATAATATTTGTAGAATGTTCCTCTACTAAGCTTTGTTTTATTTAAAGCTTCAGTAAGGGAGCATTCTTTTTTATTATATTCTTCGAAAACCGCAATATATTCGTTTGTTATGTTTATGGCTGGTCTTCCAAATTTTATTCCATTTTTTTGAGCTAATAATATTCCTTCTCTTTGTCGTTCTTTAATATTATTTCTTTCATTTTCAGCAACAAATGAAAGAATTTGCAGTACGATATCTGATATAAATCTACCTATTAAACCATTAGCATCATTTCTTGTATCTAATAGCTTCATATCTAAAACTACTATATCACATTTAATAAATTTAGTTAAATATGCCCATTCAGATATAATCATTTCATAATTTCTACCGAGCCTATCAATAGATTTTATAACTAATACGTCTCCCGCTTTTATTTTCTTTTTTATTCTTTGATAATTTTTTCTATCAAATGACTTACCACTTTCTTTATCGGAATAAATGTTTTCTTTGCTGATGCCATATTCCAATAATTCTGTAGTCTGTCTAATTAAATTTTGGTCTTTACTTGATACTCTAGCATAACCATATAACATAAAATTTTTCACCTCTTTATTACTATTATAGATGAATTTATGAAAAAAATATGAAAAAGTGTACTTTTTTATATTTACCTTAAAATACGTCTTTTTATGAATTAATTATACAATATATGCGAAATATATGCAATAATTGTAGTATAAAAAAGTACACCTTTTTATACTGATAGATAATTTTATTGAGGAGTGGTATTAATGAGTGATGTAATTGAATTTTATGGTGCTGATAATTTAATTATTTGGAAACATCCAGTTGTTGAAGTAACAGCAAAGACTACAGTAGTTGTTCCTCCTAATTGTGTGTGTCTTTATATGCATAATGGTCAAGAATTACGTGAATTAACTGGTGGAACTTATTCTTTAATAGAAAAAAAGGGATTTTTTGCCAAAAAAGAATCTTTTAGAAGTCCATTTTTATATGTAAGTTATACGAATTTTTTAAAAACACAATGGTTTACTAATACACCAATTGAAGTAATTGATTCAAAAACTAATTTGCCTGTTTCATTGAGAGTTAAGGGAGCTTATGAAATTAATGTTAATGATGCTAAAAAATTTGTTTTGACCGTTGGTGGATTAAACAAGGATTATAGTACAGAAATGTTATTAAGCTTTGTATATGATATCTTAATTAGTAAGCTTAAGGAGCATTTTGCAAGAAATATGAATAATAATCATATTGATATTTATAATCTTTGGAACAATATGAGTAATGTAAGCGAAGAGGTCAAATTTAAGCTTCAAGATGATTTCAATAGATATGGGTTGAAAATTAATAGTTTTGTTATTAGTGATTTTATTATTCCTGAAGAAATAAGAAATGAAATCAGTAGGGTTGCAATGGATAAATATAGACAACGAGAGTATGGTATTAATACTAAAGAGATTTATGAAATGAATAGGAAGGAAAAAGAATCTGATAGAAATTTTGTTAAAGATTTATTAAAGCCTAGTCAAAGTAGTAATAAAGCGAATGTTAAATATTGTCCAGAATGTGGAGAGCCATATGAAAATGGTGAAAAATACTGCAAAAAATGTGGAAATCAATTAAATGTTACTGCTAAGGTATGTCCTTATTGCAAAGAAGAAAATAGTAAAAATGCTAAATTTTGCTCTAGATGTGGCAAAAGAATATAAAAAAAGGATGGTATAGAAAAATGTTATTTAAAGGTAGAAAAAAAGGTTATGAGGTTTATGGAGTTGATAAGGCTTGTTTAAAGGAAATCGATGCTTTATTAGAAGAAAGCTCAAAATATGTTACTAGTGATGATAAGGCTGATTTCGATTTAATTTGCGAAAAAAGAAAGCTTGTAGAAGTTACTGGAAATGAAAACTTATATGAATTAGATAAGACTATTTTAGCTTGCTTGGAAGATTTAGTTGATTCTTTAAAGGCAAACAATGCTTCAAAAACTGAAAGTCTAATTACTAAAATATTAGGCGTATTTAGCTTTAGAATCGATAATAACTAGAAAAAAAGAAGGAGTTAGATTTTTATGTTTTTTAGAAAAAAGAAGAAATTTGCTAATGTTATTGATGAAGATAGGAAACTTTTAGATAATATTAAAGTTTCTTTGGCTGTTGTTATTAGTCAATTAGGTGATGATGTCGATAATAAGCTTATTGCAATAAGAGATAATCTTAAATATATTCAAGCATCAGGCGATGCTAATTTATCTAGCTTTGATAAAAAAATGATTGATAAGCTAGATGATTTAAAAATTGCAATTAGTAAAAAAGAAACAAATGCTATTAATAAATATATTAATGATTTTGTTACTTTATATATTTATAGAACTGGGAATGGGGTATAGTTATGTTCTTTAAGAAAAAGGATAAAAAGAAAAAAACAAATTTAAAGAAATTGAATATTAACAAAAATGATGTTACTGAAAAAATTATTGATGTTAATAATCAAGTTGGAATACTAGAAGATAAATCTATAGAATTATCTAATAAGATGAAGGAATCTTTTTCAATGATTCAACAAGAAAGTAATCAATCATTAAAAGAAGTTTATGGGCGTCAATATATGCGATATGAGAGTGAATTAGAGATGGTAACCAGAAGAATTGACTGGTTAAATAATGCTCTTGATGTTCTTTCTAATTTGAAGAATGTCTTAGATGATTCAGAATTAACTAGTAGTCAAAATGATTCAATTAATAAGTTTTTACTAGATCAAGAAAAGCTTAATGCATTTTTAGGACAAATAACTGATCAAACTAATATTTGGAATGGAGGTATTGATACTGCTGGAATGAGCTTTGAGGCTTATAAGGAAGAAACTAATTTTGTTAATGAAAAGAAGAATAACAAGTTAAATTCTATATTAGCAGCAGCAGAAAATCCAGCTAATACCAACATTAATTTAAAAGAAGCAACACATGCTAAACAAAAAATAGCTGAATAGTTTTAGGAGTGATTCTTATGAATAAATCAAAGAAGGATTTACAAAATCGTATAATGGTAAAAAAGACTCTAGCAACGTTAAAGAAATATAGTGATGAGCTAGAGACAAAGAAAAGTAATTATTTAGAGCTTGCTAAAAAGGCAAAGCTACAGGGAATTGACAGTCAATATAATTTGGCTGTTAGTGGCTTAAAATCATGCATAATTCAAAAGAAAAAAATGGATGAAATGGCCTTAAACATTGAAATTATGAATCAAATGAAAGACTTAGGAAGAATGCAAGCTGATTTTTTAGATGTTATGAGAGGAATATCTAAAGAAATGGTTAAGATTACTAAGGATATGTCATTTAAGGAAACTACTAAGCAATTTGAAGATGCAATGGCAAGAACAGAAGCAACTAATATGGAGCTTGAAGGCTTACTTGATTCATCAAGCGCATCATTTAGTTCTTCAGTATCAGGTATTGATAATAAAGAAATTGAGCAAATGATTAATAACGAAGCAAAAATTTCCGAAGATGCTTCATCAGAGGATATTAAGAGAAAAATTGCTGAAGTAGATGAAATTGCAAAGGGACTTCAAAATGAGCAACACTAATTTAAAATATGAGGTCTATAATATTCATTTTAATAAGGCTAAGGAAGCATTAGCAAATAAAGATTATAGTGTAGCAAAAGAGGAATTATTAATTTCCTCTAAGCTTTTATATGAGCTTGCTTTAGAAAGTAAGGGAGAATTAAAGGAAGTTAGATTACAAAATGCGGATAGACTTTTAAGCTATGCTAAATCTATTAAAGTTGAACCCCAAATAATTGCTAGTGAGAATAATGAGAGCACTATTAAAAATAATGAAACTGAAACAATGTGGAGTCAATCAGAAATACCTAATGTTAGCTTGAATGATGTAATAGGTTTAAAGCATGCCAAGGAAGCTATAGATATGCGTATTTTAAATCCAATAAAATATCAAGATTTATATAAGGCCTATAATAAGAAAATAGGTGGAGGTATTTTATTGTATGGATTACCAGGTACTGGTAAAACAATGACTGCTAAAGCAATTGCTCATGAAGCCAATGCTAGATTTTATGCTGTAAAATGTTCGGAAATTGTTTCTAAATGGTTTGGTGAGTCAGAAAGAAATATTAAAAATCTTTTTGATGAAGCTAGAAAATATGATAGATCAATTATTTTCTTTGATGAATTTGAATCATTAGCTAGTAAAAGAAATGGGGATTCATCAGCAATGAATAGAATTGTACCAGAGCTTTTAGCGCAAATTCAAGGCTTCAACGAAAGTGACAAAATGCTTATGCTTTTAGCAGCAACTAATAGACCTTGGGATATTGATAGTGCTATGCTTAGACCAGGAAGATTTTCTGAACTTATTTATGTCGAACTTCCTGATTTCGAAGCAAGAAAGGAAATAATTTTAAATTGCCTAAAGGGCTGTCCAATAGAAGATAATATTGATTTTAATGCTATTGGTAATGCTACTATTGATTATAGTGGAGCTGATTTAGCTGAGCTATGTGAATATATAAAATATTCGGCAATTTTACGTAGTAAGGATGATATGGTGGTTAAAAAAATAAATGAAAGTGATGTAGATTATGCATTTTCTAAGTCACGTTCATCTATTAGTCAAACAGATAAAGAAGCGTTAGAAAAATTTAATAAAGAAAATAATATTATGTAAGGGTGAGATTATATATGGATGATGATAAGGTAGTTTTGGAATGTCCAAATTGTCATAGTAGAATAAGTCCTGATGATTATAGAGGTAAAAATGAAGCTGGTTATTTTGAATGGTTATGTCCTAGGTGTCAAAATCAATTTATTTCAAGAATAGGACCATCTTTAAATAAGTATTTTGAAATACGAAATAGTCTTTTAGGAGAAGTTGATTCTTTTTTCAAAACAATCCAAGTTTTTATAAATCTGCAAGAACAATTAAAAGTGAAACAAATAGTTATCAATGTGAGATTAAAATAAATAATAAGTTCATTCCAGAACTTAGTGAATTGTTAAAAAAAGTAAACGATTTATCTACAAATAATGCTTATAAGGAATTTTGCAGAAATGATCCAGCATTATATTGCTTGAAGTTACAAATTACGTCTGTTAATTTTAAGATATTTGATTTCTCTAATTTAATGCTAAGGAAAAAAATAGCTGAATATCAAGAACTAAGCAATATTGGTGAGCGTCAATATAAAACATTAAATAATGACAAAGAAGGTACAAAGCTTTTAAAAAAATATGATGATGTTTGCAAACAAAAACATAAAATCAAAAAAAGAAAATTAAAATTTGCCTTATCTCCATTTGTTTTACTCTTTTTTATTGCAGTCTTAGGAATTGTATTGTATTTTGTAAGTCCAAATTTAAAAATTTATGAAAGAAAAATAAATTATAGTGTAGATGATAAAAATATTTCTTTAAATGTAACTATTTTTAAGAATTTTAAAATTGATGTTCCAAGTAAAAAAGGATATATCTTTGAAGGATTATACAATGATGAAGATTTTGATAATTTAGTTGTCGATGCTAATGGAAATAGTGTTATTAAATATAATAAACTATTTGGCAATACTAAATTATACGCCAAATTTAGTAAGGTTGGCTATAGAATTTCCTTTAATAATAATGGTGGAACAGGCTCTATGGATGATATTTTAGGTGTAAATATCGATGATGAGGTTAAATTACCAAAATGTTTATTTGATAAAGAAGGCTATCATTTTACTGGCTGGAGTTATCTAAATAGTAATTATAATGAATCTTTAACTTATAGTTATGATTTTGATATTTCGTTAAAGGCAAATTGGGAGATAAATACATACAATATAACTTTTATTGAGGATGATAAATCATATACTAAAATATTAAAATACGGAGAATTATTACCAAAACCAGAACAAGATAAGCTTGGCTATACTTTTGTAGGCTGGATAAATGATGATTCAAAAACTATTTCAAAGGTATTAGATTTTGGTGATAACAACATAAATGTTTCCTTAAAACCAAAATATTCAAAGAAAACATATACAATTACCTTTGACAAAAATGGTGGAGCAGGCAATACTTCTAACATTACAAATATTAATATTGATGATAAGGTTACATTACCAGAATATAGCATTGTTAAAAATGGTTATCATTTTGTTGGTTGGACATATAATGGTATAGTTTATACTAATAATTTAACATATTCTTGGGATGATAATATAACGTTAATAGCTAAATGGGAAGTTAATACATATAATATAACATTTATAGATAATGAACAATATACAAAAGCATATACATTTGGCGGTACATTACCTACTTTAGCTTCTAAAATTGGGTATGATTCTAAGGGTTGGAGTACAAATGAAAATAGTACAAGCGGTATTACAAATGTTATTGATTTTGGTGCTAATAATTCTAATATAACATTATATCCTATATATGTTGAAAAAACATACAAGGTTTATCTATATGATTATGATAGTACAAATTTTGAAACGAGAAGTATTAAATTCACAGCAGTTTTGAATTTGAAAGAATTATTACCAAGTGGCTACTATTATAATGGTTTTAAATATAATGAAGTGGATTATAATTTAGAGCAACTAACTATAAAGGATTTAATAACAAGTGAAACTAGTGAATTAAATATTTATTTAAAATTAGAACCAAAGAAATACAATATTACATTTATGGATGGCGAAACACTTATTTTATCAGGAAACTATAAATATAATGATTCATTAAAAACAATCGGTGAATATGTAACACATAGAACAATTAATGAAGAAATAAAGAAAGTATTTATTGGTTGGTCATTAAGTCAAAATAGTGATGTTCTTGAATCTGTCATTGATTTTGATTCCGAAGATATAGTTTTATATACAAGATGGAGTGCTGATTCATATGGAATTATTAGAGGCTTTGCTGGTGGCAATGGTGAAGTAAATACACCATATAAAATAGGTAATAAAGAGCAATTGAAAAAAATCAATACTGAAGAATATTTAACTAAAAATTATATTTTAGTTAATGATATTGATTTATCAGGTGAAGAATGGAATGCCATTGGTACTATTTTAAATTCAAATGGTTCAATAAATAAATATGTTGATTTTACAGGTACATTTGATGGAAATTACTATACAATTAATGGATTAACAAGAAAAACACAAATAGTTCTTGATAAAAAAGATACCTATTTTGGTCTTTTTGCTAGTGCTAAAAATGCAACATTTAAAAATATCTTTATGACTAATGTCAATATAACAATACCAAGAGATAAAAATAGCAATTCAAGTTATGATGTAATGATTGGTACACTTATTGGTGGAATAACTGATTCAACAATATCTAATATTAAGGTTTTAGGTGGACAAATTGTTATTGGCACTGATAATTTTAAGTATGATTCAAGTATAGGCAAATATCTAGGCTCAGAAGTTGATTATGTTGAAACTTCAAGAGGTGGTATTGCTGGTGGAATTATTGGTAGATCTTGTGGATCATCTATTGGTTATTGTGTCACTGATTCAGTAGATATTTTATGCTATGCTGCTTGGTCTCAAACTGGTGGTCTAGTTGGTAAATGTTCAAAAACTAGTAGAACAACAATAGAAAATTCTTATGCATCTAATGTGATTGTTTGTTCAAGACTAAAAGCAAAAAGTGGTGATTTGTTTACTGAAGTTGCTGACTATGCTTATGCTGGTGGCTTAGTTGGAAATGATGAAAAAAGTGTAGCAACAAATATAAATAATTGTTACGTGAATTCAATTACGTTTAGTGCATATCGTTCAGGATGGAATACAGCATTTCGTAATGTTGGACAACATGGAGAAGGAGCAGTATGTGGGAATAATAAAGGCTTTGAATCAAGTAATACAATTATTATTGCACAAAATGATGAAATAAAAAACAAATTAATCAATGGAAGTTACAATAATTTATTGCAACCATATGATAAAGCTGGAATTCAGAACAATCAATATAAGTGTTGGATATACGATGGTAGCAATTTGCCTAAGTTGTATTTTGAAAAATATTATGAAGGATTAAGGAAATGAGTAATATGAAGAAAATCTATCGTTTTTTATTATTGATAATTATTTTAATCAGTGTTACTGGTTGTAGATTGATGGGAATTGAAGGATCAAGCAGAACAATCAAATGTAAACATGAATTTGGTGAGTATGTTATAGATAAAAATCCGACTTGTTCAACCTCTGGACATAAATATAGAATTTGTTCATTATGCAATTATAAAGATGAGGATAGCATAGATCCACTACCACACACATATGGTGACGTTATAAAAGGAACAAAAGACGATGCCTATTATGATGTTAAGGTATGCAAGGTATGTGGCTATAGACAACATATTGGTTCTTCTGATGATATTATTTTTCTAAATTTAAAAGATGAATATGAAACAAATGAATATTATAAATTAGATAAGTGTTTTCGTGTTGATGGCAAAATATATGACAAAAATACATATATCGACAATTATACATTTACATATTTAGAGAATACTGCAAATGCTAAACTAGAATTTTTGAAAGTTTCTTCTAACAATTATGATTTAAATATAAAAGGAACTTCAGAAGGAATTTGTAAATTTACAGTTCATTATAAATATGATACATTTTATTCATCGTTAGATATAACATCATCACCAGTTACTATAAAATTTGTTAGTACTCCAAATAAACAAATTATTTGTTATGATGGTAAAAATATTGTTTATCAAAAGAATGATTGCCGTTTCGGTGAAACTATTAAACTTCCAACTCAAAAAGATAAAGGTGAATTAAAATTTGCTGGTTGGATAAATGAAAATGGTGAATATGTAAAAGAAGTAACTATCAAAAATAGTAAAGAAACATTTAAAGCTGTATTTGCTAGCTCTATAGGAACAGAGGGATTAGAATATAAATTAAATAGTACATCTACTGGATTCATTGTTACTGGATATAATGGCGTTGAAACTGATGTTGTTATTCCTGGTATTTATAAAACAAGACCAGTTGTAGAAATTGCTGAAGGCTGTTTTAAGTCAAGTGGTATAGGAAAAGTAACAATTCCTTCAACGGTTGTTAATATAGGTAAAGAAGCTTTTTCTAATTCATCTATTGAGGAAATTGATTGCTCAAATGCAGTTTCTTTAACAACTATTGGAAATAATGCCTTTTATAGTACTAATTTAAGTTCTATCTCATTAATAAATACAAATTTAACAACAATAGGTAGTTATTGTTTTTATAATAATACAAATTTAACATATGCACATATACCATCATCAATAAAAGAAATAGGAGATAGATGTTTCTTTTATGATAAAAAAACACATGTACTTTTTGAGTCATTAGATAAAAAAAATGTAACTGAAGGCAGTTTCTGGGACGGATATAATTCAGACTCAGTAAAAGGTATCTATTATAATGTTAAAGAAATAAAAGAGAATGACGATTATGTATATTATGTTACAAATGATAATTATGTTGGAATAATGCGTTATAAAACTGAAAGTTCTAGAAAAACAGATATTGTTTTGGACAAAGTAGATAATTATCCAATTAAATATGTATGTAGTAAAGCTTTTTATGGTAGTAGCATTACAAGTGTGATTATCGGAAAAGATGTTGTACTATTAGGAAGCAGTTCATTTGATTCTTGTTCGCAATTAACTAAGGTTGACTATGTTAACAATAAAGTATTAACAACAATAGGTAGTTATTGTTTTTATAATAATACAAATTTAACATATGCACATATACCATCATCAATAAAAGAAATAGGAGATAGATGTTTCTTTTATGATAAAAAAACACATGTACTTTTTGAGTCATTAGATAAAAAAAATGTAACTGAAGGCAGTTTCTGGGACGGATATAATTCAGACTCAGTAAAAGGTATCTATTATAATGTTAAAGAAATAAAAGAGAATGACGATTATGTATATTATGTTACAAATGATAATTATGCTTGTGTTTTAAGTGCTAAAAGTAGCTGTCAAACTGCTGATTTATCAACAATAGATGGCTTTAATGTTAGAGGAGTATGCACATATGCTTTTAATGGTTCAAATATCAATAAAATCATTATTGGCGAAAAAGTTGAATGGATTGATTCCTATGGTTTTGCTAATTCAAAATCATTAATATATGTAGAGTCAAGAGCAGCTTCAAAACTAAAAACTATTGGTGCTAAAGCATTTTCACATTGTGATAATTTGAAGTTTATCTTTATTCCTTTATCAGTTACAAGTATTGGCAATTATTGTTTCGAATATGATGTCAAGTGTTGGGTTATTTTTGCAAGATTAAATTCTAATGGTATAACCTTAGGTACAAAATGGAATGGCTATAATGATGACTATTTTATTTTCCAAGTTAATAATTCTATTTATAGTACAAAATGGGATTGTCAAAGTGCTTATTATAATCCAAGCAATAATCAAATTTATTGTACATCAGGTACAAATTCAGAAAGTTTTAGTGCTCAAAAATAAGGATGGTGTCCATAAATGTATGTTGAAGAAAAGGATTTTAATTCCGATGAATATTTGGAGAATGCAAATGGCTTTTATACTGTCGATAGTGAGCTTTTTGCAGATGCTAAAAAGATTTATAAATTTGGTGTTTACGATTATAAATATTTAGATGAATTATTAATTGACCATATTACTGATCAATTTAATTGTGATAAAAAAGAAGCAAAAGACATTTTATCTAAATGTTCGTTTGATTGCTTTTATGTTCCTTATTTTAAATATGATATAAAAATAAAATCAATCAAATTTAATATTAAAACTTGGACAAAAAAGGACTTTGAAAAAACTTATGATATTAATGAAATGCTTGTTTATGTATATGATAATAATTATCATATATTCACTGATTTTCATAAGGATTGTGAAGAAACTGTTGAAGAAGTTACAGGAAATGAAGTTGTGTTAGGCTATAAATATCTATGTGGAACAAATACTGTGTTTGCTGACAAGGATGCTACAAATAATAGTGTTTTGACATACTGTTTGAATTTTAAGAAAAAACTTAAAGAAAGAAATAATGAAATTGAAACAGTAACTTTTAAATATTGTGATTATTATTTATGTAAGGATTATGATGTTGTTTTGGTTCCTATTATATATATTGTTTCACCGGTTTATGGAAATATATTATGTATGGATTGTGCTAGTAGTAAAAGACTATCAGGTGAATTTTTAAATACTGTCTATGAAATAACAAATAATAATAGAGTTGAAAAAATTAAAAATCAGGTAGATTATAAGTGTGATCAAATAAGAAAAAAATATAAGATAGTGTCACTGGTTTTATTGGGAGTTTTTTTAGCAATGGTCATTGATTTTTTCTTAATTAGATATAATCCATTGAAAGGAATATTTGAAATAACTGACCCGAATATTTATGATGATTTTGCATGTCGAATAATACATATGGTATTTTTAGCTGGTATTTTAATATTTAGCTTAGTTGATTTGTATAATCTACATTTGCTAAATGATTCTCGCTATATTGTTATAGGTCATTTTAAAAACTTGGCAACAAAAGGTGTTTTAGATGAAAATAATAGTGAATTAATTACTACGGAAATTAAAAAGGCAACTTTTAAAAGCAGACGTTATTTTGCTATTAGAATTGGAACTATGGCCGCATATGTTTTAATTGTATTAATTGTTGTAAGAATTTTGACATTGTTTGTTTAATTGGTGATATATTATGATAAAAATTGATAAAGAATGCTTTATATCAAATAACCCATTAAATGGTGAAAGAGGCTTATATACTTTAAATAATAAACAATTTAATTTAGTAAAAAATGTTTATGTGCTTGATGCTTTAAACTATGATTACGTCCGAGAAAAATTTTACAAAAAAATTATGGATTATTTTAAATGTAAAAACGAGAGAAAAATGGATAGTATCTTAAATGATGGAACATTATTGTTTTATTATGCGCCATATTTTAAAACATATGTTTTTGTTAAAAGTGTAAAACTAAAAATTATAACCTTAAATGAAGAAGTCTTATATAAAGAATATATAATTAATAAATCATTCGATGTTATAAATGATTTTAATTATAATGTTTATGGTGACTTTGATTATAATGTGGAAGAATTTGAACATATTAAAGAATCCCCAAACTGGAATGAAATAGTAATTGGTTGCAAAGAGGAATGTGATGAAGAAACAGCCTCAGATTGTTATTGTGAGGCAGCATATAAATATTTGGATGATTTTGCATTAAATATTAAAAATGAAGGAAATTACAAAGAGGTCTATGCTGAAGATATTGATTATGAATTTGGTGACAGTTTTGATATGTATCTTGTACCTATTATTCAATTTGTCGAAAATAGTAAAAGAGATACAAAAGATGGAAAACATCTAAATTTTAATTGTTTGAATTTTGATACATTTCAAGTGGCTAATGATGCATTATACTATCAAAATGTTAATAAATTGAATGAAATTAATATATTAATAGAAAAACAATTTCTAAAATTAAAAAACAAATTTCTTGCAAATTCTATTTTATCATCCATATTTTTAATTTTTATGATAATTGATATGTTTGTTATTAAATTTAATCCCGTTAAAGGCATATTTGATTTAACCTCACCAGAAAGATTCCATAATTGGTTTAACTATTTCCATTTTATTCCGTTAGCTATTTTTATTATAGTATCGGTTATTGATTTTATTAAATTATTTAAAACTAAGGAAAATAAAGAAAATATTAAATCTGTTTTTGAATATGAAGCATCAAGGAGTTATTTATACGACAAAGATATAAATAGTGAAATGAAAAATAAGTTTGATATTGAATTTGAAGATATTAACAAATATTTTATGGGTAGTTTTTTATTTGAATTAGGTTATGTATTTATATTCTTAGTTTTAATAAGAATACTAGTAATTAGCTTATAAATGATTGAAATTAATAAATCTAAGTTTATTTCAAACAAAATGTTAAATGGTGAAAATGGATTATATACAGTTAACAATTCTATATATAATAAAGCCATTAATACTTATGTCTATGAAATAAATCCTAATGCATATAAAGAATTATATAAATGTGCTAAAAGAATATATGAATGTGATGATGAAATGGTAAATAAGATATTTGCGGAAAGCAAAATAACTTATTTTTATGCACCATATTTCAAACATAAAATTAATTTAAATAGCTTTAAATTAATAATTAATGATTCTCAAGTTAAATCATTTGAAATGAATTATAAAATGGACAAGCAAATAGATTATATTTATGATTTAAATTATTATTTATATAATTTAGAAATTCAAAAGATAGATCAATCAAAGCTTAAATTAGCAAATGGTAATGAAGTATTTATTCACTATTCATTTAACTGTAACGAATCTATAATAAAATATTTTAAAGATCCTAATGGTAAATGTGCTTATTCATATGTTGAAGAATTTGAAGATAAATTAATTAAAGAAAATAAAGACATTATGCAAATAAGATTAAAAGAATTAAATGCTAGTTTAGATTTAAAATTTGATATGTATTTAATACCAATTGTTAATATTATTGCTAAAGAACAAGAATATAGCTTTTGTTATGATTGTACAACATGCAATAACATATCACATTAAGCTTGTATTTTAGCGTTGCTTAATCAAAATGAAGATGTTGATGAATGGTATTAAACAAATGAATATTGAAGCATACCGGTAATATGTCAATAGGTAAAAATGAATAATTTTATAAATATTTAGACATATAAGGAACAACACAA
>CAKQDS010000023.1 GCA_934229535.1 uncultured Anaeroplasmataceae bacterium
TTTGTGTTGTTCCTTATATGTCTAAATATTTATAAAATTATTCATTTTTACCTATTGACATATTACCGGTATGCTTTACAACAATTTATTATACTAAAAAAAATTAATTTTTTCAATAATCATAAATTAACTTCTCGCATTCACCTTGATTTTTTTTTCATAATAATGTAAAATATTTAAAGGTGGTTTGGTAATCGAGCGTATTTATACGTTAGGAAAGTCCATGCTAGCACATTCTGAGATGAATGTAGTGTTTGTGCTTAGGGAAAAAATAACCTAAGGAATGTATTTTACATTACGGCGAAGGAAGCCTAAGTTATTTATAATATGGTGTACTTTGTAACGTGCCACAGTGACGAGCTTTAAAGAAATTTAAAGGTGAAACGTTGGTAAACCCCTCAAGCTAGAAACCCAAATTTTGGTAGGGGAGTCTTTTTATTTTTAAATGAAGAAATAAAAGGAACATAGATTTTCTATGTAGATAGATGATTACCACTCATATGAGAACAAAACATGGCTTATAAACTACTAAAAATGATTTTAGGTAAAACTAAAATCATTTTTTTCTACAAATAAAAAGTGCCATTAAAATGGCACACTTTAATTATTCAGCTTTTGAATCATCTTTATCCTTCATTACGCCTTTTAAAGCATCCTTACGAGATAAATCTATTTGACCTTTTTCATTAATATTAATGCATTTTACGATTATTGAATCGCCTAGAGAAACAACATCCTCACATTTTTCTACTCTTTCTAAAGCAAGCTTAGAAATGTGACAAAGACCTTCAACGCCATCCCAAAGCTCAACAAATACACCATACTTTTCAATACGTGTAACCTTACCTGTATAGATTTCGCCGACCTTAGCTTCTCTAACTAAATCTTCAATCTTCTTGATTGCTTTTCTAGCCCAAGTGATATCATTATGCATAACATAAACTCTACCATCTTGCTCAATGTCAATCTTTACATCATTATTTTCTTCAATAATTTGATTAATTACCTTTCCACCAGCACCAATTACTTCTTTAATCTTGTCTGGATTAATTCTAGTCATTAATACCTTTGGTGCAAATTCTGATAATTCCTTTCTAGGCTCTTTAATAGTCTTTTCCATATGGTCAAGAATTTCGAAACGACCCTTTTTAGCTTGAGCTAGGGCCTCTTCTAAAATCTTGAAGGAAATACCACGAATTTTGATATCCATTTGTAATGCAGTGATACCAGTTCTAGTACCTGCAACCTTAAAGTCCATATCGCCAAGGTGATCTTCCATACCTTGAATATCAGTTAGAACCATATAATGCTCTTCATCAGTCATAATTAATCCCATAGCAATACCAGCAACTGGGGCCTTAATTGGAACACCAGCAGCCATAAGGCTTAATGTACCAGCACAAATTGTTGCTTGTGATGATGAACCATTTGACTCCAAAATTTCACTAACAACACGAATTGTATAAGGAAATTCATCAGCAGATGGAATAACATATGATAATGCTCTTTCACCTAAAGCACCATGACCAATTTCTCTACGACCTGGTGAGCCATATCTTCCTGTTTCACCAACTGAAAATTGTGGGAAATTATAATGTAGCATAAAGCGCTTATTCTCTTCAAGACCAAGTCCATCAATTATTTGATTATCATTTAATGAACCAAGTGTTGTAGTAGCTAAAGCTTGAGTTTGTCCTCTTGTGAATAGTGCTGAACCATGAGTTCTTGGTAAAACATCAATTCTTGATGATAATGGTCTGATTTCATCTTGCTTACGACCGTCAGGACGAATTTTATCAACACTTATAAGGCGTCTAACCTCAGTATGTAAAATATCCTCTAGAGTATGTCTTACTTGACTTAAATATTCACGCTTAGCATCTTCATCAATTACCTTAATTCCACCCTTTTCGGTAATAAATACTTTTTCATCAAAATGGGCAACAGTTTCTTCATTTACCTCATCAATTTTAGCATATCTTTCAAGCTTATCCTCAATTCGAATAGCAGCAATAAGCTTTTCTTGAGCGTATTCTCTTACCTCTTGGTCAATTTCTTTATTAACCTCAAATAGGCTAACCTCCATCTTAGGCTTGCCACATTCTTTGATAATCTCTTGTTGGAAATCACATAATCTTTGAATTTCAGCATGACCAAACTTTAAAGCTTCAAGCATTTCAGCTTCGCTTACCATATCAGCACCTGCTTCAACCATATTGATTGCTTGATGTGTACCAGCAACAGTTAAATCAATATCTGAAACCTCTGCTTGAGAAGGTGTTGGGTTAATAATTAATTCACCATTAACTCTTCCTACCTTTACACCAGCAATTGGTCCTTCAAATGGAATATCAGAAATCATTAAGGCAATACTAGATCCTAGCATTGCAGCCATTTCAGGTGTACAATCAGGATCAGATGATAAAACCATATTAATAACTTGAACTTCATTTCTAAAGCCATCAGCAAACATTGGTCTAATTGGTCTATCAATTAAACGTGAAACAAGTGTTTCATGTTCACTAGGACGTCCCTCACGACGTAAAAATCCTCCTGGAATCTTACCAGCAGCATATAATTTTTCTTGGTATAAAACCATTAATGGGAAGAAGTCTTGGGTAGATGCTTCATTATTAGACACACAAGTTGATAGTACCACACTTCCACCGTAGTATACTAAACATGCACCATTTGCTTGCTTAGCAACTTCACCAATTTCGATTACAAGAGGTCTTCCACCCCATGTATATTCGAAACGTTTAATTTCACTCATATTGAAATTCTCCTTCAAATATCTTATTTTTTTCTATTAACGTATTTATTATACCACAAATTCTAATTAAAAAAATAGAAATTAGTCAAAAAAAAGAAACAAAATAAATTTGTTTCCTTTCCAATATAATAATTTAGTATTTCGATTAACGACGAATACCTAATTTGTCGCAAACCTCAGCATACTTTTCAAGGTCTGACTTCATTAAATACTTAAGTAAGCTACGACGTTGTCCAACCTTCATCATTAGTCCACGACGTGAATGATGGTCATGAATATGAACAGATAAATGCTCATTTAATTGCTTAATTTCAGCTGTTAAAATAGCAATTTGAACTGCTGTTGAGCCTGTATCTTTTTCGTTTGCTCCGAATTCCTTAATTAGATTTGCTTTTTGTTCTTGTGTTAATGCCACGAGAATTTACCTCCATTTATTTTATTATAGTTGCGGTTATCCAAGATGACGTTCGAGGAAACGAACAACTTAGAAAGCCGTCTTTTTTAGTATATCATACTTGATTACATTAATCAATATCATTTTTGGAGTTTTTAGCGATATTTTTGCACATTTCTTTATCAAAGGTTAATTGATTTATTAATTCATCCTTTGAGTTATATTTTTTTTCATTTCTTATCTTTTGATAGAAAAACACCTCAATTTTGCTACCGTAAATCATTTCATTAAAATCAAAAATATTAACCTCTAAGCGTTTATTCTCCGAATAATTAAATGTTGGATTATTACCAATATTACACATTCCATTATACACTTTATCAGCAACCAAAACCTTGACATAATAAACACCATTTTCAGGTAATAAATATATGCCATAATTAATATTAGCTGTAGGAAAGCCATTGGCTGTTCCTAAATGATTACCATGAATAACTTCTCCTCTTATCGAATAATGTCTACCTAGCATTTGAGTTGCAACATCTACTAGACCTGAGCTAATTAATTCTCTTGTATATGTTGAAGAAACTCTTACTGAACCTAAAACGAATTTTGGTACCTCATGGGTTTCAAATTCTTTTTCTAAATCGCGGATTGTTCCTAGGGCTTTATCTCCAAAAGTAAAATCATAACCGCAAACAATAGCCTTGATATTAAGCTTATGTAAATGCCAAATAAATTGTTCTTTAGGCATTGTTGCAAGCATTTCATTGAACTCCATTATAATTAAATAATCAACATTCATTTTTTTGATTATATCAATTTTATGCTCAATAGGTGTTAACAAAGGATAGTTGTCTAAATGCTTTAAATAAATTGATGGATGCGGATAAAACGTTAATACACCACTTTTATAGCCATGCTTTTTACTTTGCTCAATTAAAATTTGATGTCCACGATGTACACCATCGAAATTACCAATAGCCACGCAAACGTCTTCATTAATTGGCTCATACACCATATTAGAAATTTTTATTACCTTCATGAATTATCACCCTCTAAAATTACGACACATTCATAGCTTTTATTATTTTTTTTATAAACAGCAATCAGCTTATCATTATTATAAATCAATAAATTATTATCGATATTTGTTTGTCTTTCATCAAGCTTCACTCCATTTTTAACTAAATGAGCTATGTAATTATTGACATCAAGCCTAGCAAAACTATTCAATGCATATGCAATATCAATTGGTTGTACTTTTTTATTTAAAATGTCATCAAGACTACTTGCATTATCAATATTTATGCTTCCGCTAGCAATTCTATTTAATGAAATCATTGTTGCATAGCTTTTCACTAGTCTACCAAGATCCCTACCAAATGATCTAACATAAAATCCCTTCGAAACTTCAAGCCTAATCTTAACAATAGTTTTTCCATTAATATTTTGGTAATTAATAATTTTAGGTTTAGATAGGTAATTGATTTCTCTTGGTGGTAAATCAACATTAATATTTTTTCTTGCAAGATCAACCATCTTTTTACCGTTTAATTTTATAGCTGAATACATAGGGGGAATTTGTTCTTTTTGTAAATATAAAACATCAATTGCCTCTAAAATTTTATTTAATTCAATATTTGTTTCTCCAAAATTAACTATTTCTCCACTTGCATCAAGTGTAGTTGTTTCAAAACCAAATTCAAACTCTGCATCATATATTTTATCATGTATATTAAAAAAAGGTAAAAGCTTAGTGGCCTTATCACAAGCAACAAGCATAACTCCTGTTGCATCAGGATCTAAAGTTCCGTTATGGCCACACTTTTTTAAATTATATGCTTTTTGAATTTGATGACAAACTGAAAAAGATGTTATACCCTTAGGTTTATTAACATAAAAAAAAGTATCCATAAAAATCATCCTTTATTGCTACAATTATTTTATCATACATTTTAAAAAAAATGAAGTAAAATCTCTAATTTTACTTCATTAAAGCACTTATTTATTCTCCTGCTTAGGACGATTAGCTAAATATTCTAATATTGCATAAGTTAATACAAATGCTCCTAAAATTGCCCAAACAAAATAATCAGCAATTATTGAACCAGTTTTTTTCTTAGAAATTGCTTTAAATGCATTTCCTAGAGGATAGAAAGTCATCAATACACCTATTGTAAATGTTGAAACTAATGTTACCTGATAATTTGATTTATTCTTATTAGTATTAATAATTCCCATTACACCAATTAATATAATAATTATACCAACAATAACCATTACTAAATCGTCTAAATTAAAGTCAATACTTGTGCCATATTCATCTGCATAATATGAACGAGATAAAATAAAATATACTAAATATAAAATTGTAACAAAACTACCAAAAACGATGGTAAAAATATTCTTTTTCATTAATTATTTTCCTCGCCTTCATTTGGATTTAATAGCATTGGATAAAATCTAGCAATTAATACCATTATTATTGTGCAAATTATTATATTTGGAATGCAATATAAACCATTATAAATAAATGAATACATTGCTCCACTTATTCCAAAAATTTCACCTGGCCAAAAGAATAAACCAGATAAAACATGACAAGCATATTTTAATAAGCCACCAATTACACAGCCTAAAACAATAAAGCCAATTTTCTTTGACATAGTAGCACTCTTAAAATATTTTTTTGAAAATGCGCCAGCAAAGCCTACAAATGTATATGCTAAGACATAATCAAATAATACCTGAAGAAATGGTCCACATACCTCAAAAAACTTTATTGCTCCACTGCTTGTTATACCAATTGCAGCTAATGAATCAGCAATCGTTCCGGAATTAATGATATAAATTCCGCCAAGCATTTGAACAACACTTAAAATGAAAGCACATAATAAGCCTGGTAATAAACCTCTTCTATAGCTTATTATGAAAATTGGAACCATAGCAAGACCAATGGAACCACCATTTGGAAATGCAGATTTCCAAATTCCACCCTGAAGGGCATCAAGTGCAAAGGCAATAGCAGCAAAAACCGCAACCTCTGCCATAACTTTGACATTAAATTTTTGTTTCATATTTTCTCCTTCTTAATAAAAAAAATGTCTACTAGGAGACATGCTAAAAAAGAAAAAGATCTTTCTTATTCCTACGCTAGCATTACCTAGATCAGGTCAAGGGTCGATGTCAAGCATCCTCTCAGCCGATTAAAGCTCCCCATTAAGATGACACCTAAATTATATAACATTTAAAATATATAAGCAAGAAAAAAAGTGATTTTCATCACTTTAATTATCATTATTTGACATAATAGCAATCAATAATCCTTGATCATAGGATATAATTGCGTTATCTGAAACTATTTCATTACTGATGCAAAGTGGATCAAGAATATCTAAATTATAACCACTTAAATTATATTTAAAACCATTTAGATATAAATTTTTTACATTCTCTAAGGCAAAGAAGCTTATAAACTTATAAGAATTTTTAGAAATATTTAGTTTGTTTGGTACACAAAAAATCTTTGAATTATTATCAATCATTATTACATTCTTATGGTTTTTAAATAACATAATATTTGCTAAAAAATGTTCAATTCTCTTTCCTTGAATACCACCAACTATTATAACTTTATCAAAATCCTTAGTATAATTTAAGGCAGCAGCAGTATCCGTATCGTCCTTTATGGGATTTAGGGCTATCTTTTTAAAATCAAAACTATTTATATCGTATTTGGTAGAATCAAAATCACCAATTGCTAGATCAATTTTAATCTTGTGTTCTATTGCATAATCAACCCCACTATCGATAGCAATAATATAATACTTGGTATAATCTATAACTAGCTTATCACAATTTTTGCCTATAAGTAAAATTACATCCATATAATCACCTACCTCAGGTATTGCTTAATCCATGAACAAAGAAAATATCTATTTTGCGTTCCTTCGTTTTTACCTATAAATTTATTGTTTTTTAATAAAACATAGGCAGGTATATATTTAACCTGATATTTATCCTTTAAAAACGGATATTTTGTTACATTAATTTTATATATTGAAATATTAAGCTTATCATTTAAATAATCTAATATCTCTAAATTAGCATTGCAAGCTTTCGAATAGCTGGCATAAAAGAACAATAAAATAATTTCATTTGTTAAAATACTATTGTCATATTCTATTATCAAAAATATATCTTCCCCTATTTAAGATATACGATAGTAACTCCGTTAAGTCCTTCTCCTTCTTTACCAAAGCGATAGCTTTCAACATTTGGACAATTCATTAAATAAGCATGTACGGCATTTCTTACAGCACCAGTACCAAAGCCATGAATAATAGAAATTTCCTTTCGATTGGCTAATAAGGCTTGATCAATAAAGGAATCAACTAAATCGTGAACCTCTTCATATCTTTTACCACGTAAATCTAAAGAAAGCGGAGCACTTGCTGTTGGATTTTCGCCAGTATATTTATATTTAGGCTTTTGTCGCTTAATTACTTCCTTAGTAGTCTTTTGTAGCTCGTTTTTCTTAAATTCAACGGCAAATTGACCCATATTAACCACATATTTGTCTTTTTTAATGGCTTTAATTTCACCAATTGTATCATATTTTTTAATGATTACATGGTCTCCAACATTTAACTCAAAGTCAATAATATCATCAGAATCTTCAGTTTGAAGTGTATTAACCTTATTTTTAGCATAAGCAAGCTCATGCTCCTTAAAACTATTAGCATTATCCTTCATAGCCTTTAATTCATCTAAAACCTCTTTAGCATCATTCTTGGCCTTGTTGATAATCTTTTGAGCTTCCTTTTTACTTTTTTCAATTATCTTAGAGGTATCATTCTCTAATTTTTCTTTTTCTTTATTTAAATCCGCAAGCTTACTATCATATTCACTAATTAGTTTATGATATTCTTCTTCTTTTTTGCGCATTTTTTCTACTTCTTCATCTAAAGTTTCTAATAAAACCTGATTATGAGTATTGTTATTAGCAAGATATTCCTTAGCATTTTCAATAATTTTGGAATCTAATCCTAGTCTGGAAGCAATGTCTATTGCATTTGATCTACCGGGAATGCCAATTAGAAGCTTGTATGTTGGTCTAAGTGTTTCACTATCAAATTCAACTGATGCATTTGTTACACCATCTGTTTGATAAGCGTAGTTTTTTAAATCAGAATAATGGGTTGTTGCTACAACAATAGCGCCCTTTGCCTTAAGAGAGTCAATAATACTTATTGCAAGAGCACTACCTTCCTTTGGATCAGTTCCGCTACCAATTTCATCTAGTAAAACTAAAGAATTAAAATCCGCAAAGCTCATAATTTTTGCAAGCTTACTCATATGTGAACTAAATGTTGACAATGATTGAGCAATAGATTGCTCATCACCTATATCCGCATAAACTCCATCAAATGTAGATAGGATACTACCCTCATGAGCAGGTATAAATAAACCACACATTGCCATTAAGCTTAATAAGCCAACAGTTTTAATTGCAACTGTTTTACCACCAGTATTTGGACCAGTAATAACAATAACCGAATTTTTTTTAGATAATTCAATATCAATTGGCACAACAATATCTCTAGCAATTAAGGGATGTCTTGCTGAAACAAGCTTAATGTGATTATCTTGGTTGATAATAGGTAATGTTGAATCCTCACTAATAGCATAATTTGCTTTAGCATAATAAACATCTAAGCTTGTAAGAATTTCAATATTTTTTAGAAGTGCCTCACTATTAGCACCAACAACTAATGAAAGGCTCTTTAAAACAGCTTCAATTTCTTTTCTTTCCTTTAGAGTAAGACTTTCAATTTCAAGTTCAATTTCATAACAAACCTCTGGCTCTATATAGACAGTTGTGTGAGATTGAGACTCATCTAAAACAATTCCCTTAAAGACATTTTTATATTCAATTTTTACAGGTAAGCACATTTTATTGTTTCTCATAACAATTAAATGATCAGAAAGCATAGATGCACGTGATTGTAATAGCTCATTCATTTTGCTTCTAAGCTTAGCATTCGCTAAGGTAAGGCTCCTTCTAATTGCTTGAAGCTCCTTTGAAGCATTATCCATAACTCTTCCGTCATCAGAAATTGCATTTCTAATAAAGCTTCTAACATTTGGTAAGCTTACAAGATTTTGAGCAATATCATCTAAAATTTTGACATCAATTTTCAATGTTCTAAGCTGCTTAAAATATTTATTAACATTTTCACAAACTGTAACGCTTTGACTTATGTCAATAAGCTCATCTTCACTTAAAATTCCCCCAATTGCACTTCTTAAAATGGCATCCCTTATTCCTCTTAAGCCACCAAGATCTAATGATGAATAAGCCTTTATCGCTTTATAGGCATCATTTGTTTTATTTAATTCTTCAATCGTTTTTTCATATTCAAAGCTTGGCTTTAAATTTAAAATTTGCTCTTTAGCATAATTAGTTTGACAAAATTTAGCAACACTATTTAAAATTTTATCAAGCTCAAGAACATCATAATAATTTTCCATTATTTTCCCTCTATACACTCCGGATGCTCAATTAAATTTTGATATGTAATAACATTACAGCCATAAACATCAGTATCCGGATAAATAAATACTATTTCACATTCATTAATATATTTTAACAAAACATTGGCATTTGGATAAATAATATATAATTTTCTTATTATTTTTTTAGTTGGATACGAAATGTCTAAATTCATAAGTCCATCAATATTTTCAACAAATAAATTTGCGTTGGTCATATTTCTTATTATTTGCCATTTAGTTTTGTTATTAACACATATTTCATCATTTTTAAAATTTGGAACAACCTTTATGTAATAAATATGCGTTCTACTCTCTAGATAAAAATCATAGGCCTTATCCTCACTAATTTTGAGCGTAGTTGAATCCTTTAGCTTTCTTAAATTTATAATATTTTCAAGCTGATTCCATACGTTAGTATACATTTGCTTAATCTTATAATTTTTTCTAAAGCTTAAAATTATTAAAATCGTGAGAATTAAAATACTTAGTAAGCATATTCCCATAATTATTCCAAAATAAAGTGGAGCTAGACTATTAATCATTGAATTTCTCTTTCCTTTTTCTTTAAAAAAATATAAATATAATACACAAAAATGACGCTGAAAATTACTGTTCCAATCAACAATATTGTAATGTAGACAATAATTCCTACATTAATAAATTTCATTGCATATAATACGACACCAATAGTTCCAATAATAAACATCATAAAGGCAATAATTGAAATGACTAATGTAATTTTATTTATTTTCATTTTCTATACCATTATTAATAATTTCTACTACTTTTTCACCAATTTCTTGGGTAGTCATATTCTCATATTCTTCTTTTTTAATTGGTTTATGAATAATAACTTTAACCCTTACCTTGTGCCATGGAGATCTGGTTTTACATTGTGATGTTCCAATGATACTTACAGGTACAATACTAGCACCTGGCTTTGTTGCTAGCTTAAAGGCACCTGGTTTGATTTCAATTATTTTTTCTGTTTCACGTGTTTTTATGCCGCCCTCAGGAAAAATCATAAAATTATAGCCATCACTAACAAGCTTAATTGCTCGTAAAAGGTCTTTAACACCCTGTCGTTCATTTTTTCGATCAAGTGGTACAACCTCTGCTGTTTGCATAAACATATGAATGATTTTTACCTTGTCTAAGGTGTTTTTTGCTACAGCAGACATTACCCTATGAAAAGCTTGATAAACAACTGACACGTCAAGCATTGACTTATGATTTGCATAAACAACAAATGTTTCATTTGGTATATTTTCTCGACCAACAATTTTAATTTTCAATCTAAAGAATATGTTACAAAATTGGCAAAATTGATAAATTATTTCATGCTTCAAATGACTCTTTGTTTTTGTAAAACGTAATATTGGATAAAAAACGATAAAAATTATCAATACCCAAATTAGCCAGCCAGCTATAAAGCCAAGAGGAATCCACAAAAATAAAAACCAATAATTATTAGGCGTTATAAAATAAAAGCCTAAGGCACTAAAAACTTGAAACAAAATCAAAAGTAAATAAAATAGCATTTTAAAACCTACTTTCTTTTGTAAATATTAAAAGTTACCCTTTCTAATTCTTCACTACTTATTAATTCATAATTGGCATAATCAATCTTAGGGAAATATGCATCTCCCTCATAATCGCCCTTAATAATAGAAATGTAAAGCATATCAGCATATGGTAAAGCTAGCTTATAAATACTTGCACCACCAACTACAAACAAATCCTCATTACACTCCTTAAAAAATGTAATTGCATCTTTTATAACAATTGCATCAGAAAGCTTGACATCATCAAGTGATGCTACATAGATTTTACCATATGGAAGTGGTTTTGTTTTGTAATAGCCTTTTAATGAATAATATGTAGAAAGGCCCATAAAAACAGTTTGTCCAGCTGTTTGCTTTTTATAATACAATAAATCCTCTTTAATATGCCAAGGAATTTTATTATCCTTACCAATTAAATTATTTTTATCCATTGCCCAAATTAATTTTATCATTAGACAGCCACCTTACCTTTAATCGCTTTATGAGGATTATAATTTTCTAATGTGAAATCTTCATACTTAAATGAAAATAAATCATGTACATCCTTATTTATTTTCATAGTTGGTAATTCTCTTGGTTCTCTTGTAAGTTGAAGCTTAACCTGCTCAATATGGTTGTCATAGATATGGGCATCACCTATAGTATGAACAAAATCCCCAACCTCCATATTGCAAACCTGAGCCACCATCATTAAAAATAAACTATATGATGCGATGTTAAAAGGAACGCCAAGGAAAACATCTGCGCTTCTTTGATATAGCTGTAATGATAGAGTATTGTTTACAACATAAAATTGCATAAAGCAATGACAAGGTGGAAGCGCCATATCCTTAATCATAGGTGGATTCCAAGCAGAAACAATTAGGCGACGACTATTAGGATTTGTTTTTAAATCATGAATCAATTCTTTTAATTGATCTACTCCTCCAAAATCACGCCACTGCTTACCATAAACTGGTCCTAAATCGCCATATTTATTGGCAAAGTCATTATCGTTTTTTATTTTCTCGGCAAATTCTTCTATTGTTTCACCTTGATAATCACTAGATTCTTGATATTTTTTAAAAGGCCAATCATTCCAAATTTTTACATCATTATCTACAAGATATTTAATATTTGTACTTCCACTTATAAACCATAACAATTCATGAATAATGCTTTTTAAGTGAACCTTTTTTGTAGTTAAAAGAGGAAAACCATCTGCTAAATGAAAACGCATCTGATATCCAAAGTAAGAAACTGTACCAGTATGGGTACGATCGTCCTTTGCTACTCCTTTTTCCAATATTGTCTTGCATAATTCTAAATATTGTTTCATCTTTAAATCTCCTCACATTTATTCCATTATACTATAAATTTAGCAAAATTCCAATTATTTAAGATTATTTTCGATTACTGTTGCACTAATTTTGGCATTTTTAAAATTAACTAAATAATTAGTTATTTTAGAAAATTCAATGTTCTTAAAGTTACTGAAATTTTGAAAAAAATCAATGTCATCAATATCATAATCACTAACCATCTCTCCAAGAGCTTGAATGTTATCAAAATTAATCAATTGATAGCTATATGTATATTTTTTAAAATTGTTAAAATCCTCAATATTAAAATCATTTAAATTTAGTTCTTTAATTGTTTTCTTTAATTTTGTTACAGCCTTGATAGGATCATTTGCTGTTCCAATTAATAAAGCATAGGCTATATCCTTATTTGAATGAATTTCATAATATAATCCTGGATTTATAATTTCATTTTTAATTAATTTTTGATATATTTTTGAGGAATCACTACTTAATACACCTAATATAAAATCATAATAAAGGGTGTCAAAGGGGTTATATTCATTTAAGGTATTAAGTCTAATTCCTAAAGAAAATTTTCCAGCAGTGTTATTCTTTTTTAAAACCTTTATATCTTCATCAACTATAATATTTGCAATGTTTGATAAAGATATAACATTATGATCAGTAAAATCATATTTATCTAAATAGCTATTAACAAAATTAATTAAATATTCTTCATCAAAATCACCAACTACAGTTAAAATTAAATTTTTCGGATGATAAAATGCTTCATAATTAATTAAAATTTCCTCTAATGTGGTATTTATTACATCATTAACCTCACCTGCTATATCATATGAATATCCAGTTTCTAAAAACATATTTTTCATTGTTAATGTTTCCATTTTATAATCAATGTTTGAGGAATACATATTAATTTCATTACAAATAATTGATTTTTCACGTTCTATGTTTTCTTTCGTAAATCCCTTTGAAAGCATCATATCTATTAATAAGCCAAGCGGCTCATATAAATCGCTAACAGTCTTAAAATAATAAATTGTTCTATCGTAGGTTGTATAAGCATTAGCGCTAGCACCAAGGCTTGAAAATTTATAAAAAGCATCACTACCATCTGGCATTGCAAAGCATTTATGCTCAATAAAATGAGCAATACCTGGCTTAGTTTTATATACCTTACCATCAAGGCTAAAATTAAAATCACTAGAACCATATTTAACACTAAACATTGCAAATGAGCTTTTAAATCCGGTACGTTTTATATAGCGAAGGTGCATTCCATATTTTAATTTTAAATATTTAGATTCTAAATTATTCACTTTTATCACCCCTTGCTATATACTTAAAGGCTAATTTCAAATTTTTTGAAGCTCGAATAACATCATCAACTCTTAATTCTTCTATTATTTTTATTCTATCATCTATATTTAAATTTTTATCCATAAATAGATCATTGATAATTTGTTCTTTAAGCTTTGTTGTTTGATAATCACTTGTTTCTTTTAAAGAATTAATCAACTTATTTTTTAGGCTATTAAATTCAGCAGTAGTTATATTTCCTTGCTTTAAGCTTGCTATTTCCTCTTCAATTGCGGCAATTGCTATATCAATATTTTTGACATTTGTTCCAAGTGAAACTAAAACAAAACCATAATTTGCATAATATGCTGAATATATATCATAACATAATCCCTTTTCTTCTCTTACATTTAAAAATAGTTTTGATGTTGAATCACCGCCTAATATAAAAGCAGCAAGGCTTGCAGCAATTGCATCCTTTTCATCATAAAAAGATGCATTTTCATAAATTAAACGAATATATGCTTGATCAATTTCATCATATTCTACTAATTCCTCATAATTTTCAATTCTTTTACGATGCTTCATATATTTAGCAAAGCAAGCATTATTGTCATTAGTAAAATTCCTATCAATGTCTCCATCAATATATGCTATCTCATCTTTGGATTTAAAATCAAGATAATAATCATATAAAGTATTTGGAGTTATTTTGTCTAATTCATCAATACTACATTCACCAAAAAGTTCAGAAAAATCCATTTTTAAAAATAAAGAAAGGGCTCTTTTGGTCGCATAAAATCCTCTATCGTCATTGTAATGAAGAATTGCCGTTTTTAATTCCTTTTTAGCATAGTTAAACATATCTAATTTGAAACGCTTGTTCCATACATTTGGCTCATTAATAATCAAATTAAAGGTATCAAGAATTTTATCCAAATTATATTCATTATCTAATGAATATTTAGGATTCATAGCATTCATCGTAAATGATAAACTCATATAATCGCCAAGGTTAACTATTTTTACTCCTGGCTGCATATTATAATTTGCTTCTAAAAATTTAGAAAATTCTTCAATTGTTTTATACTTTTTATTACTCAATGAAAGACAAACCGCTAATAAATTAGCTATTGTCACTTCATCTTTCTTAAACTCTTTAATATATCTTTTATTAATAATTATGCTATGAAAGCGATCATCAAATATTTTATACATATTTTCACCTATCTTTATGGTATCCATTTTTGAAGGACTTATAATTTAAAATAAAAGTCTTTATTTTCAAAAAAAAATCTTCGTTTTAAATTTTTAGCTTAAAACGAAGATTTTTCTTTTATTCAGCTAATGATAAAGCTAATTTCATCATATTAGTAAAGCATTTTTGTCTTTCCTCTGCACTTGTTACAACATGAGTTATAAATGAATCAGAAATTGTTAAAAGACAAGCAGCCTTTTTATTTAAAGTTAAAGCATTTGTAAATAAAGCAAAGCTTTCCATTTCAACAGCCTTACAGCCATGCTCATCCCTTACCTTCTCCCAAATTTTTGCATCCTCATGGTAGAATACATCAGATGAATGAATGCATGCTTCCTTTAATTCAATATTAAGTTTTTTAGCATTTTTTCTTAATTTGTTATTTATTTCATCATTACTTAACATTTCATGAGCTGTATAACCATTTTGTGCTAAAGCGAATGTAGATTCACTCCAAGCTTTGGTAACTAAAACTGTATCATAAACATCTAAATCCGCACTATAGGCACCTGCAGAACCAATTCTTACAATTGTTTCAACATCATAAAATTTATAAAGCTCGTATGAATAAATTCCAATTGATGCCATTCCCATTCCTGAGCCCATAACACTTATCTTCTTGCCATTATAATAGCCAGTATAGCCATACATATTTCTAACATGATTAAATTCTTTAACATCAGTTAAAAAATTCTCTGCGATAAATTTCGCTCTAAGGGGATCACCAGGCATTAAAACTATTTTAGCTATATCATCTTTATTTGCACAGCTATTGTGTGGTGTTGGTATATTAGTCATTGTTGTATTCCTCCATAATTGTTATTCCATTACTTGTTCCTATTCTTGTAGCGCCAGCATTAATCATTTCTTCCATTTGGGCTTTATTTCTAACACCACCAGAAGCTTTTACTCCCATTAGTGTACCTACTGTTTCACGCATAAGCTTAACGTCACTTATTGTTGCTCCCCCAGTGCCAAAGCCTGTAGAAGTCTTAACAAAATCAGCTCCTGCTTCTTTTGCAAGCTTTGAACATTCTATTTTTTCTTCATCAGTTAAATAGCAGGTTTCAATTATAACCTTAGTTAAAACGCCATTTGCTGCTTTAACAACAGCTTTAATATCATTTAATACAGTTTCATAATCATGAGCTTTAGCAGCACCAATATTAATTACCATATCTACCTCATCAGCTCCATCAGCAATTGCTCTTGTTGTTTCATAAGCCTTTACATCTGATGTATTTGCTCCAAGTGGAAAGCCAATTACCGTACAAACCTTAACGTCAGTTCCCTTAAGTAGGCTATGAGCAAATTCTACATAACATGGGTTTACACAAACTGAGGCAAAATGCTCCTTATATGCATCATTACATAATTTTAAAATATCATCCTTTGTTGCTACTGCCTTTAGCAATGTATGATCAATGTATTTGTTTTTTTCCATAATAAATCATCCTTTATAAATCTAATAATTTTGTTTGGTCTACTTCAATAAATGTATTTGGTATTAAAGTAAACTTTGTTTTTTTCAAAATTTTACGAACCTTCTTCATATCCTTTAAGGTTATATAGGTAACGCCAAAAACATTTGTTTCAGCCATTTTTATTATTTTACCACATTTATCTAAAAATTCACTAGCACTTATATAACGTATGTCTTTATCCATATAAATAATATAATTGACAAATGGTGGTAAAATAAAAGGTGAGAATCCATCATATCTAACAGCAAATTTAATATTTCTATCGCCCTTTTCAGCTAAAAAGGCATAATCCAAAGCAATCAATTTCTCATCCTTGTATTTAGCTTCAATTGTTGTTTTATTTAATAAATACGAAAATACAGCATCAAGTTCTTTTGCTGAAGCCTTATAATAATCTAAAAATTCATCTTCATATTTCATTTTATAAGCCTGTTTTATCTTATTATAGGCCTGAACAAGCATTGGTAATCTAAAAGATGAAACATCCTCATATAATTCATTATAAATATAAAAATTAAATTTTTGACATAATTCTTTACAAATATCAAATAAAATGCTAGCTTTAAACGTTGGTAATAAAACAGGAACCTCTAGACGAATATTAATATCATAAAATGCAGGATTTAGCTTTTCAATATGAGGAACTACACTTTTATTTCCTAAAACAAATTTAGCTGAAAAATCTAAAAATTCATTAGTATAAATCAAATGGTATTCTTCATTTTGCTGTTCTATTTTAAATTCTTTCATTGATTGAAAGAAAGCCAAAACATCTGCTTTATCGTAATATCTAACTTGTTCTTTAAAAAAATAATAACAAACATTCATTACTACCACCTCAATAATCGTAAAATTCCATAATTATTTTACCATCTTTTCTAATAAAAGTAAATATTTAAAAATTTAAGGAAGCCTAAGCCTCCTTAAAAACTAAAAATATTTATTGACAATGTCATTACATCTTGCACATAAGTCGTTATCTAAAAGCTTAGGAACAATCATACGACATCTTTGACATGTACAGCCATCACAAGCACTAACCTTAACATTAAATGCTTCACCGTCTAAAAATTCAACCTTAGATACAATTAAAATTTGCGCAATATTAGTATTTAAGCTATCAAAAATTACCTTAGCATTTTGATCAAGAGTAATTGTAAGCTTAGCTGTAAAGCTCTTACCTATAATTTTTTGATTACGTGCTTCTTCTAATTCCTTTAAAATTACATCACGATATTTCATAAATTCATCAAAATTATTTTCTAAATCCTGATAAGCACTATAATCCTTAGGTTCAGGAATATCGCATAAAGCTATATCAGCCTTTTCTTTATATTTTAAAGTATCATATGCTTCACTAGTTGTATGAGGGATAATTGGTGTAAGAATCTTTAATAAACCTAAAAGAATTTCATACATTGCTGTTTGTGTTGATCTTTTTCTCATAGATTCACTAGGCTCAATGTATAGAATATCCTTTGTAAAATCAAGGAAGAAGCTTGATAATTCATTTGCTACAAAAGAATTAATCTTTCGATAAACATCACCAAAATTAAATTCCTCATAATTTTTACGAGTTTCAGCTAAAAGCTTATTCCATTTAATTAAGATATATTTATCAACTGATTCTAATTCATCAAATGCTAAAGGTGCTTTAGCATCAAAATCAGCAGTATTAGCTAGCATAAATCTAATTGTATTTCTTACCTTACGATAAGCATCAGATACCTGCTTAATTAAGTTATTACCAATTCTAACGTCGGCTTGATATTCAACACTGCTTACCCAGAATCTTAAAACATCAGCACCAAATTCATTGCAAATTTTTGCTGGATCAACTGTATTTCCTAATGATTTACTCATCTTACGACCCTGCTCATCCATAATAAAGCCATGTGATACTACTGTTTTATATGGAGCAATTCCAGTTGTTGCAACACCAGTAATAATTGATGAATTAAACCATCCACGATATTGATCTGATCCTTCTAGATATAAATCGGCAGGATATTTAAGGTTTCTTCTTTCTAATAATTTATGACTTGAGCCAGAATCGAACCAAACATCCATAATATCAGTTTCTTTAGTAAATTCACCATTAGGACTACCAGGATGAGTGAATCCTTCAGGTAATAGCTCTTTAGCAGTTCTTTCAAACCAAATATTTGAGCCATATTCCCCAAATAAATCAGCAATATGCTTTAAAACAGCTTGATCTAAAATTGCTTCACCATTTTCAGCATAGAAAATTGGAATTGGAACACCCCATGCTCTTTGACGAGAAATACACCAATCATGACGATCTTTAATCATATTAGAAATACGAAGTTCTCCCCATTTTGGATTCCAATTAACATTCTTAATTGCTTCTAAAATATCATCCTTAATTGGATCAATTGAAGCAAACCATTGAGGTGTAGCACGGAAAATAACTGGCTTCTTTGTACGCCAATCATAAGGATAGCTATGGGTAATAGGATATAGCTTCAATAAGGAACCGCAAGCATCTAAATCTGCAATAATTGGATCCTCTGATGCCTCATAATATAATCCTGCATATTTACCAGCCGCTTCAGTTTGAACGCCTTTATCATTAACACAAACTAAGATATCTAGACCATATTGTTTACCTGCATTATAATCCTCTTCACCATAGCCTGGAGCAATATGAACAAAGCCAGTACCATCAGTTGTAGTAACATAATCAGCATTGATAACTGGAGAAATTCTATCATATAGAGGATGCTTATATTTTAAATTTAAAAGCTCATTACCTTGCTTGTGATCTAAAACCTTAACATCACTTAATTCAAGGAAGCTAGTTAAACTAGCTAAAAGATCTGTAGCACAAATCATCTTACCCTTGTTTGAATCAAATAAGGTATAATTAATATCTGGACCAGCACATACTGCAAGGTTACCAGGTAATGTCCAAGGCGTTGTAGTCCAAACCATAAATGCGGCATCCTTGTAGTCGCCTTCACCATTAACAATTGGAAGCTTAAAATAAATTGATTTTGATGTTATATCTTTATATTCAATTTCGGCCTCAGCAAGGGCTGATTCACTTGATGGTGACCAATAAACAGGCTTTAATCCTTTATAAATCAAGCCTTTTTCTGCCATTTTTGCAAAAACTAAAATTTGATCACGTTCAAAATCATGCTGTAATGTAATGTAAGGATGTTCAAAATCACCCAAAACACCAAGACGCATAAAGCCTTTCTTTTGACGTTCTACCTGCTTATAAGCATATTCCTCGCATAGCTTACGAAATTCGCTTTTTTCCATTTGCTTACGATTTACGCCAGCCTTTTGTAAGGCATTTTCAATTGGAAGACCATGAGTATCCCATCCTGGAATATAAACACTCTTGTATCCTGTCATATTATGATATCGTACTACAATATCCTTTAATACCTTATTCATAGCATGACCAACATGAATATCGCCATTTGCATAAGGAGGACCATCATGAAGGGTATATTCCTTCTTGCCCTCATTTTGTTTAACTATTTCATTATATAGATCCATATTTTGCCATTTTTCCTGAATTTTAGGTTCTTTAACTCCTAAATTTCCACGCATTTCAAATGTTGTTTGACCCATATAAAGTGTATCTTTAATCTCTGTCATTTCTAAATTCTCCTTTCAAATAAAAAAAGCATCCTTAATTAAAAGGACGCTTGATAACGTGGTACCACCTTTATTCGATTATTAACTAATCGCACTCAATTCCTTAACGCGGAGGCACGGATATGACTTATCCTCATATCATCTAGCTAGTGATCCAAAAATTAACCGTTTTACTACCTTTCACCATACGTAGCTCGCTAAAAAACTTCATTTAATTTTTCGTCTAGTATTCGACTTACCTATTATTATAATAAAATTATTTGTCATTTTCAAGGCCTAATTAGATATTTTCCACAAATTCCTTTAAAGACCCATCCAAATAATCTTCTTTTCTTGCAAATAAATAGGTAACCTCATTAATTTTAATAGTTCTTCCACCAAGTGCATAGCAAGCTCCTGCGAAAAAAGCTAAAAATTTATTCTTCTCAATAAATTCTAAATTATCTAAATTAATAACTAAAGGCTTTCCTTCCTTCATTTCATCTACTAAATTTGCAGCTCTTTCATCATCATTTTCAATTTGTTCAAAAATAATACGATCAGCAGCACTTTCTTCTGATTCATTTATTTGCTCTGCTCTTTTAGAATATTCATCCTTTTTGGAAAATAGACCCATTATTCTTCTTCCTCCACTACTGTATCCTCATCGGTAGTAATCATTGGTAAAACCTGTGCCTTACTTCCCTTACGAACCATAATTAAAGTCGTATCAGCATATTTATTTAATAAACTCATACGTTGAGGCGGACAAGCAATTATAACCTGTAATGGCATTGATGTTATGAAATTCATCATTGCATGCATACGCGCTGCATCCATTTTATCGAAAACCTCATCAAACATTACTAGACCAATTGAATCACCAAGTCTACCATTATTTTTAGTATAAACTCTTACAAATGAAGCGATAATTGCAACATAGAATGGTACTTGGGTTTCTCCTCCTGATTTTTCTTTAAATACTTTAGAATATGACATTGTCTCACCGCGTTCATTAGTAATTTTAATATCATAATCCATATATGTTCTATAATCAGTAAATTTATTAATAGCACCATTACTATTAGTTTCATCTACAGACAAGCTTTCGAACAGTTCAGTAATTTGTTGTTCATAACGAGCTTGGAAATCATATGATAGAATTCCTTCCTCAGTTGTTGACAAATCAGATGTAACCATTTCATAGAACTGTGAATATTCATTGCTCTTAGGGAAAACAAATTCATACGAATCATTACCAAATTTAATAGTTGATAGGGTATCATTAATTTTTTGAATTTCAGATTCAGCTGTTTTAATGTTATTTCTAAGCTTAGCTAAGAAATCCTCTCTAAAAACAATTTCAGCAGCTTCACGAGCTTCTCTTACCTTTTGTTCATAGGTAATAAGTTCACTTTTTTGAAGCTTTGATAACTCAGCCTCAAATTTAGGCATTTCCGAATTACCAATTGAATATGTTGAGCTATATGTGTTAATATATTCGTATTGCTTTGTATGAAGTGTATCTGAAGCTTGAGTATATGAATTTTCTTCTGTTTTATATAAATCCTCAAAATGCTTAACAGCACTCTCAAAGCGCATATCCTTTAAAACGCTATCGCATTCATTCTTAGCATTTCTTTCTAATTCAAAATTATTATTAATCAAATTCTTCAAATTAGCTTCATTTTGATTAATTAAGGCAGTTTTTTCTTCAACAATCTCTTTTAATGACGCAATTTTTTGTTTAATATTACCAATTTCTTGAGATGTTTGTTGCTTTAGCATATCATTATTTTTGATACTAGCAATAACCTTATTATATCTATCCTCAAGGTCGGAAGCTGTCATTTCATCTTGACGTTCTTTTTCTTGTAATAAATTCTTTAAGGTTACTTCCTCCATTTGTAAATTATAAGCACCATCTAAATCTCTAATTAAAGCCTGGAAATCAATATTAGAAACAATTTCAATTTCATTTCTAGCATTAGAAATTTGCTCCTCAAGCTCATTATATTTTAACAACGTTTCTTCAGCCTTTGCTTCCCATTGAGCCTTTTGCATTGCTACAACATTCTTACCCATATATGGTTTAGCAATATTCGGATTAAGATTTGTAACAGTATAATTAGTATATAACAATCCATCCTTAGTTACAGATGTATGGAAACGCTCAAGCTCCATTTCATTTGAGCACATTATAACATTTCCACATGTCATATTAATATATCTTTGGGCATCCATATTCTCACTCTTCATAATAGATGCTAAAGAATTAGGCTCAAAACGATTAAATTTAGTAATTTGCTTAGTATTAACAAGACCTATACCATATACACGATAATTATTCTTGATTCTTGCAAAAATTTGTAATGCTTGATCATAATATCTAGGTTCTACAATCATATTAAAACGACGATTTCCTAAATACATTTCAATTGTATCAGCCCATTCATAATCAGTTATATCAACTAAATCAGCAAAGAAATAAATAGAAACATCATAATTATAAATTCGCTTTAAGGCTGATTGAATTTCATTTCGCATTTGAACTAAAGCAGTAGGATAAGGAACATTATTTTGATTTAAGCTACCAAGGGTAATTCTTATCTCATTCATTTCCTTTTTTAAGTCATCCAATTCACGTTCAAGCTTACCAACAGTTTGGTTTGATGAAGCTACAATAGAGGAAATACGCTTAGAAATATCAGAAAGCATAATTTTTGTTGATTCAACATCATGCTCAGTCATCTTTACAAGGCTCATATTTGCAAGATCTGTATAGATTTTATTATTTGATATCTTACGTAATTTATTAACGTTTTCCTTTAAAGAAGCAACACTTCCTAAAAATCTTTCCTCAACGAATTGATACTCATTAATCTTTTGACGACATTCATTAATTTTTTTATTAATATATTCAGCATTTTTAAAATTAGTATCATTCTTTAAAGCATTATAAATCTCTTTACTTTCTTCATCTAAGGCATCCATTTCCTTTTGGATTCTTAAAATACTTTCTTCTTTTGATTTTTGTAAAGTTTCATTTTGAACAATACCGCTTTTAGCTTTTTCTAATTCTTCCTTAATGCCAGTAGATTCCAATAATTTTAGAATATATTGATAATAATCCTTGTTTTCATTGATTTTTAAAACCTCATTATAAAGATTTTCAATATTTTTCAAATCTTCAATCTTGGTCTTAATAACCTTTAAGGTAGCTTCAAGCTCCTTATAAGAACGAATTGAATCCTTAATTGCTGATACATCAATTTCTTTTTCTTCCAAAATATTTTGATATATAAACTCTTTAACATCAGGAATTGGCTTAAAGGCAAGAGCTTTAGGAATTAATTTAAAGAAATCCTCATTAATAGAACCAAATGCTGTTCTAAAGCCTCTCTTCGCTTCCTTTTTAGTTAAATAAAACTCAAAATCAGGATTATGCTTTCTAAATTCAACAGTACCATAGATGGCTTTATTTTCTGAAATAAAGAATGAATCATCCATTGGCTTATTTGCACAGTAAAAAATTGTTTTAACTGGAGTTAAATCACCAAAAGCATCAATTACTGTTCCGATTGTAAATGCTTCATCTGCTCCCTCATCAAAAAATTCCAAAGCAATATGGCCACTAACATCACCATCACGTAGATATTCCTTATCATCTATTCCTAGTTTACATTTAACATAGCCTCTTAAATCACGCTTACCTTTTTCGTTAGCAGCAAGGTTAAAGGCAGTATCTCCACCAGTTATTAAAAATGTAATTGCATCCATTATTGTTGATTTACCAGAAGCATTAGGACCTGTTAATAAAACATTGTTTTTAATATTGATAGTTTCATTAGCAATGTAATGCCAATTAATTAAACGAATCTTAGTTAATTTTTTCATTCTATTCTACTCCCTCCTGAGTAATACGGTCTAGCGTCTTAGCTATTTCCGTAATATCAGCACTTTCAATTGCCATCAAAATTGTTGGTAAAATAACAATCTTTGATGAAGAAGATTGAATATCACCAATAATTTCTATAAGATTATATTTTCTAAATAATCTTAAGGAATTGACTAAATCGGTTTTATTAATTTTTCTTTTAATCTCTAGATAATCATATTTTTCATGTAAATCAGAAATACTACAAACAACATTTTCATTTAATGATGTTTCTTTTAGCTTTTCGTGATAAAGCAATCTAATTATTAAAAGTAAAATACTTTCATCACGCTTTAGCTTAAGTGTATTTGTCTGATTACCTCCCTGAAGCATTATAGCACCAGTAGCTGTATCAAGCTTTAGGGTATAACCAAGAATCTCAAAAAATTGATCGAATACCTCTTTATAGTTGATAAAGAAATAATAATCCTCCTTATTATCCTTTTTATCCCTTGCTAAAAAGGTAGTAGCAAGTAATCTATTACAAATGTCCGCAAACATTCTTTTTTGGGTCACACCCATATTTTCATAAATCTCTAGCATTATTCATCAATCCTTTCAATTGTAAAATTCTTTAAGGTAAAGTGCTCATTGTAAATGTAATCATTAAGAAGATAAACATTGAATGCATGATCACCAGCAAATAAAACAGTATATATTACCTTCAAAACCTCATCAGCTGATGTGGTATACATAATCCAATCAGATGCCTTCAACACGCCATCCTTCATATGAGAATTCAAATATTTTCCAACCTCAATTTCATTATAAGGTGTTTTAAATTGCGAAATAAAATCAGAGGTTATTTCTAATCCTTCAAAGCGTTCATCATCCAAAAATTGATATTGATTGTGAGTATAATTACCACGAGGTGTATATAAAGAATTTTGATTTAGCATTCTATTACCCTTAAATTTAAATAAAGGGCTTATTGTATTCATAGCTTTATCGATATGGCCTGTCTTATTTTGAACCTTAATATATTTTAAGATTGAATTAATTTTACCAATAACATTATCATCCTCAGTTAAAAGGAACTTAACCTTACCAATTGTAGAATTGATATATGTCTTATTCTTTTCATCAATTTCATGAATGAAATCATCTAAGGAATTAAAAACATCAATCAGCTCATTGATATCTCTAATTGCACGCTTTCTTGCTTCTTCTTCATTGCCAAATCTTAATCGATAATCTAAAAGAATTGATTTAAAAATTGCTTCGTTATCTTCATATTCCTCTAGTTTTGTAACGATTGTTAAACGATATTTGTTGACATTATCAGATGTCTTTATCTTTTGATAATTATTATCAAACAATTCGCTTTTATAAGCTATTAAATTATTCATTAAATCCTTAATTTCACTATTTTCAACAACTGAGGTGATATAATCCTTGAGTCTTGAGTCTAATTTTCTTAAAGACCTAATTAATAATTTAGTATTAGAATAAATTTGACTCATAAGCATTCCATAATCACCTGGATTTGGATTTGTAACTAGTGAATAAATTGTATAAATATATCCTTGATATTCATTTTGATTAACATAATATGTTTGGTCGTCTCCATAGCCATTTAAAGCCACAGGTGAAATTTTCATTAAGGCTTCAACAATTGTAATTGCATAATCAGTAAAATTTATAATTTCTTCGTAATCATTTGTCACATCAACATAAATCCAACCACATTCCTCCATGCGTCTTAATATGAAGTTGGCTAAATCACGTTTAGATTCAATTTGATTTTCTTCTTCATCACCATCAAATTCATTTGCATATGAATCATTAAGTGATTGTAAAAAAACTGTTAATTCGTCAACCACAGTTTTCTTTTCAATTCCTAAAATTGAGCCTGTTTCATATATTTTAAATGCTTCAATAATTGAAGCGACATAGATTTTTTTATTTTTTGAACTCAACAAAGAGAAAAAATTATCTGGGATAATAGAAAAAATGTCCATCTAAATCTACCCTTTCTGTTACTTTTATATTCATCTTAAATTATAGCAAAATTAATACTATAATTCAACAAGAATTCCTATTAAAAAAAGAAAAAAGACATTTATTCAAAATGCCTTATATCTTTCTTATCATCAAGTATTTTCCTAACATCAATAATTCCTTTGGAAATCAAAAGCACACTTAATAGCACTAGAATAATAGATACTATAAGGATTACAATACACCAAGCCTTAGTTAATAGGCTACCATAAATATATTCCGCATCAACTAATAGATAAATCATCATTATCATCCCATATAAATTTAGTAAAAAAAGGAAAATACCCAAAAAAACTAAAAATATTCCTTTAAATTTCATAAAAAAACTAACCTCCAATTAATTCTTTATTGCTAAATGCTAAACATTAAACTTGAATAGCATTACATCGCCATCGCAAACCTTATAATCTCTTCCCTCTTGTCGAACAAGTCCTTTTTCTTTAGCAGCTAAAATGCTTCCACAGGCAACTAAGTCATTGTAATTTACTGTTTCAGCACGAATAAAGCCTCTTTCAAAGTCTGAATGAATAATTCCTGCACATTCTGGAGCAGTCATACCTTTTTTATATGTCCAAGCTCTAACTTCTTTTTCTCCTGCTGTAAAATATGTTGCATAACCTAATAAGTCATATGTAGCTCTTATTAGAGTATTAAGTCCCTGCTCTTTAATGTTTAAATCCTCTAAAAACATAGCTTTATCTTCATCGTTTAATTCAGATAATTCTGCTTCAATTTCAGCACTGATAGGAATGGCCTTACTATTATTTTTTAAAGCATATTCCAAAACACGCTTGTAATATTTGTTTTCATCTGGATTTGCAACATCGCCCTCAGCAATGTTTGCCACAAACATAATTGGCTTAATTGTTAAAAAGCCATAGGTTTTAACATATTTTTGTTCTTGCTCATCAAAAGTCATAGTTCTAATAGATTTAGAATTTAATAAGCATTCTCTTATTTTCTTTAGAAGCTCAAACTCAAAAGGTGCATCCTCAACCTTTGCTTGAGCCTTCTTTTCAATTTTTGGTAATCTCTTTTCAACTATATCTAAATCAGATAAAATTAATTCTAATTCGATTATTTCAATATCTCTAATTGGATCAACATTACCCTCAACGTGCGTAATATTTGCATCCTCAAAGCAGCGTACAACCTCAAGTATTGCATCGCAATTTCTAATATTAGCTAAAAATTGATTTCCTAAGCCTTCGCCTTTACTTGCTCCCTTAACTAAACCAGCAATGTCTGTAAATTCGCAAACTGCAGGTGTAAGCTTTTTAGGATTATACATCTTATTTAAAACCTGTAATCTTTCATCAGGTACATCAACCATTCCAACATTTGGATCAATAGTAGCAAATGGATAATTTGCAGCTAAAGCTCCAGCCTTAGTAATTGCATTAAATAATGTTGATTTTCCTACATTTGGTAAACCAACAATTCCAGCTGTCAAAGCCATATTATCTACTCCTCGTATAATATGTAGTGTAGATTTAGACCTTGGATAAGTCTAACTACATATTAGTATTTTTGAAGTCCTAGTG
>CAKQDS010000024.1 GCA_934229535.1 uncultured Anaeroplasmataceae bacterium
TATATAATAAGATTTAAAATTTAAATCTAAGGCTACATTCATCTTACCTATATTATAGCTTAATTTCTTAGTTCTTAAGCTTACTGACATAAAAATCACCCACTTTTTATTAAAAAAAATAAAGTATTTTTCTTAATTTAAAGATATCACTTCTTCAAACTAAAATCAATACTTTTCTCTGTTTTTTGTTTTTTTTTATTTTCGTTCTACTTTGTGACATTTAATTTGTCGAATTTGGAATTATATCTAAATTTTTAAAATTCATTCAACCAAAAAAACATAATTTTAATAATTATTGTATTTAGGTACTTAAAAACAGGCTTTACTCCCTACGTAATAACCAATTTTGATAATTGACTAACTTTGTTTTTTTTTGTATAATTAAATGAGTTATTCGTATAAGGAGGAAGCCATGAAAAGAATTGGTTTAGATATCGGCTCAACGACAATTAAATGTGCCGTATTAGATGAAAATGACGAATTAATATATAGTGATTATCATAGACACTATTCTCATATCAAAGACAATTTAATTAAGATTTTAGAAACACTTAAAAATGAAAATATAATTACCGACGAAGCTATGTTTGCTATTTCTGGTTCTGCAGGAATGGGGCTTGCTGAAGGTGCTAAAATAACCTTTGTTCAAGAGGTTTACGCAACAAGAATTGCTGCAAAAAAATATATACCAAAAACCGATTGTATTATCGAGCTTGGTGGTGAGGATGCCAAAATTTTATTTTTAACTGATGGTATGGAGGTTAGAATGAATGGCTCATGTGCTGGTGGTACAGGAGCATTTATCGACCAAATGGCAACATTATTAAATATTGATGTAACTGAAATGAATGGTGTTGCAAAGGATCACCAAAAGCTATATAGCATTGCCTCACGATGTGGTGTATTTGCTAAATCAGATATTCAACCTCTTTTAAATCAAGGTGCATCAAAAAGTGATATTGCTGCCTCTATTTATTATGCCGTAGTTAATCAAACAATTGGTGGACTAGCTCAAGGAAGAGAAATAACTGGAAATGTAGCTTATTTAGGTGGACCATTAACATTTATGTCAGAGCTTCAAACCGCTTTTGATACTGCTTTAAACGTTAAAGGTATTTGTCCTGAAAATTCTCTATATTATGTAGCAATGGGTGCGGCACTGTGTGCTAATGAAAAAAATTCAATTGATGAAATTATAACCAAAATTACAAGCTATGATAATAAATCAACCTATGCCTTTAATTCACCACTATTTAAAAATGAAGATGAGCTTAAGGAATTTAGAGAAAGACATAAAAAAGCTTATGTTCCAAGCTATCCTCTTGATAATTATAATGGTAGGCTTTATCTAGGAATTGATTCTGGTTCTACAACTCTAAAATTTGTGTTAATTGATGAAGACGAAAATATTCGCTTCGAAAAATATTTGCCAAATCGTGGAAACCCTGTTTCCGTTATGAAACAAATTTTTGATGAATTATATGAAAAATATCCAAACATTAATATTGCCTCAAGTGCTTCTACTGGCTATGGAGAGGACCTAGCAAAAGCAGCCTTTAATCTTGATGGAGGTCTTGTTGAAACAATGGCTCACTTTACAGCAGCAAAGAAATTTATGCCAGAGGTTGATTTTATAATTGATATTGGTGGACAGGACATCAAATGCTTCAAAATTGAACATCAAACTATTTCTAATATTTTCCTTAATGAAGCATGTTCATCAGGCTGTGGCTCATTCCTTCAAACTTTTGCTAATGCCTTAGGCTATAACATTGCTGATTTTGCAAAGCTTGGTCTTATGGCACCAAAGCCTGTAGATTTAGGATCACGCTGTACAGTATTTATGAATTCATCAGTTAAGCAAGCTCAAAAGGATGGAGCAACAATTGATAATATTTCAGCTGGTCTTTCTATTTCTGTTGTAAAAAATGCTTTATATAAGGTAATACGTGCTACTTCTAAGGATAATCTTGGTAAGCATATTGTTGTTCAAGGTGGAACCTTCCATAATGAAGCAGTATTAAGAGCATTCGAAAAGGAATTAAATTTAGAGGTTGTTTGCCCTAACATTTCCGGCCTAATGGGTGCTTATGGCGCTGCATTATATGCCAAAAAGATTGCCAAAGATAAATCATCAATTCTAACTAAGGAACAGCTTAAATGCTTCCATCATGAAACAAAAAATTTCAATTGTGGCTTATGCTCAAATCATTGCCTTTTAACAGTAAATACATTTGGCTCTAACCAAAATAAATTTATAAGTGGTAATAGATGTGAAAAGCCTCTAACTAAAAAGGTTTCAAATGATGAATTAAATATCTATGAATATATTAAAAAACGTCTTATGTCTTATGAACCAAAGCAAGGACCAAGAGGTAAAATTGGTATTCCTATGGGCTTAAACAATTATGAATTGTGGCCATTTTGGTATACATTTTTAACAAATCTTGGCTTCGAGGTTATCAATAGTGGCTTTAGTAATGCTAAGCTTTATACCCTTGGTCAGCATACTATCCCATCTGATACTGTATGTTATCCAGCTAAGCTAATGCATGGTCATATTATTAAGCTTTTAAATGAAGGAATTGACACTATCTTCTATCCTTGTATGAGCTATAATATTGATGAGCATATTTCTGACAATCATTTTAATTGTCCTGTTGTTGCTTATTACCCAGAAACTATTGAAAATAACGTTAAAGCCTTAAATGGTAAAAAATTCATTAATGACTTTATTGGTATTCACGACAAAAAAATCTTTGAGGAAAAGATAACTAAAATATTAAATAAATATTTTGATGGTATTACTAAATCGATGGTAAAAAAAGCTTCTAGCCTTGCTTACCTTGAATATGATAAATATCTTAACGATATTAGAAATAAGGCCGAGGAAATTATTACTCATGCTAGATTAGACCATAAGCAAATAATTGTACTTGCAGGAAGACCTTATCATATTGATCCTCAAATTAATCATGGAATTGATAAGCTAATTTCAAGCTTTGGTGCAGCCATCGTTACGGAAGAAAGTATTTCAAATCTTCTTCCTAAAAGCGGTGTTAACGTTTTAAACCAATGGACATATCATGCTAGACTATACAACGCTGCTAAATACGTAACAACTCAATCAGATATGAATTTAGTACAGCTAGTAAGCTTTGGCTGTGGACTTGATGCCATCACAACAGATGAAACAAAAGCAATACTTGAAAGTCATAATAAAATATATACCCAAATTAAAATTGATGAAATTACAAACCTAGGTGCCGTTAAAATTAGACTTAGAAGTTTATTTGCTGCCCTAGAGCAAAAGGAGTAACATATGAATCAGGCTGAATATAAAGATACAGAATTCGAATATCCAAAGTTTACTAAAGCAATGCGTAAAACTCATACAATTTTAATTCCCGGTATGCTAAAAATCCACTTTGCACTATTTCAAAATGCTTTAATAGGCTGTGGCTATAATGTTGAAATATTACAAAACGAAGGTCCAGATGTTGTATCTGAAGGATTAAAATATGTTCATAACGATACCTGCTACCCTGCACTTTTAGTTATAGGACAATTTATTGATGCCCTAAATCATCGAACTGATTTAGATAAAATCGTTTTATTAATTACGCAAACTGGTGGTGGCTGTAGAGCCTCAAATTATATTCATCTTCTTCGTAAGGCCCTAATTAAGGCAGGCTATGGTTATATCCCTGTTGTAAGCCTTAATGCCTCAAACCTTGAAAAGGATAGTGGTTTAGAGTTAAACTATAAGCTAATAAAAAAGGTTGCAGCAGCGATGACCTATGGTGATTTTCTAATGTACACCTATAATAAAACTAGAAGCTACGATAAAAACAATGAAGCTAAAAACACTCTAGATAAATGGATTAATAACTTAAAGGTGCAAATAGATAATAATAAAGGCATAAATCTTAGAGGCATAAGAAAAAATCTAAAGCTTATAGCTAAAGATTTTGATAGCCTAGATCTTGATTTATCTCATGCTAAGCCTAGAGTTGGCGTAGTTGGTGAAATATACATCAAATATGCTCCCCTTGGTAACAATCATCTTGAGGAATTCCTAGTAAGTGAAGGTGCCGAGGTAATGGTTCCTGGTTTATATGGCTTTATCCTTTATTGCCTTTATAACACCATTTATGATCAAAAAATTTATGGTGGTAAGAAAATAAAGGTCTTTTTAACCAAAATTCTTATTTCTTATTTAAGAAGACGTGAAAAAGCAATGATTGAAGCCCTAAAGCCAACAAAAATTACTCCGATGAACTATTTTAAAGAAACTAAAGAAATGTCTAATGGTGTAATTTCTCATGGAACAAAAATGGGTGAGGGTTGGTTACTTACAGCCGAAATGATGGAGCTTGTTGAAATAGGCTATAGCAATATAGTTTGCGCTCAGCCATTTGGTTGTCTTCCTAATCACATTTGTGGTAAGGGTGTAATGAAAAAAATTAAAGAAATTCATCCGACTGCAAATATTGTAGCAATCGACTATGATCCATCAGCAACTAAGGTTAATCAAGAAAATCGTATTAAGCTTATGCTAGCAATTGCTAAAGAGTCAATAAAGCCAGACGATAAGGCTAAATTATAACATAATTTTCATTAATATTAAATTAAAATATCTCTTGGTGATAATATGAAAATCCAAAGAGGTATTTTTTTTACGCTTGTAGAGCCAATGCAAATAACCTTAGGAGAGGTTTTAGAGGAATTTTTCACAATCAAAAAAATTCATTCCCGTGGTAGTATTATTTATCCAACCGAATTTTCGCACTTTAAAGCCTTAACAGGTATTACACTTTCACCACTTAAGGAAAATAATTTTTGGTATGATCTAAGTAATATGCTTAAAGTTGAAAATTATATTTTAAGAGAAAAGAATGAGGAAAACAGATTACTTATACTATTATATTATCTTTATACCAAAGAAAAAACTACATTAATTAATACTAATATGACTAGAACAAAGCTAGCTCAATATTTAAATATTTCTCCTATAAAGCTTAGAGAAACAATAAAAAAATATGAAAAAAAAGGAATTATAGAAATCTATAATTCCGAGTTTCTCTTAAATATTAAATTGCTAGAACAGCACCATTATAACGAGTTTTAATAAACTCTTTAATTTCATTTGAAGTTAATACTTCATATAAAGCTTTAATTGCTTTATGATTTTGATTACCATCTCTAACACATAAAATATTGGCATATGTGTCAGCTGCTAAACTATCTGATGCTTCATATCTAATAGCATCATTACTAGTTAATCCTGCATCAAGTGCATAATTACCATTAATTACAGCAATAGCCGCATCTACTCTATTACTAGCAATTTGTTGTGCCTCAAGCTCTTTAATATTAAAATTATGAGGATTAGAAGTTATATCAAGCTTTGTTGCCTCAAGGCCTACGCCATTTTTCAAAGTGATTAAGCCAGCATCAGCTAATAAATTTAGAGCACGTGCTTCATTAGTTGTATCATTAGGAACTAAAATAGTATCCCCATCACTTAATTCCTCTAGGGAATTCTTTTTACCCTTGTAGATTGCAAATGGCTCATAATGAACCTTACCAACACTCACAAGATGGGTATTATTTTCCTCGTTGAATGAATTTAAATATGGTGTATGCTGAAAATAATTAGCATCAACAGACCCATTTTCTGTTGCAAGATTTGGTTGAACATAATCAGTATATTGTTTAATAATTAAAGTGTAACCCTTAGACTCAAAAATAGGCTTTACTGCCTCTAAAATTTCGGCATGTGGTGATGGTGAAGCAGCAACTGTAATTGTTGTTGCATCATCTGAAAGAGGACTCCAGCTCCTTCCACAAGATGTTAAACCTACTACTCCTAATACTACTGCGCCTAGCGCTAATTTTAAAACATTCTTCATTTTTTTATTCTCCTTTTTTTCTATGATCAATTTTTTTAGCTACAAACATTCCTATTTCTTGAAATATTTGAACAATAATAATTAATAATGCTAAGCTTATTAGCTTGGCATCAAGATAATTTCTAATATAGCCATATGAATATGCTACATTACCAAGGCCATCAGCACCGATAATACCAGTCATTGCTGTATATCCTAATATAGTTGCAAAGCTTATAGTAGCTCCTACAATAAGTGATGATTTAATTTCGGGAAGAATCACCTTGAAAATAATGGCCATTCTTGAAGCACCCATTGCACTACTTGCTTCAATAATGCCATAATCGACCTCCTTTAATGATGACTCAACCATTCTAGCAACAAAAGGAATTGCTGCTATTACTAAAGCCATCACGAAGGCTACATTACCAGTACCTGTTCCAATTATATTTCTAATAACCGGTAAAATTGTTACTAGCAATATAACAAATGGTGCTGATCTTAAAATGTTAACAATAATACCAATAATAAAATTTAGCCATTTACATTGAAATAAGCCATTTTTATCAGTAACATTTAAAATAATACCAAGTGGTATACCAATAAAATAAGCAAAGAAAGTAGCAACTAAAACTATACCAATTGTAATTGCTGTTTGCTCTAAATAATACATAAAGCCTAAATTAGCAAATTTAGCCAATAACATTAAGAAATTCATATTCTACTCCCTTACCTCATATTTAATATTTTCAGTTTCAAGATAATTAATTACCTTAGCAATCGTTGCATCATCATTTGGTAAAACGACCTTCATTTCCCCAAAAATTTTATCATCCTTTGTTTTTATATTAGCATCAATAATATTTATTAATGCTTTTGTTTTTAAGATCATTTTTGCCACAACAGGCTCTAAGGCATTACCATCAAATATTAAATTCATACACATCCGACCATGATCCTCATACATTAAATCAAGTTCAGGATATAACAAGCTTTTAGTAATTTCCTCCTTAGGATTAATAAATACATCCTTTACCCTACCAACCTCACGAACAGCACTATCATCAATTATTGCTACCTTATTACAAATGCTTTCTACAACTCTCATTTCGTGAGTTATTATAACAATTGTAATACCCAGCTTTTTATTTATGTCTGAAAGTAGCTTAAGAATTTGATTAGTAGTATTAGGATCTAAGGCACTAGTAGCCTCATCACATAATAATACACTTGGATTAGTGGCCAATGCTCTGGCAATTGCTACTCTTTGCTTTTGGCCTCCCGATAGCTCAGATGGATAAACTAATGCTTTATCCTTTAAACCAACTAGCTCTAATAATTCATAAGCTCTTTTTATTCGATTTTCCTTAGCAATATGCGCAATTTCTAAGGGAAAGGTAATATTCTTCAAAACATTTCTTTGCTCTAATAAATTAAAGCTTTGAAAAATCATACCAATATTTTGTCTTATTTGTCTTAATTCTTTTTTGTTTAAATCAGCAAGATTAACTCCATTAAAATAAACATTACCACTAGTTGGTCTTTCTAAATAATTTAAACAACGAATAAGAGTTGACTTTCCTGCACCAGATAAACCAATAATTCCAAAAATATCCCCTTTTTCAATTGTTAAATTAATGTCCTTAATAGCTAAAATATCTTTTTTCCTTGTTTTATATATTTTAGTTACATTTTGAAGCTCAAATATTTTATCCATATGTTTTCCTCCTTTTTGAAAATAAAAAAAGTCCTTAGACACATTACATGCCTAAGGACGAAATAATCCGCGTTACCACCTTAATTTACAAACACCTCACGATATTTGCCTCTTCAAGTACAATCATACTCTATCGCTTTAACGGGCGAACCCGTAATATTCTAACAAACGCTCGAATATTAAGCTCCAAGACCATCTTCATAAATTAATCTACATCCTTTTTCACCAAGCAAGGATTCTCTACGCTAGACATTATTTACTACTCTTCTTTTCGTAGCTTTTCTTAATATGCTTCATATTATAAACTATTAATAAAGGAAATGCAAGCACTTTTTTTATTAATTTAAATAAATCATTTTATTATCAAAATCACAAATTACATGTTCATTAATTGATGTAGGAATGTTCTTACCAACAACATCAGCTCTTATTGGTAATTCTCGATGTCCCCTATCAACAACAACTGCTAATTCAATTTTAGCTGGTCTACCAAAATCCATTAGTGCATCCATTGCTGAACGTACACTTCTTCCTGTATATAAAACATCATCAATTAAAATAATTGTTTTACCATCAATATTAATTGGTAAATTCAAATTTCCATCAATTCTTTTTAAATCATCACGATGATAAGAAATATCTATAGGATATAATTCTACATTTATACCCTCGAATGTCATAATTAAATCCTTGATATATTTTGCAATAGGCATACCCTTACGCTCTATTCCCATTAAAATAACATCAGCTAGATTATCATTTTTTTCAATAATCTCGTGAGTCATTCTTTTAAGTGTTCTTATAAATTGTTCATTCTCTAAAATAATTTTCATATCTTTTATATAAAGAAAAAAGCCAAATGGCTTTTATTCCTCATCATCCTCAACAATATCAGCATTGTGATGAATTACTTGAACATCATCAAGTTCTCTTAATAAAGAAAGCATACGCTTAAATTTTCCTTCACTTTCCTCATCAAGCTTAACATAGGTTGTTGGAACTAAATCAACACCCTCAGTCTCAAACTCTAAATCTGGTTTAGCAGCAAGTAAGGCCTCACGCACCTTATCATTATCCTTTGGATCAGCAATAATTGTTACAAAGCCATCTTCATTTGTTGATAAATCCTCAAAATCAGCTTCTCCGTTCATTAAGGCCTCCATAGCCTCATCCTCGCTCATACCATCAAATACAAATCTTGCCTTACGATTAAACATATATGAAACAGCACTACCAATAGAACCACCAGTTTTATTAAATGCTGTACGAACCTCTGTATATGTACGATTAACGTTATCAGTTAAGCATTCAACGATAACTGCAACGTTTCCATTACCATAGCCCTCATAAACTGTTTCTTTAGAAGCTCCTGATTGAACTCCCTTTGCTTTTTCAATTGCACGCTTGATAACATCAGCAGAGCATTGATCCTTTTTAGCTCTAGCTATTACATTTTTTAGCTTTAAATTCATTTCTGGATCAGGAACACCAGCTTTTGCTGCTTCAAAAATTTCCTTACCCCATTTAGCATACTTACTAGACTTAGCAGCTGCAGTCTTAGCCATAGATGCTGCACGAACCTCATGAGCTCTTCCCATAGAATTACTTCCTTTCAATTCTTTAGATTTTTTTACCTTTATTATTATATCGAAATAGTCTTAATTTTTCAAGAATTATTTATATATATTACAAAAATTCTTACTAAAATTAACTATTTAACCATTTTTTCTAGCAAAATAAACTATTTAAAAGGCAAGATTTGCTTCATTCAATCCTGCCTTTTTAGTCATTAATATTTTTTATGATAATATAAAAGAGTTGATATTAGCGTAATAACAATTATAAATATAACAATCAATAGCGTATAAAAAATATTTCTATCAATAAAACCAAAGGCTACAGTAATAGTTGATAATACATATAAAATGATCTTAATTGTTAAAGCACATGATTTCATTTTAACAAAAACTAAACGCTCATCATGTAGCTTAACATAGGCTTTAGTAGCATATTCCTCTTTTTTTAGAATCAGGATATAATTCACTATTTTTTTAATAATTACACCCTCAACTAAAATAAATAAAACATATCTCAAAGCCATCAAATCTGCATAAACCTTAAAATACTTTGAAAGAATTGGCGGCAAAGCTGTTATAACAATAATTGGAAGCAATGTTGCAAGACACATAACAATTAGCTTAGCTCTAGTAACCTTCAAAAATCTATCCATAATTAAATTCCTTTCCTAATCATTGTCCTCAAGGATAAATACATCCTCAACATTCTTTTTAAATACCTTAGCAATTTTTAAAGCAAGCGGTAAAGATGCTGTGTATTTTCCTTGTTCAATCGAAATAATAGTTTGTCTTGTTACACCAACCTGCTTAGCTAAATATTCTTGGGTCATTTTAAGCTGCTTTCTTAAAACATAAACCTTATTTATCAATAATAGCACCCCTAATCACTATAAGAATCTATAATAGGTAAAAGACGATTAATAATTTTAGAAATAGTTCCATCCTCAAAAGGATTAGATAAATTTGCTTCCTTAAGAAGCTCTAAGAATGACATACTTCCACCTAAATCACATAAATGAAGATAATCACGCCATGCAATACTATGATTATCTAAATTCTTCTCATAAAATTCAACTGCACAAACCTGGGCAAGAGTATAATCAATATAATACAATGGCGAATTAAATACATGCTGCTGTCTAAACCAATAACACCCCTTTTCCCACATTGGTTGGTATGTATATTTCTTAGATGGTAAATACATTTTCTCCAATTTTCTAAAGCATTCCTTACGCTCTATAGGAGTCATATTATAATTTAAATATACTTCCTCTTGAAAGTTATCAATTAAACAACCATATGGAATAAAGGTAATAGTTCCACTCATATGAGAAATCTTATATTTTCTTTCATCCTCACCAAAGAATGAATTCATCCATGGATAGGCAAAAAATTCCATACTCATAGAATGAATTTCGCATGCCTCCATAGTAGGCCACATTAAATCAGGGTTTGTAATATGCTTACTAGCACGATATACCTCAAAGGCATGACCAGCCTCATGAGTTAAAACATCAACATCACCTTTAGTTTGATTAAAATTAGAGAAAATAAATGGTGCATGATATTTAGGAATATATGTACAATATCCTCCACCCTGCTTACCCTTTTTAGTCTCTAAGTCCATAAACTTACCTGAGACCATATATTTAAAGAATTCATCAGTTTCTAAAGACATTTCATTATACATTTTTGAAGCCTTCATAACTAACTCATCCTTATTTCCCTTAGGAGTCGGATTACCATCTAAAAATTCTAAATTCATATCAAAAGCTTCTGGATTTGTAATTTTTATTCTTTTCGCCTGATTAGCAAAAAGCTTCTCACTTACAGGAACTATATAATCTAAAACCTGCTTACGATATTTTCTAACATCTAAATAATTATAATCAGTTCTTCCCATTCTTAAATAGCCAAATTCAAGATAATTTTCATATCCTAGCTTTTGAGCCATTTTAGTTCTAACCTTAACAAGCTTATCATAGATTTCATCTAGTTCATCTTCATGACAAGCAAAAAAGCTATCAATTAGCTTAGAAGCCTCTAATCTTACGTTTCGATCAACAGCTGTTGAATATTTTCCCATTTGACTTAAATTGTTTATTTTACCATCATATTCAATTTGGCAGCTAGCTAAAAGCTTTGAATATTTTGTAGTAAGCTTACTTTCCTCTACAAGCTCATCCATAATTGAATCATCAAATGTCTTTAAGCTAACCTCCATCATTTTAAACCAATGGCTAGTATATATTTTTTCAAGCTCACATCTTTTTGGATGATTTACTAAAACTTTTGATATTTTTGTGATAGCACTTGAATATTTTGGAGATTCATTATCAAAGAATTCCTGTTCATCCTCATAAAATTTATCTGTAGTATCAATAGTATTGCGAATAGAGCAAATAACCATCATACTTTCAAATTCAATTTTAATATTTTCTATTTCTTTAATTAATCTCTTTATTTCTTCTACATCTAATGAATTCTCTATTTTCTTACCAAGAGCCTCTAAATCATCACATGTTTTTTTTACATCTGGACGTTTATACACAAATTCCTTAAATTCCATAATAATCACCTCAATTAAATCTTAATTAATTATATCTTATTTCAACTAATAATTCAAGAAATGAACAAAAATGCTGTAAGTAACAGCATTTTCTTAATTATTTAATATTTTTATAAACCTCATAAATATTATTTACTGTAAAGCCATAATAAGGAATTATTTCCTTTAAAGGCATTGACTTACCAAATTCATCAATACCATAAACATTAGCAGCATATTTATACCAAGGCATTGTCGCACCCATTTCTACAGCTAAACGCTTAGTGATACGCTTTGGCAATACCATTTCTTTATATTCAGGTGATTGTTCATCAAACAAGCACATTGAAGGCATTGAAACAACACGAACAAATTCGCCCTCAGATTCAAGTTTTTTAGCAACATCAATACATAATGAAAGCTCGCTTCCACAGCTAATCATTATAGCATTAGGGCTAACCTTAGGTTCAAAGGCAATATAGCCACCAGCCTTAACTCCCTCATAATTAGTACAATCTAAATTTAAAACTGGCTGTCTTGTTGAAACAACAATTGTTGGACGCTTTGTTTCTTCGAATGCTAAAAGCATTGCGCTTGTCATCTCAACAGCATCAGCTGGTCTAAATAAATTACAATTAGGCATAGCTCTAAACATTGCAAGCTGCTCAATTGGTTGATGACTAGGACCATCCTCACCTACACATACGCTATCATGAGAAAATAAGAATACACTAGGAATATTACTTATAGCGGCAAGTCTAATTGCTGGCTTCATATAATCAGAAAATACAAAGAAGCCACTACCAAAGCCTTTAGTACCACCATGAGCTGTAATTCCATTACAAATAGCTGCCATTGCATGCTCTCTTACACCAAATAAAATATTACGACCTTGACGATTATCATAATCGAAGACACCATTTGCACCTCTAACCATAGTTGATGAGCATAAATCAGCAGAACCACCCATTATATTAGGTAGCTTAGTGCTAATCCAATCTAAAACCTTACCCATAACCTTACGAGTTGATTCTTTACTTCCTACCTCCCAAGAAGGCATATCTTCATAATCATCAATACTAAAGCTATTATAGATATAATTTTGGAATACTTCATATTCATTATGATATTTTTCACTGTAATTTTTAAGTTCGGTATTCCACTGCGTATCTGCAAGAATTCCTCTTTCAATTACATTTTCTTTATAGAATTCATAAACGCTTGGTGGGATTACAAATGAAGGATAATCATATCCTAAATTCTCTCTTAATGCCTCAATATCTTCTTGAGAAAGTGGCTTACCATGAACAGAATTTTCTCCACTATTAGGTGCACCATAGCCAATAACCGTCTTAATCTCAATTAAAGTTGGCCTATTATTACTTTCCTTAGCCTGGGAAATAGCAGCTTCTATTTCATCACAATCATTACCATCATTAACTAATATATAATTCCAATTCATTGCTAAGGCCTTATTCTTAACGCTATCAGAATTACAGAATTTAACCTCACCATCAAGCTGAATATCATTAGAATCAAACAATACAATAAGCTTTCCAAGCTTTAAATGGCCAGCCAAAGACATTGCCTCCATCGCAACACCTTCCTCTAAATCACCATCACCGCATAAAGCATAAGTATAATGATTAACAATCTTACTATCAAGCTTATTAAACTTTGAAGCTAAAAAAGCTTCACTAATTGCCATACCAACTGCACTTGCAATACCCTGACCAAGAGGACCAGTTGACATATCAATACCATCAGTATGACCAAGCTCAGGATGTCCTGGAGTTAAGCTTCCCTTTTGACGAAAATTCATCAAATCATCCATAGAAATCTTAAAGCCTGATAAATGTAGCATAATATAAAGTAGCATAGAGCCATGACCAGCACTTAATATAAATCTATCTCTATCAAACCATTTTGATTCATTAGAATCAATATTAATCTCTCTTGTAAATAATGTATGAAGAATTGGCGCTGCACCTAAAACAATTCCTGGATGACCACTTTTAGCCTTAGTGATGCATTCAGCACCAAGAACTCTAATTGCATTAATACATTCTTGATCAATTTTCTTCATTCTTTTTGTCCTCATTTTCCTTTACATCGTTGCTATTTTCTTTTTCCTCTAAGCCTTCATTTTCTTTATCATCATCTAGCTCATCTGGATATTTTCTTTCATAAAAGGCATCAGCATAGCCTCTTTGGAACTCCAAAAGCTCATCAAAATGCTTCTCACCTAGATATTTCTTTATTTCCGCTACGCTTTTAACATTTACATCACTAATTTTCTTCTTTGATAGGCGATTTAAAAACATAATTAAAATTAAAAATGTTCCTAAAATCAAAATACAAATCCAAAGCTTCCAGTGCCATACTGAAACACCAATTAAATAAACAATTACGCATAATAATGTTAATGGCATAATAATTTGCTTAGAAAACTTATTACCAATCTTTTCACACTCATCCCAAAAATCAAGCCAAACCTTATTAATATTTGCACTATATAAATCCTTAAGACCTTCATAATAGCCACTTTCAACATAAATACGATAATTTATTCCATCCTCACTACTCCAAACATAAAATTTAGATTGAGATGTATATTCATTATAAATGTCTTCGAAATCATCCATTGAATAAATTTCAATGATTCTTTCATCTTCTAATTTTTGAACATCAATTGCTTCTTTACCATCAGCAGCATGATAAATTTTAGGGTTAATTCTCATTTAATCAATTTCCTTTCTTTTAATAAACACATATATTATACCATAACTAACAAGCAAACAAAACAGCAAAAAAAAATAAGTTCATTTTTACAATGAACTTACCTAATGTCCTATAGCATTTTAGATATAATTTTAGCCTTTATAGCCTTAAATTCCTCATCTGATAAAATTCCCGCCTTAGCTAATTGACTAAATCTTTCTAAATCCTCAGCAAGCTTTAAATAATCAACGCTAGAATCTGTACTAGCCTTTGCTTCTTCCTTTTTAGGTTCAATATGAACAGGTTCTACTTTCTCTTCCTTTTTAGGTTCAATATGAACTGGTTCTACTTTCTCTTCCTTTTTAGGTTCAATATGAACTGGTTCTACTTTCTCTTCCTTTTTAGGCTCAACATGAGCTGGCTTTACTATTTCTTCCTTTTTAGGTTCAATATGAGTAGGCTCTACTACTTCCTTTTTAGGCTTTGCTTCTACACTCTCTTCTTCAGCCTTAGCACTAAATGACATTGCAGGCTTTGCTTCATCATAAGCTCTTGCTTGCTCAATTTGTTCATTAATTTCATCCTCATTTTCAAATGAAGCATTTGCAAAATCTAAGGGACCAGAAACCTTGAAATCCTCTTTAAATGGATCATCATCAACCTCAACAGCTCCCTTAACAGGCTTTTTGACTGGTTCAACTGGCTTTGTTACCGGCTTTGTTACTGGCTTAGTAACAGGTTTATTAATAGGTTTATTTACTCCAGGAATAGCATTCATAACCTTTGGTACTTCACGCATTAAAATAATTTCATCAAGAGTTTTAACAGTTCGAATACGATATTTCTCTAAGCATTCACTACAAATCGGAAAGCCATCCCTTGTCATATAAGGTGGAGCACCCTTAACAACAGCAGCGCATCTTCCACACACGAAATTCTTTGCCATATTTTCTCAACGTCCTTTAACATAATTAATTATCATATAGGATTATTCTACCATATTTTTACATTTCATTCCATATAATTTATGATTTTTTTGTGAAAATCTCACACAAAGTTATGTTTTTTTTGTATAATATACATATATTCTATTTTTAAGGAGTCTAGAATGAATAAAAGAATATTAATTGTTGAAGATGAACCCACATTACAAAGAATCATAAAAACCTATTTTGAAAAAAACGGCTATGATGTTTATGTAGCTAGTGATGGTGAGCAAGCTTTAACATTGTTTAAGGATACAATTTTAGATATTATTGTTTTAGATATTATGCTACCAAAAATTGATGGCTTTGAGGTATGTAAAATTATTCGCTCATCATCAAATATTCCTATTATTATGATGACTGCCCTTGGTGAAGAACAAAATATGCTATACGGCTATTCACTAAAGGTTGATGACTATATTATTAAACCTTTTCCTCCAAAGGTTTTAGTAGCAAAGGTTAATAATTTATTATCACGAATTCAAAAGCCAGAGGAGCTTATAAAAATTTACGAGGTTGGTGGCATCAAAATTGATTATAATGCTAATATTGCCTATGTTGATAATAAAAAAATAAGCTTAAGTAAAACGGAGTTTGATCTTTTATGCTTCTTCATTCAAAATCAAGATAAGGCTTGCTCAAGAGAGCTTCTACTTGATGAGGTATGGGGAATGGATGTTTATGTTGATTATAGAATTGTTGATACCTATATCAAGCAATTAAGAAAGGCAATTAAGCCTTATTCCTACATTAAAACTGTTTTTAAGGTAGGATATAAGTTTAGCTTAGGAAATGATAATGAAGAAAATAATCAATAAATCTCTTAGTACTTATTTACAATTAACAATCTTTATCTTTTTTACAATTTTTTCTATTTCAATTATTTTAACATCGAATATCATAAAGCATTCCTACATTAATAGCATAGAAAATAATGCTTTTAAAAAAATAAATAATGTAGACGATTTTAATTACCAAAGCCTAATAGAATATTACAATAAAGGTATTTATATTTATAATCTAGATGAAAATGACCCCTATACAATAGTCACTATTGACAATAATGATTTTAAAGCAATAATTACTGCTAATCTTCAAATAGGTGATACCATAAATTATAGAGTTGATAATGGTATTTTATTGCTCAATGGTGATAATGCTGGAGTTATTACTAATATTTCTTATCCAAACAATATTAATTTCCTATTAAATAGCTTTTCATTTATAGAAAACAAACCTAGCTTTAGTGAAATCTCTGCAATAACAAATGATAACAATAGCCAATATGCTTATGTTTATAAGGATAATTATTTAATAATAGCTCCTATTGTCTTGGAATCAACTTTATTTACAAATTTAAATTTGTATATTGCCATAATCTTATTAATTTGCTTTTTGTTACTATTCATTCTTGGATATTTTTTAAATTATCATCTAATCTATCCTATAACAGAAATGACTGAGGTTACAAGAGGCTTCAAGGAAAATAAATATTCACATCAGGAATTAAATTATTATACTAAGGACTATAAAAATTTAGCAAATGAAATAAATGATATTGGTCTATTACTAGAAAATAATAACAAGGAACTTCAAGCCAAAAAAACTGAGGTTGAAAATTATATAAAAAAAAGCAACCAGGATTATAAATTTAATAAACAGCTAGTTGCTAATATTTCTCATGAAATTAAAACTCCTCTTGCTATTATTCAAGCTACCATTTGTGCAATTCAAGACGGAATCTTTGATGAAAACGAACAAAAAAATGAATTAAATAATGTTTTATTAGAAATTGATAAAACCAATAAAATGCTTCAAGAAATTGTAAGCCTTTATAAAATGGAAAATGATTCCTTCAAGCTAAACATTACTAGCTTTAATCTAGATGAAATGTTAAAAAATAAACTTCAGGAATTTGAAAAAATAGCCTTAAAATATGATCAAACCTTAATTTATAAAGGTGTAGATAGTTTATATATTAAAGCCGATATTACTCAAATTGATAGAATAATTAATAACATAATACTAAATGCTATTACCTATTCACCACCTAAAAACAAAATAACAATTGAGACTAGAAAAACCAACCATTATAGTGTTCTAGAAATAATAAATTACGGAATAAATATTAAAAACGAGGATTTAAATCGTATATTTGAACCATTCTACCGTGTAGATAAATCTAGAAACAAATCAGAAGATCATGGTAATGGCTTGGGTCTATATTATGTTAAACAAATGCTTGAAAAGCATAACTTTGATTTTGGAATGGAAAATGTTATTAATGGTGTTAGATTTTATATAATTTTTGATGAAACAAAACCAAAAATATAATTAAATCATATGTGTAGTCATAAAGCTAACTAAGCTATCTTTGAAAATTCAAAATATTTATTTTCATTTAAATCCTCAATATTAACATTTTCAAAATTAATATTAACACAATCTTTTAATTCTAAGCCTTTGTCTGCGACAAGCTTAGAATTTTTTAATGTAATATCATGAATAGGTAATTCCTTAAGACCATTAATTTTCAAGGCAATTCCTGCTGAATTACAAATTATATTATCCATTAAAATATCTTTAAATTCAGGTATGTCATCTTTACTAAAGATGCTACTTTTTTCTTTAGAATCCTCAATATTAACTAAAGCATAGCCCATAGTAAATATAATTGCTTCACCAATTATATTGTTCATATAAATATTTTTTATGACAATATCCTTAACAACACCACCACGTCCCATTGCTGATTTAAATCTAATGCCAACATCAGTTCCTGAAAATATACAATTTTCAACTAAGACGTTTTCTATACCTCTACTCATTTCGCTACCAACAACAAATCCACCATGAGCTTCAAAAACCTTGCAATCATGAATCCAAACATTTTTTGTAGGTATGGTTATTAATCTTGCTTCCTTATTCTTACCAGACTTAAGGCAAATTCCATCATCACCAACCTCAAATATGCTTCCAACAATTTCACAATTTTGACATGATTCTAAATCAATACCATCACCATTTTGAGCAGAATGCTTATTCTTAATTGTAGCATTTTTTAATGTGAAATTATTGCAATACAAAGGATGAAGATTCCAAGCCGGAGAATTTTGCAATGTTACATCCTCAATTAAAACCTTATCACACTTTATAAGTGAAACAAACACTGGACGATACATATCCCAATTATCACTAGCCATTTCTAAAGCCTTAGGATCAGCATAATCAGGTTCGCATTTCAAAATACCATCATAATAGGTTTTAGTAGGACACCATATTTCTGTTTCCTTTGTCTTAAAAACATATGGACTTTTTTTAAGACATCTTTCCCATTCCTTTGAAGTAAGCTTAAATTTTTTAATGCCACGCCATAAATCGCCACTTCCATCCATTATACCACTACCTGTAATAGCAATATTAGAGGCATTTCTAGCACTAATAGGTGAAAGAGCTCTTATTCTTTTTATTCCTTCATATTCAGTCCATATTAAAGGATATTCCTCCTTAGATTTGGTGAATTTAACAAACGCATTTTTACAAATATGCAAATTTACATTACTCTTTAATTCAATTGGCCCTGTTAGATAAAAGCCATCAGGAATAATTACCATCCCACCACCATTTTTGCTACATAAATCAATTGCCATTTGTATGGCTTCCCTATTATTAAAATTAACATCACTTTTAGCACCATAATCTAAGATATTATATTTATCATTTTTAAATATAGGTAATTCAATTTTAAAATTCATACAAAACACATTATAATACAATTGTACTTAATATTATAATACTCCTTTTCCAAAACTTTATGAGTACAACATCAATCATATAATACCATAAACCTACCACCATTATCAACAATTAAAAACTTGACATAAATTAAGTTCTAGCATTAATATAAAAATTTACTTATAAAAAATCCTGCAAGAATTAAAATCTTACAGGACTTTTTGTAGTATATTAAATTATTCTTGTTCAATAGTAGTATCTTCTTGTTTTTTATCAATACTATTTATTAAAAGATATGATGCTAATGCACCTAAAATTAATAGAACAGCACCAATAATTATATCCTTAGCATCAATAGGATTTATAGCATAATCATATTCTAAATAAATACCTACAAATGAGCCAATGACAAAGCTTACAATAGCCCAATAAGTAACTCTTGGAAACTTTTCAAGTAATAGCTTCATAATCTTAGATATAGTAAAGAAACCAATAATAAGACCAACAGCAAAGACTCCTAAAATTAATACTGAGCCTAAAAAATCAGTTTTTAAATTAGAAATGGTTGCAAACAAGGGTTTATAATAGCCAAGTAAAAGTAATAGCATTGAACCACTAATACCGGGAACAACTAAAGCAAATGATGCAACAACACCGACTATTACTAATAATACATATGAAAGGAAATTTCCTCCAAGAGTTACATCACTATGACTTGGTAAAAAGCATAATCCTATTAGAATAACTGCTGGTAAAATTAATTCAATTGCATCAATTTTTTTAATGCCATTATTCTTAGCATCCTTAATCAATTTTGGTAGGCTTCCTAGCATTAAACCAACGAAAAGGGAAATAATTATAAATTCACAATGCTTTAATGCCCAATTAAGTGGAAAATACACAGCAATAAAGGCTAAAGCCATACCAATAGCTATTGGTAAAATATATTTAACAGAATTAATAAAATCCTTACGTAAATTTGCGATTGCATCAATTAAATTCTGATAGATATTTAATAATACTGCAAGGGTACCACCACTGACACCTGGTATAATCATCGCAACTCCTATACAAGCGCCCTTTAAAAGCCTAGCAAAAAAATCTTTCATTTCTAATCTCCTATTTTTAAAATTTTTGCATTCTCTAAATTAAGTGCATAATGGTTAATGGATATAACAATTTTATCCTTAGAAATTTTATTAATCAATTCAATAATTTGCTTTGATGTAATAGGATCTATTTTAGCATTCATTTCATCTAAGAATATTACCTTGGGATTTCTTACAATTACTCTAGCAATATTAAATAATGATAGCTCCCCAAGTGAATATTCCTTAGGATTTAATACCATATCCAAATTATCTATATAGTCAAGGCCAACTAAGCCTAACGCTTCCTTTACTGCTTCTTTAGAGATTTTATTATCATTTAATGCTATTTCATTATATATAGATTCACCTGAAAAGAAAGGATCCTGATAAACTATTGCAAATAATTCCTTACGCATAGCCTCATCAATCATAAAAAGTGGAGCATCGCCAATTGTTACGCTTCCTTTAGTTGGATTTAAAATTCCCATCGCCAGCTTCATAATTGTTGACTTACCACTTCCAGATGGTCCCATTAAAACTAGCTTTTCACCACTACTAATTTTTAAATTGAAATCACTAATTACTTCATTCTTATCATAGCTAAATGAAACATCCTTAAATTCAATAATATTATCATTAATTTTTATATGCTCCTTCTTTGGCATTTCTTCAAATGCTAAGAATTCATTAATTCTTTTAACAGAAGCAAATGATTTTTGAATTGTTTGGATTTCCATTCCTAAATTTTCAATAGGCGTAAATAAATCAGTAACTAAGCTTATTGAAGCAATTATCATACCAGGGGACATTCCAAATATATTAGCATCATAACCACTTATTATCAAAACAAAGACAATAACAAGACTTCTAACGATTTGCATAAATGGTGAAAATATCGCATCGTAGAAGTTACTTCTTTGACTTGCTCTAAAATGATTACTTAATATTTTATCATATTTATTAGCCGCATACAACCCAGATTTGCATATTTTAATTTCTTCAATATTTTCAACATTTTCTAACAAAATTTTATTAACATTGCCTTCCAAGCCCTTAGTTTTTAATTGAACCTTAAGCATTCTTTTTCTAATAAATGATGTAAATATAATTAAGAAAGGTAATACACATGAAACTAAAATACCAAATTTATAGCTAAATACAAATAAAGAAACTAAAATACCAAACATTTTAAACAAATCTGTTGCCATATCAACAACACCAGATGTAAATAGCTCATTAATAGAATTTACATCATTATTGAAATAGGCTTCAAACGTTCCACTATCATTATTAACAATATTGTTATAATTAATATTTTGATAATGCTTCATCATATCACATCTTAAATCACCTAAAAGCTCTTGTGAGGTTTTAAGCATTAAGAAATCCTTAAGGAAGGTAATAATTCCTACTAAAAAATAAGAAAGAAAATAAAAGCTTGCAACCTTTAATATAATATTTAATTCCTTCTTTAAAACGACCTCATCAATAATATATTTTAATATTTGAGCAGGTAATAAAGCAAGAATAGTTACTAAAGCAATGACACCAATTACTAAAAAAATCTTAAAGGGATGATGCAAAAAATATTTTTTTATTGTTTTTCCAACACTCATTTTTTAATCCTCCATTAAACTCTTAAAGTTACTATTATTTAATAAATTATCATAAGAATCAATATATAGCTTATCATCAATAAAAATAACCTTCGAAGCCTTCTTAAGTAAATTTTTATTGTTACTTACAAAAAGAACAATTTTATCATTTCCATTAATAATACCATCAAGCATATCTATAGCCATATCAGATGAAACGCTTGAGAAGGGATCATCAAGCAACAAAATATCACAATTAGGATATATTGCTCTTGCAAGCTCCATTCTTCTTTGCTCTCCACCAGATATGTTAGAATTAGAATGTGATAGCATTGCATCAATTCCCCCAAACTCTTCTAAATCCGTATTAATCTTTGATTCTTCTATAGCCTTATCTAAATTACCATCTCTATTTAGAGTAATATTATTTTTAATTGTATCTGAGAATAGCTTTGCTTCACCTAAGCAATAAGCAATGTACTGCTTTTTAGATTTAACTAAATCTTTAAGCTCAACTCCTGCATAGGTAATGCTTCCATTATAATCATATAAGCCTGAAATTGCCCTTAACAAAGACGTTTTTCCACAGTGAACTCTACCACAAATTCCAATTACCTCACCCTTATTAGCAACAAAGCTTGCATTTGGAAGAGTAAATGTAGAATATTTTAGACTAGCATTATCAAGTACTAAACAATCACCATTCAGGTTATAATCTACATTCTTATTTTCCTCAGTTATAAGATATTCCTTACATCTTACAAACGATACCTTAAAGCCTTGATAAGCATTAAATACCTTACCAACCTTACTTGCTTTTTTACTTACTAGTAAATATGTTGATAAGAATGCAGACAATGTACCAATTTGATAAGCCTCATTAATTACGCTTTTACCACCAAAATAAATAATGAAGAATAAACCAACCCAACCAATTATACTATAAATAGGCTCCAAGCTACTTTGAAACAATAAAGCCTTTGTATTTTTATTACATAATGTTTTTGTATCATCAGCAAATTTCTTGTAATAGTCACTAGATGAACCAAAGCCTCTATAATAAAGCTCATTATCTAATAAAGATAAGGTCTTCTCCTTATATACTGAAAGATATTCCTTATATTCCTTATTAGATTTATAAACTAGCTTTTTCATAAAATGAGCTGCAAGTACTGATAAAATTATAAACGGACAAACCATTAATGTAAGCTTATAATCCATAACGAATAAAGAAGCAATATAGCCTATAAGTAAAACGATAGTATCAAATATCTCAGTAGTCATTTTTCTTATACCTTCTGTTGAATCATAAATATCTGATACATTTTTATTTAATATATCACCAGCAGTATTATTAGTAAAGAAGCTTAAATCCTTATTCATAAGATTTTCAAAGCTAACCTGACGCATCTTTAAGGTAATCTTGTTTCCAAAGACTCTAACTAAAAATCTTTTAAAGAATCTATTAATTTGTACAAATAAAACAATACCTAATAATGTTAATGATGAATACAAGATTTTTTTATAATCGGCAGTTAATAACAAATCAATTGTATTACCTTCAATTTTAGGTATAAAAGCCATAAAGGCATTATATAATAGACCTGTTATACAAAGAGGTAAAACGATATGCAAATTTTCATAAAAATAGGTTCTTATTTTATCATATCTCTTCATATTTATTTTCCTTTCTTATATCCTTAGATCTCTTATAAACCTTTTCCAATAGATTTAAAAATTGTTCAAGCTCAGAAGCATCTAAATCGGAGAAAATCATTTTATAATAATTTTCCTCCATATTAACTATTTCATCCTTGACACTTTCTGCTAAAGGTGTTGAAAATAACATAAAGGCACGTTTATCACTTTCTGATTTTTCCTTATAAACCAATCCTTCGTCAATTAAATTTTTAACAATTCTAGTTATTAAGGCTTTATCTAATGATAAAATTTTACCAACGCCATCCTGAGTTATGCCATTATTATGTCTTATAATATGTAAGACTAATTCTTTAGAGGAATTAAAGCCATTTTCCTTTTTTCTCTTATACATCTCAAGATTTCTACTTATTTTAGTTATATATCTCATTCTTTCATCCATATTAACCAACCATTCCTTTCTCGTACCTCAAAAGGCACACATAGTAATAAAAATAAATGTACTATATCTTTATTTTCAGACTAAATCACCATTCAATATTATACTTTATTTAGTTGACTTGTCAACTAATTTTGTTCGAAAAAATCCCTTAAGATATTATCCTAAGGGAATTTTACTACTTATTTACATTTATATTGCTACCATTGTTTACAAAAGCATTAGCAGCGATATTATTAACACTACCATTAAATGTAACATTTACATTATATAATCTATTTGCAAATATATGATCACAAACATTATTAACATCACCATTAAAATATAAATTAATATTTAAGGTATTAATAGCATAAGTCTCTATACTTGTAATACTTCCTTCAAAATAAACATTTCTTTCATCAGAAAATCCTGATAAAGCAAATGGCATAATAGTTAATTCATTATCATTTATATGAATATCCTTACTAGATAAATCAACATAATATAGCTTCTTCATATCCTTAGAATAAAGTGACTTATTAACCATTTTATAATACGGATTATTTTCGTTAACAACAATACTTGTAATTCTTAAGCGAGAAGTGTTACCAAATTCATTAATAAATATCTCATCATTAAATATATTTTTCTCATATTCTGTTAAATCAATAAGCTTACATTTTTCACCAATATAAACATCATTTTTTTCAAGTGATGATAAAATATTAAAAGTATGTATACTTAAAAGCTTATCATTCATAATAAAATCATTAATAATATAATTACCATAGCCAACAGTTTCTAAATTAGAAAAATTATATAACCTTAGCTTAGCATATGAAACAAATTCATCATCAAGGCTTGTAATATTAGCATTGCCATAAATATTTATACTATAATAGATTCCACCATTTTTAATAATATCTGCCATAATTGTTTCAAAGGCACTAGCTTTAATACCAACAACCTTATAATTCTTATTATCTATCTTAATTGTTGAAGGTAAGTAAACATCACGTTCTGAGGTGAATTGCTTTACATTAGTAATATATGCACTATCATTTACAATTTCAAAATCAAAAAACTCAACCTTATATTCTTCATTTTTATATTCATAAATAGGATATAATGAATGTTTTTGATTATAGAATTTACTTTTATAGCTACCACCATTTGTATCATAGCGCCATTCTTTAAATTCTAGTCCATACAATTCCTTAGGTTTATAATTAGCTTCCTTTATTCTACCATTAATATCTAACCCAAACCAAATTGCAACAATAATTACAACCACAAATAAAATAATACTTGGTATTAATATCTTAAAAGCCTTCCTTTGTTCTTGCATAATAATCATCCTCAATTTCTAGTAATAATATAATTGATAGTTGTAACTTCCTCATATTGAATCTTAACATTAAAAGACAAAGTATAACTATAATCTTTGTTTAAAAAATTATTATTTTGATAAGTCTTAATATATAATTTTACAAAGTTATTATTGTTAGTTTCATTTGAATAAGTTGGAAAATATGGTGAATTTTTATATTCTAGTATCCTATTGTTAAATAAATATGCATTCGAACTTATATACTTACATTTAAACGCACCATTAGCATTTTGATCTAAAAAAGCTTGAACATCAGCATCAGCATTATTGGACTCAAATGCATATGCGATTTTAGTTCCCATTTTTATCACTTTATAAGTTATATTCAGTGGCTTGTTCCAAGAAGTAGCAGTTTCAATTAATTTATCTGCGACATTTTGTGTTATACCAGATAATACTTTATCTTTCATTTCATATTTTGAACTTTGATTTTGATTATAAATATTAGCTTCTGATATACAACTACCATTATAAGATTCAACTAAAGCGGAAAAATCAGTCAACATAAAACACTTTTCTTCACAACTATTAAAATACATCAAATTAGAAGAATAAACATATTCAATACGATAATTCATTAAAATTGAAACAACTATATTAGATGTGTTACTATCACTATTTTCAATCACTGCAAATCTCATATAATAAACAATTGATTGCTCAATATCATTCGAATTATCATCATACATATAATCAATTAAAGCATATCTATAAATTGTAATATGCTGATTTCCATTTTTTAAATTATCTTCATTAAATTGTTCTTTTTCAACCATAGACTCGATATTAATTCCACCATAAACGTTATCATAATCAGAATTTCCAGATAAAAAATCTTTTGTTAACACATCGTACTTAATTATAGCATGTTCTTTTGTTCCTATATCACCTTCAGAATAAATAGATGTAAAAATTGACAAATCATCCATTGGAAATAAATATTCATCCACATTATTTCCATACACATTTGTATTGTAAACGAAATTAATACCACTATATTTAATTTTAAAAGATGTTTCACCACGTTTTTTTGCAGTTAGATGTACATAATAGCCTGTAGTACTATTTGGATTTAGTTTTCTATTAGCTGACATATTAGCCTGAAATATATTAACTTCAGTTTTATCATTTTCCAAATTATATACTTTCTTTCTAGTTCCGCTTACAAAATTATTATATGTAACATATTCATAAATTTCAAAACTATCTATATAATTTTAATCATAATCTAATGTAAATTGACCAGATTTATTTGGATAAAATTTGAAATACAAATTTCTATTTTGAACATTGAATCTTTTTGTCAAACCATCGTATAAACTTGTTGCAGATACCTCTGCTTGATTTGCCTTATATTCTGTCTTTTCAGAATTTATAGAAATCTTATAAGCTGCTTGTGTGTTATTAGTAAATACAAGTCTTAACACAAATGAGCCACATTCAAAATTTGTAAAAGCAATTCCCAAATCACTACTTTTAACTAAAACATATTCATTTCCTTGAACGCTATATAACTGGAGATTATATTTTACATAACTATCTGTTGTGATTGATACACAAAATGTTTTGCAAAAATATTCATTATCAAAATAAAAGCAATCTTTATCAACATTTCCATTACTATGATTAGCTATTGACAAATATTTTGTAAAACTTCCAACATAACCATTATAGCTTATCAAGTTTGTAATATCAGTTGCCGTTTGAAATGAATCATTCATTTCAAATTCATCATCGCTATTTCCACCTAAACCTGGATCAACTATAATGGCCCCACATGTAGAAACAGCATTATCTTCAGTTTTGTAATCATCACTTACTGCTTGTCCTGTGTATTCCTCATACTCAATTTCATTATTTTGACTTGCATAAACATTAAATCCAAAAAAGAGCATTAAGAAACATAAAATAATAAAACTAATCTTCTTCATTTTTTTCACTCACCTTTCATTAGTTGTAAATTTAAAAATATAATTTTAATTTTACAAATATTATTATACATATTTGTAGAAAATTGTCAATTTTCATAAAAAAATGAAAACTGGAGATTTGATACTTTAATGGTACTATGTAAGCGCTAACTTCCAGTTTCAAACTGTATATTTGCCATTTTTGAAGGCACGGGTTTTCGACAGCAAAATAAAAAAATTTTAGTTAAAAATGAGGAGTTTATATACTACGTATATAATTCCTCTTATTTTTTTGTCAAATTTCAAACTTT
>CAKQDS010000025.1 GCA_934229535.1 uncultured Anaeroplasmataceae bacterium
ACTAGGACTTCAAAAATACTAATATGTAGTTAGACTTATCCAAGGTCTAAATCTACACTACATATTATACGAGGAGCGATATAAATGCCATCTTTAGAAGATTTAAAAAAAAGACAGACAAAAATTAGAAATTTTTGTATAATTGCTCATATAGATCATGGAAAATCTACACTTGCAGATCGTATACTTGAAATTTGTGACAGTGTAGAAAAAAGGGAAATGCAGGACCAAATTTTAGATTCAATGGAGCTTGAACGTGAAAGAGGAATAACAATTAAGCTTAATGCAGTTTGTCTTAATTATAAGGCGGATGATGGAAATACCTATGAACTACATTTGATTGATACACCTGGACATGTTGACTTTACCTATGAGGTTTCAAGAAGTCTTGCTGCCTGTGAGGGAGCAATACTTGTTGTAGATGCAACCCAGGGAGTAGAAGCTCAAACTCTAGCAAACGTATATTTAGCAATTGATAGTAATTTAGAAATATTACCTTTAATAAATAAGATTGACTTACCTAGTGCAGATATTGAACATACAAAGCATGAAATTGAGGATGTCATTGGACTTGATGCTTCAAGTGCTGTGCTTGCTTCGGCAAAAACCGGTGTTGGTGTAAGAGATATATTAGAACAGGTTGTAAAATACGTTCCAGCGCCAACTGGCAATCCAAGTGCTCCTGTTCAAGCACTTATCTTTGATAGTGCCTTTGATGCTTATCTTGGAGTTGTTATTTTAGTATGTGTAAAAGAAGGAACCATAAATGTTGGTGACACTATTCATATGCACGCAACAAATGCTGAATACCAGGTAGTATCTCTTGGTGTAAAGACTCCCAAGGAAGAATTTAGAAGCTTTTTATCAGCTGGAGATGTTGGATTTATTACTGCTTCAATTAAGGATATAAATAAAGTTCATGTTGGCGATACAATTACTACTAAAGAAAATTATGCAGCAAATGCACTTGCTGGATATCGTAGGCTTAATCCGATGGTATTCTGTGGACTTTATCCTATTGATACTAAACAATATGAGGATTTGAAGGATGCTCTTGATAAACTAAAGCTTTCTGATGCATCTCTTGTTTATGAGCCAGAAACATCACAGGCCTTAGGCTTTGGATTTAGAACAGGCTTTTTAGGATTACTTCATATGGATATCGTTAAGGAAAGAATTGCTCGTGAATTTGGTATCGATTTAATAGCTACAGCACCATCTGTTAGCTATCATGTTTATTTAACTGATGGCGAAATGATAGAAATGGATAATCCATCAGGACTACCAGAGCCTAACTATATTGATCATATTGAAGAGCCATTCGTAAAGGCAACAATTATGACACCATCAGAATATGTTGGGGCAATTATGGATTTATGTCAAAAAAAGCGTGGTACCTTCATTGATATGCAATATATTGAAGAAACTCGAGTTCTAATTCACTATGAATTACCATTACTAGAAATTGTTTATGATTTCTTTGATAAATTAAAAAGTTATACTAAGGGCTATGCATCATTTGATTATGAACTAGCTGAATATAAGGAATCTAAGCTTGTTAAAATGGACATTATGCTAAATGGTGATGTTGTTGATGCCTTATCAAGCATTGTTCATAAGGATTTTGCCTATAATCGTGGTAAAATATTGGTTGAAAAGCTTAAGGATATTATCCCAAGACAATTATTTGAGGTACCAGTTCAGGCGGTAATAAATCATAAAGTTATTGCCAGAAGTGATATAAAAGCTATGCGTAAGGACGTATTAGCTAAATGCTATGGTGGCGATATTTCTCGTAAAAAGAAGCTACTAGAAAAGCAAAAAGAAGGTAAAAAGAAAATGAAGGAAATTGGTTCTGTTGAAGTTCCACAGGAGGCCTTCTTAGCAATTTTATCTTCAGACGAAAATTAATTTTACTAAAAAAGAGGAAGAAAAAAATGAAACAAGAAAAATGCCCATATTGCGAACAAAAGGAATATTTAGCTAAATTTGGTTATTTAGCATTTGAAACTAGCACATCTTTAGTTATTGTATTTAAAGACCAAAGTCATAAAGGAAGAATGATCGTTGCTTATAAAAAAGATCATATTGCTGAAATCAAGGACTTAAGTGTTGAGGAAAGAAATGCTTTTATGAAGGATGTTTGTGACGTTGCAAATGCGATTCAAAAGGCATATTCACCAGATAGAATTAACTATGGTGCATATGGTGATACTTTAGGTCATCTTCACATTCACTTAGTACCAAAATATAAAGATGGTTTTGAATGGAATGGAACATTCCAAATGAATACAGGAAATCTTGTAAGCGAAGATGAATGCAAAAAGATAGCCCAAATTATCAAAGATAATTATGAAGCATAATTAAAATGGATATCTTAAATGATATCCATTTTGAATTTAAAGGAGGAATTTTATGAAGCCAGAGCTTTTAGCACCAGCAGGAACATTTGAAGCATTTAAGCAAGCAATCTTTAATGGAGCTGATGCTGTTTATCTAGCAACAGAAAAATTTGGAGCTAGAGCCTATGCTAAAAATTTAACAATAGATGAATTAAAGGAAGCTTTAAGATTAGCCCATCCTTTAAATAAAAAAATATATGTAACAGTTAATACAATTTTAAAAGAAAATGAAGTTGAAGAATGCAAAAAATACCTAAATACATTATATGAGTTAGGTGTTGATGGTGTTATTTTGGCTGATTTTGCGATGATTAATTATGTTATAAATAATTTGAATGAAATGGAAGCTCATATTTCTACACAATGTGGTGTTAAGGATTTAAATGATGTACTTTTTTTTGAAAAAATGAATGCTAAAAGATGCGTTATCGCTAGAGAAAATTCCATTGAAAGCATTAAAAACATAAAAAGTAATTCCAATATGCCACTTGAGGTTTTTGCTTACGGCGCATTATGTGTAAGCTATAGTGGTGGCTGTTTATTTTCATCATTATTGTCATTACGTTCAGGAAATCGAGGAAGATGTGCTCAAAATTGTCGTAGAGAGTATCAAATCTTTAAAAATGGTGAGCAATTAGCTGCTACTGGCTACCACTTATCTATGCGTGATTTAAATACAGCAAATAATTTTAAAGACTTTATTGATGCTAATGTGGATTCATTAAAAATAGAAGGTCGAATGAAATCTCCTGAATATGTAAAAATAGTAACAAGTGAGCTTAGAAAAAAGCTTGATAATGTTTCCTATAATCCTGCAAAATTAGATACAGTTTTTCATAGAAATTATACAAACGGCTTTGTTTTTAATGAAGACAATGGTCAAATAGTTGATGAAGGCAAAAAATCTAATGAAGGAGCATTCATTGGTGAAATAGGTCAAAAGCAAGGCAAGCTAACTGAATTAATTTTAAATAGAAATCTAAATGTAAATGATAGAATTCGTATAGAAGATGATGAAGATTATTATTTTACAATTGATAAAATGTATAATTCAAATTTAAAGGAAATAAAAGAAGCAAGTAAAAGCGCTTATGTTTTGATTTATAAGAATTATAAACCTGGTACTAAAATTTTTAAAATGATTGATTCAACAATTGACTTAACAATTTCTAATTCTATGAAAATACCATTAATTATCAGTTGTTTTGGAAATGCCAACGATTATTTATTATTAAAAACCAAAATAGGAAATAAAAACTTTACTGTAAAATCAAATGAAATTATTTTAGAGGCTCAAAAGCAAGCTATTACATATGATTCATTATTTAAGCAATTAAATAAGCTAGTTGATACACCATTCTATTTAAAAAAGCTTGATTATAATTTAAGTGATGATTGTTTTATGCCAATTAAGGAAATAAATGAAACAAGAAGATTACTTATTAAGCAAATTTTGGATTATTACCAAAATGAAAGAAAAATCAAGGAAATTAAAGAAGATGTTAAAGCTTTCAATTTTGCAAATGAATTAGAAATTGAGCTTGTAGCTAAATGCCAAACTCTTGAGCAATACAATACTTTAAAGGAAATGGGAATAACAACTATTTATTATGAGAATTATATTCCCTATGTTAATGCTAAATATCAAGATATTAAGGAGGATTATATCCTAGCTGGTAATTATGGAGCAATTAATTATTATGAAAATAAAAAAATTACTGCAGATTACAGCTTTAATACCTTAAATAGTGAAGCAATCTATGATTTATTAAAGGCAGGATGTAATAATGTTTGTCTATCATTAGAAACAGATAAGGAGCTTTTAAAGGAGATAGCAACTGGTTTTGAACAAAAATATAATGCTAAGGCTCCAATTGAATTTGTTTGTTATGGACATCAAAATTTAATGACTATGAAATATTGTCCTCTTAAAAGATTTAAGCAATGCGGTCAATGCAAAAATAATACCTATATGCTTAAAGATAATTATGGCGCATTTTATTTAACTCATACGGATTGTATATCCCATATTTTAAATGAAAAATCTTTAAATCTAGTTGATGAGCTTGATTATATTAAAAAATATGCTTCTAAGATAAGAATGGATTTTACAATTGAAAATAAGGAAGAGGTTAAACAAATTGTCAATATGTTTAAAAACAAATTAAATAATACCTCAGCTAAAAAAGAATTCAATGCAAATACGCAAACTCGAGGATATTATTTAAGACCTATATTATAATTGCGAAAAAATAAAAATATAAAAATATAATTATTAATCAATTTGCTAAAACAAGGAATTTTAGAATACTAATTTCTTGTTTTTTTATTATATTTAAATGTATTTTTAGAAAATTAAGAAAAATAATGGTGATTTTTTTTAAAAAGGTTGTTTTTGTCATATTTTTTTTAAATGATAAAATAAAGCTATCACAGATGTGAAATAATAAGGAAGGAGGGTACACATAGTGTACAATTATGTAATGCTAGTCGGCAGGCTTGCAAAGGATCCCGTTTTACGTGAGCTTAAGGATGGCAAAAAGGTTGTTGAATTAGTGCTTGCTGTTCAACGAGGCTTCAAGGACTATAATGGTGAACAAACAGTTGATTATATTCCTGTAACTGTTTGGGAGGCTTTAGCTGAAGCATCTAGTGAATATCTTACTAAGGGTAAAATGATTCTTGCTAAAGGAAGAATTACTCCTAAAAAGGAATTAGACACTTTAGCTTCTGGTGCAACTGTCCAAAATTATTTTGTAACTGCTGATAAGATTGTTTTTCTCTCTGGTACTACAAAAAAGAAGGAAGAAGACCAAATTTAATGGTCTTTTTCTTTTGTTAACTATAATTTACTATTTATCTTATAGTTTTAATGACGCTAATTTAGGAAATTAAATGTTATGTGCATATCATTTGACAATATTCGTATTAATGGTAAAATTGATGATGTCTGAATAATGTAATATATTTGGAAGAGAGTATTATTTTATTAAGGAGATGGTTTTATGTTATTTGGTCGTCATATGTCAAAATACTATTTAAAGTATATTTTATTTTACTTAATTGGTATTGTTGGACTGGCTTTAGTCGACTATTATCAATTAAAGATTCCTGAATATTTAGGTGATATAGTTACTGCTGTTGAGGGTAGCAACGATATAACAGTTGCGTCCATATCTGTTATAATCTACGGTTTGGTTAAGGTAGGCATAATAATGTGCTTGGGAAGAATGCTTTGGCGTTTTGCATTATTTAATGCCTCTGGAAGAATTGAAGCTTCATTACGTAAAGAGATGTTTTTAAAAAGTGAAAGATTATCTCAAAGATATTATCACGAAAATAAGGTAGGAAGCGTAATGGCTTGGTTTACAACTGATTTAGAAACGATTGAAGAGTTCATTGGTTGGGGCTTTGTAATGCTATTTGATGCTATTTTCTTATCAGTTGTGGTTATTATTAAAATGCTAAAATTAAATCTAGTATTATCACTTATTTCCTTTATTCCCCTATTATTAATCATAATTTGGGGTGGATTAGTTGAAAAATTTATGGCAATGCGTTGGACAAATCGTCAAAAGGAATTTGATAGATTATATGATTTCACTCAAGAGAACTTCACTGGTATTAGAGTAATAAAAGCATTTGTTAAGGGGACAAATGAAATTCATACATTTGCAAAAATTGCTAAGAAGAATCAAGATACAAATATTGATTTTGTTAAGGTTTCAGTTTTGTTTGATGTAATTATTTCATTGCTTATAGCTGCTATAATGGCCATAATTTTAGGCTTTGGAGGCTGGTTTGCTTATTCAACAGCCATAGGTAAGGAAATTGTTATTTTTGGTCAAAGTATTAATTTAGAGGCTGGTGAGCTGGTAACATTCTTGGGATATTTTGAATCAATAGTATGGCCAATGATGGCTTTAGGTCAAATTGTTTCAATGCTTTCAAGAGCTTCAGCATCATTAAAGCGCATCTCTCGTTTCCTTGATGAGAATGAGGAGATAAAGAACAATCCAAATAGCTATAAGTTAGAGGATGTTAAAGGTAAAATCACCTTTAAAAACTATTCATTTGAATATCCAGGTAGTAAACAGCATTCTCTTGATAATATCAGCTTTGAGATTAATCCTGGTGAAACAATTGGTGTTATAGGTAAAATCGGTAGTGGAAAAACGACACTAGTCAATTCTTTATTGCGTCTTTATAATGTTGAGCCTAATACCATTTTTATTGATGATCATGATATAATGGATTGCGATATAAATTCAGTAAGAGAATCAATAAGCTATGTACCACAAGATAATTTCTTATTTAGTGATAAAATTAGAAACAATATTGCATTCTCAAATCGAGGAATTGATTTTGCTAGAATCAAAAAGGCTGCTCAATTTGCTGATGTTGATGAGAACATATCATGTTTTAAAGAAGGATATGACACCTTATCAGGTGAACGTGGTGTTACCCTATCTGGTGGTCAAAAGCAGCGTATTAGTATTGCTCGTGCATATATTAAAGAAGCACCAATTATGATTATGGATGATTCTGTATCAGCAGTAGATGTTAAAACTGAAGAAAACATCTTAAAAAATATTAAAGAAAATCGTAATGGAAAAACTACCATAGTTATTGCATCTAGAGTTTCAACAGTATCTCATTTAAGTAGAATTTTAGTTTTAAATGAAGGTAAAATTGAGGCCTTTGATACACCTGAAAACTTATTAAAAACTTCACCTACCTACCAAAATATGGTACGTCTTCAGGCATTAGAAGCAGAAGTAGAAGGAGGTAATCACTAATGGATGAATTTGAAGAGCAATCAAAATTAAAGGGCGATCATAAAATTCCTTTTAAAATAATGTTTAAAAGGACAATGAATTATGTTAAACCAGAATGGAAAAGATTCTTATTATCATTTATTTTAATTATTGTTAATGTTGCCTTAGACATAGTTTTACCTTTATTTATTGGAAATATAACTGATAATTTAGGTAAAATTAGTAGTGATCTTTATGATTTAGCTGAAAAAAGTAACTTATTTAAACAAATCATCTTCTTTACTATTTGTTATTTTAGTATAAGTGTAGTTAATCAGGTATTTTTATATATCGAATCAATGCTATTACAAAAGGCAGGACAACAAATAATCTATAATTTAAGAGTTGAAGTGTTTACTCATATTGAAAATATGAGTCAAAATCAGTTTGATGAAATGCCAGTTGGATCATTAGTAACAAGAGTTTGTTCATATACAGCTTCTATGTCTGATTTATTCACCAATGTTTTAGTCAATGTTTTAAAAAACGCCTTAACAATAATTGGTGTTTATGTTGCAATGATTATAATTTCACCAATGCTAGCATTAATTTTGTTAGGATTTGTAGTTATAGTATTTATAACATCATATTTCTTTAGTAAGGTAGTTGGTAAAACATTTAGAAATGAAAGAAGATATATTTCTGATTTAAATACATATTTAAATGAAAATTTATCTGGAATGAAGATTATTCAAATATTCAATCAGCAAAAATATAAGGAAGAAGAGTTTATCATAAAAAATGAAGCACTTCGTAAGGCAAGATATAAGATTGTTATAGCCTTTGGTATCTATCGACCATTCATTACCTTATTATATGTTTTGGCTATTGCGGTAACCTTTGCAATGGGTATTACACTACATTTAGGAGCTGGTTCTATTGTTAATTTCTATTTATACTTATCTAAATTCTTCAACCCTATTCAAAATTTAGCTGATCAATTAAATAATATTCAAAAATCATTCTCAGCATCAGAAAGATTATTTAATCTATTAGATGTAGCACCAGAGGTCAAGGATAGTCCTGACGCTATAGAAATTGATCATTTTGAGGGACATATTGAATTTAAAAATGTTTGGTTTGCTTATAAAGCTGATAATTGGATTTTAAAGGATGTTTCATTTGAAATTTTACCAAAGCAAAGTTGTGCCTTTGTAGGTGCTACAGGAGCTGGTAAAACAACAATTTTGGGACTAATTGTTCGTAATTACGAAATTCAAAAGGGTCAAATTTTAATAGATGGTATTGATATCACCAAAATAAAGATTGATTCCTTAAGAAAAGCTATTGGTCAAATGCTTCAGGATGTATTTATGTTTAGTGGATCTGTAAAAAGTAACATAACCCTAAATGATGATTCAATTAGTGATGAAAAGGTTATGGAAACCTGCAAATATGTAAATGCTGATTCATTCATTTCTAAATTACCAAAGGGCTTAAATGAAGAAGTAATTGAGCGTGGTGAGAATTTCTCACAAGGTCAAAGACAATTATTGTCATTTGCTAGAACTGTAATACATTCTCCCCAAATTTTGATTTTGGATGAAGCAACTGCAAACATCGATACAGAGACCGAAGTTTTAATTCAACAATCACTAGAGAAAATTAAAAGTATCGGTACAATGCTAGTTGTAGCTCATAGATTATCAACTATCCAAAAATCAGATCAAATTATTGTTTTACAGCATGGGGAAATAATTGAAAGAGGAACCCATCAGGATTTATTAAAACAAAAAGGATATTATTATAAATTATATCAATTACAATTTGAAGGAAGAAACTAATTAAAGGAGTATGCATACTTTTTTTAATGATTTTAAACGTAAAATATGGTAAAATTAAAGCATAAGGAGTTTTATATATGCTTGGATTATATGTTCATATTCCCTTTTGTAAATCAATATGCTCATATTGTGATTTTAACAAACAATTATGCTATAGTAAAAAACAAATTAGAGAATATATTGATGCCTTAAAAAAAGAAGTTGAAAAATATAGAGATTACTTTAATAATATTCAAACAATTTATATTGGCGGTGGTACACCTAATTCGATTTCATTAAATTTATTAGATGAGCTTTTATCATTTATTGATAGCTATAAAAATAATATTATTGAATATACAATTGAGGTTAACCCAGAGCTCCTAAGCATTGACCAAATAAAATGCTTCCTAAAGCATGGAATTAATAGAATTAGTATTGGCGTTCAAAGCTTTGATTCAAAGGTTATTGAAGCAATAAGACGGCACCATAATAAAAAAATTGTTTTAAAAGCGATAAATGATTGTCATATGCTAGGCCTTAATAATATCAACATTGATATGATGTATGGACTTCCTAAGCAAGATTTAGCTTCACTTCAAAATGATTTAGCTATTATTAAAGATTTAAATATTAAGCATATTAGCTATTATAGCTTAATATTAGAGGATAAGACCATTTTGAGTTACGAATTAAACAATAAACTAATTACTATTCCAGATGATGACTTGACTGCAGATATGAATGATATTGTCACTAAAAAGCTTCGGGATTTTGGCTATATCCGCTATGAAATAAGTAATTATGCAAGACCTGATTACCAAAGTAAGCATAATCTTTTATATTGGAACAAGGAAGAATATATTGGAGTAGGTATGGCAGCAACATCCTATGTTAATCATATAAGATGGACAAATACCACTAATATTTCTAAATATATTAATGGTATAAATTCACAAATAATAGAAAAGCTTAGTATCGAGGATGAGAAAAAAGAGTTTTTTTTAATGGGACTAAGAAAAATTAATGGCGTTAATATAAATGAATATTATAATAAATATAATGAAAATCCTATTTTAAAGTTTAATTTGAACAAATGGATTAATAACGGACTATTAGAAATAGATAATTCTTATCTTAGATTTACTAAAAAAGGTATTAATCTTGGAAATATTGTTTTTGAGGAGTTTATCTAATGGAGCCTATAAACTTAACATTACATGATACAGAATATCAAAATGCGGGATATACTCATACTAGATTAATTGCTAGAGGATTTGTTTTAAACGAAGAAAATAAGATATGCTTACTTCATATTGTAGGAGATGATGATTTCGGTCATAGAGATTATTATGAATCTCCTGGCGGTGGAGTTGAAAATAATGAGGATTTAAAAACAGCATTACTTAGAGAACTAGAGGAAGAAATTGGTTTTAAATGTGAAATAATAAATTATTTAGGTGTCGTTTATGATGAATATAATCTTATAAAGCGAAAAAATGTAAATAATTATTTTTTATGCAAAATTGTTAAGAAAACAAAACCACACCATGTTTCCTATGGCGATTCATTTATCAAAGAAATATGCTTTTTTGATATTGATGAAGCATTAAGCAAATATGAAAATATGAACAAAAATTTAGTTCAAAAGCTTGTATATAATAGAGAATACCCTATTTTAAAAAAATTAAAACAAATCTTAAAGGATAGTGATTTAAAATGAAAAAACGTCCTACTGAACAAGAATTATATGAAATAACTGATTTTAAATATTATTTAGAAAGTGAAAGAAGACTTGCTAAAAATACAGTTATGAGCTATATTAGTGATTTAAATCAATATGCCGATTTCTTATTAACTTATGAAAATATTAAGGAGGCTGTTGATATTGATTCTACTCATATCAAAAAATATTTGAATTCTCTTAAGAAAAAAGGTGTTTCTAAACAAACTATTGCAAGAAAAATAACGGCTATAAAGGAATTCCATAAATTTATTTGTAGAGAATTTAGAACTCCTGAAAATCCAGCAATTTTTATTGATAAGCCAAAGCTTGATAAAAAACTTCCTGTTGTTTTAACACAGGATGAAATTGCTAAAATGCTCGATTCAATAAAGACTGATACTCCTCTTGGTAAAAGAAACAAAGCAATGATGGAAACACTTTATGCAACTGGTTTAAGAGTTAGTGAGCTTTTAGGTCTTACAACCCTTAATATTCATTTAAATGCTAAATATATCGATGTTATTGGCAAGGGAAATAAAGAAAGAATGGTACCCATTGGTGATGTAGCTGTTTCTGCTATAAGAGATTACATCGAACATGGTAGAAATGAAATTTGCAAGGTTCCTGGCCCCCTATTATTTTATAATTATAAAGGAGAAGCCATATCAAGGCAGGGCTTCTTTAAATACGTTAAAAATCTAGCCATCGATAATGGCATCACAAAAGAGGTTACACCTCATACAATTCGTCATAGCTTTGCAACCCACCTTCTTGAAAATGGAACAGATTTAAGAATAGTGCAGGAGCTATTAGGACATGAAGATATTTCAACTACACAAATATATACTCATATAGAAAAAAGCCATTTAAAGGATATGTATAAGCATACCCATCCAATGGCAAGAAAGGATGATAAAGATGAAATTTAAAAGAGTATTTACAATCGTAATGGATTCAGTTGGCTGCGGAACAGCACCAAAAAGTAAGGATTATAATGATGAAGGAGCAAATACAATTGGTCATATTGCAAAATATTGCAATGGTATTACTCTACCAACTTTAGAAAGCTTTGGTTATGGAAATTTAACCAATATCATAGGAGTTAAACCAAATGCTAGCGCAATTGCCTATTATGGTAAAGAGGATGAGCTATCAACTGGCAAAGATACAATGACAGGTCATTTTGAAATTATGGGCGTACTTACAACAAAGCCATTTAAAACATTTACTGATACAGGCTTTCCTAAGGAGCTAATTGCTGAGTTGGAAGAAAAAACAGGTCATAAAGTCATTGGTAATTGTGCAGCTTCAGGTACAGAAATTATTAAAGAGCTTGGTGAAGAGCATTTAAAAACTAAAGCAATGATTGTTTATACATCAGCAGATAGTGTTTTACAAATTGCTTGCCATGAGGAAGCTTTTGGACTTGAAGAATTATATCGTTGCTGTAAAATTGCAAGAGAAATTTGTATGAAGCCTGAATATTTAGTTGGTAGAATCATAGCTAGACCATTTATAGGTACAAATAAAGATAATTTTAAGAGGACTCCAAATAGACATGATTATGCATTATCACCATCAAAGAAAACAACACTTGACTATTTAAAGGAATCAGGATACGATGTTATTTCTATTGGAAAAATTAGTGATATCTATAATAATTGTGGAATTACTGAATCAAATAGAACTGTTTCAAATCATGATGGAATGACTAAGATGATTAATTTTTGTAAAAATAGAGACTTTAAAGGTATTTGCTATGCTAATTTAGTTGACTTTGATGCTTTATACGGTCATAGACGTGATCCAATTGGTTATAAAAAGGCCCTTGAAGAATTTGATAACGATTTAAGTGAATTAATTCCTTTGCTTAAAGATGATGATTTACTTCTAATAACTGCCGATCATGGAAACGATCCAACATGGACAGGAACAGATCATACGAGAGAATATGTACCTATTTTTGCATATAACAAAAATTTAAAAGGTGGAAATCTAGGAGTCAGAGATTCATTTGCGGATTTAGGTCAAACAATTGCTGAAAATTTTGACGTTACAAGACAAACAATTGGAAAATCATTTTTAGAATCTTTAAAATAGGAGCAAAATATGAAGGACTTTATATATAACACACCTACAAAGATTTATTTTGGAAAAAATAAAGAAAATGAACTTTTAAACATATTAAAAGAATATAATGTAAAAAGGATATTATTACATTATGGTAAATCATCAATTATTAAAAGCGGACTTTACGATAAAATAACTAACCTTTTAAAAGATAGTGATATAGAAATATTCGAACTACCAGGTGTAATGCCTAATCCTAAGCTAGCACTTGTAAAAAAAGGTGTAAAAATTTGTAAGGATAACAACATCGATTTTATATTAGCTGTTGGTGGGGGAAGTGTAATTGATTCAGCCAAAAGTATAGCCGTTGGCGCATTAGTTGATTTTGATCCTTGGCTATTCCAAATTAAAGCTAGAAAACCAGCTAAGGCTTTACCTATAGGAGTAATCCTAACAATTGCTGCTGCAGGAAGTGAAATGAGTAATTCTTGCGTAATTACAAACGATGAAACTAAAGAAAAACGTGGCTTTAATGATGAAATAAATCGTGTTAAATTTGCTATTATGGATCCGATTCTAACATTTAGTGTTTCTAAATACCAAACTGCCTGTGGTGTAGTTGATATAATGATGCATACACTTGAACGATTCTTTGCTGATCCAAATGAGAATTCAGATTTAACTGATAATATAGCTATAGCATTGTTAAAAGAAGTTATTAAGTCAGGAAGAATAGCAATTAATAATCCAGATGATTATGATGCTAGAGCAACTCTAATGTGGGCTTCAAGCCTTTCACATAATGGTCTTACAAGCTGTGGAAAGGAATATCAAATGTCTGTTCATCAGCTAGAGCATGAAGTAAGCGGTATGTTTGATAATGTAGCCCATGGAGCAGGTTTAGCAGTAATATGGCCAGCATTTGCCCAAAGAGCATTTAAAAGCGATTTAAAGCACTTTAAACGCTTTGCATATGAGGTTATGGAAATTACCCCTACTGATTCATTAGAAAGCGATATATTAGCGTCTATCTATAAATTAAAAGAACTTTATCAGGAAATAGGTATGCCTACAAGCTTCTCTGAACTAGGAATAAACGAAGATGATATCAAACAAATAGCTTTAAATTATAGTCAAAACAAAACAAGAATAATCCATGATATAATCGATGTTGACTATAATGAAGCAATTAAAATATTAATGCTTGCAAAATAATTCAAAAGCAATCTAGAATTTAAAACTAGATTGCTTATTTTTTTATACTTTTAGTTTTAGTTTGATATATCGTGTAAATTAAATAAAATATAGGCTTTAATCATTTATTTAGATATATTTATTGCATTAATAATTAATTCAAATACAGAATCTATCTATAAAAACAAAAAATATATAGTTAAGATCAATAAAATAACATTTCAAAATTAATCTAGTATTAACAACTAGATTAATTATATACGAATATTGTATTTAGTGTTGTATTGTACTAGATAAAAAATGAATTTTAAAAAGTATAGTTTAATGCAAATTTAGAATATCACCATCGTTTTCTATAAATGGAGCCTTAAATATGTAAAATAATTAACCAAGTATAGAAGAGATTTTATCAATAATTAAATATATAAAAATTAAAGAGTAATCCAAAATTCAGCACACATAAACTCATTTTATGAGAAAAAGTGTGCTTTTTTAATGTACGATAATAAAAAAAACGATTTTAAAGCACTTAAAAGCGCATTTTAATCATCAATACAGGTGTTTACTCATATTTTTATTTAAAATCAATTTAAAGGCCTTTAAAATGGCTTGTTTTTCTATCAAAAGAGTTTTAAAGACTAAAATAATGAAATAAATTTGTAATGGAACATTGTTTTAGTAAAACTAGTTTTTAATTACATGAAAAAAAGAGAAGAACAAAAAGATAAAAAAAACTACGATTAAAATTATAATACCCCTTGGATTAAATATTTTTAAAACACATTTGATTAACAGTACGTGCTATTTTATTATTGATAATTTTAGCAAAGTTAGTAATATAATAGTTCCATTAAATATAGAATATTAGCAGCTTAACCGTATTATTAAAAGTTGTAAATATTTAATTATTAATATCAAAATACAAAAGTAAAGTATTAACAAGTTTAATAAAATATGAATTTTCTATAGAATTGATTCTCATATAAAACCTATCAAAGAAACATAATATTATTTAAGGATAATGATAAGAAGATCCTCCTGCATTTTAAATATAAGCAATTTATAAAATTATAAAAGTCCATTTACCAAACAATAAAAAAATAGTAAGCTTAAAAATCTAGTAATTAATCTCAAGTGTAAAAACACACAATTTAAATTTAAATCAAATAAATAGTGGCGACATAATTAATAAAGTATTTAATACCAAAAGCTAATAAAAGAGCATATTAAAATAATTATATATGAAAATATAAGATTTTTGTAATTTGACATAAATAATGTCAATATAGTGAATATAATATAGTTGTAATAAGAAATAACCAGAAGGATTGTATAGAGCAGCTCATTATAATACTAATTAAATGCCTAAAGTTGATTTTTCATCTTATTTCATTTACCAAAAAATAGTTTGAAATTTGAAAGTAAATAAAAAAGTAAATAATTTAGAAGCTAAAAGATATCATAATTGAAACAAAATAAAAATTCAAAACAAATCTAGTTTTAAAAACTAGAAAATAAAATCAAATAAATGCTTTATTATGTTTTAAATAAACATTTAGAGCTATATTTCATAAGCAAGCATTTTATTTAATAAATTGATTTTGAATAATTAATTATATTTGATATTTGGTTTGTCGATTTCTTAAAAAAATCTAAAAAAATGAAGGCGAAAATTAGCCTAATTACAAGGAAACTCGAGATAGCAATATTAACATCGATTCACAAAGCCCACAAAAATCGTAATTTCAGCACCATTATTGCTAAATTAATTGGTTTACATAATATATATTATAGGAAGTAATTATATAATTTAAAAAGAGCAAATATATTGTTTGAAATATATAATTATACTCATTTGATGTAGTTTGAAGCTGTAAATTTAGTATTCTTCTTTTGTTAAACATAGTCATTTACATAATAATGATTATATTTAACTATGTTTTCATTTAAAAATTACAAAATGAGAATCGTTTTTTCATATATTTACCCGTTTTGATAGCTAAAATTGTACTTTTGAATATAATAACTAAAAAGATTACATTCATCTTCTATTTCTTTTAATTCGATTGTGCATAAAAAAAGAACGATTTTTTTTCGTTCTTCTTATTCATCCTCTTTATCATTCATAATATATTCAAATAGATCCATTTGTCTAGCATTTACTTCAAACCTGTCTGTATGAACCAGCTTTATCCATGTTGCGCTTCTTCCTACACCGTTTGGTCTAATTTTATTTTCGTCTCTTAATCGCTTTAAGGTTCTATTAATTGTTGACTCTGATATATAAGGACTTTTATTTCTAATTTCATCCTTTGTAAATGTTTCACCAAGCTTCATAATTGTATTTTCAACATTATCAGCTTTATTTAAATCTTGATCAAATTGATAATCTCTTACCATTTTTTCAGCCTTATTATATCCATCTAAAAGCATTTTTATTAATAATGTATGAAGCTGAGTTGTCTGCGAATAGCCTTCATTCCAGTTATATTCAGCAATTATAACAGCCTTTTTAAAGCTTTCTTGATTGTTGTAAAGTAATTCAAAGAAGCTTATATATTGAAATAAATTAAATCTTTCACGATACAAAAACGCATATAATAATAGCAAACCAATTATATCATTATCACTTTCAAATAAATCCATATTAATAAAATCAATGTAAAAATTAACAATTAAATTGGTTAATTCAACTTTACCGCTATTTAAATTCTTTTCATAAAGATGTAAAAGTTCATCTAAATATTGTCTTTTAGAAACCTTTTTTCTTTCCTGAAGTAGATTGTTTTGTTCAATAACCGTCTCCATTTTAAATTGAACTTTCTTTACATTTTTAAACAATGTTTCATTCATTCTATATACCTCATTAGAATTAAGAATGAAATCTTCAGGATCCTCATGAAGAATGGTAAAAACATTTTTAGCATTTGCTAAAATTCTTTCATCATTGTTTTTAGGAGTTACATTTTTTCTTAATATTAGTCTTGTTCTACTCTCTGTTAAATTCAAATTTAAATATTTAGAAAAATAAAATGCCTCACGTTCTATGACATCTTTTGTTACATGATCTATATCATGCTTCATGACATCCTCATAAAAGAAATCTTTTCCTTTAAATTGATATAATTTCATTAATTCAATAACTGTTTCATTATTCAATGTTAAACGACTAAGATTACCTAAACTATACATTTTCTCACCTCATTTTATTAAAATTACGATAATAATATTATACTATTTATTAGCATAAATAACAATATAAACTATATCATTTTTCAAAAATGATTATATTTATAAAAAACAAATATTTTTGATAAGTGTCAATAATTATATTTTTATGTTTACAATGATTTTAAATTAATGATTAATCATATTCATTTTCATAATTTAGAGATAATTAAATTTGTTTATTTTAAACAATGTTAATAAAAAAATCGTCATCATTTAGTTTTGCCTATAAATATCCTAATTTACTTATAATAAAATTATGTACCAGTTCTTTAATGTAAACATTTGTTTTTAAAAATCAATTTATTTGAAATCGCAAATCATTCTTATATCAAAGATTTATTTAATTTTTGACTAGATAATTTATTAAATTCAATTATTTTAGCTTTATTTAACACATCATATATGAATTTTGACGTAAAATAAAGGCCTTTAAATGCATTTAATTTATTTATCTGATTGATTAATCAATTATATGTAAAAATCGATTTATGACCATTTAAAATCGATTTTAAGGCTTTCACTTCAAAAATAAATAAAAAAATGCAGATTTTTCTGCATTTCTTATTTATTCATTAGCATCGTAAAACATACTTCCACCAATAAATTCTCTTAAAATTGAATTACAAGGAATCCATTTATCATCAATGTCATGGAAATACTTCATAAATTTAATCAACCTATTAGCAGTAATAAAATATTCACTATCTGGTTTGATTTCTTCTAATAATGGTATTAAATATTTTTTAAATACGCATAGCTCATAGCTTAATTCAGAATTAAACACATAATTAGCATTTTCTTGATAAGGATAAATCCATTTAAATTCTCCTCTTCTTACACTAGGCCAAATAGCTATAGTTTTAGCTGCATTGTAATTTCTAAATTGATGGTCTCTTACAATTCTTCTGATTAATCTAATATCTGATAAAGAAATTGGATTATGATCATCAATATGTAATTGAGCCTGAGGTGAAATATAGATCTTAAACTTCTTATGTAAAGGAATTGATGGTGTAAGAGAATCGTTTAAAGCATGAATTCCTTCAATCATTATTGGCTGATTCTCCATAAGTTTAACTACTGGACCATGTTCTCTTGTAGCAGTTTCAAAGTTAAATATTGGTAATTCAACCTCTTCACCATTAATTAAATCATTTATATTTTTATCAAACAATTTAATATCTAAAGCATTAATATGTTCCAAATCAGGCTCGCCATTTTCATCCTTAGGAGCTTTACTTATACCTAAATAATAGTTATCAATGCTTATCATAAGTGGAGTAATTCCCCTACTCATCAGTTCGATTCTCAAACGATTTGTGAATGTTGTTTTCCCGCTTGATGATGGACCAGCAATAGCTATTAATCGAATATCATCAATATTCTCCTTAATCTTCATGCCCAATTCCGCAAGCATATTATTATGCTTTGTTTCACATAAATTAATTAACTCAACAGCCTTTTTGGCCTCAATAATCTCATTCATTTGCGGTATTGAGGAGCATTTAGATATATTGCCCCAAATATTTGCTCCCTTTAAAGCCAGACTAAATGTTGGAGCATCCTCGAATGGTGGAATGATTCCCCCACATTCACTTCTTGGATATTGAATAATAAATCCTGGAGAATATAGTCTTAAAATATAGCTTGTTAAATATCTGGTTGATGGTAACATATAGCCAAACATATAGTTGGCATATTCTTCACATGTATATAAGTGAACTGTGTCCTCTTTACGATATTTTAATATCTTCTCCTTATCATAATATCTTTGTTCTTTAAAATAGTTTCTTGCAAAATCTTTAGTAACAGTTGAACGCTTTATTGGATAATCAGCTTTAATTATACTTTGAAGTTCCTCTTCGATTTCCTTTAAATGTTCAGCCTTAAAGGCACCCTTTAGGCCCGAAACTGACGCAAATATTGATCTAGAAATACTATAATTAAATATTACCTTGGCATTTTTAAATCTACGCTTAATTGCCATAACAATTGCGTATCTAAGTGTAGATTGATAAATATTCATTGCTTCACGATTTGTTATATCTAAAAATTCAATAACAGCATCCTCTGAAACTATATAATCTAATTCTCTTATACGATTATTAACCTTTGCAGCTAAATATTTTGTATTATTTTCATCAAGCAGACTGCTCAATTTGATAGGGTTTAAATATTCTACTGTTTTATTAAAATAAGTTATTTTCATTTTATAACACTTTCCTTTCACCATATGTATTAAATTAGATAATCATTAGGTCTATACATTATAACATCATTTTCACTTTTATTCAATACTTATATTGAAAACGCTTTTATTTTTTTGACAATGTATCTAATATGATTAATTGTATAAACTGGTTATTAAATACATTTTCTTAATTCATTAGTACTTAATTACTAGTATTTAATACTATATATGTCTCGAATTATTTTTAGGCATTTTTTATATTTTTAAAGCAATTAGTAGTTTTAAATACTATAAATTATTTTATATCCGTATTTACTATTGATTTAATTAATTATTTTATATAGTTTTTCATACTATTTATGATTTGAAATTTTTCTTAAGCTTAGAAAACAAGCAATAAACTAGTAATTATATTGACAAATCGAGTCAAATACTTCCCTATAAAATGTTTTCTCGATTGCTGTAAATAAATTCAATGTGTATTTAGTTAATTATAACAAATAGCATAATTAACTAAAATAATTAAAATAGTTCGAAAGAAAAAGCAATCTAGTTATTATCACTAGATTGCTTTTGAAATTATTTTTCATCAGTAAAGTTAACATCAGGAAAATCGTCAATTGAATTATTAGAATCAATTATATTGATATCTTGATTTTTTGTTTCATCAGCATTTACAATAGCCTTTGATTTGTCTAATATATCATTATAAATTCTTCCAAACGTTTTAAACCAAGCAAACTTAACTAGACGATTACCTCGTCTTTTTTGTTTTACTGAATTAAAGCTTATATATTTGTTTCTTTCAATTTTAGCTACAATTTTACCTAATATTTGAGTTTTATCAATGATTAATGTATATTTTCTTTCATGATCTCCAAGCAGTAATATACCATTTTTAACAAATTTTATAACACGTTTAATTGTATAACCATTCGGAGTCGTAATTAAAACAATATCGCCACGTTTAATATTTTGATGACGGATAAGCTGAAGCATTGATTTACCTTTTTTTATAGTAGGTCTCATTTCATTATTAAAGGCACTAAATTCACTTACCTCGCCTTTTTCAATTCGTTTAATGATAGTATCTACTTTTTCAGCAAATTGCTCATAAGGTGTAGCTTTTCTTTGGTCTTTTGTTTCTTCCTTTTGCTCGTCCTTTTCTTCATCTTCAATTAAATATTCTTCAAATTCATTTTCAGGCATAAACCCTCCTTAAGCATTACATGCTATTCGTCAAATAGATTTTTTTTAGTAGGCTTAAATTCTTTTTTTTCATTTTCTTCTTCATCAATAGGCATTTTTGCTTGCTTTTTCTTAATTATTATTGAAGAAGGACTTTCTTTTATTACAGAAGCATCTGTTTCCGTAATAATTGTTTTATCATTTTCTTTATCTTTATTTCCTAATATGGCGTCAAGTTCACTTAAAAGATCCTTTTTAGGCTTTGTTGGAGCAACTAATGGTGTATCATCCTCAATGCCCATTGTAAATAAATCTTCTCTTGGAGCTTCATATAAGTAATCTCCTGAAACAATTTCTTCATTTGAAGCTTTATCGACATATAATCCTACTGGCTTTCCAAGTTCTTCCTTCATTATACATTTTCCGGCATCAGAAACATTGTATTTTAATTGATATGCATTAATTTCATCATTTCCATTTGTATAAATTAGATGGACATTAACATCTTCCTTATATTGATTTGCCGTTAAATTTGAAGCACCAACTGCGTAATGTGGATTTGCCTTAATCATTTTAATTAAAGTATTTCCACTTCTACTGCGTTTTGTTAATGGAACATCACAAACCTTCATTCTCTTCAAATTGCCTCTACTTGTAAAAATCAGTAAATCCTCATTTTTATTAGTAAAAAATGCTTTTACAAGTTCATCGTCAGGCTTTAAATTAATTGATTTAACGCCACCTGCTTGTGTACCATATAATGATATTTCACTTGCTCTAAAGCGTAATCCCTCACAATTTTTAGAAATTGCAAATATCTCTAAAGGGTTATTTGTAATATCAACACTTACTAACTCCTCGTCCATTGATAATTTCATAGCTCTAATCGTTTTATTGTAGCGTGAAACATCAAGAAGTGAAAGCTGTGTTTGCTTCATCATTCCCTTATTTGTTGCAAATAAAACATTAGATAACGGATCAAACTTATCAATAGCAAACACTTGAACTATTTTTTCCTTTGGTGCTAGCGGTGCATAAGATCCAACAAAGCTACCAATATCCTTCATTTTACATTCTGTAATTTTATATACAGGCAAATAAATATAATTACCTAGATTAGTAAAAATTAGCATTGTATCAAGAGTAGAAACCTCATTTAAGAAAATAACTGCATCGTTTTCCTTTAATTGATTTTGCTTACTTGCGTTAAATGCTTTAATAGAACAACGCTTTATATAACCCTCCTTAGAAATACAAACCATTGTTTGCTCTTTAGATATTAGGTCCGTTTCGTCAATCTTTAAATCCTCTACTTCATCCTCAACAACACTCTTTCTAGGAGTCACTATTGCCTTATTTATATCCTTTAATTCAGATTTTATTACCTTTAATAATTCTTTTTCATTTTCTAGTATTAAATTATAACGTTTAATATTTTCATTAAGCATTGCTTGCTCATCTAATAAAGCCTGAACATCGGTTGATGATAGTCGATATAGCTGCATTGTTACAATAGCCTCAGCTTGAGTTGGGGTAAAGCCAAATTTATTAACTAAATTCTCTTTTGAATCAGCCTTATTTTTACTAGCTCTAATTGTTTTTATTACCTCATCAAGAATGCTTACCATTTTGATTAGACCTTCAACAATATGAAGTCTTTTCTTGGCTTTATCAAGCTCAAAATTAGTTCTATTAGTAATAACTTCCTTTTGATGATTAATGTATGCATCTAGAATTGGTAAAACGCCAAGTCTTTTAGGAAGCATATCACAAATTGAAACCATATTATAGGTGTATTTTATCTGTAAATCAGTATTTTTAAAAATATAGGTTAAAATTGCTAAAGCATTTGCACCCTTTTTAAGATCAATAGCTATTCTTAGGCCTTCTCTATCAGATTCATCTCTAACATCTAAAACATCAGGAAGCTTATTATCAATTTTTAATTGGGCAATTTTTTCAACAGTTTTAGCCTTTTCAATACCAAACGGAACTTCTGTTATAACAATTCTTTCCTGGTCAGTACCCATCTGTTCAATTGCATATTTACTTCTTACAACTACACTTCCAGCACCAGTTAAAAATGCTTCTCTTATTCCGTCAATTCCTTGAACAATTCCACCTGTTGGAAAATCTGGACCTTTAACAATTTTTAATAAGTCATCAATTGTCATATTAGGATGATCAATTTTATAAATTGTGGCCTCAACTATTTCATTTAAATTATGAGGTGGAATGTTTGTTGAATATCCTGATGAAATACCAAATGAACCATTTACAAGCAAATTAGGAAATTTGGCTGGTAAGACAGTAGGTTCCTGTTCCTCCTCATCAAAGTTTGGAATAAATGGAACTGTATTCTTTTCAATATCCTTCAAAAGATATTCAGCGTTTTTACTCATTCTTGCTTCAGTGTAACGCATTGCTGCTGGACCATCACCATCCATACTACCATTATTACCATGCATATCAATTAGAGTTACACCCATTTTCCAAGATTGAGACATATGAACAAGAGCTTCATAAATTGAACTGTCACCATGAGGATGGTATTTACCCATTACCTCACCAGCAATACGTGCTGATTTTTTATATGGTGCATTAGCAGTAATTCCTAGTTCATTCATTGCATATAAAATTCTACGTTGAACAGGCTTAAGTCCATCTCTGATATCAGGGATTGCACGCTCCTGAATAATATATTTCGAATATCTTCCAAAACGATCGCCAATTACATTTTCCAAGCGCTCATGTTGAAATTTTTCATTCAAAAACATATCTAGTTTCTTTTTTATGTCTATACTTGCCATACTACATTTCCTCACTTTCTTCATCCTCTAAAGTAAAATGAACATGGCTTTCTAGCCAATTTCTACGTCTTGCGGCATCCTTACCCATTAAAATATTTATTTGATTTTCCGCTTCAGCCGCATCTTCAATATTAACCTTGATAAGAGATCTTGTTTCAGGATTCATAGTTGTATCCCATAGCTGAGATGCATTCATTTCACCAAGTCCCTTATAACGTTGAACAATAGTTGGACATTTACAGTTCTTCAATATTTCTTGTTGTTCCTCATTAGTCCAGGCATAAATAATTTCTTCCTTCTTGCCACGCTTAGTAATTTTAAATAGTGGTGGAAGGGCAATATAAACTCGACCATCTTCAATTAATGGACGCATATATCTAAAGAAGAATGTTAGTAAAAGAACCTGAATATGAGCACCGTCATCATCAGCATCTGTCATAATTATAATTTTCTTATAATTACATTTTTTCAAATCAAAATCGTCACCATAATCAGCACCAATTGTATAAATCATAGTAGCAATTTCTTGATTCTTTAATGCATCATCAACATCACTCTTTTCAGTATTTAATACTTTACCTCTAAGTGGCAAAATTGCTTGAAAGCGTCTATCTCTTCCTTGCTTGGCAGAGCCACCAGCTGAATCACCCTCAACTAAATATAATTCATTAATTTCTTTATTTTTTTCTTGTGCAGGAGATAATTTTCCACTTAAATTCAACTCCTTCTTATCCTTCTTTTCCATTCTAGCTTCGTTTCTTGCCTTACGAGCAGCCTCACGAGCGTTAAAATTAATTAATGCCTTATGGATTACTGCCTTAGCTAGTTCAGGATTCTCCATTAAATAAAATGATAATTTTTCATAAAATACACTATCAACTGCATTTTTAGCAAGTGGGGTACCTAATTTACCCTTAGTTTGGCCCTCAAATTCCAAAATTGATTCTTCAATTCTAACAGAAACAACAGCTGTCATACCCGTTCTTATATCAGAACCCTCTAAACTAGCATTAGCTTTAATCAAATTATTCTTTTTAGCATAATCATTAAATGCTCTTGTTAAAGCAGTTTTAAAGCCAGTTTCATGAGTTCCGCCATCCTTAGTACGAACATTATTTACAAAGGAAACAATTGTCTCGTCATATTCATCGATAAATTGCATAGCAATTTCAACTTCAATTTTATCGGTTTTCCCTTCAAAATAGCCAACAGGAAAACTTGGCTTTTTCTTTTCATCAAGAAGAGTTACATATTCTGTAATTCCGTTTTCGTAATGAAATGACTCATTCTTATTACTTCGTTTATCAATTAAAACCATTTTTAGGCCCTTAATCAAAAAGGCTGATTCACGAATTCTTTCCTTAATAGTATCATAATTAAACAATGTAGTAGAAAAAATAGTTGGATCTGGTTTAAATGTCACTGTAGTACCAGTCTTTTTTGTATCTCCAAGTATTTCCATCTTGCTGATTTCTGATCCACCATTTCTAAATGTCATTTGATGAATCTTTCCATCTCTATAGCTTGTTACCTGCATAAAGGTAGAAAGAGCATTAACAACACTTCCACCAACGCCATGAAGTCCGCCAGAAACCTTATACCCGCCATCTACTCCGCCAAATTTTCCACCAGCATGTAAAACGGTATATATTACTTCCATTGTATTTTTTCCAGTCGAATGCATTCCACAAGGGACACCACGACCATTATCCATAACTGTAATTGAATTATCTTGATTAATTGTTACGCTTATTTCCTTACCAAACCCAGCCAGTGCTTCATCAATAGCGTTATCAACAATTTCCCAAACTAAATGGTGAAGTCCTCGAGAATCAGTTGAACCAATATACATACCCGGACGTTTACGAACTGGCTCTAACCCTTTTAAAACTTCAATCGATTTATCATCATAATTACTCATTATACTCACACTACCTTTTCCTATAATTTTAACATAATTTTATTTTTTATACAAGTTATTATTAGTTGCTATTATTCACAATTGCTTTGACATTTCAAGCTATTTGAAATATAATTAAAGCATATATTATTGGAGGTCTTATTAATGTTAAATGCATCTGCATTAAATATTTCATTAGCTATTATTCTATTAATTTGCTCATATTTAATTGGCGCTATTCCATTTGGCGTTTTATTTGGAAAATTAATTTGCGGTAAAGATATCCGTGAATACGGAAGCAAAAATATTGGCACAACCAACACCATTCGTGTTCTTGGAAAAAAGGTTGGATTTACAGTGTTTTTCTTTGATGTTTTAAAAGGAGCTTTGATGATAATAATCGTCAAGTATATCCTTGAGCCATTTAATATATGGCAATCACCTATTCCTCATCTTTCCTATGGATTAGCTGCAATTATTGGTCATACCTTCTCAATTTATTTGGATTTTAAAGGTGGCAAGGGTGTTGCCACATCACTAGGTGTTGTATTAGCTCTTACGCCAATTCCAGCTGTTTTATGTTTAATTTGCTTTGTAATTGTGTTATACACAACCGGTTATGTTTCCCTAGCATCTACAGGTGCTACTCTTACAGTCTTAATCTCCGCATGGATTCTACATTTTGTAGGAATTAGTTCTGAGAATGTTAGCTTTTTAGGTTGGCTAATTGGTAAGCCAGACATATTTACCGAAATATGCTATTCACTTATGGGTGGATTAATTTTACTAAAGCATATCAAAAATTATAAAAGATTAATAGCTGGAACTGAAAACAGCTTCAAAAAAAGTAAGCACTAATAATGGTTCTTACTCATAAGTGGGTAGATCAATATTATACTTTGTAAAATGACACTTTAAATGGTGTCATTTTCTTTTA
>CAKQDS010000026.1 GCA_934229535.1 uncultured Anaeroplasmataceae bacterium
ATATCACGGAGGTTTTTTCATACACCGGTAAACCTATTCTAGTCATACACGCATAGCGTGTAGTTTTTATATTAGGCAAGCCTAATATAATAAAAAAAGCACATTTTCAGTGCTTTAATTCTTCTTTTCAATGTCAGCAATTGTTGTACTATCATCATGAATAATTGGTTTCCATGTAACCTTCTTAAAGATGGCAACAATTGTAATTGGAATAGATATTAAATCAAACCATGGCCATGTTAATAAATAAAGGATTTTGTGCCAAAAGCTACACTTCATCTTTTTTCTTTCTTTGATCAATATTAATATTCCTAGACCAAATGATCCAACATATGCTCCTAATATTAAACCACCAAGATATTTAAGAAAAATTAAAAAATCATAACTTCCTGTAGTTGCAAGGGAATAAAACATACCAAATAGCTGAACACATAAGGCCATTATAAATGAAAATAAATCATATGGAAATAATTCAAAATACATATCATAGCTACTAAAATGACCTGTTTTGAAAAAATTGACAAATAGCTTTGGACCACGTTTAACAAAGGCTAAAAGACCACCACGACGCCAACGTAATCTTTGTTTAAAGGCAACCTTCATACTTGTTGGCTGCTCATCGTAAATTTCGGCCTCCTCACAATAACCAATTTTTAAGTTATTGGCAATTGCATCAGCTGAAAATTCTGCATCCTCTGTTAATGATGTATAATGCCAGCCCTTAGTTAAATGGATTGATTTAATACCATATCCTGTTCCTGTAACATTTGTGGACACGCCAAGAATTGATCTTGCACGGTTAGCAACAATAGGCTTACGATAAAAATGAAAGCCATAGCCAGCTGAAACTATATTTGTATCAAAATTTTTAATATTTCTAAATGATGTTAGGGCATCATACCCAGTATAAAAAGCATTATTCATTTGTTCAATGAAATCCTTTTTTAATAAATTATCCGCATCAAATATTAAATAATAATCATTGCTTAATATACCATAATCCTTCTCAATTTGATCAAATAAAAATTCTAAGGCGTAGCCCTTTGATACATGATTTTTATCAAATCTTTCATAAACAATAGCGCCTAGATTTCTACAAATCTCTGCTGTATTATCAGTACAATTATCAGCTACAACAAATATAGTAACAAGCTCACTAGGATATGATTGTCTTTTAATACTATCTATTAAATTACCTATAACCTGGCTTTCATTTCTTGCCGAAATTACGCAAGCATATTTTTTATCCATTGGGGCTTTTTCAAATTTTTTTCCTCTCATAAAAAAGCCCATTATTGTATATAGGGTTCTATATAACAATAAAAATGAAAAAATGAAAATTATTATATTAGTTATTGATTTATATATAGCGTTTGCACTACTAAAATTAAATGTATTATTCCACCATGAAATAATAAATTCCTTAATATGCTCCATCTTTTACTCCTATTAATTCTTTATTCGATATTTCCTACGATCAATATAATTAAATGTTGCCCCAATTATTACAAGTCCAAGTGAAACAAGTGCTAAAATTAATTGAATAGTTCCACTTTCAAAAAAGGCAATGATTGCTAAAACTAAGGCTATACCATAAAATACATATGCTAAAATGTAAAATAAGTTCTTCTTCATTTTTATATTCACCTTTTAATATTTTAACACATATTTTTCTTTAATCAAGTCTAGATCCTTAAAAGCTTATTTAATAGCCTATTTAATAAAAAGGAAAACAGGCATACTCCTAATATTTTTAACCAAATATCCATTTTAAGAGGCGTAAGATTAAAAGCATTACCAAAATAATTAGTTATAATTATTTGAACTAGGATAACTAAAATAATCATTAGATATAGAATAAAATGTCTTTTTAAATTAAGAGCTTTTTCAATTATATTATAGATATTTATAAGCTGTAAAAAAACAAATAAGCTAAATATGACACTTTTTTGTTCACTATTATTGCAGTAAATAAAATTAATTTTTGTTTGTAATAAGCATAATGAAGAAATAATAAAGCTTGATATGATTATTCTAATAATCATTCTTAAGGAAATTAAAGGATGATTTCTTTTAAATGTTACCTTATTCAGCTTATAATTGCTGAGGCTTTCACTACCTAGGGCAATTGCTGGAGGTCCATCCATAATAACATTTATCCACAAAAGCTCTAAAGCATTAAAGGGAATATTATTACCCATAATAATATATCCCATAATAAGAATTATTAATGATATATTTACGGTTAGCTGAAATATAATAAATCTTTTAAAATTATTTAAGATATTTCTACCAAAGCCAATTGCATTTATAATCGTTTTAAAGCTATCATTTAATAAAACAATGTCTGATGCATCCTTACAAACACTGGTACCATTTATACCCATTGCAATACCAACATCAGCTTCCTTTAAAGCTAGAGCATCATTTATTCCGTCCCCTGTCATTGCTACAACCATATTTTGCTCCTTTAAGGCTTTTATAACAATTCTTTTAGTATTTGGCGTTGCTCTATAAATACATTTTATCTTTGATATTTCTCTTTTTAATACTGCCGGTGACATTTCATCTATATCTACACCTGAATAAGCCTCAGATTCATCTTTAATTATTTTTAGTTTTTTTGAAATATTTATAGCAGTATTTTTACCATCACCAGTTATCATTATAACATCAATAGAAGCATTTTTGGCTTCACTAATAGCTTCATAAACTTCATCCCTTATCTCATCATTTAAGGCAATAAAGCCATCAAAATGATATATTATCTCATTAGAGTCTTTACTTGCAAATAAAATAACTCTTTTACCATCATTTTGCAGGCTTTGTATCTTATCCATAACTTGCTTTTTTTTAAAGCTATCAAGTCTTGTCTTTTCAATCACAATTTCAGGAGCACCCTTAATAAAATATTTATTATTTATTCCTATAACCATATATTTCTTTTGTGATGAAAATGGTTCAATTATTTCTACATTCTTATTTTCTTTTTTCAGATTTAAATAATTAAATAATGCTACCTCTGTTAAATTACCAACTGGTCCTTCCTCAACTATTTTAAGGCTATTATTATATAAAATATTATTTATTAGGTTAACCGAATTGATTTTATCGACAAATCCATCATTTTCAAAAACATTTGTAACTGTCATATTTCCTTTAGTTAGAGTTCCTGTTTTATCACTACATATTACATTTATTCTGCCAACTGTCTCTACTATCTTCATTTGTCTTACTAAAGCATTCTGCTTACTCATTTTTAAAACATTTAAGGCAAGACTTATAGCAACAATGCTTGGAAGTCCCTCAGGAAGCGCACTTACTATATAAATAATTGATGTTAAAAACAAATCATTTAGCATTGTCGATGAATATTTATTTTTAATAATTAAATTAATAAGCTGTAAGAAAAACATAATTATTGCAACAAAAACACCAAATAATACTAATTTTTTAGTTAATTTGTTTAAATTCTCCTCTAATGGTGTTAATTCTTTTTTATCTTCACTTAAATTTAGAGCAATTTTCCCAAGTTCTGTATTATCCCCAGTGGCACAAACAACACCCTTACCACTTCCACCCACAACATAAGTTCCAAAATAAGCCATATTTTTACGTTCGGCTAGACTTACCTTTTTATTGATACTATAAGAATTTTTAAAAACTGAATTTCCTTCACCAGTAAGAGCTGCTTCATTCACCTCTAAATAGTTACTTTCAATTATTCTACAATCCGCAGGAATTTTATCACCTGTATTAAGTAAAACTATATCTCCTACTACTAAATCTTCACCTGAAATTTTATGAATTGAATTATCTCTAATAACAAATGCATCATTACTTGATTCGATCTTTTTTAAATTTTTATAAGCATTCCTCGTTTTTATTTCCATCCATAAATTAATTGACGTGCTTAATAATATTGCAAGTAATATACCAATTGTTTCCTTTAAATCTAAAATTTCATATCTAAAAAAATCAATTAAAGCAATTATAAAAGTAAATAAGCAGGCTATTAATAATATTAACATCATTGGTTCAGTAAGACTTGAAAGGATAGTCTTTAAAACTGATTTATTCTTTTTTTTAGTTATTATATTTTTTCCATACTTTTTTTGATTAATTAGCACCTCATTTTTATTTAAACCAGATAGCCTTGAATTATACTTCTTAAGTACTTCGTCTTTATTCATCATATACATAAATATATCCCACCATATATTTATATTTATTCAAAAATAAGAAATTTTATGTTAAAAAAAATAAGGCTTAAAAGCCTTATCTCTTATATTTTATTGCTAATTCTTTAATTCTTAAAGCTAGCTTATCACTTAAGCTTGCATTAGAAATACGATAGCTCCAATTATCCTTTGATACTGTTGATGGGAAATTCATTCTTGTACCCATTCCTTCTGCTAGAAAATCCTGCATAGGAATTATTGCTGTAGTAGCGATACTAGCAAAGGCAAGCTCTACTACATAGCTACAAATTGCTTCATTACTTTTTTTATTCATTTTAATATTTAAATTATTACATTCATTTTTTAATGAAGATATTAATCTATCCTTTGCATCCTTATCAAGACCTTCTAAATATTGCTTAAATGGCATATTATCATGAGTTCCTGTGTAAACAACTACATTTTTTCCAAAATTTGATGGTAAATGATCATTATAGGGATTTCCATCAAAGGCAAATTCTAAAACCTTCATTCCTGGATATTTAGTATCACTTAAAAGCTTTCTTACTCCATCATCAATAATACCTAAATCCTCAGCAACAATATTTAGCTTAAGCTTACCCTTAAATAGCTCACTTTGTGGTCCCATTAGCCACTCGCCTTCTTTAGCGGTGGTTTTGTTTGCATCAATGGCATAAAATCTATCAAAGCCTCTAAAATGATCTATTCTTAAAATGTCATATAAAGTGAATGCTTCCTTGATTCTTTTAGCCCACCATTTATAATTATCTTTTTTCATATAATCATAATCATAAACTGGATTTCCCCACAATTGTCCATCATCACTAAAGGCATCAGGAGGACATCCAGCAACAAGCTTTCTAGTTTTATCAGGATTTAAAATGAAAAGCTCACTATATTTCCATACCTCAACGCTATCATATGATACATAAAGAGGCATATCTCCCATTATACTAATTCCTAGCCCTTTAGCATAATTATGAAGATTATCCCATTCTTCTAAAAATTCAAATTGTGTCCAAGCCCAAAATAAATATTCGTCATTATAATTTTTGATAACCTCACGCTCTAAAGCCTTCGAATAATTATAATATTTAGAATCCCATTTATCGAATGCTTCATAATTATGAAGCTCTTTAATTGTCATAAAAAGAGCAAAATCAATAACATTTTGTTTTTTACAAAATTCTTTAAATTTAAAATCATCCTTATTAAATCTTTGAAATGCTTTTTTTAAAACAGGAATTTTGTTTTTAAAAAGTAATTCATAATCAACATGCCTTTTATCATATGAAAATAATATATCCTTATATTCATTAAGCTTTAAAAGCTTCTTTTCTCTTAAAATATCTAAATCAATCAAATAATAATTATAGGCTGTAGATGATACAGATTGATAAGGAGAATCACCATAGCCTGTAGGAACAAGTGGTAAAACCTGCCATATTTTTAAACTTGCCTTATGCATCCAATCTAAAAAATCATATGCTGCCTTGCCAAGTGTACCAACACCATAGCTTGAAGGTAGGCTTGTAATATGAAGTAAAATACCACAGCTTCTATTTTTAATGCTCATTTTCTTACTCTAGTATCCTAAAATACTAGTCCTTTCCAAAAAAATATTTAAATTTAAACGTATCTACCGCTTCTTTTATTTTACCGCATATTTTAGCTAATAGCAATCGTGTAGAACAAAAAAACAAATATTTTCTTCTCTCACACCATACATATTTATCATTTAATTTACCATTGCTCATTTATAAGTTTAAATTCAAACTAAATAATTTAGAACAAACATTCGACATTTTAATTCGTTTTGTTTGCTTTGGCTAATTCTCTGAACTTGTTAATAGTATAAACATATACGACAATATTCTTTATCCTTGTCGTTGACAGGTTCCATTGTTTCAAAATAATCATATTTATTCACAAACAAAACTAATTATCCTCTTTTTTATATATGCTTCTATTTTAGATATTTTTAAATATTTGCAAAACATCTTAAGTCAAATTTAATTTTAAGATTTTTTACTCAATTTTTTTATATATATTGCGAGCATTTTAAATTTAATGTTTTTCCGAAAAGTATCTAATTAATATATTAAGATTAAATTTCATTTTAAGAATTTTCAATCGAATTATCAAGCATACTTATAAAATTATCAATTTCATTTGATTCTAATTTATCAAAGAAAACATCAAAACTCTTTGGAGTTATCATTGTAAAAATATATTTTATATTAACTCCTTGATTACTTAAATAATCATTAATAACCTTAAAATGTGCCTTTGCACATTTATATTTTCCAACATTTTCTTCATCTGGTGATGATAATTGCTCATCTCCCTTAATTTCTGCAACTACAATTTTATTGTTGTAAGAAATAAAGAAATCTGGGTTAAATGAACCTCTTTGAGGATGTTCACCCTTTCTCCAAGAATATTCTATTGAATAAAAATTAACATTATTAGATTTTATCCAGCCTTTTAATAATGGTAGATTACAAGAAGTCAATTTCTTTAAAAATAATTTTTCAGGATCACTATCTGCAACAACAAATGACTGCGGAGTTTTAAAATTAAAAGTATTGTCCACCTTATGTTGTCGATACTGGTTTGTCGTATCAATAATTTCGTCAAAAAATTCTTTTTCGTCATTTGATAAATATTTTTTTGTATCTTCAGTCCAAAACAGTACTTTTTCTCTCAATAATGCACTACCACTAATTGTTTCTTTTCTTAAGTTTGTAGTTGACACTGTTCTATATTCGTCTGGTAAGAAATTGTAATCAACAACTAAATTTCCCTGCCTAAAACAAACACCAAGTGCGGCAAGAAATTTTTGCTTTATAGTTTCAGTAATCACTGTATTACCAGATTTTTCAAGCGATAACTGTATCATTTGTTTTAATTTATTGATAGGCCATTCATTTTGATATTTTTTAGATAATCCTTCATTGTTATCATCTGGAATATCTTCAAACCTATTCCACATTATAATTGCTAATTGATCAACACTGTAAGTCTTATGTGAAATTGACGTGTTCCATACTCTTTCGTTACCACCTACTACATCAGAAAACTTTGTTTCTACATTTTCAATATTAGATATAGTTGGAAGATTTATATATCCTTTTTCAAACAAACTATATGTTCCCTTCATTTTAATTTCTTTAGTAGTCTTATTTGAAGAATAACTAATATTTATAAAGTTAAAATGGTAACTTGAATCTTCAATTATTGTATTTGAAATTTTCTTTTCAATTTCCAACACTTCATCAACTAATTTCTTAACACTATTTGACCACTTTGCATGATTAAAAATCACAACTTTTGGTTTTCCATATAATGAATTATTCCATATAACTGGAACTCTTAATCCCCTTCCAAGTACTTGAGCAATTAACAATTTCGAATTAAAAGCGCGCTCTTCATGTGGTACAATTTGAAAAACTCTTTTAACATCCCAACCTTCAGTCAACATAGAAACAGAAAAAATCCATTCAACTTTGCTTTCCTTATCATCAACTGTTTTTAATCTAATTTTATCAATCATACTAGATTTAGAATGAACAATAAGAATTTTTGCCTCAACTTCTTCTTTATTTAAAGAATATTTATTCATCAAAAATGATTCAAACTCTTTTGCTATTTTTTCGCAAGATTTTATATCCGCTGTTATTACTACTGTCAAAGGCAAAATAGGAATTTGCTTTTTTATAAATTCATGCGAATTAATTATTACATTCCACTTGTCTTCAGCCTTAGATGAAACATTACTTTCGGACACATATTCAACCATTTTTACTTTATCTTCTGATATAGCTTTTTTCAAAGAATAGCGATAGATCACATCTGAAAAGTATGTATTATCCGAATAATAACATGTTCCAGACAATCCTAATATATACTTGAAAGAAACTTTTTTAATAAAATTTTTCCATTCATTTTCTTTACTGTAATATATATGATGAGCTTCATCTGAAATAATTAAAGTTCTATCACCTTTTCCAACCAAACTATCACATATAGAAGTCATTGCATTAGTATAGATTGCATCTCTATTTTCCACACATATACACCCTTTAGAAATAGTAGTTGATCCGTTAATTATTTTTGGAATAAATCCTAACAATAAACTAGATAATTGTGAATCAGTTGCAAGTAATTTAATCTTTTTTGTTAGTTCTTCTTCAATTGTAACGCTTGGTGTTAGTATTAACACTTGATCTACTGTATTAGATGCAAGCATTATTGCTGCGACACCATAAATAACCCAACTTTTCCCTGTCGCAGTTGCCAAATCAATACTAGCTGAAAAACTATTTGCAAAATGCAACTTTGCGATGAAACCATTTAACGTCCCGTATGTTTTTTTGATATTATCATTATTATTATAATTTTCTTCGGCTAGTTCTTTTGTTGATTTATATTTGCCTCCACAAAAGAATCTAAGCGTTGTTAATATTGCTTCTTTTTGATAAGTCCTATTTTTACATAATTCATTTAGAAAATAATAATATTTACTTTCATCCCATTTAGTCTGATCAATAGAATTTGATACTTTTAAAACTAAGTCTTTTTCATTTACTCTATATGTACAATTATTCATTGATTATTCTCCTTTCATTTCCAGCTGAATCAATAAATATAATCATCGTTTTTTTAGTAAACTTATTAGCATCGATTCTAAGTATATTATCAGGAAAGCTATCACTCTTATAATAAAAATCATCTAAAATAAATGTATGACCATCATAATTGTAATTTATGAGTACTAATGCTAAATCAGCTTTTTCTTCACCTTTAATTCTACTTGTACTAGAAAAAGAATCTATAATTAATCTATCTTCCGTAATATGATAACTTACAGTAGGTGGTTGTATAAAATCAAAACCCACAGCGTCAACCGCCTCATTAACATTCTTAGAGTTTGATGGTTGCAAAGCTATAGTGAAGTCTTCAGTAAACTTTGCTAACAATGAATATGGTACACGTAAAATATTAAAAAGAACATTTTTAATTTGAATTTCATCTTCTGCAAACATAAATGATCCTTTTGGTGCAATAATAAAAATATTATTTCCTGCATTTTCACCAATTCTATCATAAATTGCTTTTAGTGTTTCAAGTGAAATCTTAGCTCCTAATTTTTTTAATTCATATGGTGTAAATACTTTTACTAAGTTACCATATCTAACACCATCAAAAACAAAATTTTTAATTTCTTTTGTTTCTGGCTCGCATCCCCATAATTGCATAGCGAAAATTTTCCAATTATTTTCATCAAATTCATTTAATTTTTTTTCGTCGTATAGTCCAGCTGAATACAAAACAAAAGGTCTACATTTTTCACAATTATTTTCCTGTCCAATATGTAGCATTCTCTTTTGTATTGTATAAATTGATAATTTTCCTGCATCTACACCAATCCACTTACGATTAAGTTTTTCTGCAGAAGCCAATGTTGTACCAGATCCTGCAAAACAATCTAAAACAATATCACCAGGGTTTGATGAGGCGCTAATAATTCTATTAAGCAATTTTTCAGGTTTTTGTGTTGGATATTTTGTTTTATAATCCTTTGCTCCTAAAAAGCCAGCAAAATTATCTATATCAGCCCAAACATCTTTAATTGGTTTTTTTGATATATCACCGGAAGGTTGATGCACATTAAAGTACTCTTTATTAAAGCAATAATTACTTACTGACTTAGTATAATATAAAATAGTTGCTTGCGAATAAATCCAATTATTTGACCTCCATTTGTTTCCTGCAACATATGGAATAGAAGTATCCCATATTATTTGACTTCTAAAATTATTTTCACCAAATATTTCATCAAGGAGCACTTTCACATACGCAACCTTTTTATTATCCAAATGAACATATATAGAACCATCATCACTTAAAACTTCTCTAATTAGGATAAGTCTTTTTCGTAACCATTCTAAAAATTCAGCGCCTGCAAGCTTGTCAGAATATGCTTTTTGATCGACACCATTTGCTTTAAAATCACGTCTTGTAGAAAATGGTGGATCAATATAAACTAATTTTACACCATCAGTTCCATCAGAATTCTTTAATAAACCTTTGTGCTTATAATCTAATAATGTCTTTAAAACTTGTAAATTGTCTCCAAATATTAATTTATTTTCCCATCCTGTATACTTATCAGAAGAGCAAAATTTCCTGTCTTCTTGTAAAGGTACAGATAAAACACTTGATATAATTTGTTCTTCACTTTCTTTACCAGCATATACAAGTTCATATTCTTTTTTTTGAATTGGAAATAATACCTTTTTAAATTCATATGGAATATCTTGTCCGTTCTTTAAATAATTTAAAGATTCTTCAAGTACTTTTATTTGTAGATTTTTATCCATTATTATTTAACCTCTTTCGTTATTCGGTCATTAATTTAAAAGGTTCCAAATTGTATACTTTTATATACCTTGTAGGAAATAATAACTATTTGAGAAATTATTATATTTTTTAATGCTTTTTGGTGTTTTTTATGTTATAATTGCTTTAAAAGGTTAGGTACTAAAAGGTATACCTTATAGTACCTATTTTGTATTTTTAACAAGAAATTTAATAGTTTTAAATAATATAAAATCAAAATAAAAGATCACTAGTAATTTACCATAATTAGATCATCTAGCAGTGTACAAAATTAATATTATGCAAAAAAATGTTTATTTTATATATTGTAAAAAATTTCAACTCATATATTTTTTTCATAATTATCGTAAACCAACGTCAAAATAATAAATATTTTTTGGTAGTCAATAAAATTGTATAAGATTTAAATGTACAAATTAAGTATTAATGAAGACAAAAAAAAGCTTAATCATCTAAAGTTGATTAAGCTTTTTTTACTATTTAAATACATTTATTTTCATCAATTGATTTAATGGTTGCATCCCTACTAATTATATCTATTTTTTCATTAATAATATTTTGTTCATCTGTATTTATTTGTTAAAATTTTTGCTTATAAAATGATTTGGTCAATCATATAAAAAAGGATTTCCACAAAAGAAATCCTAATTAATATTTCTGATTTTCTCTTCAACTTCTAAAGCAACATCCTTGTTATTCTTTAAATATTGCTTAGCATTTTCACGACCCTGGCCAATCTTATTGCCATTATAGGAAAACCATGATCCGCTCTTCTCAATAATGTCATATTTAACAGCTAAATCAACAAGCTCGCCCTCATGAGAAATTCCTTCACCATAAATAATATCAACCTCAGCGGTTTTAAATGGTGGAGCAACCTTATTCTTAACAACCTTTATTGTTGTACGATTACCAACAACATTAGTTCCATCCTTAATTTGTTCACCACGTCTTATATCTAATCTAACTGACGCATAAAATTTTAAGGCTCTACCACCAGTTGTTGTTTCAGGATTACCAAACATTACTCCAACCTTTTCTCTTATTTGGTTGATAAAAATTGCAACACAATTTGTTTTACTAATAATACCAGCAAGCTTACGCATAGCCTGTGACATTAATCTAGCATGAAGACCAACATGTGAATCTCCCATATCACCATTCAATTCAGCTTCTGGAACTAAAGCAGCAACTGAATCCACAACAATGATATCTACACTTCCACTTTTAATTAAAGCTTCAGCAATTTCTAAAGCTTGTTCACCATTATCTGGTTGAGATAATATTAGGTTTTCAATGTCTACGCCTAAATTTTTAGCATATACAGGGTCTAAGGCATGTTCTGCATCAATAAATGCGGCAAAGCCTCCAGCCTTTTGAGCATTTGCAATTGCATGAAGGGCAAATGTTGTTTTTCCTGATGATTCTGGTCCAAAAATTTCAATTATTCTTCCTTTAGGATAGCCACCAATACCAAGGGCTTTATCCAAAGAAATTGAACCTGAAGAAATTGATTCGATTTTTTGATCTGCTTGATCACCAAGCTTCATAACAGATCCTTTACCAAATTCCTTTTCTATTTGTTTTAATGCTGCCTCAAGGGCTTGCTCTCTATCGTCCATTTTTTATACCTCCATATTATATATAACAGCAAAATAATTTATTTTACTAGATTGATTCTAAAATAATTTCGCGATTTTTCCAAAAATAGTCAATTCCTGAAATAACTGTAAATAAGCATGCTACATACATACCAATTTGGCCAATTAATAATACAACATCATTTGTTTGATACCAAAACATAATAATAAGTGCTATCATTGTTGTAAATGTTTTAAGCTTTCCAAGCTTAGATGCGGCAATTACCTTGCCATTTTCTACAGCAACCATTCTAATTCCCGAAACCATAAATTCTCTTATTAAAATAATAACAAAAACCCAAACTGGTAAAACATAACCAGTAGCCATAAACATAGACATTGCTGTAAAAACAAGCATCTTATCGGCTAGGGGATCAGCAAATTTACCAAATGTTGTAACTAAATTATATTTTCTTGCAATATGACCATCTAAAAAATCTGTAAATGAAGCAGTCATAAATAAAAGTAAATTAATAAAATTAGCATAGCTCATATTTAAGAAAATAGCATTATTTCTTAAATAAGGAATACAATAAATAATAACCATAATAGGAATAATTAAAATTCTTAAAAATGTTAGTTTATTAGGTAAAGTCATAGATAAAATCCTCCATAAATATAGTTATAATTATAGCACATTTCCTAATAAAATACTAGTTTAAATCCCAAAAATAGCCTCTAATACCTTTTTTAAGCCCTCGAATGCTAGATTTATAATGCTATATACTAAATTATCAAAGAATTTAGCTATTAAAACAAATAAATTTCTCTTATCCTCAATGTAAAAGGCACTATCACTACTTGCTACTATTTCACCATTAGAAAACAAACTTCCAATTAATATTCCCATAGTAAATAAAGAAACAATTATCAACAAAATTTTTTTATTCTTCATAATTTTCACCATTTGTAATTATACATAATTCAATTAAAAATCTTGTTGAATTTCAATATTTAAAAGAGCAATATTTATGGCCTTAGCAATAATGATACTTAAAATCTCTATTGCTTCATCAACATCCTTTGTCGTTAAGAATAAATTATCCTCAAGATCAGATTCATCAACATCATAATCGTTTAAAATACTATATATATCGCAAACACTAGGTACGCCAATTGCTAAAACATCGACACCTAAGGTTTTACTTGATATCTCTTTTCGTTTATTTAATACTCCACTTCCAGGAGCAATACCAGATGTTGCCAGCTGGATGCTTCTAAATAATCTTTTTGTATTTTTAGTTGCAAGGGCATCAATAGCAATAACTAAATCTGGTTTATAATCTTTAACAATAGCCTTTGTTATCATTGCAGTCTCTAACCCAGTTTGTCCCATAACTCCTGGGGCTAATGAGGCGATTTTAACATCAGTGCTATCCAAATGATTAGTAATTATTAAATTTTCAATTACCCTAGGACCTATTGCATCGGGAGTTACATGCTTATTGCCAAGTCCTACAATAAAAATCTTCTTATTCTCTTTGATTTTCAAATAGGAAATTACATTCTTTATTAGTATAGCTAAATTGTTTGTTATTTTCTCTATTAATTTCATATTTTCGTAATCCAAATATTTAATATTAATTGTTTGATATAAACCAGGCTCTTTATTAATTTTTTCAGCCTCAATTTCATTTAAATCAATTACGTTAATATCTAATTCTTCATCATCTAGCTTTGTCTTTATTAGTTCTTTAGCAACCTCTTCATCAATTAAATCGCTTTTACTTTCCATAAATATTCACTCCTATCATAAATATTTTGTCTAAAATTACAAAAAACATACTTATTAGAAAAAAATTATCTTGAAAAAATAAAGAGCTTTTGATATAATTGTTATGTATGTGAAGTGTCGGAGGTGAAATTATGGCAAACATCAAACAACAAATTAAGCGTGTTAAAACAAATGAAAAAGCTAGAATCCGCAACATGTCTTTCAAGTCTTCATTAAAAACTGCTATTAAGTCTGTTATCGCTGCATGCAATGCAAAGGATAAGGAAGTTGCAACTATTGCATTAAACAATGCATATAAGAAGTTAGATAAGGCTTTAGCTAAAGGAATCGTTCATAAGAATTATGTTGCTAGACATAAAGCTTCTTTAGCTGGTATGGTTAATGAAATCTAGTTAAAAAGCAAAAAAACACCAAAAGGTGTTTTTTTTGCTTTTATAGACTATTTTAAAATAAATAGCTCTAAACCAAGTGTTTGTTCCTGGCGTCCACTTTTAATGTCATATTCAAGCTTAGTTAGCTCTTCTAGCTTTTGTTTAACAAGCTTCATATTAAGCATGTTAGCATTTTTAATCATATAATAGGCTCTTCCACTTTTCACTTTAAAGATTGAAGCAATCAAATCCTGAGAATAGCCACCTTGAATTAAAACCTTAACATCAAATATTTCTTGAAACTTACTTAATAAAAGTCCAAGTAAATAAGTAGCTGATACATTGGCAACCTGTAAATCATTATAAATTTCAATTGCCTTTTTTTTATTTTTTTCAATAACTGCAGTAACTAAATCAAAAACATTTAAATCTAAATTCTTACTAACAAGTAATGCTACATCATTTTTTGTTATTTGCTTATCATCATATTTATACATCAATAGCTTATCAAGCTCAGAAATTAGCGCCTTAGCATTATCTATCCTTGCAAGTAATTCATCTTTAGCATCCTTAGCCATTTGAAAATCATTATCCTTTAAAATTTCTACTAATAGTTCATCTAAGGATGTACCATTATTTGTAAATGAATAACAAATAGCGTATTTTTTTAAATCCTTATAAATTGTTGAATCACTTTTTAATTTTGAATCAGCTAAAAATATCGCAATATTAGTATCATTAAAGGTATTTATAGCATTTAAAAAATCTTCATAATAATCAGATTTATCATCAATACTTGAAATATTGGTAACATAAATAACTTTCTTTTCAGATAAAAACGGAATAGTTCTTAATTCTTCAATTAGATTACCAATATTATTATCATCCATATCTAGCTTAATTTCATCATAGGATGCATCTATCTTAGCTACAATTGTATTTATTTGCTTTTGTATGGCATATTCATCATCACCATATATAAAATATACATTACTCATTATAAATGCCTCCTATTGTTATTATACAGCAAATTCAGCTTTTTTTAAAGCATTTAATAAAGCATTTACTATTATAAAAATAAACACTTATATTTTTATTAATATTTGTTTGATAGATTTGAGCTTCACTTAAATTATTAAGAACCTCTTCATTTGGTAATCTATAAATATTATTTTCTCCTACGCTTATAATCGCATATTTAGGCTTAATAAAATTAATGAATTCCTTAGAGCTCGAGGTCTTAGAGCCATGATGAGCAACCTTTAGCACATCAACCTTAAGATTAGGATAATTAATCATTATCTCTTTTTCTTCATTTATTGTTATATCAGCAGCAAACAAATATTTTAGACCACCTATTTTGGCATATATTGACATACTAATTTCATTTTTCACATCACTAGCCTTAAAAGGTGTTAAAATCATAAATTCAATTCCTAAGGCTTCAATATTATCACCAGCCCTTGCATATACTACATCATCTACATATTGTTCTAAATTAAGCTTTTTGATATCTTCATCATAATAGCTTAACACAATCCTTCTAACCTTATATTTTTCACAAAGCGTAATAATATTATTGAAATGATCATCATCTGAATGAGTAATAAATATGGTATTAATATCAGCAATTCCCTTAGCCTTTAAATACTCTTCATTTTCTTTAACAGTATCGATTAAAACAATCTCCTTATCACCCTTATTATGAATATATATAGAATCAGCCTGTCCAACATCTAGAAATGTTACTTCACCATAGGGTACAAGTATTATATTAAATTTATAAATAGTCAAAAATAGAATTAACAAAATAATATTAAAATTATATTTTTTATTGGTCATTTTTCTTAATAAAATGATTACTAAAAGAATATAATATATAATTGCTGTTAAAAGACTAAATTTAGGAAAATATATGCTTAAGGCTTTACTATTAAAAAATACATTAATTTTATTAATAAAGATAAAAAAATTAGTTAAATCTACTTTTCTAAAAGCTAAACTAAATAAACAAATCGGATAGATAATTATTTTAAACATATAAAAAATTATTGGTGCCAATAATAGACTTAAGGCATTAAAAAATCCTGTTTGATTTATAATTAAGGGTAATCCTACCAATGATGTATATATGCCTCTTTTAAAATCAAGAATACCTTTTTTATCTTTAATATCGTAAACAAGATAAAAAAATGTTATTAAATAAGTAAATATGAATCCTAAATTAAATAAATAATAAGGATTTATCACTAAAAATGTCATAAAACAAATGCTTAACAAATCTAAATTTGTAAATTTCAAATTTCTTCTTTCATTAATAAGCTTTAGAGTTAGAAATAAAATCATTTTAAAAAATGAGGTTGGCATAATAATTAAAAATCCATATCCCCATGTAGCTGCTATAGCAATATTTTCACTTTTTTCATAATTTCTAGTAAAATAAAACATGATTTTAAATAAAATTGCATAAAAGCATAATCCGTAAGCACCTGAGACTGAAAATAAATAATTTAAATTCAACTTATCGTAGCTATTATTTAAATCATCATTATGAATTCCTAAAACCAAATTATTAATATAGCTTGCTTCAATATCTGAAAAGCTATCATCAATTATACTCTTCAGCTTATATCGATATTTATTTAAACAAAATCTACTGCCCAAATAAGTAAATGTTGGATTTTTAAGAATAAAGCTAATATGCTTTGATTTTAAATACAATTGATAATCAAAATCATTTTCAAATCTCTTTTCTTTTGGTAAAGCTAGAGTACCATAAACTCTTAGATAATCACCAACAGCATAATCAAAGCTTGAAGTAGTATAACTTATTTTTTCATTTTTATATTTAAATATGATATTAAAATAATCATCATTTTCTTTTATATCATAAACAATTAAATTTTCATTAATATTCCCTTCCTTAAAGCTTGAAAAATGATTAATTCTTACAAAATTTAAAATAATCGAAAATAACAAAAAATAAATTAATTCTTTATTTAAAGATCCTCTTTTATGCAAAAATAATAGATATAGAATAATTATAATTATTCCTATTTTATAGCTGAAGGAAAATATAATAAGAGCAAACAAAATGGCATAAAAATGAAGCTTATTCCAAAACTGTATTTTCTTTAATTTGCTCAAGCTCACTATCCTTTAATCCTCCCACAATTTTTACAAGCTCCTCATAGCTTGTAATTTTTTTGCCAGCTGCAATATAGTCAATAATTTTTTTAGCCTTGCTAGGTCCAATACCATTTAATGTTTGTAGCTCCTCAAGAGTTGCCTTATTAATATTTATTTTATTATTCTCCTGACTGCTTGAGCTACTAGGAATAATTGATATAAAATTACTATTAATAGTACTGCTTTCTATATTTTTATAAGGAATGTAAATATAATCGCCATCATTAAGTCTTTTTGTTAAGTTGATATTAGTTATATCGGCATCATTATCTAAAATTGCAATTTCAATTACATCATTTAAATAGCAATTATTATAAACATTATAGACTCCTGGCTTTATTACTGCCCCTCTTATTTCAACCTTAATTAATTCATATGTTGAATATTCTGTTGAATTAAGGCTTGTAATTTCCTTATAAATTCTTAATACATCATCATAAAAAATTAAAATCACAAGAATTAAGGCTATAATAGCTATAGCAAGATATTTAAAAACATTATTTTTCATTTTACCACCATAAAAAAAGAGTGAAAATGTAGATAGTCTACACCTTCACCCGCGAAATCTTACAACGCAACAATTAAATTTTCAAATTTATAATAAAAATTGTAAGTTTTTTATTACATACATATCCTAGCATATAAATAACACGTTTGCAATATTTTCTCAACTTTTTTTAAAAAGGATGACTTAAAAGTAAATTATCTTCTAAATCATAAAAGAAAATACCATTATCATCTAAAACGCCATAGCATTTTTTAGTATTATTCTTTGGTAAGGTAATACTTCCTAGATTTAGATAACAAACACCATTAACAATGTCTTCTCTTATGATATGTGTATGACCATGTAAAACAATACTACCCTCTGGTAAATTAATAGGCGCTTCATGGTTAACTAAATGACCATGTGTTAAATATATTAAATGCTTATTAACCTCAACAAATGCTTCCTTAGCAATCTTAAAGCTTAAAACCATTTGATCAACATATGCATCACAGTTACCCTCAACAGCTATAATCTTATCAGCTAAAGGATTTAAAGCCTTTATTACCTCCTTAGGAGCATAATCAGCTGGCAAATCATTTCTGGGACCGTGATATAATATATCACCTAATATTAAAATTCTCTCAAAGCCATCCTTGAACTTAGCAGTAATAAAATTTGCAGCATCCTTGCCACCATGAATATCAGTTACAATTAAATATCTCATTTTAAGCCTCCAAATAAATCTATAATTTCTTCCTTTGATAGTTCTTTAATAAAGCCACTATCACTTATAACATCTTCACTTAGCTTAGCCTTCTTTTGCTGTAGTGCTAAAATCTTTTCCTCAATTGTATTCTTAACTATTAGCTTAATAACATGTACCTCTTTTGTTTGACCAAAACGATAAGCCCTATCAGTTGCTTGATTAGTTGCTGCAATATTCCACCAAGGATCATAATGAATAACCATATCTGCTCCTGGTAAATTCAAACCACTTCCTCCAACCTTCAAGGAAATTAAGAAAACCTTAGTTTTATCATTTTGATTAAAATCATTAACCTTAGAAACACGTTCATCCTTAGGAGTCTTACCATCTAAAACATCATAGGTTATACCTGATGCCTCTAATTTAGGAATTATATATTTAAATACTGATGGAAATGATGAAAAAATTAAAATTCGATGATTATCATTAACACTTTCATTAACAATTTCCATCAAGGTATTAAGTTTTGCATTTTCACCATCATAATTATTTATAAATAATCTTGGCTCACACATAAATTCACGAAGCTCAATTAAGGTCTTTAAAACATAAGGAATAGCGTAGTTTTCTTCCTTTAGCTTTTGCTGAACATTAGCTAAATAAGCCTCATAGCAGGTTAACTGCTTACCCTCAAGATAAGCATAAACATTATTTTCAATTTTAGGTGGTAAAAATAAAACTCTTTGCTTTTCTCTTCTTAAAATAAATGGGGCAATTTGTTTAGATAAGCTTATTAAATCCATTTTTGCGTTAGAATATAGACTTAAAAAATCCTTTTTAGTAGATAAGAATCCAGGAAGAATAAAATCAAATATACTCCATAAATCCAAAATATTATTTTCAATAGGGGTTCCACTTAATGCAAATATTGCTCTACTCTTTAGCTTCTTCATGGCTATAGTTTTATAAGCCTGAGGATTTTTTAAATATTGAGCCTCATCAGCAATTAAAAGCTCATAATTAATACTTGCAAATTTTTCAATATCAATTCTTACACTTTCATAGCTAGCAATTATTATATCAGTATTTTTAATATCATTAATTTGATTTGCTCTTTCTAAGGCTGAGCCATTAATAATTTTTGGTTTTCTATTTGGTAAAAATCTTTGAAATTCTGATTCCCAATTAAAAACAAGCGATGTTGGACAAACAATTAAAATTGGCCTTTCATTTTTAATAGTATCAATTAAGGCAATTATTTCAATAGTTTTTCCAAGACCCATATCGTCAGCTAAAATACCGCCAAGACCATATTTATATAAAACCGAAAGCCAGTTAAATCCTTTAATTTGATAATCTCTTAAAATACCCTTTAAATTTGTACTTAATTTCTCCTCATTTGAATAGTTATTGAAATCATCAATAAATTTATCAAATTCACTAGCATTATTTAATAAATTTCTAAAGGCATTTAGCTTATAAAGCTCATAAAATGGTAGCTTATTATCTTCTTTTAAATTAAGAGGATCAAGATTAAGCTCTCTAAACATTTTATAAATGTTATAGCCATCTTCATCTAAAAGAATTAAATTTCCATTAGGATCCATAACATATTTTTCTTTAAGCTCATATCCTTTAAAAATAGCATTTAATTCTTCTCTTGAATAGCTTAAATCCTGGAAAACTAAATCAAAGAATGATGAATCAAGATTCAAACGATAATTAACCTTGAAGCCTTTAAATTTTTGAATTTTATTACATGATTCTAAAAAGTAAACATCACCAAAATCTCTAAGCTTATTGACATTAGTAAGAATAAATTCAGCAATTTTTTCCTTATCATTAGTAAAATAATCAGATTCATCTGCAATAAAGCCCAAACCAGTTAGATAATTTTCATAATTAACTAGCTTAAGAGGTGATAAAGAAAATTTGATTTCTTTATCATTATTATCATAGATTCTATGATTAACAATAAGAGAAGCATTTTTATAATCTATATAAGAATTTATCTTAAATTTTAATACCTTAGTTAAATCTAAATCAAAATAATCCTCTAGTCCATCATAAATTATTGAATAAAACAAATTTTCGTTATTTTCATCAAAGGAAAATAAAATATTGTCATCAGTTTGAAAATTAATAAGAGAAATTAGCTTTGAATCATTTTCATTATCTAAAACATAGAATTTATTATCAAGAAAAACAAATGTTTTAGTCAATGCTTTATAAATATTTAAATGTTCTCTTAAAATAACATTTCTATTTTCATATTCAAGCTTTATAGGTAAATGCTCATTGCAAAAATAAATTTTTTCATAAACATCATCTGTTAAATAAATATAAAGATTCTTATATATATAATAAATTTCCTCAAATAGGCTAATTGGATAAACATTATTCTTTTGTTCAAACAAAGCTAAAATATTTAATAATTTTGTTGCCTCACTACTATAATATTTTTTAAAATTATTAATAGTCAATGTACCATAAGAATATTTTTGATCGTGCATATAAGTATTGACAAAATTATAAATATCATTAATTATATAGGTTTTATCTTGAATGAATAGCTGAAGCTTTAAGGTAATTGAATCCTTATTTAAAGATACAATAGGAATGATCTGGTATTTATTAAAGTTTTGCTTAACCTCATCAATAAATGTTTCCATAATAGCATTAATATCATAAGTAGCTATTAAAGAAACGTCAATATTGCCCTTTAATATTTCTGTAAGTGTATCCTTTAATAAAAAGTAAAGTGCAACCTTATGCTTACAAAATCCATTCTCACAGCTACAGCTTGAACGAATCTTATCACCTACACTCAAGCTCGTCTTGAATTCAGCAAAATTTGCCTCACCCTCAAGAACAATTCCTTGATATTTAGCAAATTTATATTTATAGTTTGAATATTCTTTATTTTTATAAAGTAAATGACCTTGATTTAGGGTTTCAATATCATTTGCTTTTTCACGTATTTGGGCAATAGTAATTTCTTTCACGTTAATCACTCCATCATTAAATTATAGCAAAAATTAATGATTTTTACAAGAAAAAAAGAGTATTAAATACTCTTAATCTTTTAAAATTTCTGTTAGTTTCATTAATGATTTATAAATCATTTGAAATTCATCCTCAGATAATTTATCAAATATTGGCCAAGAATATGAACCTGCATCAATTAAGTACTTCTTCATAAGCTCTTTGCCCTTAGTTGAAAGGTTTACATACATAACACGCTTATCACCCTCACTTTGATATTTCTTAACGTATCCAAGGCGTTCAAGGCGCTGTAATAGGGGTGAAATAGTATTTGTTGATTTACCAAGTCTAGAACAAATACTTGTAACTCTTGATTTACCATTTTCAGCTAAATCAAGTAAAATGGTTGCCTGAATAGATGTAAAATTATAAGGTTCACATAGTTTTTCCTTTGAATGTTCAAAATAATTGGCTAAATTTTTAATCATTGTTAAAACTTGCATTCTATCTTCAATTGTGCTCATCATATCACCCTTTATATCATTTGTTGATATAATACCACTTTTTTTAAAGTAATTCAACTATTTTTCAACATTTAATAACACATATGATAAAAAGGAGAAGATTTTTGTTCTTCTCCTTAAATAATTATTTTATAGCAACAGCATCAAGATCTAAAATCATTTGAACAAATTCATCTACAGATACAGTATGCTGCTCATTTGAACCATAAGCACGATATGTTACCTCATGATTTTTAACCTCATTATCACCAATTACAAGAGTAAATGGAATCTTTTGAGTTTGTGCCTCACGAATCTTATAGCCAAGCTTTTCATCACGATAATCATTTTCAAAACGAATATGCTTATCATAGAATAGCTTATTTAATTGTTCGCAATATTCATGATGAATATCATAATTTACAGGAATGATTTTTACTTGAACTGGAGCAAGCCAGCATGGGAATGCACCAGCATAATTTTCAGTAATAATTCCAATAAAACGCTCTAATGAACCAAAGCAAGCTCTATGAATCATTACTGGAGTCTTCTTAGTACCATCTTCAGCTATATAAGTACAATCAAAACGTCCAGGAAGCTGCATATCAAGCTGAACAGTACCACATTGCCATACACGGTTCATACTATCTCTTAGCTTAAAATCAAGCTTTGGACCATAGAATGCACCATCACCAGGATTAATCTTAAAGCTATGACCAGTTGCAAGACATGCTTCCTTTAAATCCTTTTCTGCTTCATCCCAAACCTCAATAGAACCAATATAATTATCTTCTGGTCTAGTTGATAATTCAATTGAATAATCAAGTCCAAATAATGAATAAATCTTGTCATATAATGCTAAAATCTTAGCAACCTCACTACCAATTTGATCTTCTCTTAATAAAATATGAGCATCATCCTGAGTAAATCCACGAACACGGAATAAACCATTTAAAGCTCCACTTGCTTCATATCTATGAACATTACCAAGCTCAGAATAACGAAGTGGTAATTCCTTATAAGAATGAAGATCATTCTTATAAACTAAGATTGCGCCTGGACAATTCATAGGCTTAATTGCATAAGTTCCATCCTCAACCTCAATTGTAAACATATCATCCTTATAATGATCCCAATGTCCTGATGTTTCCCATAATTGTCTATTAAGCATAATAGGTGTATTAATTGTTAAATAATCATTTCTCTTATGAATATCAAGCCAGAAATCCTCTAATGTACGACGAAGCTGATAGCCCTTTGGTAGCCAAAATGGTAGACCAGGACCATATTCTGATAGCATAAATAAGCCAAGCTCCTTACCAAGCTTACGATGATCTCTCTTCTTTCTTTCCTCAAGATCATTTAAATGCTTTTCTAGTGCCTCAACAGTAAACCAACAAGTACCATAGATTCTTGTTAATTGCTCATTTTTAGAATCTCCACGCCAATAAGCACCAGCAATTGATAACAATTTAAAATGCTTTAAAATTCCTGTAGAAATAACGTGAGGTCCGCGACAAACATCAGCATAATCTCCTTGAGTATAAACACCAACAACATCATCATCAATTGCGTTAATTAATTCTGATTTATAATTATCAGTCTTAAACATCTCTAAAGCCTCAGCCTTACTCATCATTTGATGATTAATAGGTTGATTTTCTTTAACAATCTTCTTCATTTCAGCTTCAATCTTAGGTAAATCAGCTGGAGTAACTCCTCCAGGAATAGACATATCATAATAGAAGCCTTCTTCGATAGCTGGACCAACACCAAATTTAGCTCCAGCATATAAATGCTTAACTGCCTCAGCAAGTAAATGAGCACATGAATGATTTAAAACCTCAAATGCTTCACTATCATCAGCTGTTAAAAATTCAAGTTTTCCATCTTCATCAAGCTTAGTCTTTAAATCAATAAGCTTATCATTAAATCTAGCAACAATTGCTGCTTTTGCAAGACTTGAAGATAAAGCCTTAGCAATTTCAATAGCCATTTTGCCATTTTCAAATTCTTTTTTACTACCATCTTTTAATTCAATAATCATTTATAATTTCCTCCTTATACATATAAAAAAATCGTCCTTAAAATATTAAGGACGAATAATCGCGGTACCACCTTAGTTCCAAGAATAAAATCTTGACACCTCATTAAGCTCTTAACGCGAGCACACGAAATAGCTTTTAACTATTCACTCTAAAGGGAGTAACTAAATTTTAATCTTAAGCAGCTTCCACCATCCTGCTCTCGCTTGAAGAAAATCCAAAGTAGTCATATCCTTTTTCCGATTTCGCTTATAATTTTAGTTCAAATATATAAATTTGTCAATACATTAATTTATTTCTTTATTATTAAATTACCATTATAAGTCTTCTTTAATTGCAATAAGGCAATAATAATTAATAAAATTAATGTTGATCCACATATTAATGCTAGTGCTATAAAGCTATAGCCAGCTTTAAATTTTATTATTGAATATATTTCTGATATAATTAATCCTATTATTAAAGGAATAAAATATATAATTAACCCTTCTTTTATTTTAGAAATAAAGAACTTAAATCTCTTCATTCCTAATAATCTTTTTATTTTATTATCATATCCTTCTGTTACAACTAAAAAATTATAAGAAATAAATACTAATATTATTGATAATAAAATTGGTATATATCCAAGTGATAAAATTATTTTCTCACCATTATCTAATTGATATAAAAGTTGTCTTTCCTTATATCCATATTCAATGTATGAGTAATTTTCAGGATTTAATTTGATTTTTAACAAGTCCTTCTTCTTACCTATATAAACACTTGTAAAATCATATTCTTCATTCCAAGTTAATGCTTCATCATTGAAATTAGGTAAATATTTATATAGAACCTTTCTTTGATTTATTTCTTCGTTAGTTTGTGGTGTTCCACCTGAAGTCATACTTGGTCCATATAATTCTATATATGTATAATTATTTTCTTTAGCTAATTCATAATCATTTGTATAATTATATTCGTCTCTTTGAATTATTATATTACATTTACGATAATCAGCACTTGTTACAACACCGTCAATTAAAAATTGCTTATCAGAAAAATAATATATATATAAATCTCGTTGTATCGTATATCTATAAGCTACTGCATACGTATAATGTGTTGTATTTGGATAATCTTTTAATATTTTTTTAAATTCAGATACATGATATCTATGTGACGAATTTGAATTAGTTGTATTAGGCACTACTAAATCCCTTACATACATTGCATCCTTACGTATTTCTTTATAAACATTTGCTTGATAATCAAAAAAGTGCATATTTTGTTGACATA
>CAKQDS010000027.1 GCA_934229535.1 uncultured Anaeroplasmataceae bacterium
TTAATTCTTATTTCTTCTACCTTGGCTTTGCTTAAATTACTTATATTAATTTCATCAATATAATAATCGCCACTAAAATCTAAATCAAGTAATCCTAATAAATTTAATAATGTTGTTTTACCAGCACCACTTTGTCCTGTAATTCCTATAAGCTTGTCTCCATAAAACGTAACATTATCAAAATCAAATATTTTCTTTTCCTCATGCTTAGTCTTATAAATCTTTTTAATGTTTGATAAACTTAATTTCATAATTCACCATATCTCCCTATTCAAATGTCCAATTTACCATATATCCTTTTATTACAAAGACATAAATTGTGCAATCTTCTCTTGATAATACTTCATAATTACCACTTACTTTTCTTTTTTCTTTTCTAATTCTTATAGTTTTTGAAACATAATTACCATAAATATATAACTGGGCATATTGTCCAACTCTGTTTGTAGCATCAGTTGTATAATCAATATTTCCTTGACTAACTGGTGTTCTAGCAAATGGTGTTTTAACATTTAAACCACCAGCATTAAATTCAAACATCGTTGTTGGACAATCTCCATATTGATTTTTTTCATATTTAACTTCTATTTCAGCATCATAGCTTGTATTTGTAATTGTATCACTTGCAAGAATATAATATGGTATTCCCACATTTTGATAAAATCCAACTGAATTATTGTATAAATATTCTGTACTTTTTTCAAGAGTAAGACTTGTTTGATGAGTATTAGTTATTTGTACTTTATTACTAACAGGATAAAACAATGAATCATCACTACTAACAATCGAATGCGAACCAGTTGCAAATTCTACAACATAGCGATAATCAGTGAAACGTACTCTAAATAGTTTTGAATATGTTTCATCTAAACCATCCAAATAGGAAGCAACTTCATTTACATTTCGATTACTAAGAGTCTTTCTTGCCTCAGTTGAAGCTGATACGTTTAATCCCTTAACTCCAATGATTAAGGTAATTAAACTCATTAAAATTATTACTTTTTTCTTCATTTTATTCATCTCTATTTTTATTCTATAATTAATTTTACTTAATGTCAAGAGAAATGCAAAAAAAAGTAATACCATTGCTGATATTACTTTTAATTTTAATTTTGCTATTATAAAGGTAAATCCTTCTTCTTAAATCTTAATGCACCAATTATATAACCAACAATTCCGATTACTAATAAGATTGAAAATTTCCAAATAAATGCATTAGTTCCTTCAATAATTGATACTGCATCAAAGAATGAAATAATTGTTACATAGTTAAAATTATTTAAAGCCTTGATTCTTACAACTGAAGGGATTACCTTTGAACCAAATAAGCCAAGCATTGTTGCAACTAGGAAGAACATACTTAATCCTCCACCAATTGCCATTGACTTCTTACTACGATCAAAAATACAAGATGTTAAGAAATTAATTCCAGACATTGCAAATAATACAAGGAATGCGCCTAAATTAATTAGGATTAATTTACCAGCTGTAAGATTTGTTGAAGAAATATTTACTATTGCTAAGCAAACAATACTTGTTATTGTTGTACAAACAAACATTAAGAATAATGATAAAATTAAATAACAAGCTTGCGTAAATGTAACCTGATCACGCTTTGTTGATGTTGATAATACATAAGCCATTGAGCCTGAATCAACCTGACCAACAATTAGGTTATTAGATACCATTATCATATAAATAATAGGTAATAATAGGCCTGCAATCTTAAAGAAAATTGAACCTACAATTAAGCTATATAAATCCATTTGACCAATTTCCTTAATAGCGTCTGATACATCTGTTGGTAATAAATCAAGTAAGCTTCCGGCAATATCCTGATTTAATTCCTTTTTCTTTGCAAGAACTAATTCATTATAATTATCACTTGTCTTATCTAATAAAGATAATTCATATTCTAAACGAGCTTGATAAGAAACAAGGGCAGTTTTAGATAAATGCTTAACTCTTGTATAAGAATAATCAAAAGCGTCATACTTCTCTTCTGTTACACCATATTCCTTTAAATTTTCAAGCATAGCAGCCTTAACCTCAGGCTTTGTCATATTACCACCAATTAAAATTGGAACTGCATAAGCACCACGATCATTACGATATTCATTTCTTGTATCAGATACTAAATATTCATTAATATTTGTACCTTCATTACCAAGAGCCCAAGCAGTAAGATCAGCTACATTAATATTTTGAACTAAGCTTGTAACATCATAAGCATCAGTCTTTGAACCAGGTTCAAATGCTTCAAATTGTTCATTTGCTTGACCATTAGGATTAATTGTAAATAAAGCAACTCCTAAAAGCTCTTGATGAGCACTACTATTTTCTTCAAAGCCACGAGCCTTTGCGACCTCTAAAATATAGTTATTTAAATCAGCAATTGCTGCTTGATAAACAGTTGCAATATTAGTTTGAGCTGTAGTCCTATATGCTTCTACAGCATTGCCGCTCTTCTTAAATTCAGCTAAGAAGCTTGCTTTAAATTCACTAACAAAATATTCATCAAATTTTCCTTCTGCTGTAGTTGCAACATCATAATAATTTATGGCATTCTTTTCCAGCTCAGAATCAATTGTTTCAACAATAATTGTGTCTTCAACAGAATCCTTAACACCACTAATATTTCCAGTACCACTAATTAGCATAACACATGCTAGCATAAAACAAACTGCAAAGGTAATAATACCCCACATAAGGCCATTTGCCTTACATGATTGTTTAAATAAAGCCTTACTAAACATTTTTCTCATTCTCCTTATTTTCCATCATTTTTTCCTTGAAATGCTTTTCAAGTGTATATTTAACCTCAGTTATAAATTTAACATCATAATTTTTTAAATCTTTAAATAAATCATTAATATTTTCCTTTGGAAGGGAAATAGTAACCTGATTAAATTGCTCTTGTAAACGAATAAAATTATAATTTAGCTTTAGGAAAGCTTCGTAATCATTATGATTATTAAATTCAATTTTAAAGTCCTCAACATCACGATTACGAATTTTATTCATATCAGCAATATCAATAATATGACCATCGCTTATAAGGGCTACACGATCACAGGTTTCTTCCATTTCCTCAAACATATGAGAGCTCATAAAAATAGTTTTACCTTTTTTATGTTCAGCCTTAATTATGTCAAGGAAGGCAACACGCATTAATGGGTCAAGTCCTGTTGTTGGTTCATCAAGAATGATTATTTCGGCATCATTCATCAATGCTGCAACAAGTGCTGTCTTTTGCTTCATACCCTTACTCATTCTTTTTAGGTTAGCTCTAATGTCAAGCTGAAGCTTAGAAATTAATTCATTAGCATAATCCATATTATCCATATGAAGGAATTCCTTTTGGCTTTCCAAGAAATTTGTACCAGTCTTTAAATCAGGGAAAGCAATTTCACCAGGAACATAACCAACCATTTTAGCAATTTCACTTGAATGGCTCCAGGCCTCCATACCATTTACAACTACTCTACCGCTTGTTGGCTTAATAAAACCTAAAATGTTTCTTATAGTTGTAGTTTTACCACTACCATTAGTACCAACAAAGCCAATCATTTCCCCCTTCTCAATTGAAAGGTTAATATCAAAGATACCTCTTTGATTTCCATAATCCTTTGTTAAATGCTCAATTTCAATTAAACTCACTTTGAAACACCTCCAAATGTTTTATCCTCTTTATAGAACTTCATAAAGTAATCCTCAAGTGTTTCCTTTATATTATTAAATTCAAGCATTTCATAATTAGCTAGATAATCAATAACCTTATTAATATCCTTATCATTAGTAGCTATTAAAACACTATTTTTATCTTCAATAATATTTAAAACCTTAATAAATTCATTTTTAGAATCATCATTAATAAATTTATTAAATGAATTATAGTCAGAAAAGGTTATTTTATAATTCTTAATGCTTGAATGCTTTAAATCATTAGCAATAAATTCACTAACAATTCTTCCATCCTTAATAATACAAATTCGATCACAGGTTGCATCTATTTCTGAGAATATATGGCTAGATAAAAGAATTGTTTTACCATTTTCCTTTTCTTCCTTGATAAACTCAATAAATACCTCTTGCATAACAGGGTCAAGACCACTTGTTGGTTCATCCAAAATCAAAACATCAGGGTCTGACATAAATGCTGTAACAATTGCTAGCTTTCTTTTAACACCAAGGCTCATTCGCTTAGTATCACCTGATAATACATTATCATATAGCTCAAACTTATTAAGCATTCTATGAAGCATTTCTTCATTATGAATACCCTGTAAATCCTGCATCATTTTAATAAATTGCCATCCTGTTAAGCCAGCTGGCAAAGCAATTTCTCCGGGAATATATCCAACATGAGATAAAATTTTATCATATTTAGTAAATGATGATTCTCCAAATATTTTACAATCACCAGATTGTGGCTTAGAAAATCCCATTAAATGTCTAATCGTAGTTGACTTACCAGCTCCATTTGGTCCAAGGAATCCAAAAACTTCACCTTTTTCAATAGCAAATGAAACATCAAATACTCCACGACCAGATCCATAGTCCTTAATTAAATGACTAACTTCTAATACTGCCATATAATTTCCTCCTTTACATTTTCAAACTTTAGTTTATTTTCAAACTATGGTTTGATTTTCTTCAACAATAGTAGTATAATCTTATTTGTAGAAAGTACAATAAACAAAAATCGAATTTGTGTCCAATTTTGTACTAATATATAAAAATCGTCCAAAAGCGAGGTAAAATTATGGCTGAGTATAGAAATTCAATTCGATCTAAGAAATTAATTCGTGAGGCATTTGCCAAAATATTAGAAGAAAAAAAGGATATTAATAAAATATCCGTTAAAGAAATTGTTGAGCGTGCTGATATATCAAAAAGTACATTTTATTGTCATTACCAGGATATATATGCTGTTATTGAAGAATTTGAGGATGAAATTTTTACACTTTTAGAAAATACTATGGATGAATTTTCTAAAAGAAACAATACTGAATTTATGCCCTATATTAATAAGGTCTTATTAACATTAAAGGAAAATGAAGAAATTTATAAAATGCTTTTTAAGGCAGATTTCCCTATTAAATTTATTGATAAGCTAAAAAATATGTGCTTTCAAAGATTAAATAAGTATTATTATGTTTTAAAGCTTGCAAATGACCCTAAAACAAGAAAAGCCGAAATTAATTTTTTAACAAATGGTATTATTTATTTAGTTGTTGATTATTTTCGTGGTGATCTTGATTTAACACTTGATGATATTGCAGTTCTAATTAATCAATTATTATTAAAAATAGCCAAATAAAAAAGAAGCTTTTGCTTCTTTTTTTAACGCTTTGTACCAATAAAGAATAATGCAAGTGTCCCTGGACCAGAATGAGCACCAATTACAGGGCCAATTTTAGAAATCATAAAACTAGCATCTGGTGTTATTTTTTTAATTTCACCCTCTAAATACTTAGCATCATCCTCACAATCTCCATGAGATATAATAATCATTTGCTTAATAGTAGTATCTCTTAGCTTTTCATAAGAATTAACAATTGCTCTTATTGCTGATTTTCTACCAATCTTCTTATAAATAGGAATTAAATGTCCATCATCATCAACATGAAGAACAGGTTTAATATTTAAGGTTTTAGCAGCAAAGGCTGCACCACCACTTACTCTTCCACCTCTTCTTAGGGTATCAATATCATCAACTGTAAACCAATGACATAGCTTATTTACTAATTCTAATGTTTTATTGTAGCAATCAAGAAGGCTTAAGCCACTTTTCTTAAATTCATTAGCATACCATACTAATAAGCCCTCACCAGATGATGCACATTTAGAATCTATTAGCATTATCGTACGTTCTGGATATTTCTCCTTAAGTTCACTACAAGCAAGTCTTACTGAATTAAAGCTTCCAGATAAGCCGGATGAAAAGACAATGCCTAAAATATCCTTACCATCACGCAAATATTTTTCATAGGTATCAATTGTTGTTTGAATTGATATTTGACTTGTACTACATCTTGCACCCTTACGTAAGTGATCATAAAAATCTTTAAAATCAATTTCACGATAATCCAAATAATTTTTATATTCCTTGCCATCTAATATAAAATCCATTGGAATTACTTCAATATTATTTTCTAAAGTAAATTCATTTGGCATATCCATTGTTGAATCGGATATAATAACATAATCATTCATATTATCTAAATCTCCTATTTTTTCTATCTTGCTTCTTTAATTTTTCCGCAATCTCTTTAATTTTTTCTTGACGCTTCTTTTTGTATCCTGGCTTTACCTTTGTATCCTTAGGAACAAATTTTGCAGCCTCGCGCTCATAATCTGTTTTAGGCTTAATTCTTTCCTTACGAGTATTTCTTCCTTTATAAGGAACAAGCTCCTTATTTTTTATCTCGTAATATTCAGGCTTAATACCCTTCTTAGCTAAATTATTAAGGTATTCATCATCTAAATCATCATATAGTGTATAGACGATTCCCTCTTGATTCATTCTACCAGTTCTACCACTACGGTGAATATAAAATTCATAATTATATGGTAAATCAAAATTTATAATATGCGAAACGCCTTCAATATCAATACCACGAGCAAATAAATCAGATGCTACAACATATTGATATTTTAAATCAGCAATTTCTCTTAATGTTCTTTTTCTTTGACGTTGGTCTAAATCACCATGTAAAACGGCAACATCAATACCAAGGCTATGAAGATGAGCACCAATTTCCTTTACAGTTTCCTTTTTATTAGCAAATATTATTGCAAGATAAGGCTGCATTGTCGCCATTAGGCTATCAAGTACCTCCATCCTTTCCTTATGCTTAATAGGAATCCAAATATGCTTTATTTTAAGCTCTGATTTATTTTCTAAATCAATTATTACTGGTGAATCTAAATATTTCTTACAAAATGGCATTAATGATACAGCAATTGTAGCTGAACAGAAAAGCATTTTTGAATCCTTAACAATTGCGGCTATTTGATCTAATTCATCCATATAGCCCTGATCAAGAGTCATATCCATTTCATCTACAACAAAATATTTAGCCTTATAGATTTTTAAAGCATTTTCCTTTATCGCTAAATCATGAATTTTACCTGGTGTACCTATAACAATTTGTGGCATATTAACTTTAATCTTTTCAATTTCTCTTTCCTTATCAGTACCACCAACATAAAGCTTTATATTAATGCTTTCACTAGAAAACGAAGCCATATGCTGAGCAACCTTATAAATTTGCATTGCAAGCTCCTTAGTAGGGGCAATAATTAAAGCCTGTACCTCCTTTAAGGATTCATCTAAATGCTCAAAAATCGGTATTAAAAAGGCATGAGTTTTACCACTACCAGTTTTTGATTTAACTAATAAATTTTTATTCTTATCCCAGTTATTAAAAACCTCTTTTTGAACCTGACTAAAGTCCTTAAAATTTAAGTCCTTAATAGCTCTTACTATGTAATCCTTTAAATCATATGAATCAAAAAACATTATATCTTAAAAGACCAAAGGTCTTCCTCCTTTTTTTAAATATTTATAACAAAACATATTACATTTAATCTTATCATTTTTTTGAACACTTGGCAAGATATTAATAGCTATGTTATAATAATACTGGTGATTTAAATGAATGTAAACGTAATCAAGCCCCAAGGCTTTTGTCTTGGTGTTAGTAGAGCCCTAAGAATTTTAGATGAGGCCTTAAATGATTCTAAATATCAAAAGCCCATCTATCTACTTGGTAGAATAATTCATAATGATATAGTTGTTGAAGGTCTTAAAAATAAGGGTGTAATTGTTTTAGATGATAAAAATAAAACTAAGCTTATGGAGCTTAAAGAAATAAAATCCGGAAGTGTTGTTTTTTCAGCACATGGTGTTCCACCTATTTTTTATGAAATTGCCCGCAAAAAAAATCTTGATATTATTGATACTACCTGTAAAAATGTTTTAAAGGTTCAAGAAGAAATAAAAAAGCATTTAGAGTATGGCTATGAAATAATCTACATTGGTACCAAGGGTCACCCAGAAGCTGAAGGAATATTAGGAATATCCTCTAATATTCATTTAATAAGTTCTTTAAAAGACCTAGAATCATTAAATATCAAGGATGATAAAATTTATGCAACAAATCAAACCACTCTATCCATTTATGATATTTTAGATATTAAAAATGCTTTAGAAAGCAAATATAAAAATTTAATTTATGATGATAAAATTTGTGGTGCCACTACAATTCGTCAGCATGCAATGGCAAACCAACCAAAGGCTGATTTATGTATAGTTGTTGGTGATAAGCATAGCTCAAATACTAATAAGCTAGTTAAGGTTAGTGAAGAAATATCCCATATAAAAACGATTCTAATATCTTCAGTTAAAGAATTAAATCCTAAAATGCTTGAAGGTATAAGAACCGTTAATGTTTCTTCTGGTGCTTCTACTCCTAAAGAGGTAACAGATGAGGTTATTTCTTATCTACGCCTTTTTGAATAAAATTATCACCATATTTTTCTTTAAATTCATTTATTAGGGTTTTAAGGTTATTTTCCTTTTCTGTTATACTTTGATAAGTAAATAAATTATATTCAAGAGGTATATTTTTTTCAAGTCCTGATAATTCTACGCCTACCAATCTTAAAGGCTCATTATGATAATTATCAGCAATAATTTCACTTACCACATCAAAAATTTCATAAAAATCATTAGTATAATCAACACTTTTACCCTTTGAATAGGTCTTAAAGTCGGTATTTCTAAATGTTACGCGGATAGTTTTAGTATAATAATTATCCGCATTTAATTTTCTTACAAGCCTTTTAGTCATACCTCTTAATTCAAATAAAATATCATCCTCAGTTTGTAAAGGAAAATCATAGGTTTGCGAGGTGGAAATGCTTTGGGAATCAGAATATCTATTACCATCAACAACATTAGAGGTATTACCATAAACTGCATTATAAACATAATTATAAGCATTCTCACCTATAAGACTAATAGACTTATCACGCTGATTAATTAATTCGCCAATTGTATTAATATTATTTTCAATAAGCTTAGGATAGGTTTTCTTGCCAATACCAAAAATATCCTTAACAGATAAGGGAAATAAAATCTTTTCTACCTCTCTTTTACGAATAATTGTAAGACCCATTGGCTTTTTCATGTCCGAACCCATTTTAGCTAAAAAAAGTGTAGGAGCAATACCAATAGATGAGGAAAGACCATATTGCCTATATAATCTTTGCTGAATCTCCTTAGCTACATCAACAGGATGTCTTTTCTTAGCTATTTCACTCATATCTAAGTATGCCTCATCAATTGAAGCAACCTCAATTAAATTAGTATATTCCTTAAGTAAGGAAATAAATTTATTATGATATTCAATAAAATGATTATAATCAACCGAAACAACAATTAAATCATGCTTCTTACGATAGGCCTCAACAAGTGACATACCTGAATGAATTCCATAAGCTCTTGCCTCATAAGACGCCGTAGAAATTACACCCTTGTAGGTGTTTTCCCTACCAACAGCAAAGACTTTACCCTTTAAGGAAGGATTTAAAATAGCCGCAACAGTGCAAAAAAACATATTTAAATCAATATGAAATATTATTTTTGCATTATTTTTCATCAAATCATCTTCCTTTTTCAAAAAAATTATAGTATAATAAATTGGTATATCTATATTATATAATATCATAAAATAATTTTGAAGATTTTTAGGTGATAAAATGGAAGAAAATAAAAAAGCAGTTGTTAAAAATACAAAGAAACCTGTAAAAAAAGCAAAAAAGAAAGATAAGGCTAAAAAGCCATACGTTAATCCTTATAAAACAACCTGGGGACAAATATTAATTTGGATTTTATGTATAGCAATGGTTGCTGGATCAATTGGTACATTGATTTATTTAATGATTCAAAATGGAAACCGTCCATAAAAAAGCTCGACCTATTTGGTCGAACTTTTTTTATTCACTAATATTAATATCTAAATCATCATACATAAATTCTAGATATATACCATAGCCCTCTAAAGGATTGCTTAAAATCACATGTGTTAAAGCTCCTACAAGCTTATTATCTTGAATAATTGGACTTCCACTCATTCCTTGAATGATTCCGCCTGTTTTACTTATTAATCTTTCATCAGTAACCTCAATTTTCATACCCTTAATATCCTTTTGCTTTTGATTATAGCATTTAGTTATTCTAATACTAAATTCTTCTACCTTATTTCCTTCAATACAGGTACGAATATAAGCATCACCAGTATGAACCTCTTCTCTTTTCTTATATTGCATTAATACCATTTGTTTAGTGTCGAGGCTTGCCCTACCATGAACACCACTTATAGTATTTTTAAGAATATCACCAATTGCTTCACCATTAATACTTGCTCTTTTTTCACCAGCACTATTACGCTTTGATTTAATAATAGAATTTATTGTTGCATTATAAATATTACCACCATAAATTTCATTATTTGTAAGCTTATGTCCTAAGGATCCAAACAAATTATATTTAGGCAAATAATAGGTTAATGTACCTACTCCTAAAATATTATCCTTTATATATAAGCCAAGCGATATTATATTATTTTTTAATACCGGCTTAATCTTAGTATCAATTATGTAATTATTTCTTTTAATTGTTATATCATTTTCTTTAGAGCCATTTACCTTTACAGCATCCTCTAAGCTTTTAGCATCAGTTATCTTAGAGTTAGCATATTTAATGATATAATCTCCATCTTTAATTTTCGCATCCTGCCATGGCTTATAAATTTTACCATCCAGCTCAATACCATATGTACCTACAACGCAAACATTAGTTTTAACATCAAGACCAATACTTTGGCCACCTACATATATATAATCATCCTTATTTATGCTATAAGCAAAAATATTTATATTAATAAATGAAACAATTACAAATAAACAAAAAAGTACAATTTTTTTCATATATTTCACCTCAATATTATTTTTCTTGCTAATGACATTTTTAAACTGGGAAATTTTTCTTTTAATTTTTCTTAAATATGCTATAATTAACTAGTAAATGTTAAAAATGATGGTGAAAAAATGATAAAATTATGTACAATAGACCTAGATGGAACATTATTTGACAATCAAAAAAATATATCTAAGGCTAATATTGAAGCTATAAAGCAAGCCAAAATTAATGGAGCAAAAATTGTTATTGCAACAGGTAGACCAATTGATGGTGTTTATGATGTATTAGATACCTTAGGTCTTACAACAAACGAGGATTATGTAATTTGCTATAATGGAGCAAAGATTTTAAATGTTGGAAAAAAAGAAACCATTTATGAAGAAGTAATTTATGGTAGTGACGTAAAAAAATTATATGATTTTGCTAAAAAAAAGCAATACTTCTTTCATGCCTTTACCTCAAGTGGTAAGCTTTTAGCTTCAGAACCAAATATGTATACTGATGTTGAATGCCGCATTAACCATTTAAATGCCGAATATATTGATTTTTCCAAAATAAATGATGATGATATATTTACAAAAATGATGGTTGTTGATGATCCAGAGCGTCTTAATATCTTTGAAAAAGAAATTGATTCTTATTTTTACACAAAATATACGATGGTAAGAAGCTCTAAAATATTTTTGGAATTTTTAAATAAAAATTCTGATAAGGGTAAGGCACTTCTTATGCTTGCTAAATATCTTAATATTAAAGATGATGAAACAATGGCTATTGGTGATGCTGGAAACGACCTTTCAATGATTTTAAAGGCTCATGTTGGTGTTGCAATGGCTAATGCCTTTAAAGAGGTTTTAGATAATGCTAATTATATTACCACATCTAATGAAGATGATGGAGTGGCAAAAGCTATAAATAAATTTATAAACAATAAAAACAAGGACTAAGCCTTGTTTTTATTTTCTAATAATTCTTTAGCATGCTCTAAAGCAAATTTAGATATTTTACTACCACTAAGCATCATTGCAATTTGCTTAATTCTTCCCTCTTGATCTAATAACTCAATTTGAGTTTTAGTTCGATTGTCCTCATAAATTTTATAAATATGATAATGATAATCACCAATTGCCGCAACCTGAGGTAAATGAGTTATACAAAGTACCTGGGTGTGCTTACTTATTTGCTTCATTTTTAAAGCAATTTGCATTGCCGCACTACCACTAATTCCCGTATCTATTTCATCAAATACCATTAGTTCTAAATTACTTTTACTTGCAAAATAAGCTTTAAAGGCTAGCATAATTCTACTCATCTCACCGCCTGAAGCTACCTTAGCAATACTTTTTTTAGGTTCACCCTTATTTAGAGAAATCAAAAAATCAATTACATCATAGCCGTTATCTAAAAAAGCACTATTATCAAGAGGATCACTTAAATCTATTTCGTTAAATTTGATTGCAAAATCAACATTATATAATTCTAAATCCTGACATTCCTTAATTATTCCCTTTTCAATATCTAGTGCTAGCTTCTTACGATAATCACTTAAGGCCTTAGCTTTATTCTTTAAAATTTTAAATTCTTCCTCTAATGAATTATAAGCCTCTTTAAGAGCATTATCATAGTCATCAACCATCGCAATTTCAAGCTTGATTTTATCTAAATAGCTAATTAGCTCATTAACATCCTTCTTATATTTTTCTTTTGCCTTTACTATTTCTTGATATGATTGCTCTAATTCATTTAATTCATCAGCATTAAAATCAAGATTTTCTAATTCATCATATAAAGAATTTTTTACATCATCTAAAATATAATAGGCGTCCTTAACCTTTTTGGCATATTCTAAATAATTAGGTGAAAACTTATCAATCTTTTCTAGACTAATAGCTGCATCATAAATTGAATCAAGATTAAAATATTCATTTTCAAGGTCTTCATATGAGCTTTTCAATCCCTGATAAATTTTATCAAAATTTTTAAGCTTATTTATCTTTTCCTCAAGCTCAAGATCGATATCCTTAGTTAAATTCAATGCCGAAAGCTCATTTGCTTCATATTTTAAATATTCAAGCTTTTCCTTAGTTTGATTTTGATTTTTCAAAATATAATTGTATTTCTTTAATAATTCTAAATATTTAGTTAATTCAACTACATATTCATTCAATAAATTATTAAATTTATCGTCATCCTTAGGATCAATAAAATCTAAATAATTTTCTTCACTAAAAAGTCTAAAGGTATCATTTTGAACATGAATATCGGCAAGTAGCGTAGCAATATTTTTTAAGGTTTGTAGGGTCGCAGGCTCCTTATTTATATAAATCATATTTTTGCCACTTTGCTTTAATTCTCTTTTTATAATCAAGGTATCGTCAATTTTATATCCCAAATTAATTATACATTCCTTTAATTTAAGATTATTTACTATAAACTCACCTTCAATTTGGGCCATAGGCTCACCAAAACGAATCATATCCGTATCAGCTCGTCCGCCAAGCAATAATAAAATAGTATCAATGATTAAAGATTTTCCAGCACCAGTTTCACCTGTTAAAACACTCATTTTATCATTGAAATTTATTGTTAAATCTTCTATAATTGCAAAATTTGCAACAGATAATCTTTTTAACATTTTATCCCTCCAAAGTAGCTATTAAAATCATATCACATATTTTTAATCTTAACAAGAAAAAAAGGACAATCATCTAAAATTGTCCCATTTTTCGAAAATTATATTAATTCCTTAAAGCTTAGGCTTGGTGAGGTATTTAAGCTACAATAAGCTAAAAATTCCTTATTACCACTTCCACCAAGAATTGGTGAGGAGATACATTTATGAATATAAATCCCATTTTCTCTAAGAATTTCATCAACATTTTCTAAAACTCTTAAATGCATTTTAGAATCCTTAACAATTCCATTTTTTAAAAATATTTTTCCAACCTCAAATTGAGGCTTGATTAATATAATCATTTGGTTAGCAGCTGTCGCATATTTTAACAAAGCAGGAATCATATTTTTAATTTGAACAAAGGAAACATCCATAACAATAAAATCAATTCTATCTGTAATATTTGTATCTAAAATATTAGTTTTTTCCATATTTTTAACCTTAGGATTACATCTAAGAGCTTCATCAAGCTGATTGCTTCCTACATCAACACTATAAACAAAGGCGGCACCATGCTTTAAAGCACAATCTGTAAAGCCACCAGTTGAAGCGCCTATATCTAAAACATTTTTATTACTAAAATCTAAATTAAAGGCTTTTATTGCTGCCTCTAGCTTATAACCGCCTCGTGAAACATAACGATCTGTTTCTTTAGAAATCGTTATTTTATCACCATCATTAACTAAAAAACCTGCCTTAGTTATTAATTTATCATTAACATAAACTGCCTTTGCCTTAATTGCTAGATTTGCCTTACTTCTTGTTTTAAAATAGCCATGCTCACATAAATAAACATCAATTCTCATATACATCAACTATTTCCTTTAAGATATCTGCCTTAGAAAAGCCATAATTATCTAAAACAATATCAATATTTCCGTGAGGTACAATTGTATCTCTTGATATACCATAGCCCTTTATTTTCTTCTTAAAGTCTTGTTTAGCAGCAAAGTCTAAAACATTAGCTAAAAGTGTACCGACATTAACACATTCCTCAATTATTAAAATATTTTTGTTCATTTTAAAAAGCTCAAGTAACATTTCTTCATCAATTGGCCTTATAAATCTAGCATTAATAAGACAAACATCTAAATTATTTTCTTCAATTGTTTTAGTTATTCTATTTAATATACTACCATAAGAAATAATAATAGCATTATTACCTTTTCTTAGTATATCCCAGGTTGGGCTTGTTATTTCATAATTCAAATCAAAAGTGCTATATTCACTTCTACCCTTAGGATAGCGAACAACAATAGGACCATTATATTTTAAAGCATATGAAAATAGTCCCATACATTCCCTACCATCTTTTCCCATACAAATGGTAAAATTAGGCATTGAATTAAACATTGCTACATCATAAATTCCCTGATGAGTGGCACCATCCTCACCAACTATTCCTGCTCTATCAATACCAATTATTACATTAAGTCCTCTTCTTGCAATATCATTTAAAAACTGATCATATGCTCGTTGAGCAAAGGTTGAATACATTAATAGAACAACCTTTTTATTTGATAAAGCAATTCCTGAGGCCATTACGGCTGCATGCTCTTCAGAAATTCCAACATCATAAAAGCTCTTAGGATAAAGGCTTGCAAATAAATCTAAGCAGGCTCCTTGCTTCATAGCTGGAGTAATTACAAAAAAATCTTCCTTTTTTCTTAAATCTAGTATTTTATTAGCAACAATTTGCGAATAACTAGTAAGACCATCATCATTCTTAACTAAAGGCTTACCATTTTCAACACAAAATGGTCCTACACCATGGAAATTACCTATATCGTCATCCTCAGCATAAGGATAGCCACAGCCTTTTTTAGTAATTAAGTGAATAACAACTGGCTCTTTGCTTTGCTTAACTCTTTCAAAATTACGAATTACAGATTTTATATCATTACCATCAATTGGTCCATAATAATCAAAGCCCATATCCTCAAAAATATTATCACTTTGTAAATAGCCCTTTAAGCCTCTTTTTATTTGATGAAACCAATTAGTTATAAACTTAGGAAAAATAATGTTACAAATTCTCTTAAATCTACGCCAAGTCTTAGTTCCACGCATACGACTAAAAACTCTAGTCATTGCTCCTACAGACTTAGAAATACCCATTTTATTGTCATTTATAATTATTATTGGATTTTCTTCCTTTAAGCTACCTAAAAAATTAAGACCTTCAAAGGCAATACCATTAGATATTGAACTATCTCCTATAACAACAACTGCCCTAGGCGGATTAGCATTTTCTTTATTTGCTACAATCATTCCTGCTGCAGCAGAAATCGATGTAGAGCTATGGCCTGATTCCCATACATCATATTTGGATTCATCCTTATTTATATATCCTGATAGACCATTAAATTGTCTTAAAGTTTTAAAATCCTTAGCCCTTCCAGTTAAAATCTTATGGACATAGCTTTGATGACCTACATCATAAATAAATTTGTCATTTTCCGGATCAAAAACATAAAACATCGCAATCGTTAATTCCACAATTCCCAAATTTGAAGACAAATGCCCACCAGTTTTACTGATATTTTCAATTAAAAAAGTTCTAATATCCTTAGCTAATTGCTTAAGCTCTTTATTATTTAGATTTTTGATAAAAGAAGGATCCTTAATATCCTCAATTTTTATCATATTATCCTCTTATTCTTGTTTAAATGGTTCCAAACCATTTTTAGTCATTTGTTCAACAACAAGCTTTTCATTTTTATCTAAAATATCATAGCATATCTTAGAAAGCTCAACACCCTTAGTATAATTTTTTACTGCATCCTCTAAAGAAATATCACGATTTTCAAGGTTCTTAACAACCTCATTTAGCATTGATAAATATTCCTCGAAGCTTTTATCTTGATTTTCCATCATTAACCTCCATCACCTTAGCTTTGATACTACCATCATTTAGAGTAATATCTATTAAATCATTTTCTTTTACCTGCTTAACACTTCTTACAATCTCATCATTATGCTTAGCTATTGAATAGCCCTTATCCATAATTTGTAAGGGATTAAGTGCTTTTAATTTTTCTATTAAAACCTTATAGCTATTTTCCTTATTAGCTAAAATTGCTTTAATCATTAATCCTAAGGAATTAAATTTGGCATCAACAATTTCTCTTTTATGAATCAATGTCGTCTTAGGACTATTATTGTCCAATGATTTTTCTAAATTAACTAAACTAAGCTTATAATTATCAAAGGTATTCTTAATATTTTTATTTAAAATTCCATAGATTTGAATAATGTTTTGTTTTAAAACATCCTTGTTAGGAGTAGCAATTTCCGCAGCTGCGGTTGGTGTTGCCGCTCTTTTATCTGCAACAAAATCTGCAATAGTAAAATCTATTTCATGACCTACTGCTGAAATAATTGGAATATTACAATTATAAATTGCATAAGCAACAATTTTTTCATTAAAGGCCCATAAATCTTCGATGCTTCCACCACCACGGCCAACAATTAAAACATCACAAAGTGCTTGCTCCTCTGCTAGCTTTATTTGTTCAACAATACTATTCTTGGCTTCCTCACCTTGAACTAGTGCTGGATACAATATAACCTTGCAAAAAGGAAATCTTCTGGTAATAGTATTAATTATATCTTTAATTGCTGCACCTGTAGGCGATGTTACAACTCCTATAACCTTAGGAATTTGTGGAATAGGCTTTTTATGTGCTGGATCAAATAAGCCAAGCTCACCAAGCTCTTTTTTTAATTGCTCATATGCTAAATATAAGTCACCTACCCCATCACTTTTCATTTCCGAAACAACTATTTGATAGGTACCACTAGGCTCATAAACAGAAATTCTTCCTCTTAAAAAAACATTCATACCATCCTTTGGCTCAAATTTAACCTTTATGGCACTTGATGCAAACATCATTGCACCTATGGCAGCTCCATCATCCTTAAGTGTAAAATAAAAATGACCTCTTGAATGATGCTTAAAATTAGAAATTTCTCCTGTAACAAAAATATCTTCTAAATGATGATCATGCTCAAATTTCCATTTAATATATTTAGTTAATGCAGTGACAGTTACATAATCATTCTTATTTTCCTGCATTTTTTCACCTATATTTCTTTAGCAATCTTATCAAGAAGGCTATTATTAAAAGCGACAGCCTTATGGTTTCCTTCATCTGAAAACATTTTGGTAATTTCTAAGGCTTCATTAATAGCTACTCTTTTATCCTCACCTAAATACATTTCAGCAGTTGCAAGTCTAATAATAGCTCGATCAACGGCATTTAAACGTGAAATTGAATAATTCTCTAAGGCCATTTCAATAATTTGATCCACCTTTTCACGATTATTCAAATATTTTAAAGCGAATTCAACGCCTTCCTCATTAAAATCATCATTATTAAATACTTGCTTAATTGCTTCAGATGTTGAAACATCATCAAAATCAACTCTATATATAATTTGCATTCCAAAAATACGATTGTCTCTTCTACTCATAATTTGTTTCCTCACATAAAAATATCTTTTCACTTATATAATATTTTACCATATTTACAACCTAATTAAAAGAAAAAAAGAGTATTATCTACTCTTTTTATGAACTTAATGCTGTTGTATGAATTGTAACAATATAATTAGTGTCAAATTTAGCTTTGCTTAAAAGTGCCACATTAACAAATTCAGTTTGACTAAAGGTATCTGTTAAGATATCAATATTCACCTTTCCATCGGCAACATAAACAAATACATCATCATAGCCTAGAGCTATAATTTCATTTTCTAAGGCTACCTCACTATAATTAAGCTTATATATGGCATCAACCTTTAGCAAGGTATTTTCAACCTCTGTGCTTGAAAGCTCACCACTAGCTACAACAGCCTCATAGCCTTCAATATCCTTAGTTCTATTCTTCATTACTTCAAGCCTTGATTCAGCATAGGTATGATATTTTATAGACCCTGAGGTATTTTGTATTTCATTATTTTTATTTGTCTTAGTATCATTTATATAATAAACGCTAAGCATTACCACCAAGGCTAATAAAAATAATGGAAGTTTGTTCTTTTTTAACATAATATCCTCCTTAACATTTACTAAATATTATGCTAAATACTTTTTAATTATTCATATTAACCTTAGAAATTAATTCATTCATAGTAATATTTTTCTTGTAATATTCTCCATAAATATAATTTAAGTTCATTTTCTTAGCATTAAGAAGATCATCCTTAGTATCAATATCATCTGTTATAATAGTTATTTTTTTATTTAAGGCAATATCAAGTATTTCTTTATAGCCATCATTATATTTTTTATAGCTTAAAAATAAGATTTTTAGGCAATCTAAAAATAAACATTCCATTTGATTAGTTGCAAGCTCTAAGTCATTATTTTTAAACCTAATCATAACATCCTTATTAATACTTTCATCAATATAAAAAATTACATTTTCCTTAGGAATTTTAAAAAAATCAAGTTGTGTTAAAACAAAGGAAATAATTTTTTCATCCTCAATTGTTTTCTTGTGAATAGGTATGCATATTTTTAAATAGGCATGAGTCATATTATAAAAATTCTTAAGTTCCATTAAAGATTGCTGAATTAAATATTTATCTAATAAATCCTCCAAGGAACGTCTTTTAATTACCTTATCAACCATTTGATAATCAACATCATAATTCACTAAATTTAATCTGGCAAAATAAGCATAGACATTTTTTTCATTTAAATCAATAATTTGCTTATAGGTTATTTTCATCTTATTATGATCAATACATTCACTTATATGGGTTATAAGCTGAAAATCAAAATATCTTTTTTGATAGCTTCTTTGATCAAACAAAGCTACATGATTTAGTCCATCCTTTACCTCTTTAGCATCTAATAGGCCATATGATGCATAATTTAAGATTTTCGAAGGATCCGTAATGTTTTGGTTTGCAGTATAACGATAAACACCAGCTGCAAAGCTAAGCTTAATTCTCTTATTTACATCATACATTTTTTTAGTTAATTTATCTAAATAATTAATAGTCTTACTTAAAGCTAATCTTTTATCATTTAACTCATTATATAATAAAGCAAATTTATCACCATCAAGATGATAGACTCTTGTATTAAAATCAGTAGCAATTTCTTCCTTTATAACTAGCCCTAAATGATAAATTAATTGTGATGTAAATGCTAAGCCATAAATATCCGTATAAAGCTTAAAATCATTAATATCAATAAGCGCAATACTAAATTTTTTATTCTTTATTGCATCAGTAAGGTCAATAAATAATTTAGCCTCACCACTAAGCTTCGATAAAGGATTTTCATATATCAAAGCCTCTAAATCATTTTTCGTTTTTTCCTCAGCAGTAATGTCATCAATTAAAGAAATAAGCGTATATGTTTTATTTTCCAGCATTGGATAAAAGCGTTCTTTAACATAAATAATCTCATTACCCTTATGAAAGTGATATTTACTAACAACATCTAAGGCTTCGTTAGCTAATGCTTCCTCCTTAGCCTTACGATAGGCAATTAAATCATTAGCTGCAATCCTTGCCTCATAGTCAGATACATTTAAGTTTTCATAAATATCTAATATCTCACAGGCCTTAGCGTTTGAATGAACATACATAGAAGCCTCAACCTTAATTCCTGAGGACATTGCTTCACTAATGAAAAATAACTTTTTATTGGTAGTTTCTATCTCATTTATATACATCTCATTATTTAAACGAACATTTAGCATTTGGCTTGTAAGCTTTAAAATTTCATAAGCCATATCAACATCAATAAAACGTTTATTGCTTATATAAGCAATGCTTCCCATAATAATAGTATCTTCAAAAAAAGGAAAGCATAAAATATATTTTTTTTCTTCATATGGCAAATTAGTTATAATGTTTTTTAAGCCTTCGCCTTCCTTATAAGCGTCAGTTTCTTGCTCAATAGCTGTTAAAAGAACTGTATCCTCTAAATCCTTATTATTGAAGGCCTTGTTATATACTCTTTCAACCTTGTAATGATAACCAAAATAGCCTTGATTATAATAGACAATGACAATCTCATCAATAGGGAACAATTTAGTAAGCTCAATGGCCCCTAATCTAAAAAATTCTCTAAATTTTAAATTCTTATCTCTACTATTAATGTAGGAAAAAACATCTGCAAATTTTTCATATGCCTCTGATACTAAAATATCTGTTTTTTCATTTTTAATAACATTGATTTCGGCAACATTTTGTTTTGGCTCTTCTACTATTGTTTCCGCAATATCGGGAATAATAATCTGCTTACTTTTTTTCTTTTTAGGGTTTTCATATTCAATAGAGCTATTTATTTTATTTAATCTATCCTCATATTCCTTAATGGAAATCAAATGGTTTTGTTCTTTATATAAATCAAGGGCAGCAAGAACAAATTCCTTACCAGCAATTGGTCTAATATTATTAAGCTCATCCTCATAATCAGTAACAATAATTGTCGCCCTACGATATTCTTTATTTTTTAAATAACCCCTAACACAAATAGCTGCCGCATTAATTTTGAGTTCACTTGATAAATGCTCATCACTAAGTAGGACTTTAGCCATTTCAATTGCTTTTATATAGCTACCACTTTCATATTCAATTCTTATTTTTTTTAAAGAAAGCTCATTAGCCTTATCAAACAATAAATTTTTATTATAATAAGAAATAAGATTATCATAATAACTTAAAAAGCGTTCATAATCATGCTCCTTAAAATATATATCAGCAATTATAGCCATATATTTTGCACGAATATCAACATCAGTTTCCTCAGCCAAGATTTTAAAAATTTCTTCTTTAATTTTAGCTTGATTATTTGTTAAAATATAATAATCAATCAAATCCATATAATATTCATTCATTCTTGCAAGTGGCAAATAATTCTTCTTTACCTCAATATATTTTGCCATTTGATCAGCAAGAAAATTATTTTTAGCAATTTCAATAATAGCGTTACATAAATAAACAACTGCATTATAATCTAATTGATTAAATATCGGAACATATGAATATAAAAGCTTTAAAGCTTCATTAACCCTACCAATTTCCCCCAAAATTATTCCTTTATAGGCAATAGCCTCATAATATTTAGCATCAGACTTAGAGGTTTTGGATAAAAATAAATCAATTTTTTTAATTGACGCTGATACCTTATCTAATTTTAATAATTCATTTATATCCATAAGTTCCTCCTAAACAATTTTAAAGTTTTTAATAGCTACACCATTTCTATAAAAATAAATCACATTATCCTCATCAATCACTGCATATTCGTTATTAATAAAAGCTCCAGGATTTATTAAAGCTATTCCATTAACATCAGCAAAAAATTGCTGATGAGTATGACCAAAAATACCAAGCCTACAATTTTCTTCTAGCGTTTTATAATAAATTCTATCTAAGCTATTTTTAACATTATATTTGTGACCATGGGTAATAAATGCCTTAAGGCCATTAATATCAATCACATTTTCTAAAGGCTTACTATACCTATCACAATTTCCCATTACATAGGTAACATTAAATTTATCCAATACTTCTTTATTAATTATAAAATCACCAAGACAAATAATTTCTTTTTCTTTGTTAGCCTTTAGAAAATCGGCTAATTCTGGGCTGTTATGTGAATCACTTATAAGTAATATTTTCATCTTAAAGCTTCCTTTAGCTTTCTTATAGCCTTTCCACGATGAGAAATTTTGTTCTTTTCCTCAAGACTTAATTCAGCCATAGTCTTACCATATTCCTTAACATAAAAATATGGATCATAGCCAAAGCCACCAGTTCCTCTTGGTGTTAGAATTATTTTTCCATAGCAATAATCCTCAACAACAATGCTTCTACCATCTGGATAGCATAAAGCAATAGCACATACATATCTACAATCAGTGTTTTCTTTACCCAAAAGATTTTTTATTAGTAAAGCATTATTTAGCTTATCATCATGCATATCTCCAGCATACCTTGCTGAATAAATACCTGGCTCATTATTCAAAGAGAAAACCTCTAATCCTGAATCATCACTTATTACCGGCTTATTATAAATTTTAGCAATTGTACTAGCCTTAATAACCGCATTTTCCTTGAAGGTTTTGCCATCCTCAACAATATCATTTTGATAATTTAAATCATTTAAAGAAACAATATGATATTCCTTTAATATAGAGGCGAATTCTCTTTTCTTTCCTTCATTTTTTGTTGCAATAATAATTTCTTCCATATATTCTCACCATTTACTATTTTAACATAAATATAAAGATATTTTAACAAAATAAGCAAACAATTTTTGTCAAAAAAAAGAAAAAATGCCATTTTGGCATTTCTTTTAAGCAAAATAGCTATTAATATTTTCATAAGCACTTGAGCTTTTTGGAATATTAACCATTCTATAGCCTTTATAATCATCAAAGAATTTAATTGAACCATTGCTATACAATGTATATTCTAAATTATTCTTAATTATAATATCCTTAGTACTCTTCTCATCATATGAAACATAAAAATCAGTACCTTTAATTGCTATACTATAATAATTAAATTCACCTATAATAGTTTTTTTCAAAGATAAGCTAATATCATCAACAACAATGTCATAGCTTATATCCTTATTATTTTTATTGTATCCTATAATATAATCCTTATCATTAATAACAAACTTCTTATTAAGATTTATCATATCCTTATTGTCATATAAATCATCAAGATAAGTCCAATAAGAATATTTAAAATCATCAACAATATCATAGCTTCCTTCTATTGCAACTAAATCCTTATCAGCCTCTAAAGCCTTATAAATAATTGACATAGAAGCCTTGCTCGTCAAATTAGACACAGCACCATTACTACAATAATAATCTAAAATATCAAATAAATCATTATATTTTGCAGATTTGCATGAGCATAAAATCATAATAAAGCCTAATAAAATAATAAAAGTCTTTTTCATAATCTATCTCCTCCTCTTATAAGCAAAAAGAACTTTACAATATTAATTTTACTATTATATTTATTAATGTCAATACTTATAATAACATATTTCAGATATATTTCACAATTGTTGGCTTATTATATATTAAAACAATAGTTTTTTCAACTACATCTGCTGCAAGCTTCAAATCATAGCTATAAACAAAATATCTATCAAAAACTATTTCTATTTGCTCATTATTTTTATATGATAAAAGCTTAGCATTAGGACAAACAGGCGAAAAATAACCAACTGGCAATAAATTTTGCTTATTAGTATAAATTTTTACTATATTTTCAATTGTAGGCTCAATATAATCAATTGAAACCTTGATAATTTCTTTAGTTTCATATTTAATAGCATAAATAGTCATCTCTTTAAGCGTATTTTCACTATATTTAATTTCAACTTTTGTTCTTTGATACAAAAAAATAAAGAAAATGAAAATAATTCCAAATAAGCAAATCAGTATTTTTTTCACGTAAATCACCAATAATAAATATGCATTTTTTATTTTTTTTATGATAAATGTTTATTATTATTTTTTTTATGCTATAATCTAATTGGTGATATCAATGAATTCAAAAAAATTTGATTATAAAAAATATATAATACCTTTAGTTTGTGTTTTAGTATATATATTTATGATGTATTTTCTATCAGATTATATTTCAGCTTTAATTGCAAATATTACTAGAAAATCAATGGGGCTTACTAAAGAATATTTAATGGAGTTTAAAAATCTAGAATTTAGTCAATTTCCAGATAATGTAAAAAAATATTATACAACTGCTAGCGCAATTGGTAATCTTACAATTTACATATTATTATTTTTCCTATTTGTAACACTATATCGTAAAAGCTTTAAGGAGGAATTTGGTGAATTACAAAATAATTCTGGAAAGATTGCTAAATATATTCCCTTAGGCTTTCTTCTAGCCTTTGGCTTACAAATGATATTTTCAATGATTACCTCTCCTCTACTTAAGGATCAGGTTTCCGAAAACCAGCAGCAAATCAATGCTATTTTATTTTCAAGTAGTAGCAATGGTATAATGATGATCGTTGCTGCAGTTATCTTTGGACCAGTAGTTGAGGAATTAATTTTTAGAAAATCAATTTTTAAGCTTATTCCTAATGATTATCTTGCAATCGCTATTTCTTCTATCCTTTTTGGTTTAATTCACACTATAACCTCTGGTTATAGCATTACCCAACTAATTCTTCATACAATTCCATATGCAGCCTGTGGCGTTGGTTTAGGCTATGCATATTTTAAATCTAATCATAATATTTATGTTCCAATTACAATCCATATGCTAATGAATTGCTTTAGCACTATTGTATTAATTCTAACATCAATCAATCAGTAAAAGAAAAAGACCTTATTGGTCTTTTTTAGTATATTAAATTTCGAGGTTGTGAAATAATATCTTTAAAATTAAAGGGTTGTAGTAAACTATAAATTTAAA
>CAKQDS010000028.1 GCA_934229535.1 uncultured Anaeroplasmataceae bacterium
AAAAAAGTCCGAAAAGTATAGCAATAGCGCTATTTTTTCGGACTTAACTATTTCCAACTGTCGAACTCGGGATTATAACACGATGAAGAAAATATGACAATAAAAAACATTTTTTTAAGACTATTTTTTGCTGTTTTTTTACAATATTTTAAAAACAAGTAAATTATACTTAACAAATAAAAAGGTATACCTGCTTAAAACAAGTATACCATTCCATTATCAGTATAGATATTAATATTCACAATTTTTAGGAGTTCTTGGGAAAGGAATAACATCACGAATGTTTTCAACCCCTGTTAGATACATAATTAATCTTTCAAAGCCCATTCCAAAGCCAGAATGAACACATCCACCATATCTACGAGTATCTAAATACCAATCGATACCATCCTTACTAACATTAAGCTCCTTCATTCTTTCAAGTAGCTTATCAAGGTTTTCCTCTCTTTGAGATCCACCCATTAATTCTCCAGCATGAGGAACTACTAAATCAACAGCAGCAACAGTTTTATTATCATCATTAACCTTCATATACCAAGCCTTGATTTCTTTAGGCCAATTAGTAATAAATACTGGTCCATTAAAATATTCAGTAATATATCTTTCATGCTCCTTAGAAATATCATCCTCATATGTAGGAGCAAATTCCCATTTAACAGGTGCCTTCTTTAAGATATCAACAACATCATGATGACTAATTCTTACAAATTTTGAATTTAAAATTGCTTCTAATTTAGAAATTAGACCCTTTTCTACAAATTGATCACAAAATTCAATTTCAGCCTTAGCATTATCTAACACATATTTAATAACGAACTTTAGCATTTCCTCTTCAATATCCATTAGACCATCTAAATCACAAAATGCCATTTCTGGCTCAATCATCCAAAATTCATTAGCGTGAGTTTGTGTATTAGAGTTTTCCGTTCTAAATGTTGGACCAAAGGTGTAAATATCTGCAAAAGCCATCGCAAAGGTTTCACCCTGTAATTGACCTGATCCTGTAATCCAAGCCTGCTTACCAAATAAATCCTTCGAAAAGTCAACATGCTTATTCTCATCAAGTGGTAAATGATTCATATCAAGAGTTGTTATTTTAAACATTTGATCAGAGCCTTCACAATCAGCACAGGTGATAAGTGGAGTATGAACATATAAATAGCCTCTTGATTGGAAATAAGTATGAACAGCCATAGCTGCCACACTTCTTATTCTAAATACAGCATTAAATAAATTTGTTCTTGGACGCAAATGAGCATATTCTCTTAAAAATTCTCTTGTATGTCTTTTAGGCTGAATAGGATAATCCTCACCACAGTCACCAAGCATAGTAATTTCACTAGCATGAATCTCTAAAGGCTGCTTATTATTAGGGGTTAAAACAACCTTACCTAAAATACTTACAGAAACGCCAGTTCTAAATTTAGATACCTCTAAAAAATTAGCAAGCTTGTTATCATAAACAACCTGTATATTTTGAAGAGTTGAACCATCATTAACATTTAAAAAACCAAATTGGGCTTGAGCTCTATTAGTTCTAATCCAACCACAAATAAATATTTCCTTTTCTTCCTTTAATGTAAGTAATTCTTTAATATGATCTCTTTTCATTTTAATAAATCCTCCTTATGAAATAAAAAAATCCTTAGATAAAAATCTAAGGACGAAATATTCGCGGTACCACCTTAGTTCAGGATAAAATCCTGCCCTCAATTAAGCCCTTAACGCAGGCATACGAATGGTTCTACTTAATTTCTTCCATCACTCAAAGCTGTTAAAAGACTAAGAATCTATTTATTTTCACCAACCATAAACTCTCTAAAAGTTACATCTTAGCTTTCTTCTTATCAACGTTTGTTAATATTTTACCCCAAACTAGCAAATAAATCAATTACAATTTATTAAAAATGCTTTTGTTTTTATTTCCAAATTATATTATAATATTAGTGGTGATTATATGAGTGATTTAACTAAGAAAGCAATTGCGTTTGCCTTTAAGGATTTATTATTAGAAAAACCAATGTCAAAAATTACAATTACTGACATTACAAACAAATGTGGTATTAATAGACAAACATTCTATTATCATTTTTTAGATCTTCCTGATTTAGTAGAATGGATTTGTCTTGAGGATGCTGATGATGCCCTAAAAAATAACAAAACCTATGACACCTGGCAGGAAGGCTTCCTATCAATATTTGAATTAATTAAGAAGGATAAGCCATTCATCTTAAACATTTATCATAATGTTTCCCTAGAAATATTAGAAAACTATCTTTATCGATTAGTCTATCCTTTATTATTAAATGTAGTAAAGGAAAAGGCTAAAGGCTATACCGTAAGAGATGATGATTTAGAATTTATTGCTAATTTCTATAAATATGCCTTTGTAGGAATTGTCCTTAATTGGATAAAAACCGACCTAAAGGAAAATCCAAAGGACATAGTAAATAAAGTAAGTGATCTAACAAGTGGAACCATTGAGCACGCATTAAATAACTGTAAGCACTAATTACGACATTTTATGAATAATGTCGTATTTTTTTTCATTTATTGAATTATGTAGAATTTTTATACATATCCATTTTTTTGTTTATTGGCTAGCTAGTTGTAATGAACTAAAATATAGTCGTAAAGAAAAATTATGGAGGTAATAAATTATGTATTATAGTGCAGGAAATTATGAAGCATTTGCACATCCTTTAAAGCCTGAGGGTGTAGATAAAAAAAGTGCTTATATTATTGGTACAGGACTTGCTGGCCTATCAGCAGCCTTCTATCTAGTAAGAGATGGTAGAATGAAGGGTGAGCATATTCATCTACTTGAAAAGCTAGAGCTTGCTGGTGGTAGCTGCGATGGTAGAAAGGACGTTACAAAAGGCTTTTATATGCGTGGTGGTAGAGAAATGGATAACCACTTTGAATGTATGTGGGATATGTTCCGTGATGTTCCATCTATTGAAACACCCGATGTAAGTGTCCTAGATGAATATTATTGGTTAAACAAGAAGGATCCAAATTATTCACTATGTCGTGCTACAATTAATCGTGGTAAAAATGCTCATACAGACAATAAATTTAATCTTGATAAAAAAGCTGCAATGGAAATTACTAAGCTTTATCTAACTCCTGAAAGTGAGCTTGAGGGAAAAAGAATTGATGAATTCTTCGATGATCATTTTTGGAATAGCAACTTCTGGTTATATTGGCAAACAATGTTCGCCTTCCAACGCTTTTCATCTGCTTTAGAGATGAAGCGTTATCTTCAACGCTATGTTCATCATATTGATGGTCTACCTGATTTTAGTGCTTTAAGATTTACTAAATATAATCAATACGAAAGTATGATTCTTCCTCTTGTTAAATATCTTGAGGCTCATGGCGTAAAAATCGAATATGGTATTAATGTTAAAAATGTCATTTTTGAACACCAAGGCGATAAAAAGATAGCTAAACAAATCATTTTCGAAAGAAATGGTAAATCTGAAGCAATTGACCTAGTTAGTGATGATTTAGTATTTATTACTAATGGCTGCTGTACAGATACATCTTGCTATGGCGACCAGGATCATAAGCCTGATTTAAGTCAAATTAGAAATGGCTATGGTGAATCATGGGATTTATGGCGTAATATTGCCGCTCAGGATAAGGAATTTGGTAATCCACTCGTATTTTGTAATAACGTAGAGCAAACAAACTGGATGAGTGCTACAGTTGCTACTAAGAATGAAGAGATCATTAACGCAATTAAGGCAATTTGTAAAAGGGATCCTAGAAGCGGTAAGGTTACTACTGGTGGAATTGTAACTGTTAAGGATAGTACAGATAATTGGTATTTATCTTGGACAATTAATCGTCAGCCACAATTTAAATCTCAGGATAAGGATTTAGTTTTAATTTGGGTTTACTCTCTAAATACTAATAAGCCTGGTAACTTTGTTAAAAAGCCAATGAGAGAATGTACAGGTCGTGAGGTTTGTATGGAATGGCTATATCATATCGGTATTAGTGAAGATAAGATTGAAGCATTAGCTACTAACGAAGCTAATACAACTACTTGCTATATGCCTTATATCAATGCCTTCTTCCAACCACGTCATGAAAGCGATAGACCAAAGGTTGTTCCAAATGGTGCTGTAAACTTTGCCTTTGTTGGTCAATTTGCAGAAACTCCAAGAGATACAATATTTACAACTGAGTATTCTATTAGAACCGGTATGGAAGCCGTATATACCTTATTAAATGTTGATAGAGCTGTCCCTGAGGTTTGGGGAAGTACCTATGATGTACGTGAGCTTCTAAGAGCTACATATTATGCAATAGATAAGAAAAAGCTTAATCAAATGCCATTAAGCTTTAAGGAAAAGCAGCTATTAAAGCTTGTTATCAAAAAAACAAAAAATACAGATATTGAAAAGCTATTAAAGGAAAGTGGCTTAATTTAGATGAAAAAACACCTGAAGTTCAAAAACCTCAGGTGTTTTAATTATAGAAATAAACCTATTATATTAGCAAGTGTATTATGATTATATAGATATTTGGATAATCTAAATGAGCTTGTTGAAAGCTGCATATCTATATTAATAAAATTCCTAACTGCTGGAAATGATGAGGTTTGCATTAATAAAGAAACACCAAATAATAAAATATCAACAATCACTAAAAATATTAGTCCGTAAAATATAACTCCTAATGTTCCATCTAAAACCTTTAAAATAGTTGAGCCTTCCTTTAAAGCTTTAAAAATAATTTTTAAAATAAAGCAAATAAGGGTTGTCCCAAAAAACATAACAAAAAATGCAATAACAACCATTAAGCATTTACTAACATTTTCAGATATTCCCACTGCAACACTTGCTCCATCAATAGTTACTCTTTCAGCTATAAACTTACTAATATTTTCCGGAAATCCAATAGCCTTTAATACCTCAAGTGCTGTTGCATTACCATCCTGTAAGGCCTCACTTGCTGAAACGTTACTATACACCTTATTATATATAGCATTATAAAATATATTATGCTTAATCATGAATGAAGCAAAATCTCTACAAAAAATGATTGAAAATAAAAAGCCACATAAAGAATTAGCTAATGATAAAAATTTTTCAACAAACCCCTTCTTTAAGCCTACAATTATAAAAACTATAAAAAGAACGACTAAAACAATATCAATTACTCCACAAAATTTAAAATCCATACATACCACCTTCGATATTTGCATTATATCACACAATATTACAAAATATATGAAAAAATTATGAGTTTGTATTATTCTTGCAAAAACAATAAAAATGATTTATAATGACTTATGGAGATGATTACATGAATAAAATTGAAGAATTTCAAATACTTTTGTTTCAAAAGAAAATAAATTGCTACATTATTCCTACATCAGATTTTCATCAAAGCGAATATGTGGCAGATTATTTTAAAGGTAGAGAGTATTTAAGTAATTTCACTGGCTCTGCAGGAACCCTTGTTGTTACTCAAAATGACGCAAGAATCTGGGTTGACGGCAGATATTTTATTCAAGCTGAAAAACAATTACCTAAAAATATTCATTTAATGAAAATGGGAACAAAGGGCTTTCCAACAATTGATGAATATTTAAAATCAGTTTTAAATGATGGAGATACCCTAGCCTTTGATGGTAGATGTTTAAGTGCTAGCTTCGTAAATAATCTAACTAATACTATTAATAAAAAAATTAATATTATCGATGAAATTGATTTAATCAATGAGATGTGGGCAGATCGTCCTATACTTCCAGCTACACCTATTTTTATGCTTGAGACCTTCTTTAGTGGTGAAAGCTATCAAAGCAAAATAGAACGAATAAGAGAACAAATGAATTTTAATAAAGCAACAAATTATCTATTAACCTCACTTGAGGATCAAGCATGGCTTTATAATCTTAGAAGTAATGATGTGTTATATACGCCTGTATTTTTAGCCTATACATTAATAACTAAAAATGATACTATTTTATATTTAGATCCTAAAAAGCTAACGCCAGAAATTCATAATTACTTAAAGGAAAATAAGGTTGTTGTTAAGCCATATTTTGATATTTATGAAGCAATTAAAAATTTAAGTGGTAAAACCATTATGGATTTATCAAAGGTAAATTATACCTTATATCATTCATTTACAAACAAGGATGATGTCATTAATATTCAAAACCCAACACTTTTAATGAAGGCAATTAAAAACGATACTGAGATAGCTAATATTAAGCTTGCACATATTAAAGATGGTGTTGCTGTAACTAAATTTATGTACTACCTAAAAAATAACATTGGCAAACAAGATTTAACAGAAATTAGTGTTTCAAATTATCTACAATCACTTCGTGAGGAACAAAAGGGATTTGTTGAATTAAGCTTTAACACTATTTGTGCCTATAAAGAAAATGCAGCAATGATGCACTATAGTGCAAACGAGCTATCTAATGCTAAGCTAGAACCAAATGGATTTTTACTAGTAGATTCTGGTGGCCACTATTTAGAAGGTACAACCGATATTACTAGAACATTTGCCTTAGGAGAATTAACTGATACAATGAAGCTTCATTTTACAACTGTTCTTCAATCAGTTATTAACCTTGCGAGTGCTAAATTCTTAAAAGGTATTAGAGGTATTAATCTAGATATTTTAGCAAGAGGCCCAATTTGGAATTTAGGCATTGACTATAAATGTGGTACTGGCCATGGTGTTGGCTATCTTTTAAGTGTACACGAAGGGCCAAACGGCTTCCGCTATCAAATAGTACCAGAACGAAATGATAGTGCAATTTTAGAGCCAGGAATGATAACAACTGATGAGCCTGGAATCTATCTTGAGGGTCAATATGGTATAAGAACCGAAAACGAACTTCTTTGTGTTAAGGATGAATCAACAGAATTTGGTGATTTCCTTTCATTTGAAACTATAACCTACGCCCCAATCGATTTAGACGCAATTGAACCTACAATTTTAACTAAGGCTCAAAAGGATTGGTTAAACAATTATCATAAGCAAGTATTTGAAAAAATATCACCATATCTATCACCAAATGAGGTAGAATGGTTAAAGAAATATACAAGAGAAATCTAGATAAAAAAATAGAGAATTTGCTTCTCTATTTTTTTTCTTGCTCATTATTTACTTTTTTAAAATCAATCATTTCTATAAGCTTATTATATTCCTCTATATGACTTCCCTTTGGAGCTATATAATTAGGCTCAACAAATAAATTCGTTGACTCATCAAAATAAAAGCCATCATAATATATCTTATCTCCTTGGAAAGCAAAATCAAGAATTTTTTCTTTAGTAGAATCATCTACTGTATAAAAGATTTCAAAGCCAATAAATTTATCGCATTGATCAATTCCCTTTGTTGGTTCTTCATTTTTAGTTTCATTAGCTATAGTATCATTATTAGTAAAGTACTTAGAATAATCATCAATTACAACTACCTTATAAGCAGTTTTACCTTCAATTTTAATATAGCCATGACCAAATCTAACACCTTTTCTATTAAAGCCTAGGCTAACAAGCTTCTTATCTAATTCATTACTTGTTAATCCTTCATATTTATTTACTGCACATTTTCTAGGCTTAGCCTTATATCTAAAGGTTCTTGCGATAGCAGAATTAATAGCCATCGTCATAATGACAAAATCAAGCACCATCAAGGCCATAGGTAAGGTATTCTTCTCACTTCTACTAGTCCATAAAACAAGTAATACTCCTAAAACCAAAGTAATTAAAAAAACAAGCCATAAATAAACTGCCTTTATTTGTTTTCTTTGCTGCATTATAATATCTCCTTATCCTTTGCTGCCATATCTAAAAATATAACTCTAGTATAATCAGTATATAATTTATAATAATCTGGCATTATTCTATGATATTCTAAGACCTTAGTCTTATTTTCAAATAATAATATTTGTCTAAAATGATTTTTTTCTACAACAAAATTCTTTTTAGCATAGGCAATAGTTCTTTCACTATTTTCCTCAAATACAATTATTTCAATCATTTTAGAATCATTAAATTCATCAAGTGAAAAAGCACCCTCAAAATCTGTCCCCATATTTAAATCTCTTAAATTCTCATTTGAATAATCAAATTTAATAAATTCATCATATGATTGAACAAAAATAATTTTACTAAGACACCCCTTATATCCCTTGGCAAAAACCTTATAGGCTTCGGTATTTAACAAGCATACATATTTTGCATAGGCTAAATCATCATATATTTGTTTAATAGGTTTAACATCATAATAGCCAACCCTATTTCTTTTTGGTTCTAAATCTTTCTTCTTATTAAAAAACATCAGTGCACCTCCGATTAAAAATAATTTTACCATAAATTAAAAATAAATACTAGGAAAAAGAAATAACTTAATATATATATTTGCTTTTGAAAATTCAATCAGTTATAATTTAAATATGATTCAAGGAGGAAACACACATGAAATTACCACCATTTATAAATAAAGGAGATATCATATATTTAGTTGCGCCATCATTTGGTTGTACAACAGAGCCTTATCATACAAGGCTTAATGAAGCTATAAAAAATTTGAGTAATGATGGATATAAAATTATTATAGGTAGTAATTGCTACAAAGCTGAGCTACCATATGCTTCTAATACTAAAGAATTACGTGCTAAAGAATTTATGGATGCCTATAAATCCAATGCAAAGGTTATTTTCTCGGTTGGTGGTGGAGAAATGATGAATGAAATTCTTCCCTTTATTGACTTTGAAGAAATTAAAAATTTACCACCAAAATGGTTTGTTGGCTTCTCAGACAATACTAATTTAACATACACACTTACTACAATTACACACACAATGAGTCTATATGCAATAAATGCACCTGATTTTGCTTTCAAGCCCTACAAGGATGCAACACTTGATACCTTACTTTTGTTACAAGGTAAAAAAAATATAATATCTGGTTATAAATATTTTGAAAAGGAAAAAAATAAAAGTGATAATCCCCTTGCTCCACTAAATTTAACAAATTTAAAAACTATCAAGGCTTATAATAAGGATTTGGAAATTTCTGGTAGACTTCTTGGCGGAAATTTAGATATTTTAAGAAATCTTTGTGGAACAAAATATGACCAAACAAAAAAATTCATCGAAGAAATCGATGAACCTATAATTTGGTTTTTAGAAGCTTGTGATTTATCACCACTTGATATAAAAAGAGCAATATTCCAATTAACTGAGGCTGGTTGGTTTAAAACCGCCTGTTGTTTTTTAATTGGTAGATCGCTTTGTATGGATCAAGAAGCTTTTGGTATTAATGCTTATAATGCCTATGATCAATTAAAAGAAATTTCTAATAATGTATTTTTGGATGTAGATTTAGGTCATATGGCTCCATCTATGCCAATGATATGTGGAGCTTTAGCAACTATTAAATATAAATCTAAGCATAAGCTTGAAATTATTTATAAATTATAAAAAAAGCGCCCCAACCACATCACTATATAGGCTTAAGGCTGCTACCTTCCGATCCTGACCTGGTTCACCGCAAGTAATTGATTGAGGACAATAGTTATTGTATCATATTTCTAATAAATATGCAATTGAAATAGAGGTAATTTATGTATAAAAAAATAATTGATTTTTATAACTACGCTAAAGAAAAAAAATATACAACCCTAGCAGGTAGTCTTTCCTTCTTTTTTATTTTATCGTTTGTACCTATAATTTATTTAGCATTAAGTATCTATAATAAAATTATAAATATGCTAAATATGACTATGGAAATCCCCAAAATTTTAGAAAAATATGTGAGCTTTGACTTAAATGCTAAAATATCCATTTTATTTTTAATTACAACGATATATTCATCATCACAATTATTTTTTCAATTAAGAAGAGTTGGCGAAATTATTTATAAAACAAAAAAAAGAGAAAGAGCAATAAAGCAAAAGCTATTATCAATATTGATTTCTCTTTTATTTATTTTAATTAGCTCAGGGGCCTTAATCATATTTAGAATGACCAAGGAAATAATTACAAATATAAGCTATTCAGTTGTAATAAATATATTCTCTCTCTTATTCATTTATCTTGTTTTAATCAGCTTTATAATTATCGTAAATCAATATGCAACAGCTATTAAATTACACATGCATCAATTAATTTATGGTGTGATTTTTAGTGTTGTTTACATAACAATTGTATCTATTGGTTATTATCTATATATTATTTTAATTTCAAACTATGAAGCATTATATGGCGTATTTTCAACAATAATCGTTAGTTTCATTTATATATATTTGATGTTTATTGGTATTATTTTAGGAATAATTATAAATGAAAGAAGAATTACTAATCAACGCTCTTAAGTGATTCTACCATCTTAATTTTCTTTATTCTTCTAATAAATAATAGATCAACAAACATTGAGAAAATGATTGTAAATAAAAATGAAAGTAAATATCTTACAAATGATGCATCAGCAACATAAAACATTCCATTTGAAGAAATATTTTTAACAATAAAGCCTAATAACAATCTACCAAGACCAAGACCTAAAAGTGTGCCTATTATCGTCATAATAAGTGTTTCACGATAAATATACATTGCAGCCTCACTTGGTAAATATCCAAGCACCTTTAGTGTAGCAATTTCTTTAATTCTTTCATTAATATCAATATTGGTAAGGTTATAAATAACAATCACTGCTAAAGCAAGTGAGCATATCACAGCAACTATAACAATATAATTGATTGTATCCATCATTGATGAATACATTTTTTTTGTTTGGGCTACAAGCTCAACACTATTTATTAAGCCATTTTGTAATAAGCCTTTAGTTAATTCATCAGTATCAACATTAGTTAGGTCATATTTAACATACATAGTATTCTTATTTATATTTGTTTTACCTATATAAACATAGTTATTTAAATAATTATCAAAAATGCCTGTTATAACCTTAGAAATTGATTTATCATTAACCTTAAACTCTATAGTATCGCCAATCTTTAATTTATTATTTTTGGCAATTTGCTTACTAATAAAAACTGACTCATTTGTAAATTTCAATAATCTCTTATTATCTTTAAAATTAATAAAGCTGTTAATTTCTTCATTTGTATAAACAATCATTGAGGCCATACCATTATTTATAACCTCGCCACTATATTCATCAGCATATGTATATTTAGTAAAGCCAAAGCTTTGATTAGAATAATTATTATTTAGCTTTAAAGAAATATCATAATTAAAAATCTCACCATATTGTTTATTTGCAATATTAAGTGATGGCTTAATTGTAAGAGCACAAAGTAGTAAGGCACTACAGCCACCAACACCTAAAATCATCACAAAGAAATTCTTTTTATATCTAAAAACATTTCTAATGCTAGATTTAAATTTAAATTTTAGATGCTTCCAAATAAAGCCAACCCTTTCTAATAATATTCTCTTACCAGGCTTAGGGGCCAAAGGAGCAAGAAGCATATTAGGCTTTTCCTTAAGTGTTTTGTTACAAACATAAATTGTTACTAATAAAATAGCAACAAGCATTGTGAGAACTGCTGGAAAAATATATTCTGCACAAAATAATATTTTATATTTAGGAATAAAATAAAGGGTTGAATAGGAGTAAATAACAATATAAGGTAGAATAAAGATACCAAGTATAGTTCCAATTATCCCACCAATACCGCAGGCAATCAAAACATAAATAATATATTTTATAAGAATTATTTTTTTACTATAACCAAGTGATCTTAAGCAGCCTATACTACTTCTATCCTCGCTAACCATTCTTGTTATAGTTGTTAAAGAAACTAAAGAAGCAATTAAAAAGAAAAATATTGGAAACACTAAAGAAATCTTTTTAACCATATCAATTTTTTGACTATATGATAAATAGCTAAAATTACTATTTCTTGTTAAATTATAAAAATTAGCCATATTTACAAAGCTATTTATTGCTTCATCGCTGTAGCCAAAAATCATCATTTCATGCTTAATATTAAGAATTCTTTCATTAAATATTTCATTTATATAAATATTAAGCTTATTTATATCCTCATTAAGAAGCTTATCATATTTTTTACTAAAGGTATTTAGCTTTGTTAAATTATAAAAATTCACATTAATATCACTAAATTCACTAGTATCCTCATTAATGTACATTATAATTTCTAGCTTACCGCTTCCAACATTAACCACTTCTCGTTCAAAGGCGATATAGGCTGGACTAGCAACTATACCAACAACATTATAGGTGACTTCATTATAAAGAATATCTTCACCAATTTTTATATCCAGTAAAACACCATTACTTCTTTCAACTACACATTCATTAGCATTTTTAGGAAATCTTCCTTCTATTAGCTCAAGCTTATCTGTTGTAGCATATTCCATTCCTTTATTGATTAATCTAGTGGTATATTCACCACTATTATAATTTGTAATCAAATCATAGGAAGAATAGCCCTCAACAATTGCCTCATCACGTAAGGACTCTCTTAATTTAATTACATCATCCTTACTAAAGCCAATCGTACTTTTAATATCAACATCATGGAATGCCATTTTATCATAATAGTTATCCATTGTAGCCCTTAAATCAGGATTACTAGACATAAGGCCAACTAAAAAGCTTACACCTAAGGCAACAATAGCCATTATTGCAACAAGCTTAGAAATATTTTTCTTAATATCTGTTCTAATTGATTTTTTATAAGCACTTTTCATCTTTATCACCACTCAATTTCTGATATTGGCGTAGGATTTTCATTATATTCTTCTTTTACAATGGTTCCGTTTTTTAAATAAAGCACATGGTCTGCCATTGGAGCAATTGCTAGGTTATGGGTAATAACAATAACTGTTTGATTATTAAGCTTAGCACTATCATATAAAAGCTGTAATATTTGCTTACCAGTTTCATAATCAAGAGCTCCTGTTGGTTCATCACAAAGTAAAATCTTGGGGTTTTTGGCAAGTGCACGAGCAATACTTACACGCTGCTGCTCACCACCACTTAATTGAGCCGGAAAATTATTCATTCTATTTTCTAAGCCTACAGCCTTTAAAACCTCAATAGGATCAAGTGGATTTTTGCATATTTCAATAGCTATCTCAATATTTTCTAAGGCTGTTATATTAGGCATTAAATTATAAAATTGAAAAACAAAGCCAACATCATAACGTCGAAAAAGAGTTAATTTTTTATCATTATATTCTTCAATATGCTTTCCATCAACAATAATGCTTCCTGATGTAGGTGACTCCATTCCTCCGAGTAAATTTAATAGTGTTGTTTTTCCAGCACCACTTGGCCCAACAATAACACAAAATTCATTTTTATTTATATTTAAATTAATGTTATTATTGGCATAGATTTTATTATCCGCTACCTCATATATTTTGCTAACATTTTTAAATTCAACATAACTCATAACATCACTTCCCTAAACAAAATTTTGAAAATAAAGAATCAATTAATTCATCATCATAGGCTTCACCAGTAATTTCTCCAAGTAAGTCAAAGGCATCCTTAATATCTATTTCAATCAAAGAGGAATCAAGTGTTGCTAAACAGCCCTCTTTTGCATTTTTTAAAGACTCTAACGACTTTTTCATTAAGCTTATGTGTCTAGAATTAGCTAAATAATTATTATCAATAGGATTAAATTCATTGATGTGTACCATTTGCTCTATTCTTTCCTCTAGCTTTACCATTCCTTCTTTATTAGAGGTAGAAATACCAATCATCTCCTCATCCATTTTAAATGCTGGATTAAGGTCAATTTTATTATAAATAATAATTCTTTTTTTAGCCTTTGTTTCCTCTAAAATTTTATAATCATAATCGTCAAGTGGTCTACTACTATCTAATACTACAAAGACAATATCAGCCTCATTCATTGCCTTAATCGATCTTTTGATACCAATTTGCTCAACAAAATCATCACTATTTCTAATTCCTGCAGTATCAATAAAGCGAAGTGTTACATTATTAAGACTAAGCTCACCCTCAACCATATCTCTTGTTGTACCCTCTATACTAGAAACAATAGCCTTATCCTCATCTAAAAGCATATTTAAAAGACTAGATTTACCAACATTGGGCTTACCAACAATTGCTACCTTAATACCCTCTCTTACAATTTTTGCTACTCTTGAATTATTTAAGATATCCTTCATTTTTTCAATAAGCAAATCAACCTTAGGCATAATATTATGGTAATCCATAGTTATTGCATCCTCATATTCTGGATAATCAATATTAACCTCAATAGAGGCTAGAATATTTAAGATTTCCTCACGAAGCTCTTTAATCATTTTTTTAGTATGACTATGAAGACTACCCTCTGCCGCTTTCAAAGCCATTTTATTGCTGGCAGCTATTATATCCATAATTGCTTCACTTTGTGTTAAATCAATTTTATGATTTAAAAAAGCTCTTTTACTAAATTCACCAGGCTCAGCCATTCTAAAGCCAGCATCAAGTAAGGTCTCTAAAACTAAATTGGTAACTAAAATACCACCATGACAGCTAATCTCGCAGCAATCCTCACCATCAAAGGAATGAGGAGCCTTAAAGACGCTTACTAAAACCTCATCAATTATCTCACCATTATTAACGATATTACCATAGCTTATGGTATAGCCTTCTTTTTTTAGCTTTCTATCAAATACCCTTTCCACTAAATTAATAGAATCAGGACCACTAACTCTTATTACACTAATTGCACCACTTCCATACGGAGTGGCTATTGCTACTATATTATCCATATTAATCCTCCATAAACAAAATACTACCAAGCCTTATATAGGTAGGCTTAAAGCATAATGCCTCTTCATAGTCAGATGACATACCAAACGATGTCATCGGTAAATTATATTTCTTTGATAATTCACTTATTTCTTTAAAATAAGCCATTTTTTCCAGGTGAGATAAACCGTTTTTTAAAATAGTCATCAAGCCAACAATTCTAACCATAGAATATTTTTTAGTTTCAGCAAGAAATTCTTCAAGTTCATTTGGCTTTATTCCATATTTATTTTCATCACTAGAAATATTAACCTCAATAAAGCAATTAAGTGGCTTATTACAATACCTCTCAATATATTCTAATAACAAAATATTATCTAAGGAATGTAGATAATCAATCTTTCCTAAAACATATTTAGCCTTATTTCTTTGAAGATGTCCTATAAAATGCCAGGTAATATTATAGCCATTTAATACGTTATATTTACCAAGAAAGCTATCAACTCTATTTTCTCCAAAATCATGAATACCTAGATTATAAAGTTTTACCATACTAGATACATCAGCATATTTACTAGCCGCAATTATTTTACTATCCTTGGCCTTTAAAATTAAATCCCTTACCTTATTTTCATTCATTTAACTCACCATCCTCATTATAGCATTTATTTATTATATTCTTCAATTAATTTGATGAAATCATTATTAATTTTTTCATCATCTATTATGTCATTAAATTTAAAAATGTTGTCCTCACATTCCCCACAAATATCCATACCAATCACTTTATTATTAATTAGCATTTCCTTTAAATCATTTAAAATATCTATTTCCTGATATTCACCTTGATCCCAATTTGTATTAATAATATTTTTAGCCATAATATCCTTATCAATAGAAATATAAATAGGTAATTCAAATTTCGGCAAATCTATCTTTTTACAAATAGTAATTTTATCATCATGATACCTACTATCAGGACCTATAATAATGATTTTTTTAAGATTCTTATTTTCTTTAACATAATTAATCCAATTGCCACAAGTTAAGGCATTAAAGCCATCATCCTGCATATCTGTATGATGATCCATAACAATTAAAATAAAGGGAAAAGAAATCAAATCACAAAATAGCTTAGTTAAATAATGATAATCACCAGAATCAATAAAATGAATAGAATTAAGATCTTCTTTTTTAATTACCTTAGACATTTCATCATTTGTTAAAATACATTCTGTACCATATAAGCTAGATAAGTCAATAAACTTATTTTTTTCTATAAATTTTTCTTCATTATAAATATTTGTAAAATTATAAACAACAACCTTATTATTCATAACTAATCACCAATTAGATTATAGCACAAAAAATCCTCCATAAAAATATGGAGGAAAATTTTTATTTAGTTAATGAAATATAAAATACATTCATTTGGTCGCCTTTAGTAATTTCATATTCTCCACTTGTAAGCTTAATAGTTAAGATTCCATTTGCATCAGTAACATTATTAGACCCATTAATTTTAATTTTCTTAGCAGAAGCATCTGTAACTAATACTAAGGTCATATCACAATCAATTTTAAATTTAATGCTAGATGATGACTCCATCTTTAAAGCCTTAGCTAAGGTCATATTATTATAGGTGATTGGACTAACATTAGCCTTCATATTACCTACAATTGTAAAGAATGAGCTACTTGTTCCATCCTCAAAATTATGAACAATATCAGAAGAAATAACGGGATCACTTGGTGTTGGATTAACAGGTTCAATAGGATTTACAGGACTTGAAGTCGCATTATCTACATACACAGCAATTATTTCATCATTATATTTAACTAATGCTCTCTTTAGTTCCGGAATGACTGCATAATTTTGATCCTCAATATTATTATCGAAGTTCCATTTAAAATCACCACCATTAATACGACCAGCATATTTCATCGTATTTTCCTTAGCCTGCTGTGGTGAATCAGGAATATATGAATACATTAAATTAGTATCTGTATCAAAATTATTATAGCTTGTACCACCCTTTAGAGCAACAACACTTTCGGGCACCTTTTCATCACGGCTTTCTACAACATAAGCATCAAAGCTTGTTGCTGAAGCCTTTTGATCAACAAATGAAACCTTATTTGCATCAAAAACATTATTGAAGGCTTTAATAATTCCCCCAGCCTCACCACTAAAGGTTCCCTCTCCCATTGCATCAGTTCCTTGACCAGAAATCATCATAGGTCTTAAATTAGATGTTGATCTAAAATAATTATTTTCAACAAAAGCAGAGCCACCCATAGTCATTCCTACACCATATTTAGCATTACCATCAAAATAATTATTATAAATATGAACACTGCAGGTTCTAATACGCGGATGACGAGAATCAGAATGATCATACCAATTATGATGGTAAGTAATATAATTAGTTGTTTCCTCATCCTTCATTCCTTGAAGATTACATTTTCCATTATCCCAAAAGTGATTATAGGAATGAGTTATATATGATGATTTTTTAGTATCTAGGGCGCCATCTCCCTTAACCTGATCAGCGTCACTTCCTGCATCACCATAAAACATATCACAATTATGAACCCAAATATGATCAGCACCCTGCTGGATACCAACATTGTCACCTTCACCACTATTACAATTCATAAATCCTAAATTTCTAATTTCAACATTAGATGAATTCTTAATTCTAATACCAAAGCCATTTAAGGTAGTATCCTCACCAATTCCCTCAATTGTAATACCACAGGTTATACCATCAATTAATAAATCACCCTTCTCTAAAACACTAGGATCAGTAATATTGCCAATTAAGCGAATACAAAGTGGTGTATCCTGCTTTTTAGCTCCAGAAATAATATTTTGAAGACCAACACATGAAACACCATTAATAGTTGCCGTAACAGTATCCTTATTACTATTTGCTACATAAACAACAATAGCATTATCCTTTAAGGAACCATCATCATTATAAGCTCCTGATGATGTATTAGTTGTAACCTTTGTAGCTGCACCAGTTCCTCTTACAAAGCCAAAGCCACTTCGATCATGAGCCTTAACATTAACCTTATAGCTAGCTGAAGCATTTCCTAAATCCTCATTATTATCAATTACAGGAATAACCTTTACCTCATAGCTACCTTCACTAAGTCCTACAATATCACTACGATAATAATCGCTATATTTTCTCGTTAGACTTTGATTTGCAAGCTTAAAGTTTACATCTCCATCCTTCTTATAATAAACATTATATTTAGATGCATTACTAAATTCCTGCCATTTAATAATACAAGATTCTAAATTACCACTAGCCTCTACTACCTTTAACCCTTTTTCATCTTCAATTGTAGTTGAACTTGATGAACTACTGCTTGAGTTGTTGGAACTAGAACTACTATTAGAATTTATGCTTGAGCTACTAGATGAGCTTGAATTATTAGAACTCGAACTACTACTAGAATTTATACTTGAGCTACTACTAGAAGCAATACTTGATATCACATCATTCTTACTAGATGAAGCACTACTAGTACTTTCTCTAATACTTGTAATAGAACTAGCATTCTTGCTGCTTTCCTTATTATCAGCACACGATGCCACACTAATCATTGCCATAGCCATTATAGCAATTCCTGTTATTTTTTTTCTTTTCATTTTCTTTTCCTCTTCTTTTAATACATAAGTACATTTTACATTATAATTAAATTTAATTCAATGAAATGCATGTGAAATATACCATTAATTGTCACTTCTATTGACAACCGACCGTTCGGTTGATATAATAAAAATGGTGATAACAATGAACACAAAAGAAAAAATTTTAGATGCAGCACTAATGCTAGTAGCTAAGTACGGAACAACTAAAACCTCAATGGCCTTAATTGCTGAAAAATCAGGTATAGCTAAGGCAAGCCTATATCATTATTACAAATCAAAGAACGAGCTTTTATTAGATATGTACCATAATGCTAGAAAAATAAGCATTAATTTACCTAAAATTGATTTTAATAATGAGCCAATAGCAATCTTAAAGGAATGCTTTAAAAATTATTTGTTATTATGTGAAAACGAAAAAATGAAGCAAATATTTATGATAATAGAATCAGAAAAATTTATAAGCGATATTGCTGAAGCATTGTATAAAGAAGAAACTAACGAGGTTATCAACAAAAATGAGCTTCTTTTTAATAAATTATTCCCAAATTTAAATGCTAATGATATTAAAGTTAAATCTCACATCTATTCATTATATGCACATGAATTAATTATTCTTTATATTCTAAATGAATATACCCTAGATCAATGTCTAACCCTTATTGGCGATTTTATTAATAGCTTAAATTTAAGAGGTAATAAAAATGAATAATGAAGCAAAAACAAAAAGATTAAATGTTGTAAAATATATTTTAATAGCTATTGAAGCCTTCATTGCCATTGGAGCATTATATGGTGGTATCCTAATGCTAATAGATCCTACTGGTAAAATGCTAGGTATGGATAATCTCCTTCCCTATTTTAAGGTGTTGCCATTTGCGGATATTTTATTTAAGGATTATATATTTTCAGGTATTATGCTAATAATTGTTAATGGTATAACAAATATAATTGCTATAATATTTTTAATTATGAAAAAGCATCAAGGTTTCTATTTAAGCACTATCTTTGGCTTAACGCTAATACTTTGGATATGTATTCAATTTTATATGTTTCCTCTAAATGCCTTAGACATAATATTTTTTTCTTTAGGCTTAATTCAATTACTTATTGGTATTACATCAATTATATTTTATAAGCAAACAATCTTTATTTTTAATGAAAATGATTATAAAAATATTGGCCAAAGCTCTAATACCATAGTTCTTTATTTTTCAAGAATGGGTTATGCTAAAAAGCTAGCCTATGAAATAGCTAATCAAAACAATTATCAAATAAAAGAATTAACCGTTTCAGAGCATACAAAAAACACCAGTGGCTTTTGGTGGTGTGGTAGATACGCAATGCATAAATGGCAAATGAATATCACAAATTGCCCTGATTTAAATTCATACAATAAAGTAATTATAGTCGGCCAAATTTGGTGCTTTAAAATATCAGCACCAATTAGAAATCTACTAATAAAAAATAAAGATAAATTAAAAAATAAATCAGCAGAATTAAATATTCTTCATTTCAATAAAACAATTCCTCACAATGCAATAAAAGAAATAAATAGCATTGTAGGATCTAATATTAAAATTAATTCGTATGTATGTAAATATGGCGAATATAAAAAAACGGCTTAATTACGCCAATTAAATATAATTCTAACTTACAATATAATACAACAAAATATTCTTATCAGAATTATTTTTTTATATAAATATACTATTTTTTAATAAGTTATATGCAACATTTTAACAAATCTTTAAGAAATTCGGAGCGACTTTTTGATAATTTTTAAGAAATTCGGAGCGACTTTTTGATTGCAAATAGTAATAGCAATATCTTTTAACACTATATATTTTACAAAAAGTGCTAATAATTAAAAAAGCATAACCATTAAATAGTTACGCTCTCATTAAATATATTAAATTAATATATCATTTCTTTTGCACATTCTATATCAACAGAGCAATCAAAGCTTGTACGTTTAGCATTTTTCTCCATACATTCGATTAATTCCTTTGATTGAAAATGTTTGCTCAAATCATCAAATACAGAACAAACATAACTAATATCTTCTTTAGAAATACCATCAAGATATTGCATTGTTTCATTAAGATTAACAGAAAGTATATCATACATTTCTTGCCAAATTCTTTCCTGTGCATAATCATCGTTAATATCGATTTGTTTATTTTCTTCTAGAAGTTCTTCTAGTTTTTTTATATTCATTAATTTCTTATCCTTTTAATTATTTATTTGAATTGATAATTTCAAATTTTCCACTTGCATTATATTCAGCATATAATTGACGACTATCTTTGACTAATTGTTTAAGAAGATTATTTACAACATCTATTTTTTTGTATTCAATTGTATACAAAAAGCCTTTATATGGAGCATCACTTCCATCATATAATTGATAATCAATTTCATCTTCAATAATATTTCCGTTTTCATCTTTAAGTAATAAGCTTATTCTTACATCACATATATCATTAGAATCATTTATAAGCCATAGTTGGTCATCTGATCCGCCTAATTCAAAATGATAATTTTTAATATTCACTTCATTTAGAAAATCATCCTTAGCAATATATTCTTTGCTTAACAATAATAATTCATTCATCTTATATCACTCATTTTCTTTCTTCTTTTTTATAGTAAATACTACTGGTATACCTACAAGTAATATTACACCTAAGCTAAATGTGTATTTAGCCATTCTTGAAAGCTTTGTTCCTACATATTTAATAGTAACATCACCAGACTTGTCAGTTTTAAAACCAACATAGCCTTCACTACAAAAATAATCAAGATTTGTTATTTCGTCATTAGAATTAATTGTGATTTGATAACCTAAATAATAAATTCTTGGAATTTCAATTGTTGATAATTCTGTTGCTTCCATATGGAAGGTTATTGAATCAGTATTATATTGATAATTAGTTATGGTTGCCTTACCATCCTTAATACCAGCCATTAGAATCTTTTCATCATTTTTTTTGTATATAGTATTATACCATCTCCACCAAAAATCACTTTTAGGTCCCTCTAAAAATATTTTAGGAAAATATTCAAGCTGCCAGCCTGCTGAATATACATAATAGGTATCCTCAATATCTATTTGAATATCACTAGATGTTTCATAAGCACTTGAATTTAAAGGTCTAATTATCATAATTGAAGCACTTGCAAAAATTGCGCCTACAGCCTTTACAAATATATCATTTCTCTTATAACGTAAGATATTAAATAATAAACAAGCAAGTAAACCTAAAAAGAAGCCTACAAATACCCATAATCGCCAAGCAAATTGAATTGTATAGAAAAACTTAGGCATTATTTTCCATAATGATTTATTCATAGTTAGAGTAAAGCTAAAAATTAATAGGAAGGTAATCGCAATAATTAAATTAATCTCAAACTTTTGTTTTTCCTTCTTAAGAGGAATAAATAAAATTAATAGTTCAAGTAAAAATGCAAGATAAAATGCTAAAGAAAAATTATATAAGCAAATAGTAAGAATTAATAAGCAGATTGAAGAGCATCCGCCTAAGGCTATACCAATAAAATAATATTTATTTTTGTTTAGAAGATAGCTCTTTATACAATAAATAGCCGTAAATAAAGTAATTGAAATTGCTATAAACCAATATAAATAAAGATCAAAGATGTCATTTACTCCAGCATATAAAAAGGCAATGCTTCTTTCTATTTCACCTGTGACATTATCAATATTAGTATTCATAGACTTAGCATCAAAAATACGATAAATTCCTAAGGCTCTATGCTCAAGCATTGGGAATAATAATGGTGATACTAATAATACCATAATTATAATACTAACTATGGCAGCAACCCAAAAATATTTATCCTTAATTAATCTAATAATATCCTTAATATAAAATAAAGCGAAGATAAAAACAAATGAGAAGGTATAAATTGCTGTTATATTATGAGTCATAAATACAAGTACAACACCACAAATTGTAATAAAAAACGGCTTCAATTCTATTTTTTTCATCTTTAAAATACTATAAGTACCATTGAATACTAGAGGAATAAAAGCCATAGCTATTGTTTCTGCAAAAGCATTTCTAATATAAATATCCGTATAACGATAAGGAAAAAGCATATAGATACTAGCGGCTATAAGTGCAGCAATTTTATTATTAGTCATCTTTAGTCCTAAATGATAAGTGAATATTCCACTAAAAAGAATTGATAAATAAATAGTAAGCTTCATAGCCTGAGTTAAACTAATTCCAAATGGTGATAAAACAAAGGCAATTATTACCACAAAAAAATGCGATAAAGGAGCATACATAAGCTTAACGCCCATACCAAGAAAATGATTACATTCAAAATTAATATAATAATTAAAATTCTTATTTTTTAATGAATCAAACAAATCCTTTATTTGAGCAAAATGAAAATCATTATCATGACCAGCTATAAAGCCCTTATTACATAATACAATACTAGGAATTATGCTTATTATTAAAATTAAAAAATACGGTAGACACCTTTTTAAATATTTTTCCATACAATTTGCTCCTCGTATAATATGTAGTGTAGATTTAGACCTTGGATAAGTCTAACTACATATTAGTATTTTTGAAGTCCTAGT
>CAKQDS010000029.1 GCA_934229535.1 uncultured Anaeroplasmataceae bacterium
TGCTACATAACAAATATCATTCTTAGCTATTTCCTTATTATTAAATAACACCTTACCTTGATATTTTGTATCCTTAGTTATTATCTTTAATAATGTAGATTTTCCACAACCACTTTTTCCTCTAAGCCAAATAAACCCATCATTAATTTCTAAATTTAAATTATCATAGATTATTTCATCATATTTTTTACTTATCCCAATTAAGCTTAACATAATAATCCACCTTTACAATTAATATAATTCCCAACGATAATATAATGCACATGCCCCTTCAGAATAATTTGTATTAATATCAACTCTAATTTCATTATATGGTAATAACGAATAAAAATTTTCTTCTCGAGTTTTATTTACATCATATTTTAATGGTTTTACTCCACTTGTAGTAAATAAAACAGCATTAACATTATTTTTATTTTCCTCAGTAGTTTTTTCAGGATCATCAGGTATTACCATACTAGTTAAAATATCCTTATAAGTTCCTCTAGTTAAATAAATAGTAATGTAAATAAAAGGTTGATTTCTACGATTATATTCTGTTTCAAATACGGTTTTTCCATATGAAGCATATACTACAAAATAAAAATAATAACATTGATCCATACTAGGTATTGTTTGATGCATTAGCGTTTTAGGTTCAGCTTCTGCTAAAAACGGCGTATCTCCATTTTCTCTTAAAGCCTCATGTGAGTGAACAAGTGGCGTATCCGGAATAAACTTAGCTCCGATATATGGTGAAAAACAAAATAAAACAATTAAAGCTATAAAACTAAAAATTAATTTTTTCATAAATAACTACCTCCCTATATTCAAAATTAATTTTACTACATTATATTGTATTTGTATTTTATTGTCAATAGTTATTTTGAATTTTTGTAATATTTATAAGTTTATCGAATTTTATTCGCTATTTGTCGAATTTTATTCGGCGTATTATAATATATTTTTCAGTTTTAAATGAAAATAAAAAAGAATAAGTATATTTCTAATACTTACTCCATAATTTCTGCCATATAGCCAATCTTAATTAAAAGATTTCTAATTGCATTTTTATTAACTTCTTCTTCATAATGAATTGTTATTATTTTATTCTTATTATCAAATACTGGATAAATATTTCTATCTCTTGCAAAAACCTGATTTAATTCTAAAATCCATTTATAGCCACGAACACCAGTAATTTTTATCTTAAATGAACCAATAAATTTTCTACCAGCCATTTCCTTTTCAATTTGCTTTTGACTTTTATGAGCCTTTGAATATTTAAATAAATAATATGGAACTAAAATTAATAACAAAACAATTATTGCCCCTATAACTGTATAAGGGTTCTTTTCATTTGCTAAAAGCATTATATCAACTCCAAAATAGAATATGTTATTATTATACCTTATTTTAAGCAAAAAGAAAAGAACCTAAAAGGTTCTTATTCTACAAATGCAACGATTGCCATAGGAGCAGCATCTCCACGACGGAAACCAGTCTTTATAACACGAGTATATCCACCATTACGAGTTGCAAACTTAGGAGCAATTTCACTAAATAATTTTTGAATTGCATACTTGCCATCTGAATCCTTTTCAAAACGAACAAGTTGTGCAGCTTGACGTCTAGAATGAAGAGTATTAGTCTTACCTAGAGTAACCATTCTATCAGCTAGCTTCTTAACTTCTTTAGCTTTTGCTTCAGTAGTTTCAATTTGACCATTAATAATTAAGTCAGTAACTAAATCACGAAGTAATGCCTTACGTTGAGCGGAATTACGACGTAGTCTACTATAACCTGCCATACTTATAACTTCCTCCTTGTAAATTAGTCTTTTCTAAATCCAAGGCCTAAAGCCTCTAATTTTTCTTTAATCTCTTTTAATGACTTACGTCCTAAATTACGAACCTTCATCATATCTTCTTCTGACTTAGAAGAAAGTTCAGCAACAGTATTTAAAGCTGCACGTTTTAAGCAGTTATAAGAACGAACTGATAAATCTAATTCATCAATTGTCATTTCAAGTTTACGGTTGTGGCTTTCGCACTCAGGCTCAGTCATAAATTCTCCTGAAGCCTTCTCGCTTAATTCAACCATTACCTCTAAATGTTCAATCATCATCTTAGAAGCAATTGCAATTGCCTCCTTAGCGTTAATTGAGCCATTAGTTGTAACTTCAATTGTAAGCTTATCGTAAGATGCAACATTGCCCTCATTACGAGTCTTCTCAACATCGAAGCTTACATTAGTAACTGGTGTATAAATTGAATCAATTGCAATAACACCAACACTATGATTATATGCTTTATTCTTATCAGCACCAACAAATCCTACACCACGACGAACTGTTAGGTACATACTTAAATTACCACCAGCTGATACAGTTGCGATATGTTGTTCAGGATTAATAACCTCTACTTCACTTCCATGAATGAAATCAGCAGCAGTTACTTCTCCTTCTTGCTTATGTAATTCTACAGTTGTTTCGAAATTAGGATCATCAGAATCAACCTTTAGAACTACCTTCTTTAAATTTAATATGATAGTGATAACATCTTCAACAACGCCATCAACATTCATAAATTCATGCTCGGCTCCATCAATTTTTACGTTGACGAAAGCTGCACCAGGTAGAGATGATAATAAAGTTCTACGAAGTGCATTTCCTAATGTAATACCGAAACCTCTCTCTAATGGAGTAACTTCAAATTTAGCATAGCTACCATTTGGAGATATTTCTAGAATACTAGTTTTTGGTTTTTCAAATTTTAAATCTTTCATAATGGGCCTCCTATATCTTATTTTGTGTTCCTACAAAACTATCCACGAGGACGTTTAGGTGGACGACAACCATTATGAGGAACTGGTGTTACATCTGTAATAGTTGTAATCTCTAAGCCTGCAACTTGAAGAGAACGAATTGCAGCTTCTCTTCCTTGACCAGGACCCTTAACAGATACATCTACTTTTACAACGCCTTGATCCTTAGCTGATTTAGCGGCTGCTTCACTTGCCATTTGGGCAGCAAATGGAGTAGACTTACGACTACCCTTGAATCCAAGAGCACCAGCACTAGCCCAAGAAATTACATTTCCAGCTGGATCAGTGATTGTAACGATTGTATTATTGAAAGTCGAATGAATATGAGCAACGCCAACTGGGCAATTTCTCTTCACACGACGCTTAGTTACTTTACGTGCCATGATTTATTCCTCCTTAAGCTTTCTTCTTCTTAGCAATTGTGTGTTTAGGTCCCTTGCATGTACGAGCATTATTTCTCGTATTTTGACCACGGCAAGGTAATCCCTTACGATGGCGGATACCACGATAACAACCAATTTCCATTAAGCCCTTAATATTAAGAGCAACCTCACGACGAAGGTCACCTTCTACGTGATACTTGCTGATTTGACTACGAATTGCACTTAATTGCTCTTCAGTCAAGTTCTTTACACGGATGTCTTCAGCAACACCGGCATCCTTTAAAATTTTCTTTGATGTTGGAAGTCCAATACCATAAATATATGTTAAGGAAATCACAACTTGTTTTTCATTTGGAATATCTACACCTGAAATACGTGCCATATCTGTGCACCTCCTAATTTTCTATCCTTGTCTTTGTTTATGTTTTGGGTTTTCGCAAATAACCATAATACGGCCTTTACGTTTAATAACTTTGCATTTATCACAAATTGGTTTTACTGATGGTCTAACTTTCATCTTCAATACCTCCGATTTACTTTTGTCTATATGTGATTCTTCCACGTGTTAAATCATAAGTAGAAAGTTCTACTGTAACATTATCACCTGGTAAAATGCGTATGTTGTTCATGCGGATTTTACCAGAAACGTGGGCAACGACTTGATGTCCATTTTCAAATTGAACAATAAATTTTGTGTTTGGTAACACTTCTAATACTTTACCTGTCATTTCAATGACATCGTCTTTTTTAGCCATAACGCTAACCTCCTTAAATTTGGGATTCAAACGAGTATCACAACCATTCTAAGCAGGAACTTAATTGTTCCTGCAGCAGTTGTGTAATTGCTTATTTACTTAAAGCAAGCTTAATATCAGCAAATACATGGTCGACAGGTTGGTCACCATTAACAGTTTTTAATAAACCTTGTTTTTCATAATAAGCTAAAAGTGGAGCAGTTTGAGAATCATAAACAGCTAAACGATTAACTGCAGTTGATTCAGTATCATCAGCTCTTTGGATTAATGCGCTACCGCAGTTATCACAAATACCTTCAGTTTTTGGTTTATTAAATTCAATATGGTATGTAGCTCCACATGTTTTGCAAACACGACGGCCTACCATACGGCGAACTAATATTTCTCTTGCTACATTAACGTCTAATACAGCATCAAGTTTAACATTTTGTTCAGATAAAATTTTATCTAAAGCCTCTGCTTGAGCAATAGTTCTTGGGAAACCATCCAACAAGAAGCCATTTTTACAATCAGGCTCTAGTAATCTCTCTTTAACAATTCCGATTGTAACCTCATCTGGAACTAAGGCACCCTTATCCATATATCCTTTTGCAGTCATACCTAAAGCAGTTTGATTCTTGATAGCTGCACGGAACATATCACCAGTTGAGATATGAGGAATATTGTAAAATTTTGTTATATTTACAGCCTGAGTACCTTTTCCAGCACCAGGTCTTCCCGTAATTAATAAACGCATTTTTCCTCCTAATTAATCTAAGAAACCTTTATATTCCTTAGTTTCAGAAATTGTCTCTAATTGTTTAAATGTTTGAATTGCAACACCTACAACGATAATTAGTGATGTACCACCAATTGTTATAACTGAAGCCTCAGATGTAGTAAAGCCAAAAGCCTTTGATACAATAATTGGGACTAAAGCTAAAACAGTTAAATAGGTTGCTCCTATCAATGTAATTCTAAACAACATACGAGATAATTGTTTCTTTGTTTCTTCACCTGGACGATATCCTGGAATAAACGCAGCCTGTTGATCTAGGTTTTCGCTTATCTTATCAGGATCAACCATCATAAATGAATAGAAGAAGCTAAAGAAATAAATTAATACAATATATAATACAATACCAATAGGTTGATTATATGAGAATATTTGATCAATCCAATATGCACCCTGTGAGCTAGATGTTGAAAGTCCCATAATACCTACAATAGTTAGAGGTATTGACATTAAAGTTGAAGCGAAAATTACTGGAATTACGCTTGCACTATTAAGCTTAACAGGAATTCCATCATTACCAGATGTTTGACGGTTTGAATATTGAACAGGAATTTTACGAGTAGCACCCTCGAAGAATACAACTCCTAAAATCATTATAATGTATAATAAGATAATAACAATAAAGCAAGTAAGATGTGCACCTGTAAATCCGCTACCAAAATATTTATTCCATAATGTAGTAAACATAGTAGGGATTGAGGCGATAATACCAGCTGAAATTATCATTGAAGAACCATTTCCAATACCATGACGAGTTATTAAATCTGCAAGCCACATAGTAAATGCTGAACCAGCAGTTATAACAATTGCCATATAAATATAGAATAACCAGAATTGATCCTTAAAAACTAAAATAGAACCAATTAATACGTTCTCAGGACGACTACCAAGACCGAACAATAAAGCTAAAGCCTGAATCATGGCTAAAACTACGGTTGTATATCTAGTCCATCTATTTAGTTTAACCTTTCCAACTTCTCCTTGCTCTGAATATTCCTTAAACTTAGGAATAATAAGCTGAAGCATTTGGATAATAATTGATGCTGTAATGTATGGTGAAATACCAAGAGCTAAAATTGAAAACTTGGATAAACCACCACCACTAAAAGCATTTAATATTGTAAGGAAATCATTTCCCTTAATTGTTTCAGTTATTGCTTTTGTATCAATAAGTGGAATAGGAATATAAGTTCCTGCTTTAAATACAAGTAAAAGAATGAATGTATATATGATTTTTAAAACTATATCTCGATTACCTAAAATCTTCTTTAGTTTTTCAAACATTATTACATCACCTCAACGCTTCCGCCAAGCTTCTCTATAGCTTCTTTAGCGCTAGCAGAGAATTTCTTTGCCTTAACGGTTAACTTTTGAGTTAATTCTCCTTGACCTAAAACTTTTACACCATCCAATTCCTCTTTGATAATACCATTTTTAATTAATAATTCTGGTGAAACAACTGTGCCATTTTCAAAAACATTTAATTGTTCAAGATTAACAATTGCATATGTCTTATGACAATGACTATTGAAACCTCTCTTTGGTAAACGTTGGAATAAAGGTAATTGTCCTCCTTCAAATCCTGGACGAACGCCACCACCTGAACGTGAGTTTTGACCTTTGCTACCTTTACCAGAAGTCTTACCTAGACCACTACCAATTCCACGTCCAAGACGCTTCTTAGCATGTCTAGCTCCTTTAACTGGGCTTAATTCATTTAACATTATCTGGCACCTCCTTATTTCTTTACAACTTTAACCATATGAGCTATAGTTGCAATTTGACCTTTAATTGCTTCATTTTCCTCTTTAACAACTGTTTGACCAATTTTAGTTAGTCCTAGAGCTTTTGCAGTCTTAACTTGGTTTGGCTTACGGCCAATTAAACTTTTAACTAGTGTAACTTGATACATAATTAATTACCCCAAAATCTCTTCAACAGTCTTGCCACGACGAGCAGCTACTGTCTCAACAGTTTGTAATTTAGTTAATCCATCAATTGTTGCTCTAATAACATTGATTGGAGTTGCTGATCCTAAAGACTTAGATAGGATATCAGTGATACCTGCTAATTCTACAACTGCACGAACTGGACCACCAGCAATAACTCCGGTACCAGCACTAGCAGGACGTAGAACTACTCTACCTGCGCCATACACACCAGTTACTTCATGAGGAATAGTTGAATTAACTGTTGCAACATAGACCATATTTTTCTTTGCATTTTCGATGGCCTTCTTTATTGCATCTGGTACCTCAGTTGCCTTACCAGTACCAAAGCCTACGTTACCTTTTCTGTCGCCAATTACAACAACAGCTGCAAAACGGAAACGTCTACCACCCTTAACAACCTTCGTTACACGGTTGATTGTTACAACACGCTCTTCGAATTCTGGTTGTTCTACTTCTTCATTACGTTGATCACGATTATTAGCCATAGTAATGAGTCCTCCTTTAGAATTCTAAGCCGGCTGCACGAGCTGCTTCAGCTAATGCCTTAACACGGCCATGATATAAATAACCACCACGGTCGAAAACTACGCTCTTTATATTTAAAGCTAAAGCGCGTTTTGCAATTGCATCACCAACAACAGTTGCTGCTTCAACATTGCTTCCGCAAGCGATATTTAATTCTTTTTCAAGTGATGAAGCACTACATAAAGTAGTTCCATTTTCATCATCAATAATTTGTGCATAAATTTGCTTGTTAGAACGGAAAACATTTAAACGTGGTCTAGAAGGAGTTCCTACAACAGTTTGACGGATACGTAAATGTCTCTTTTGACGACTAACATTTTTAGATACTTGATTAATCATATTTTAGTACTCCCTTCCTACTACTTTTTAGCAGTTTTTCCTTCCTTACGACGTACATGCTCATCGCTATAACGAATACCTTTTCCTAGATAAGGCTCAGGCTTACGTGTCTCACGAATCACTGCCGCAAATTGTCCTACTGCTTGTTTATCAGTTCCTGAGATAATTATAATTGTATTTTTAGGTAATTCAACTGTAATTCCAGCAGGAACCTCTAGCTCAACAGGATGAGAATAACCAGCAGATAATACAAGCTTCTTACCTTGTAAAGCTGCACGGTAACCAACACCCTCGATTTCTAATTGTTTCTTAAATCCTTCAGATACACCAACAATCATATTATGAAGCACAGCACGAGTAGTACCATGTAACATCTTAGTTTGCTTGTCATCATTAGGACGTTTTACAACACAAGTTGATCCCTCAACTTCAATTGTCATTTCGTGATTGAATTTGAAGCTTAGCTCTCCTTTAGGGCCCTTAACTGTTACAAAATTATCTTCTGCAACGTTAACACTAACACCTGCAGGTATTGCTATATGCTTATTACCAATACGAGACATTTAAAACACCTCCTGTAAATTTTATAAATTACCAAATATATGCTAATACTTCTCCACCAATGTTTAACTTACGAGCTGCTTTATCAGTCATAACACCTTGGGAAGTAGAGATAACAGCTATTCCTAAACCATTTAAAACCTTAGGAAGCTTCTCTGCATTTGCATAAACTCTTAAACCAGGCTTACTTACTCTCTTTAAGCCTTTGATAACAGCTTCATTATTAGCTGTATATTTTAAAACGATCTTAGTAACGCTCTTTAAATCAGCGCTAACAGTATAATCAACGATGAATCCTTCATTCTTTAAAACCTCAAGAATAGCTGTTTTTAAAGAAGATGTAGGAAGTTCAACTGTTTCATGATGCATCTTGCTAGCATTTCTAATGCGAGTTAGCATATCTGCAATTGGATCTGTCATATGTTTCTTCCTCCTTCCATTACTTGGAAAAAAATTTTATTACCAGCTAGCTTTTTTAACGCCTGGAATTTGTCCCTTATAAGCTAAATCACGGAAACAAAGACGGCATAACTTAAACTTAGCCATTACAGCATGTGGACGACCACAACGCTCACAACGTGTATATTCACGTGAGCTATATTTTTGCTTTCTATGATTTTTAACAATCATTGATGTTTTTGCCATAGTTCGATTTCCTTTCTACTTTCTAAAAGGCATACCCATTAATTGTAATAAGGCACGTCCCTCTTCATCACTTTGAGCAGTTGTAACAATAACGATATCCATACCGCGAACCTTCTTAACCTTATCAAAGTTAATTTCAGGGAAAATTAATTGTTCCTTAATACCCAAAGTATAGTTACCACGGCCATCAAGTGCAGTATTAACACCATGGAAATCACGTACACGAGGTAGTGCAACTGATACAAGCTTATCGAAGAATTCATACATATGCTCTCCTCTTAAAGTAACCTTGCATCCAATAGGCATACCTTCACGTAATTTGAAGTTTGCAATTGATTTCTTAGCTCTAGTAACTACTGGCTTTTGGCCTGCAATTAATGTTAATTCTTCAATAGCATCATCTAAAACCTTAGAGTTTGCAACAGCATCTCCACATCCCATATTGATAACGATCTTATCTAATCTAGGAAGTTGCATTGAAGAAGAATAATTGAATTTCTTTTGTAATTCTGCCTTTACAGAAGTTTGATATTTTTCTTGTAAACGATTCATTTTTTATCTCCTCTTCCGTAAATTATTTAAATTCATAGTTAGATTTCTTAGAAACTCTAACCTTACTAGTTTTTCCATCTTTACCAGTAACAACCTTAACACTAACACGTGTAGGTTGATTCTTAGTTGGGTCTAATAGCATAACGTTACTTGCATCAATTGGAGCCTCAATCTCGATAATGCTTCCAGTTTGATTCATTTGAGTTGGCTTTTGATGCTTTTTAACCTTATTTACGCCCTCAACTAAAACTTTATTTGTTTTTGGATAAACAGCAATAATCTTTCCAGTTGTAGGAACCTTATTACCTTTTTTATCAACAGTATACTTATCTTTACCTGCAATAACTACTACAGTATCTCCAGTTTTTAATTGCATATGCGCACCTCCTTATAGTACTTCGGGAGCTAAAGAAACAATTTTCATGAAATTCTTATCACGTAATTCTCTAGCTACTGGTCCGAAAATACGAGTTCCACGTGGGGTTAAATCGTCACGGATAATTACAGCTGCGTTCTCATCAAACTTAATGTATGAACCATCTGCTCTATGAACACCATATTTAGAACGAACGATAACGGCTTTTACAACGTCACCCTTCTTAACTGTTCCATTTGGAGCAGCATCCTTAACAGAACAAACAACGATATCACCAACGTTAGCATATCTATGTAATGCCCCACCTAAAATTTTAATTATTAATAACTCACGTGCTCCACTATTATCAGCAACCGCAAGTCTTGTCTCTTGTTGAACCATGAGAGTACCTCCTTTCAAGAACTAATAAATATTAAACTGACTCTTTTGTCTTAACCACTTCAACTAAACGATAGCTAACAGTTTTAGCTAGTGGTCTTGTTTCCATGAATTTTACAACGTCGCCTACTTTAGCAACATTTTGCTCATCATGAACATGAAATTTACTAGATTTCTTAACACGCTTCTTGTATAATCTATGTACACCAAAAGTATCAACAGACACAACGATTGTTTTATCCATTTTATCAGAAACTACAGTTCCTGTAAAAGTTTTACGACTATTACGTTCCATGTTGTCCTCCTTATTCTGCTCTCTTTGTAGACATTTCAGTTAAAACTGTCTTTAGTCTAGCGATAGTTTTTCTGATTTCACGCATACGAGCAGGTTTTTCTACATTACCAAGAGCAGCTTGAAACTTTAGATTAAATAATTCTTCTTTTAAATCAGCGATTTTTGCATTGATTTGTTCTTCGCTCATTGATCGAATTTCTTTAGCTTTCATCATTGCTCGTCACCTACTTTTTTAACAATTTTAGTTTTGATTGGTAATTTATGAGAAGCAAGTCTTAAAGCCTCGCGAGCAACCTCTTCAGATACGCCACCAACTTCAAATAAAATTAAATTTTCTTTAACTACAGCAACCCAAGTTTCTGGTGAACCTTTACCAGATCCCATACGTACCTCTAGAGGCTTTTTAGTCTTAGCTAAGTGTGGGAATACTTTAATCCAAACTTGACCTTCACGGTTCATTTGTCTTGTAATAGCAATACGAGCTGCTTCAATTTGGCGGTTAGTTAACCAACAACCCTCAAGGGCCTTTAGTCCATATTCACCAAATGCTAATTCAGTACCGCCTTTTGCTAATCTATCCTTATAGTATACACGATGAGGACGACGGTATTTCACTCTTTTAGGCATTAACATAATTATTTACCTCCTTTAGAGCTTTGGTTGTTTTCTTTCTTGCCTGCTTTATTGAATTTTCCTTCAGGCTTTCCTTCTGGTCTAGGACGACGTTGAGGACGATCAACAGGACGAACCTTCATTTCAAGGATTTCACCCTTATAAATCCATACCTTAACACCTAGCTTACCATAAGTTGTATGTGCCTCAGCTACAGCATAGTCGATATCAGCACGAAGAGTTGTTAGAGGAACTTGACCCTCATTATAACCTTCGCTACGAGCCATTTCAGCTCCACCAAGACGTCCAGAAATTAATGTCTTAGCTCCCTTTGCTCCAGCCTTTAAAGCTCTTTGAATAGCAACCTTTTGAACACGACGGAAAGATGCACGTGCCTCAAGTTGCTCTGCAATTGATTTTGCAACTAATGTAGCATCAAGTTCAGGTTTCTTGATTTCTACTACATTCATTATAATTTCTCTTTTAGTAATGAAGCTTAATTCTTTAACTACTGCGTTTTTAGTTTCAGCTTCACGGCCAATTACAGTACCTGGCTTACCAGTATAAACTGTAACTTTTACCTTGTCATTCTTTGAACCCTTTAAACGTTCAATAACGATACGAGATAATGCAGCCTTCTTATATACATTTTCAAGATACTCACGGATTTTAATGTCTTCTAATAATAAATTAGCAACATTAGCCTTATCAGCATACCAAGCAGCATCCCAATCACGGTTGATACCAACACGTAATCCAACTGGACTAACTTTTTGACCCATGGTTTCTCCTCCTACTTACTTTCTTTCTCAGCGACAACTACAGTGATATTACAAGTTCTCTTTGTAATTACATCACCACGACCTTTAGCACGAGGGAACATTCTCTTCATACGAATTCCATCAGTAACATAGCAAGTCTTTACGTATAAATCGCTTTGATTCATATTATGATTATGCTCTGCATTAGCACATGCAGACTTTAATACTTTAACTACTGCTTCACAAGCTCTTTTGTTTGTTAAGTTTAAAATTGCGTAAGCTTCATTAACATCCTTGCCGCGAATTGAATCAACAACAAGGCGAGCTTTACGAGGAGTCATGCGAACAGTATTTGCAATTGCTTTAGCTTCCATTGTTTATTTTCCTCCTCTTACTTCGCTTTCTTATCAGCGTCATGTCCATGATAAGTTCTAGTTGGAGCGAATTCTCCTAATTTATGACCTACCATGTCTTCTGTTATATATACAGCAACATGCTCACGACCATTATATACTCCTAGTGTATGACCTACAAATGAAGGGAATATAGTTGATCTACGAGACCATGTTTGAATTACTTTATTTTCACCAGCGGCATTTTGTGCTTCAATTTTCTTTAATAATGATTCATCACAAAATGGTCCTTTTTTTACTGAACGAGCCACAGTGTTTCCTCCTTCCAACTAATTATTTATCGTTTCTTCTACGAACGATTAATTTGCTAGAAGCCTTCTTACTCTTACGAGTCTTTAAGCCTAAAGCTGGTTTACCCCAAGGTGTAACTGGGTTAGCTCTACCAATAGGAGCCTTACCTTCACCACCACCATGTGGGTGATCATTAGGGTTCATAACTGAACCACGAACTTCTGGACGTAAGCCCATATGACGAGCACGTCCTGCCTTACCGATACGAACTAATTCATGAGATTCATTACCAACAACACCAATTGTTGCTTTACAAGTACTTAAAATCTTACGAACTTCTCCACTTTGTAATCTAACTAAAACGTAATTTTCCTCACGTCCTAGAATTTGAGCAGATGTACCAGCACTACGAACTAATTGTCCACCCTTGCCAGGATGTAATTCAATATTATGAATTAAGCTACCAACTGGGATTAAACGAATTGGAAGTGCATTTCCTGTCTTGAAATCATTTGTTTCGCCAGAAATAATTGTTTGACCAACTTCTAATCCTTTAGGTGCTAGAATATATCTCTTTTCACCATCAGCATAAACAACTAATGCGATGTTTGCGCTACGATTTGGATCATATTCAATAGTAGCAACCTTAGCAGGAATACCATCCTTATTTCTCTTGAAATCAATGATACGATATTTTTGCTTTACTCCGCCACCTTGATGACGAACTGTAATTCTACCTGTGTTATTACGGCCTGCATTCTTGTGTAGAGGTGCTAATAATGATTTCTCAGGAGTATCAGTTGTAATTTCTTCAAATGTAGAAACACTCATGTTTCTATGTCCATTAGATGTTGGTTTATAATATCTAATTGCCATTTTATTTTCCTCCTATAATTAAATTTCGAATGCTTCAATCTTGTTATCCTTAGCAAGCTTACAAATAGCCTTCTTATAAGCTTGAGTATAGCCTTCATGTTGACCAACTCTCTTATGCTTTGGATGAACAGTGATTGTAGATACTGACATAACCTTAACCTTAAAAATTGTCTCTACAGCATTTTTAATTTCGATTTTATTAGCATCTAATGCAACCTTAAATGTATATTTGTTATAATTTTCCTTTAACTTATTAGTCTTTTCAGTAATGATTGGACCCTTAATAATATCATAAACATTCTTCATATTACTTCAAAGCCTCCTCATAATACTTTATTGCAGCTTCAGTAACTACAACCTTGTCATAACATAAAATGTCATAAACAGAAGCACTGTTAGCTGTTAGAACAATAGTTCCAGAAACATTTGCAGATGATAATACTAAATCAGGAGTGAATTCCTCAACAGTACAAATCATTAAAGTCTTTCCCTCTGCATTAATATTATTTAAGAATTGAATGAAATTCTTAGTTTTAATTTCTTCAAATTTTACAGAATCAACTGCAATTAATTTACCATTTTGTACTTTATATGATAAAGCTGATTTTAAACCTAATCTCTTTACCTTCTTATTAAGCTTAAATGCATAGCTTCTTGGAGTTGGTCCAAATACGGTACCACCACCACGCCATTGAGGAGCACGAATACTACCTTGACGAGCACGTCCTGTACCCTTTTGCTTCCAAGGCTTACGACCTCCACCAGAAATCTCACTACGACCCTTAGTGTCGTGAGTTCCTTGACGCATAGCAGCTCTTTGAGCATTTACTACATCATAAATAACTTGACGGTTAGGTTCAATTCCGAAGACAGTCTCTTCAAGTACACAATCTTTAACCTTGTCTCCAGCTTGATTTAATAATGCGATAGTTGGCATAATAAATCTCCTTTCCTACTATAAACTCTTTACAGCTGTCTTGATTACAACAAGTCCCTTTTTAGGTCCTGGAACGTTTCCCTTAACTAGGATAACATTCTTTGTAGCATCAACGGCTGCAATAGTTAAATTTTGTAATGTTACAGTTTCATGTCCCATGTGTCCTGGCATCTTCTTACCTTTAAGATTACCTTTGATTGCACCCATAGAACCAACTATACGGTGACATGCAGATGTACCGTGGCTCATACGAAGACGAGCATGATTGTAGCGTTTAATAGTACCTGCAAATCCTTTACCCTTTGAAGTACCAGTAACATCTACAACATCACCTGCTGCAAATATATCACACTTAATTTCTTGACCCACTGTATAAGATACTAACTCATTTCCTTGTGCTTCTGAGAAACGGAATTCTCTTATGAAGCGCTTAGGAGCAGTGTTAGCCTTTGCAACGTGTCCTTTTTCTGGTTTGTTGCTTAATGATTCTCTTTTATCCATGAAACCAACTTGAACTGCCTCATAGCCATCATTTTCAACAGTCTTGTGTTGTAAAACAACGTTTGGAGTGCAATCAACTACAGTTACAGGAATAAGATTACCAGCTGCATCGAAAATTTGAGTCATGCCCAATTTTCTACCTAAGATTCCCTTAGCCATTTGAAATTACCTCTTTCTATAAATTATTATTTTTTAAATTACTTCTTTAATACGATATCTACACCACTAGGTAGATCAACGTGCATTAAAGCGTCAATTGTTTGTGGAGTTGGATCCACAATTTCGATTAATCTCTTATGAGTTCTACGCTCGAATTGCTCACGAGAATCCTTATTAACGTGAGGTGAACGTAAGATTGTGAAGATTTCCTTTTCAGTTGGAAGAGGAATTGGTCCATTCACCTGTGAACCTGTCTTCTTTACACTATCAACAATTTTCTTTGCTGATGCGTCTAATAATCTGTGATCATAAGACTTTAAACGAATTTTAATTTTTTCTTTTGCCATTTTTATAACTCCTTTCGCCTATAATCTAATGTATAGACTTGCTCCATGGGAATAACCCAACACACTGTATGACAACGCCTGTCGGTGTGTCAGCAACCTCCCACTTCACAGCCACTTCTCAGTGCCTATGAGACTTGACTATTTTACCATATATTAATAACAAATGCAACACATTTTTTTACTTTTTTTCAAAAAGGTGGTTTTTATGAATTATAATCTTGAATATCATAAAAATTTAAATAGATCACATATTTTACCTAATTTTATTAAAGGTGCCCAAAGTGGTATAACTAGTCAATTCTTATCCGATGTTTTTATATCCTTATTATTATATAATGAAGATATAATTATAAATGATATAAAAATCAGTGAAGTTCCTGCCTTTTATGCTGCCACTGCCTCTGGAATAACCTTAAGTGTTTTATCAATCTATCTAGATCCCTTTGCTCTTGTTCTTTTTTCAACAATTTCTTATGCTTTTGTTTTTAACCTAATTGATTCTAATATAGGTAATAAAGAATTTAATATCCCACCAAAAGAAATAATTTTTGATACAATAATATCTATTATCCTTATTTATTCATTTGATCCTACTGCTAAAAACCAATATTTAAGATACCAAGAAAAAAGGCATTATATCGAGCCACACTATCAAAGAATGGATCGAAATAACGCCCAAGCAATATTTTTTATTGTCCTTGTTTCAACCTATAATTATTTAAAACAAGCTAATAGTAGTATACTTGAATGAATTAATACACTCCACATTATCTAATTCCTTTGAAATTCTAACCTCACATAAAGAATCTCGGTTAAATGAATCTTCAATTTTAGTAATATGCTCAAATTCTAAACAAGTATATGGTACTCCATTAAAGGAAAATATTATTTCATCCACGCTTTTCAGCTTAATATTTTCATATTCACTAAAGCTAAATGAACTAACAATTTTCTTTATTATACCATTAATAGTTAAATTATTAATATTACATCTTTCAAATGCAGAATATATTTCTGCTATATCGGCATTAATTGTAACAAAATTACTATTAATATAACAAAATGAATTAATTGGTAAGGATATTTCCTTACTAAAACTAACAGTTAAGTCTTTACAAACAACATCTGTAAACGCAATACTAGAAAATCCTTCTAAATTATATGTCAAGGATGAACTTGCATCACGATTTAAGCATAAATATAAGAATGTCTTATCCTTATTATATAATGAAGTGCCATCAAAATATAAATAAGGATTATTCTTATCAACATTTAAATAAGTACTAAATGTTTCATGATTACTCAAATCTATAATTCCCTTAGATTTTAATTCAAGCTTTTGACCAATATCAAGCTTACAATAAATTATATCTTCAATATATGCGCTTTCCAAATTAGAATTTAATTTAAAATAATCTAGTAGCCAGCTATTATAGCCTAAAGACTTAAGATTTTTAGCACCATAAATATTATTAACTCCATGAATTGAATTATCTTCAATAACCTCAATACTATCAGGAATATATAAGCTACTAGTTTTACCACAAATAGCCTCACTCTTAATAGTAGTTATTTTATAATACTTATTATTAATATATGCTCTTGAAGGAATGGTAAAAACATCCTTAGGGCTATTTGTTATAGCCGCAGTATCATCATCAATTATTTCAAACTCAAATCCTAAGTTTTGAAGCTTTTTATCATCTTTATATTCTAATCTTGGATAAACATAATCGCTTTCCTTTAATCTAGTAAATAACGAAACCTTCTTATCATCAACATACCAACCCTTAAATTTCATATTATCAGGCACTTTATAAAATGCCTTTACATCTGAAAGATAAGTGCTATATGCTCCATTACCAGTATCAATATGAACTGAAGTTTTTTCTTTCGTATTAAAATAAATTAAATTATAACCAAATATAACAATTACCGCAATAATTGAAATCCAAATGATAACCTTCTTTTTCACTAACATTACTCTCCTTTAACAATATTCCCCATTCTAACAATTGGTATATTATTTCCATTTGCCCTTAAACAAATATAATATTGAACACCTCTAATTATATATTTTTCATAAAACACGTTCTTTGTATATCCCCAAAAGAAAAAATCGTTATCAACGTTAATGTCACTATTATCATTTCCATTATAATTACAATTTTCATAATAATTATAATATTTACCGATTGTTCCAGTTTTTTCTAGTGTAGTATTACAAACAGATCCCCTTAAATGTTTAGTCTCAACAATAGAATATTTATTATCACTATAATAATTAATACTAGTATCACTCGAATTTTCATCAACAAAATAATAGCAATCAAGCACATCATTTGTATAAGATATAATATCAATTAATGTTGAAAGCGGACCAAAAGTAGGTATTTTTGAAAAACCAAATTTAATAGTTTCAATTCCTAATTTTTTCTTCATTTCATCACTATCTTCAATAACATCATTTACATTTTTTTGATGAAGTTTTGAATACAAACTAATGCCGTTTAAATTAAAATTGCTAGTTTCATCACAAATTTCATACCCTTTAAATACTGAGAATATATCCAAACTTAAATCGCCATCAAGATATTCAAGAGACAATGTATTAGTTATAAAATCAAACTTATATATATAATTCATTTTCAAATCAATCAGTATTTCCCTTGTCTTCGAAGTATCATCATATACAACATCATATCTTAAATAATCAATTTCTGATTCGATAATATCACCATTAGAATTAAACTTATAAGTAATAATAGCAAATCTATTAGTTTGTACATAATAAACCGAACCGTTTTGCATTTGATCACACTTAGCTATTGATTTTTCATTATATTTTCCTTCAGCAAAGATATCGCTTAAATTATCATCAAGCAATAAATCAAATCTATATATTATTCTTTCCTTATCAGAATTATAATCATCATATTCCATATTTCCTTGTTCATATATCGATGTAAATAACGCCATATCGTCTAATGGAAATATTTGCTTATATTCCAAATCATTATCTTCTGTAATATTCGTATTATCCTCTAAATACACATTATTATATGAGATTTTAAAATTAAAATTACCTCTTTGATTTGTTTTTAATTTAACATAATATATATCAGCCGAATCTGAATTAAGGCAAAATGAATTATCATATATTTTTTGAGAAACGATTAAATCGTTTGAAACACTACTAAATGGTTCTGAATATTTCTTATATCTATATATAGAATCAATTTGTAGATAATTATTATCTAAATCACATATAAATTGACCTCTTTTATTAGAACTGAATTTTAAATACTTGTAATTACCATCACATTTTATTTTTTTACTAAGTCCCTCATATATTGTTGTTGCATTTGCTTCCGAATTATTTTCTTGACTTAAGCTATCATTTTCTCTTTCTAATGAAATAGTTATACTATAACTTGATTGTGTGTTATTTCGTGAAACAAATCTAATGATATAACTTCCTATTTCTAAATTTGAATAAGCTAAAGCCTCTGAAGAATTTCCAACATATACATATTTTGACCCATTTGTTGTTTCCTGAACACTATATAAACTTATATAATATTTAAAAAAATCAGACACAGCAATGCTTACACTAAAATATTTATTTTTATAAGCATTAGTAAAATAAAAATAATCTACATCAGATTTACCATTTGAATGATTTGATATTGATAAATATTTAACAAACTTGCATTTGTTATTTGAATCATATGATAAATACGAATTAATATTTGTTGCTGTTGCTAGTGTATCATTCATTTCAAACACATCATCATTATCTTCTCCACCTAAGCCAGGATCAATAATAATTGCTCCACATGTTGAAATTCCATCTTCACTTTCTTCAACATAATCATCACTTAAAGCCTCACCTGTATACTCATCAAATGATAAATCTTCAGTTTTGGCAGCCGCACTAACACCTAAAAATAGCATTAATGACATTAAAATAATAAAACTTATTTTTTTCATTTGTACTACATCTCCCTTTCTATTTTTCATCAAAAATTTTACTTTTGATTTATGACAAAATTATATAATTAATGTTAAATTTTGTCAAATTATGTAAAAAATGAAAAACTGGAGATTTGATACTTTTAGGGTACTATGTAAGCGTTAACCTCCAGTTTCAAACTGGAGATTTGCCATTTTTAGAGGCAAAATTTATTTTTTTTCCAATCGTGTTTTTAGTTATTTTTCATCTCAATATAAGCCATTACAAAAGGACCAACACCCTTGGCATCATTGCTTCCAACACTCTCAGATAAATAATATTCAAGGCTTCCATCACGATATGGTGATGATTCAGGTCCAAGTCCTGCAGTAATACAAATACCATCTAAATTAATACCATTAGAACTAATAGTTAAATACTTTTTGCATATACCATTAAATATTTCAACACCCTTATCATACATAGCTTTATCAAATAGATTTAAATGATAGCCCTTCATTAAAGCATAAGCAATCATTGAGCTACCTGATGTTTCTACATAATTAGTAACATTTTTACCAACGCCTGTTTTAGGATAGTAAGATTCATCAACGAAAACTGTAACATCTTTTTTATCAACAACCTGATAAAACATTTTAGTATCAAAATCCTGATATTCTAAAACACCATTAATTGCTTCCTTAAAAATATTAATTAATTCTTTTTTATTAGCACTATAGCTATCAGGATATTTTTCAATAACATCAACCAAGGATACAATATACCAACCCATTGATCTTAACCAAAATGATTTTGAACAGCCTGTTTCCTTATCGGCCCAAAAAATAGATTTTGAGCTATCATAACCATGATAATATAAATGCTTATTTTCATCATACATATTTTTTCTGACCATTTTATATTGATTTAAAATATCATCATATATCGTCATTTCTTTGCCATTTACCAAAGCCTTAGTATTAGTATTATTATTAGCATATTCTAAATAGAAAGGATTAGCCATATATAACCCATCAAGCCATACCTGATTAGGATAAACTGTTTTATGCCAAAAATTACCCTCATTTGTTCTAGAGGTATTAGTTAAAGCTATATAGGTGGTATTTATAGCCTTAAGGTATCTTGAATCATTAGTATATTTATATAAATCAAATAATATTCTACTCTCACAAATATCATCTAAGGCTTTACCATCAAAGCCACTCTTTTTGGAATCATTTAAATTTAAAAAATTCCCTGATTTATCAATATAATAATTAACAAATCTTGTAACGAAACTTAAATATTTTTGATCATTTGTTTCTTTATATAGATTCATAAATGAATTAAGCATTACACCATCTATATAATTCCATTTTCCTTTAAAACTTTCCTGATTCCAATAAGGAATCTTACCTGTTGTGTTATCCATCAAGGAATCAATATAACCATCAATAGTTTCAAAATATGCTGGCTCATTCTTACTACTTTCAATTAAAGTTGATGATTCTAATTTTGATGTTGCACTACTTACTGAAGAGCTTATAACAGCTGTTTCACTTTTTGATTCCATACTTGAATTACTATTGCCACTATCTAAGGCACAACCTGTAAGTGCTAGCATTACTAGGGCCCCTCCCATTAAAAATATTTTTTTCATTTCTCTTACCTACTTTTAAATAATCTATTAATATTAGAGCAAATTATTTACCACTATCTTTATAATTAGCTAAAACTCTTGCCGAAGGATCATCTACATTACAGCCTGGCCAGCTTCTATTAGGCATCCAAAAATCCACAATCATTTGTGCCTGATTAGGATAAAATTCCTCAAATATCTCACGATATAGTAATGATTCTTTTGTAAATGGTCTTACATAATCATATTTTGTAATTTTTTCATTAAATTCCTCATCACTATAATAGCTATTAGCATATTCCTTTATAATATCAACCATACTATGACCAACAGCATCAGAAAATGCCGCTTTTTCACGATACAAAATATCATGAGGTAAATAATCGCCCTCAAAAGCATGTCTTAATAAATATTTACCCTTATTATAGGTATTTAGCTTTAATTTAGGGTCAATACTCATAACATATCTTACAAAGGCAATATCACCAAATGGCACTCTAGCCTCTAAAGAATTAGAGCTTATACATCTATCAGCTCTTAAAACATCATACATATGAAGCTCTTTAATTCTTTTTTGAGCCTCAGCTTGAAATTCTAAAGCACTTGGAGCATAATCAGTATATTTATATCCAAATAGCTCATCAGAAACCTCTCCTGTTAATAAAACCTTAACATTTGTTTCTTCTTTTATCTTTTTACATAATAAATACATACCAACAGATGCTCTAATAGTTGTAATATCAAATGTTCCTAAATGATAAATAATTTCTCTTAAGGAAGAAATTACATCATCCTTTGTCATATAAAATTCCTTATGATCAGTATGAAGATAATCACTTACCTCTTTAGCATATTTTAAATCAATAGCGTCGCCAACCATACCAATAGCAAAGGTCTTAATAGGCTTTTTAAGCTTTTTTGCAGCAATTGCGCATACAAGTGATGAATCAAGTCCTCCACTTAACAAAAATCCCAGTGGAGCATCTGAATCTAATCTTTTTTCCACAGCATCTACTAATAAGCTTTTAATTTTAGGACAAATCTTGGTATCAATATCACCACTAACATAATTACTTACGCTTGTTAAATCATTATAGCAAACAAATCCTTTCCCATCAAAATAATATCCAGGTGGAAAAGGCATAACCTTATCAACCATTTTTAGTAAAGTAATGGGCTCTGATGCAAAAACATATTCACCATTTTCACAAATACCATAATAAAGTGGTCTAATACCAAGTGGATCACGTCCAGCAATAATTTTGTCCTCCTTGGCATCATATAATATTAACGCAAATTCAGCATCTAAATGCTTAAACATATCTAAACCATATTTAATATATAATGGTAATAAAACCTCACAATCACTTTCACTTACGAAAGGATAATCCTTAAATTCTCTTTTAATATCCCTAAAGCCATAAATTTCACCATTACAAGCAACATAAATATCATTATAGAAAAATGGTTGAATGCCTCTTTCATTCAATCCCATAATTGAAAGACGCTTAAAGCCTAAGGCAACCATCTCATTATAAATATATCTAGTGGCATCAGGTCCCCTATCATTAGTCTTAGAAAATTCCCCTTCAATAAATTCATTACTCCACATCGGCTTTTTCATTCCAAAAATTGAACACATATTATAATCTCCTTTATAAAAAAAACAGCATTATCCTAATATTTTAGGACGAATGCTGTTAAACCCGCGGTGCCACCTAACTTATCACAAATGTGATCACTTTTAATTCTCTAACAAGAACAAGAACTATAACGGGTTCCACCGGCTCACCCTACTCTTAGTTCAGGAGGCAGCTACAAAGTGTTCTTCAAATAGGCCTTTTTTTCTAAGTTCTCATTATCCTTAAATCACTGTATTTAAGTATCCTATTTTACTTTTCTTTATCATTGCTTTGATATGATTATACATAATATATGAATGAATGTCAAATAAAATTCATAATTTTTCTAGTTGTTAATTGAAAAAGTAAATTCCG
>CAKQDS010000030.1 GCA_934229535.1 uncultured Anaeroplasmataceae bacterium
ATAAGAGGAATTATATACGTAGTATATAAACTCCTCATTTTTAACTAAAATTTTGTTATCTTGCTGTCGAAAACCCGATCATTAAGGAAAAGAAATATGGCATTAAAAAAATAGTTTATTATAAATATTTAAGTGAATAATGGGCTTTTTTTCTTTACTATTTTTGTTATAAGTGGTAAAATAGTAGCATATAGTAAAATGATGATGAAGAGTAGTAAAGAATTGATATGTAAAGCGAAGATGGTTTGGTGTGAGCATCAACAAAACGATTTTTGAAGATACTTCGGAATTCTTATATGACGTACCAGGCGTTAACGGCTTAAGTGCTAGCAATTGCTAGAATTAAGGTGGCACCGCGTTTATACGTCCTTATATTTTTATGAGGGCGTTTTATTTTTTTTGAGGTGAGATAATTGAAGGTTAATATGCCAGAGATTGATTTAGGAAAGTATTATTTAAGAGACGTATGTGAAGCTGATTATTTAGATCTTTTTGAGGTGCTAAGGCATGATGAGGTTACTAAATATCTAACATATAATTCCTTAAAGAATCCTAATGATGCTTTATATATGATAAGAGAATTTTACTTAAAAAGACCAACAAGGGGTATGCCAATAGGTTATGCTATTGTTTCAAAAAAAACAGAAGAGCTTATTGGAACAATAGAATTCCATACCTATTTAAGTGGCATAAATGCTTGTGAAATTGGATTTTTATTGCATCCAAATTATTGGCATAAGGGTATAATGCATAAGGCATTAGGAGAGATGATTAATCTTGGCTTTAATTATTTAGATCTAGATAAAATCATTGTTGGTTGTGTTGATATAAATTCCTCATCTAAAAAATTAATTTTAGATATGGGCTTTAATTATGAAAGAGAAGAATATGCTTCGTTTGAATGTAAAAATGGTGAATTACGTTCAATATTATATTTTAGTATGTATAAATATGAAAGGATGATGTAAAATGGCTACTAAACCAAAAGGAACCTATGATATTTTACCAGGTGATGCAATGCTATGGCAAAAGCTTGAGGATAAAATAAGAAAGGTTTGCAATATTTATAATTATGGGGAAATAAGAACGCCTATCTTTGAGCATAGTGAAACTTTCCATAGAAATCAAAATGATACCTCTGATATGGTAACAAAGGAAACATATGATTTTAAGGATCGTTCTGATCGAGGATTAACGCTAAGACCTGAAGGAACAGCAGGAGTTGCAAGAGCGGTTATTGAGAATAAAATGTATGTTGATTCTCCTTTAACAAAGGTATTTTATATGGGACCTATGTTTAGATATGAAAGACAACAAAAGGGAAGATATCGTCAGTTTCATCAGTTTGGTGTCGAAGCAATTGGCTCTGATTCTCCATATATTGATGCTGAGGTTATAGCCCTTGGGGTGGCAATTATTAAAGGTCTTGGTTTAAAGGATGTTAAGGTTAAAATAAATTCTATTGGTGATGAAGAATCAAGAAATAAATATCGTGAGGTTTTAGTTGATTATTTTAAACAATATGAGGACGAGCTTTGTGATGATTGCAAGGCAAGACTTAAAAATAACCCATTAAGAATTTTAGATTGTAAGGTAGACAAGGATAAGGAATTCTTTAAAAATGTTCCTCATATTTCTAATTTTTTGAATGAGACTAGTAAAAATCATTTTGCTAATGTTTTAGCTGCTTTAGATGAAATGGCAATTTCTTATGAAATTGATGAAAATCTTGTTAGAGGACTTGATTATTATTCACATACTGTTTTTGAGCTTGAGGCTAACGTAGAAAGCTTAGGTGCTCAAAATGTATTAGGTGGCGGTGGAAGATATAATGGTCTTGTAAAACAGCTTGGTGGACCAGATTTACCAGGCGTTGGTATGGCCTTTGGTCTTGATCGTTTAATTATAACACTTCAAGAGGAAGGCAAGTTTGCTAATCTAAAACCTTTCATTCATTGTTATTTCATAACACTAGGCGACAGAGCTAAAAAAGAGGTTGCAAAGATTATAAATGTTTGTAGAATGGGTGGCTTAAGCTGTGAAACTGATTATTTAAATAAGGGTATTAAGGCTCAGTTTAAGGCAGCTGATAAAATGAATGCAATGTTTACCTGTATCTTAGGTGATGATGAAATTGACAATGCAAAGATTAATATTAAGAATAATTTAACTGATGAGCAAGAAACAATTGGTATATATGAGGTTTATCCTTATGTAATTAATCATTTAAAGGCTCAATCACCATGTGCAAGCTGTAAGGAAGAAAAAAAGGAGTAAGAAAAAATGACAAGAGTTAATATTAAAAATATCAAATTAAATGAAGTAAATAATGTAGCAGGCTTTGTTGAAACAATTCGTAATAAAAAGGCTATGTGCTTTATTGTTTTAAAGGATGTTAGTGGTAAGCTTCAGCTTACAATTGAAAAGGAAAAGCATCCAGAACTTTGTGAAACATTAGATAAAATCACAGTTGATTGTGTTATTGAGGCTAAAGGCTTAATTGTTCCAAGCGAGTATGTTAAGCTTAATGGTATGGAGATGTATCCTGAGGAAATCAATATTTTATCATATGGCGAGCCATCTCCTATTGTCGCACCAAAGGGTGAAGAGACTAATATTGATTTACGTTTAGATTATCGTTGGATTGATTTAAGAACTGATAAGAATACCTTAATGTTTAAGGCTCAATCATATTTTATTGCAAAATGCCGTGAATTTTTAATTGAAAGAGATTTTATTGAAATTCATTCACCAAAGCTAATTGGTGCTGAATCAGAAAGTGGAGCTGGTGTGTTTAAGGTTGATTATTTTGAACGTAATGCTTATTTAGCACAATCACCTCAATTTTATAAGCAAATGGCTATGGCTGCTGGCTTTGAAAGAATTTTTGAATCTGGTCCAGTATTTAGAGCAGAAAAATTTGCATCACGTAAGCATGCAACTGAGTTTACAGGATTTGATTTGGAATTTTCTTATATCAATTCATATGAAGATGTAATGCATATGGAGGAAGAGATGCTTACATATGCTTTAAAGGGTGTTCATGATAAATATGGTGAGGAAATTAAGAAGGTATTTGATATTGATATCGTTGTTCCGACACTACCTTTCCCTCGTATGGATTTACATGATGTTTATAAGGAATTAGAGGAAAGATATGGTTACACTGTTCCTGAAAGTGAAAAGGGTGACTTAACAACTGAAGGTGAGAGACTAGTTCAAAAGCTTTCAATGGATAAATTTGGTCATGAATTCTTATTTATCACAGGCTATAGTGCTGAATGTCGTGCTTTCTATCATATGCGTGATGAGCATGGAGTACCATGTGGATATGATTTAATTTGGAAGGGCTGCGAAATAACTACAGGTGCGCAAAGAGAGCATCGTTATGACATTTTAAAGAAGCAAGCAATGGAAAAAGGACTTGATGAGGATGTTAAATTCTATCTTGATTTCTTTAAATATGGTTGTCCTCCTCATGGTGGCTTTGGTATTGGCGTTGATAGAATAACAATGCTTATGTTTAATGTAGGTATTAAGGACGCAATGTTTATATTCCGTGGTCCTGATCGTTTAAATCCATAGAAAATAGGTGATAATATGCCTCATATTAGCTGGGACGAATATTTTATGGGTGTTGCCCTACTTTCAAGTAAAAGAAGTAAGGATCCTAATACTCAGGTTGGTGCTTGTATTGTTAATCAAGAGAAAAGAATTGTTGGAATTGGTTATAATGGTTTTCCTTATGGCTGTGATGATAAGGTTTTTCCTTGGACAAATGATAAATCAAAGAATGAATTAGATACAAAATATCCTTATGTAGTTCATGCTGAGCCTAATGCAATTTTAAATAGTACAGCCAATTTAAATGGTACAACTCTTTATGTTACACTATTTCCTTGCAATGAATGTGCAAAGCTAATAATTCAAAGTGGTATTAAAAAAATAATTTATATGGATGATAAATATCGTGGTACTACCTCTGATATTGCTAGTAAAAGAATGCTAGATGCTGCAGGTGTAAAATACGAAAAAATGAAGAAAATAAAGGTATGGCTCCAAAATGAAGATAATTAAAAAGAATAAATGCTTATTTTGTTTAATACTAATACCCTATATTTATTTAATTATTATTTGTTGTTATAGAACTAATCAAAGTGCTTTATTAACTGGTGATGTTGAAAATGTTAATTCTCTAATTGAGGTAGAAAATGCTAAGGCTTGTAAAGGAAGCTTTAACACAATTTATGTAATTGATTTTGATCATAGTACCATATTTCAAAATAGATTGGTCAACAATTCGAAAATTAATACCTCGACTAGTGTTTCTGATACCTATAATTATATGACTAATGAGGAAATAAGCCTCATGGGTAAAATTCAACACGATAGCTCAATAGAGGGCTCATTAATTGCAGCCTACAAGGCAGCGATGGTATATGATTCTAATGTTAGAATTAATTATTCATTAAAGGGTGCCTTGGTGGCTTATTATACTAAAGAGGCTTCGGATTTTAAAATAGGTGATTTAATAATTGGAATAAATGATTATTATATCAGCGATAATATTGATTTGTTTCGTATTAATTTTAAGGATCAAAAGGAAAATGATGTTTTACATATTTTAAGAAATGATGAAAATGTTGATATTGTTTTAAATGAGAATAATTATAGGCATTATTCTATTTATGCTAAATATGATATTGATTATGATTCTTCAGTACCTAAAATAAAGGTTAATAGTACTAATGTTAATGGGCCTTCGGGAGGATTATTACAAACTCTTGATGTCTTTAATAATCTTGTAGAAGCGGATTATTCATTAGGAAAGAAAATTGCTGGAACAGGTACAATTAATATTAATGGTGAGGTTGGAGGCATAGGTGCAGTAGAGCAAAAGATTTATACTGCCTATAAAAGAGGTGTTGATGTTTTCTTTTGTCCATCTGTTAATTATGATGATGCCTTAAAGGCATATAATACTTTAAAGCATAAGGAAAGGATGGCATTAGTTAAGGTTGATACCTTAGATGATGCCCTAGCATATTTGAAAAATGAACTTGAAGCTAATTAATTTATATAGAAAAAAGCAGCAAGAAATTAATCTAGCTGTAAATCAAATGAATAATCGAATTTTGAAGGATATAATTGCTTTAGTTCTTGCTTTGTTTGTAGTAAGTGCACCTGTTCTAGTTTTAATTAATTTATTAATCTTTATTGATTATTTAAAGCTGATTGTTTATGGTTTAATTCTTTGCTTAGTTATCTTTTTTATATTTTATAATAAATTTTTTTATGATCAAATAGATGATATTAAAAAGACTTATATTGTATATTTACCAAAATGCCTTATTTTGCTAATAGGTCTTACAATTATTTATTTCATTTCTTGGATTTGGTGGTGATAATATGCTAATAGGCATTATAATTATTGTATTATTATATTTTGGTGATCAAGCAACTAAATTATTGGTTGAGCATTTTATTGGCGAAAATAAAATTATTGATCTTATTCCTAATTTTTTGTATTTTACTAAGACCTATAATACAGGTGCAGCGTGGAGCTCTCTTAGTGATGCAACCTGGTTTTTAGCAACCTTAAGCTTTATTGCAACGATATTTTTAGCATACTTTTTTACAAAAATTGATTGGAAGAAAAAGAAGCTTTATTCGACAGCTATTTGCTTATGTATAGCTGGCTGCTATGGTAATTTTATTGATCGATTATTATATTGCCTTAACCTACGAGATGGCGTTGTTGACTTTATCGGTGTATATATATTTAATTATAGCTTTCCAATTTTTAATGTAGCTGACATTTGTCTTACCATAGGTATGGTAATGATTGCCATCGACATTATTTTCTTTGAGGATAAGAGGAAGAATAAAAATGCAATTAAAGATTAAGCCAGAACAAGCAAATATACGTCTTGATAAGTTTTTAGCTACTTATTTAGATAAAAGTCGATCATATATAAGCAAAATGTTTGATGAAAAACTAATTGCTGTTAATTTTAAAGAAGAAAAGCCAAGCTATATTACTCAGCTTGATGATATTGTAAGCTATAGTTTGCTTGTTAAAAAAGAACTTGGTATGGCTCCTAAAAATCTTCATTTAAAAATTTTGTATGAGGATCAAGATGTAGCTGTTGTTTATAAACCGGAAGGTATTACAGTTCATCCAGCTCCAGGCTGCGATGAGCCAACGTTAGTTAATGGACTATTATATCAGCTTACATCTCTTAGTGATATTAATGGTGTAGTAAGACCAGGTATTGTTCATCGAATTGATAAGGACACATCAGGAATATTAATGATTGCTAAAAATAATAAAGCTCATGAATCTTTACAAAAGCAATTAAAGGATCATACAACAAAAAGGATTTATCATGCGATTGTTTATGGTGAAATCAAAGAGGATTATGGAAGAATTGATGCACCAATTGGTAGAGATCCGGTTGATAGAATAAAAATGGCAGTTGTTCCTGATGGAAAAAATGCTGTTACTAATTTTAAGGTGCTAGAAAGACTTGATGGTTATACATTTGTTGAATGTAGATTAGAGACAGGAAGAACCCATCAGATTAGAGTGCATTTCAATTATATTGGCCATCCTCTTGTAGGAGATAAGGTATATGGACCTAAAAAAATTATTGATAAGCATGGTCAATATCTTCATGCTAAATCTATTGCCTTTGATCAGCCAACTACTAAAGAGCGTCTAGAATTTGATACGGATGATCCATTTTATTTTAAGGAATTCATAGAAGAACATAAAAAAAGATAGCTTGAACTATCTTTTTTTGTCTCTTAAGAAAGCTTTATAGGATGCCTTAACATGAGCGGAATATTTTTTATTAACCTCATGACACTCACTATTTCTTTCAAAATTATTATTTATAAGATTCTTATTTAAAGCAATTGCTTGAAGATTGATTTCATTTTGTGATTGCCTTTTAAATAGCTTAAGCTCTAAGGTAGAAGTAACTATTCTTTGCTTTAGGCTTTGATTTTCTTCTTTAGTTGCTTTATCAATTTGTTTTGATTCAAATTTTGTAATATAGGGCTGATTAGCAATTTGTTCATTCATATTGTTACACAAAATTTGATATTTACGTTCATATTCCTTTTTGATTGCATCATATTTAGTTGTTAATTTATTTCTGTTCAGCTTATATGATACTTCGTAATCTTCTATAGCCTTTTGTTCTTTTAAAATGAAGCTATGTAAATTGTCCTTAGTAGCATATAAATCAACTTTAAATGTGTTAATATTTTCGTAATATTGATGTTTTAAAAATTGTTTGTTTTCTTCAAAGGTATGAAATAATTGTTTGTTTTCCTTATTGAAAGCCATCTTAATATTTTTTAACTCTTTTGATAATGCAGCATTGGCTATTAAATTTTTATTTTTATAATCAATTTTTGAATTCTCTAAATCAATGCTTAATTTTTCCTTTTGATCATTATAATCGCTCATAGAAGCTTTATGCTCTTTTTCAATTTTTTTGCGACCTTTTCTTTGTTCAGCAAAGAAAGCATAAGAAATATAAGCCATTATTTTTTCATAATCAATTTTTATAGAATTAAGATTTTTATTTAAATAAAAATTAATATTATTTATATAAGAGAAGAACTCCTTATATGATGTTATTGATAAATTTAAATCGTTAGAAGTATATTTCTTTATATGTTCTTTATATTTATTGAAGGTCATATCAACCATTTGTAGGCTTTTGTAACAAATTAAAGATTCATTATGCTGCTCCTTATAGATTTTATGATACTTGTTTTCATAATCAATTTTATTCTTTTTAATTTGATTAGGAATTTCCTTCATATCTCTTTCAATTAAAGATTTAAGCTTTAAGGTTATATCATTTTTCTTAGTGAATTCTTTTATATCAATTTTAATTTTTGTTAATTTAGTAATAAGACTTCTTTTTTCAAGATCTGTTATTTTTTCTTTAAATAGTTCCTTTTCTAAAACCTTTTTTTCGTTTTGTAAGGAATAAATCTTATTAGTGAAAACAGTAATTGTTTTATTGTAGTTAGCTAATGTATCATCAAAGCTTTCTTTTTTCGAATTGATTTTGTTTAAGTTTTTGTTAAATATTGACTCTAGTTCATCAAATTGATTTTTATATTTAAATCCAGTTTCAAATGCAATTCTTTCTTCAAATAGTTTATGTAATATTTGACTATAATCATCCATTACATCATCATAAAAGTCTAAGCAAATTGTTAGAAGCTCATTTATAAAGGTAATTAGAGGCGGAAGAGGCATATAGGTTTTCTTCACAACTTTACTAATTTGGTCAAGGTAGGATGTAAAAATTTTTGTAAAACTATGAATAATATTTTCAAATGTTGAATGAGCAAATAAGGCTGTGAATTTTTCAATTCTGAAGCGCTTGTTATACAAGTCAAGACGATTATAATTTAAATCAAGAATATAGTTTTTAGTTAGAAGAAGACGATTTAGACTTTCGTTGTTTTGAAGCTCTAAAATGCTTAAGCCCGTTTTAGCGGTATATTCCTTTTTTTGTTCTCTTAGCTTTTCTATTTCATGCTTTAGCAGGTTATTTGCATAGTTTGATTCTAAATTAAGCTTATGTATTTCATAATCAGTTTGTATTGTTTCGTTCTTTACATATAATTCGTGATTCTTTTTATTAAAGGTATTTAATATTTTGTTTTTTTCTATCTCTAAAAGGGTTATAACCTCATTAAGTCCTTTTTCTTTATTGTAAATTGTTTCCTCTTTAGTATGAACAATTGTGTCTAACTCATTTTGAAAATTAATATCATTTTGATAAATTGCGATATCTCTTAAGATCATTTCAGAGTTAATACGATAATTACTTTCGAGTTTAACTAAGTCCTTTTGAAATAATTTATTGCGAATTTCATTGTTACTTCTAAACTCATTTGCTCTAATATGGAACCTTTGGTTAATTATTTGAACGTTGGTATTATATTCACGTTCAAATATTTCCTCCTCATGATTTAGCTTATCATGAGCATTTTTTTCTTCCATAGTTAAATTTAAAATATCATATTTTTTTTCTATTTCATAAATATATTTTTGATTTTTAAATTTTTCTGATTCTTTTATATAAGATAATTCAATTTCATTTAATTGTTTATTTTGGCTAATTAAGCCTTGCTTTTTATAATGCTCAAATTGATTTTGTTTTATTTTTAAATTATTCTTTAAAATTTTAAATCCTTTGGGATTATTCTTTTTATCATAGCTTTTAAAAAGGGCTTCATATTCATTAGTTAAGGAGAAGTATTCCTTATCAAAATTAAAATTATCGTAATAGAATTTTCTAGTTAATTGGTCCTTTTCATTTTGATGCTTATTGTATAAGATTTCATTCAATGAATCAATGTCAGTTAAATTTTGAGCAAATTTTTTTACGATGTCTTTATTTTTTTGAGCGTAAATATTTCGTAAGGAGTCTCTATACGCATTTAAATTTGCAATGTTTTCATCAAATGTTTTTTTCGCCTCAACTAATTCTTCATTTTTAGTTGCATTTAAGGCATTAATTTTATTATTTAGTTTAATACTTTGATTTAAGATGGAGTCATTGATGTCAAACTTACTTTTGTCAAATTCCTTTAGTTTTTTTTCATATTCATTTTTAGATTCGATAATTTTTTTATTTAGAAAATCAAGAAGAGACTTATTAGATTCATCAAATTTAAATAGACGCTTTGAGGAATTTGAATGAAGCGCTTCATTTTTAATCTGTAATGTATCATTAGATTTTGAAATAAAAAGAGTGTAATTGTTTTTCGCTTCTTTAATATGATAGTCAAATAAAGCGATATTATTTTTTTTATTTGCATTTAAAACAACAATTTTTTGATCGGTTGAAGAATTGTTAAAAAGAATATCCTTATTTAGATTTTTTATTTGTTCATCAAATTGATTTTGTTTTGCTTCGTTATCCTTTTTTATCTTTGATATTTCTAATGATGTTTGGTTAGTATTCTTTGATAATGATTGAAGATATTCCATTTTACATTCATTATTTTTATTAAGAAATATCTGATGAACGGCCTCCATTTTTTGTTTTGATTTTTTTTCTTGATTATTATATTTTTCAAATAGGGGAGTGATTTCTTCGAATAATGAGTTAAAATCGTTTTGTAGCTGCTCTAAAAAATTAGTATGATAATCTGGTGATATTATATCCTTCTCGTCATATTTTTCTAATAGATTTGCTATATTTTCATTTAGTCTTCTTGATGAATTTTCAAATGACATAATATCACCTCCTCTTGTTAATTTATTATATAATTTTTTTAGGTATTAGTCAAAATGAAATGAGTATTTTTTCACTTTTTTTGCATAAGATATAAGGGTGATTTTCATGATTTTACATATTGTTAAAAATAATGAGCGAATAAGTGAAATTTTAGAGGCCTATGGTTTAACCTTTGAAGAGCTTTATGAGTACAATAGACATATTACAGATTTTAATAATTTGATATGTGGTACAAAGCTTTGGATTCCTCTTTTAAGTGAGGAAATAAGTGATATTTTAGATAATAGCGAAGGCTTTGTTGATAATAAGATTTCTAAACTTAAGGATATTGTGGTAAGTGAAGAAAAAAATATAATAAAGCCAAAAAATGATGAAAGAATAAAATTAAAAGCATATCCGGGAATCTTACCACCTAAAAGCTTATATGAAGGAAATGAAATTCCAAAATAGGTTTATTTTTTTAGTGAAATATGCTAAAATAGATTGACTAGTATTATTGAAACGGGTGAATCTAAATGTATGCATATATTGAGGGTGTCGTAAGTGAGGTTACACCTAAGTACATTGTGTGTGAAAATAACAAGATTGGTTATTTGCTTATTGTAAGTAATCCTTATAATTATAAGCCAAATGAGACATATAAAATCTATACCTATCTTCATGTAAGAGAGGATATTTTTGATTTATATGGCTTTAAAACTAAAGCGGAAAGGGATTTGTTTTTAAAGCTTATTTCTGTAAGTGGTATTGGTCCTAAAAGTGCGCTTAGTATTTTAGCCAGTGGTAGTGTTAATGAGATAGTTAAGGCTATAGAGGATAGAAATGATGCTTATTTACGTAAGTTTCCTGGCATTGGTGCTAAAGCAAGTCAACAAATTATCTTAGATTTACGTGGTAAGGTAAGCTTTGATAGTGTTGATAATCCAAGTGTTCATAGTTCAAAGCTTGATGATGTAGAAGATGCCTTAATTGCTTTAGGATATAATAAAAAGGAAATCACTAAGGTTATAGCCAAACTTGATGGTACTAAGGATGAAGGAGATCTTGTTAAAGAGGCTTTAAAATTAATTACTAAAATGTAAAAGAGGTAAAAAATGGAAGAAAGAATAGTAGATCCAGAAAAGCTAGAGATTGATGAGGATGAATTATCCTTACGTCCTTTAAAGATAAGTGAATACATTGGACAAGATACAATGAAAGAAATGCTTGATGTATATATCAAGGCAGCTCTTGCAAGAAATGAGGCTTTAGATCATGTTTTGTTATATGGTCCACCTGGTCTTGGAAAGACAACCCTTGCCCAAATTATTGCTAATGAGTTAAATGTTAATTTAAAGGTTGTTTCTGGTCCTAGTATAGAAAGAACTGGTGATTTAGCTGCTGTTTTATCACAGTTAGAGGAAGGTGATGTTTTATTTATTGATGAAATTCATAGGCTTCCTCGTTTTGTTGAAGAAATATTATATAGTGCTATGGAGGATTATGTACTTGACATAATGGTTGGTAAGGATAGTAGTGCTAAAAGCATTCGTGTTAATCTACCTCCATTTACGCTTGTTGGAGCAACTACTCGCTATGGTGATTTGTCTGCACCTTTGCGTGATAGGTTTGGTGTGGTTTTAAGATTAAACTATTATACTACTGAAGAGCTTAAGCAAATTGTTAATAGAACTGCTGTTGTTTATCAAACAAAAATTAATGATGATGCAGCATTAGAATTAGCTAAAAGAAGTAGAGGAACACCTCGTATTGCTAATAGATTATTTAGAAGAGTTAGAGATTTTGCAACTGTTAAAGGAAATGGTGATATTACCCTTGATATTACTAAAATGGCTTTAGGAAAGCTAAATATAGATGATTCAGGTTTAGATGAAACAGACTATAGATATTTAAAGGGAATTATTGAATTATTTGGTGGTGGACCTGTAGGTATTGAAGCACTTGCTGCTTCAATTTCAGAAGAGGTGACAACTATTGAGGATGTTTATGAGCCATATTTATTACAAGAAGGATATATTAAACGTTCACCCAGAGGAAGAATAGTTACAAAAAAAGCTTATGATTTATTAAAAATACCATATTATAAAGGAATGTTTGAAAATGATTAAGACAAGTGATTTTGATTATTATTTACCAGAGGAATTGATTGCTCAAACTCCTCTTAAGGATAGAAGTGCTTCAAGATTGATGGTGCTTGATAAAAATACTGGTGAAACTTTGCATCGCCATTTTTATGATATTATTGATTATCTTAATGAAAATGATGTTTTAGTATTAAATAATACCAAGGTTATTCCTGCAAGACTTCATGGAATTAAGGATGATACTAAGGCACATATTGAATTGCTCTTATTGAAGGATTTAGGTGAAGACACCTGGGAATGTCTTGTTAAACCTCAAAGAAGAGTTAAGCTTGATACTATTGTATCATTTGGTGATGGAATTCTAAAGGCTAAGTGTGTTAGGGTTGATGAGGCTGGCGTTTCTCAATTTAAATTAATTTATAAGGGAATTTTAGTAGAAATTCTTGATAAGCTAGGGGAAATGCCCTTACCTCCATATATTCATGAGCAGTTAGAGGATAAGGATCGTTATCAAACCGTATATGCTAAATTTGCTGGAAGTGCGGCTGCACCAACGGCAGGACTTCATTTTACTAAAGAACTATTGGACAAGATTAAAGAAAAGAATGTGACTATTTGTTATGTAACTTTGCATGTTGGTCTTGGAACCTTTAGGCCAGTAAATGAAGAGAATATTTTAGAGCATAAGATGCATTCTGAATATTATATTATGAATGAGGAAACTGCAAATATTTTAAATGAAGCAAAGAAAAATGGTAAAAGAATAATTGCTGTAGGTACGACATCTACAAGAACATTAGAAGCAAATTATAATAATGGCTTTCATGCTAAAAGCGAGGAAACCTCTATATTTATTTATCCCGGATATAAATTTAAAGCAATTGATGCTTTAATTACTAATTTCCATTTGCCAAAATCAACATTGGTTATGCTTGTTAGTGCTCTTGCGGGTAGAGAAAACATTTTAAATGCATATAATGAAGCAGTTAAGGAAAAATATCGTTTCTTTAGCTTTGGTGATGCAATGTTTATAAAATAGGAAGGATAATATATGAATTATAAAGAATTATTAAATGATAAAAATGATAAGGTTACCATAGCCTTAGAAAATGGTAAAGAAATAAAACTAGAGTTATTTAAGGATGTAGCACCTATAACTGTTCAAAATTTTTTAAATCTTGTTGATGAAAAATTTTATGATGGACTTATTTTTCATAGAGTTATTGAAGGCTTTATGATTCAGGGTGGTGACCCAACAGGAACAGGAATGGGTGGTAGCTCTAAAAAAATAAAGGGTGAATTTAAAATTAATGGTGTTAATAATGAATTGAATCATACAAGAGGTGTAATATCTATGGCTAGATCATATGATAATAATAGTGCTTCAAGTCAATTCTTTATTATGCATGAGGATGCTCCTCATCTTGATGGAGCATATGCTGCCTTTGGTGCAGTTGTTTGTGGTATTGAAAATGTTGATGAGATTGCCAAAACAAAAACTGATTATAATGATAGACCAATTAAAGAACAAAAAATAAAGACAATTAGAAGAGGTTAATATGGCAGCTGTTTGGTATGAATTAAAGCATGTTTGTAAGCAAACTGGAGCAAGATACGGAATATTACATACACCACATGGTGATTTTGAAACACCAATATTTATGCCTGTTGGAACTCAGGCAACAGTTAAAACCTTGATTCCTGAGGAAATAGAAGAAGTAAGTGATGGCTTAATTTTAGGAAATACTTATCATCTTTGGCTACAACCAGGTGATGATGTAGTTAAGGCTAATGGTGGAATTAGAGGATTTATGAAATGGAACCATGCTCTATTAACTGATAGTGGGGGATTTCAGGTTTTTTCATTAGCTAATATGCGTAAGATTACTGAAGAGGGAGTGACATTTAAAAATCCCAAAAATGGTGACACATTATTTTTATCACCAGAAAAATCTATAGATATTCAGCATAATTTAGGTGCTGATATTATAATGAGCTTTGATGAATGCCCGCCTTTTCATGCAAGCGAAGAATATTTAAAGGATAGTGTTTTAAGAACGATTCGTTGGGCTAAAAGAGGCTTTGATGTTCATAAGAACACCGAAGAACAATCTTTATTTGGCATTGTTCAAGGTGCGGGAAATAAGGAATTAAGAAAATATTGCCTAGACGAGCTTGAAAAAATTGGCTTTCCAGGCTATTCAATTGGTGGTTTGTCAGTTGGTGAATCTAAGCATGATATGTATGAAATGCTTGAATATTTAAGTACAATTATGCCAAAAAACAAACCAAGATATTTAATGGGTGTTGGTTCACCAGATGATTTAATTATGGGATCTATTTATGGTATTGATATGTTTGATTGTGTTTTACCTACTCGTAATGCTCGTCATGGAACAGCCCTTACTTCAAATGGCAAAATTATTTTAAAGAATAAATCAATGAAGCTCGATTTTAGACCTCTTGATGATGAATGTGATTGTTATGTGTGCAAGAAATTTAATAGAAGCTATTTATCTCATCTTGTAAGAAGTGAAGAAATTTTAGGTGCTAGATTAATAACCTATCATAACCTATATTTTTTAAAGAATCTAATGAAGCAAATAAGACAAGCTATTTGTGAGGATAGACTTCTTGATTTTAAAGAAGAATTTTTTAAGAAATTTGGCTATACTAAATAAAAAAAGGCTTTAAGCCTTTTTATTTTATAAATAATTTATTGTAATTTTTATCTTTACCTAAGAAGAGATAGTCTAGTGCTGCTTGCATATAATCGCTTCCAGCTATAAGAGCTTCATTATATAAGTCCATAAAGCTTTTTGTATTATCCTCATTAGTTATTTTATTATGCCAGGTTTCATTTTTTAAATTTAGATAATCTTTAGTATAATCAAATTTTTTAGGATAAATAAAGTAAGCAGTTTTAAGGTCATTATTTTTATTAAATGTTTTATCATTTAGCTTATAAAGTAAGCTTTTTATATTTAAAAAATCTTTTGAGGTATAAAGGAGAAAATGCTTATAGCATTGAAGAGCAGTTTTATAATATTCGTAGCTTCTTGAAACATATAAATTTTTAGAGCACATTGCTGCAATTAAATCAAAATCTGAAAAATTGAATAAAAATGCTCCTCTAAATTTTTTTACTATGTTTATTTTTCCAAGTTCAATATTTTCTTTTTGATAGGCTAGCATATAATCAATTTCACGCATTAATTTTTGTGGTGAATCACTAGGAAAAGAAATAATAAAGGGCAAGGTGTACATATCTAATACGTAGTGTGCTACCATTGCATAGATGAAGCAAACATTATCCTTATCAAAGCCATTTTCTCTTGTGTAAATGATGGCTTCTTTAATCATATCCTTCATTTTTCCATCGTGAATTGCTTTATTAAGCTTATAAGGATCACGTTTAAAAAAACTTGAAAGACGATAATAGTAGCCAATATCAAAAAAATTACTATATAAAAATATTTTTGCATCTGTTATATTGCCTAATTCTTTGTATTTATCTGGAATGCTAGTTATTAGATCTTTAGCAAAATAATAATTAGTAAGAGCTTCTGCCATTATTATCAGTCCTTTCTTTATTAATTATAAAACAAAATTCGTTTTTTTCCTATATTAATCTTTAAAAAAAACAAAATTTATTATAAAATAGAAGTGGTGATTAAATTGAGTATTTTAACTAATAATGATTTTAGTAATATTGAAAGACAAATGTTTAACAAGGCTCGTGATGTTGATGTTGCGGTTTTTAATGCAATTACAAGTGAACTTGACAAGGAATTTGTTTTAGATTCCTTAATGATGTATCAAAATACTGATGGTGGCTTTGGTGGAGGATTATTTATTGATAATTATAATCCGGCTTCAAGTATTTATGTTACCTATGAGGCCTTGAGAATTTTATATATTTGTGGCTTTGATTCTTTATGTAATGATGAATTATATACTAAGCTTGTTAATAAGGCTTTAAATTATATTTATAATCGTAATGATTTAATTAAAAACAAATTTAAAAGAAATATTAAATCAAATGATAATTTTGCACATAGTGATTTTTTTAGTTCTGATGCAATAGATAATAATTATTATCCAAGTGCTTCGATATTTGCACTAACCTTATTTTTAATAAATCCTTCAAAGGCTTATTATAAAAAAGCAATGAATTATCTTAAAGCTGCGATTAATGAGCTTTTATTACAGGAAAGCTATAATGAATATGAATTAATTTCAATAGGTTTAATAGTCGAAATATGTAGTAAGCTTAATTTGTTTGAAGATGAAATAAATAAATTGAATGAGCGTGCTAATAAAAAAGTTTTAGAAATGTGTAGTAAAAAAGATGAATGGCCAAATATTAAAATGCCAGTTGTTTTAGCATTAGGTCTTAAATTTAATGATGATGTCGCAAAAATATTTGCTGAAAATTTGGATTTTATAATTGATAATAGAAGCTCACATGGACTATGGGAGTCATTCCATAAATGGAATACATCATATCCTGAGGAGGAATCAGCAAAGCTAAAATGGATTGGCTATATTAGTGCCAATTATGTATATATTCTAAAAAAGTACAAAAAAATTGCAATATAGAATTTTTTGGTATATAATGTATGAGGTGATTAAAAATGAATAAAAGACCTGTAATGTTAATAATTATGGATGGCTATGGAATTGCAGCTGCAAGCCAAGGAAATGCTGTAAGTCTTGCTAAAAAGCCAGTTTTAGATGAATTAATGAAAAAATATGATACCAAAACCTTAAAGGCATCAGGATCTGCTGTTGGTTTACCAGATGGACAAATGGGTAATTCTGAGGTTGGCCATATGAATATTGGTGCTGGAAGAATTGTATGGCAATCATTAAGTAGAATTAATAATGCAATTAAGGATGGTAGCTTTAATGAAATTGAGGCATTTAAGGATGCAATAGCAAATGCTAAAAAGCATAATTCAAAGCTTCACATCTTTGGACTTTGCTCTGATGGTGGTGTACATAGTCATACTGATCATATTATAGCAATCGCTAAGCTTGCTCATAGTGAGGGTATTAAGGATGTTTATTATCATGCCTTCTTAGATGGAAGAGATGTTGCACCTACATCTGCAAAAATTTATTTAAAGAAGATTGTAGATGGTGGTAATGTCAAGGTTGCAACAGTTGGTGGAAGATATTACGGAATGGATCGTGATAAGAACTATGATCGTATTCAGCTTGCTTATGATGCAATGACTATTGCAAAGGGTGAATATTTTCCAGATCCATTTGCTGGAATTGATGCTTCATATGCTAATGGTAAAACAGACGAATTTGTTATTCCATTTGTAAGTGATAAAAATGGTATGGTTGGTGACAATGATAGTGTAATTTTTGCTAATTTCCGACCTGATAGAGCAATTGAGATTGCAACATCTATATCTAATCCAACAGGAATAGTTTATAATCCGGAAAAGCCATATAAGCTAGATATTAGCAATGCACCTAAAAATGTATTCTTTGTTTCAATGATGAAGTATGCTGATAGTGTTAAGGGTCCTTTAGCTTTTGGACTTCAAACATTCGAAAATTTATATGGTGATTGGGTGTCAAAGCATAATTTAACTCAATTAAGAATTGCAGAAACTGAAAAGTATGCTCACGTAACATTCTTCTTTGATGGTGGTGCAGATAGAGCAATTCCTGGAGCAGAAAGAATTTTGGTTAATTCTCCAAAGGTAGCAACTTATGATTTACAGCCTGAAATGTCAGCATATGAGGTTACTGATAAAGTAGTAGAAGCAATCTTAAGCAAAAAATTTGATACAATTATTTTAAATTATGCTAACTGTGATATGGTTGGTCATACAGGAGTAATTCCTGCTGCGGTTAAGGCTGTTGAAACTGTTGATACTTGTGTTGGTCGCTGCATTGAGGCTTTAAATAAGGTTGGCGGTGTTGCTTTAATTACTGCTGATCATGGTAATGCTGAAAAAATGCTTGATGAAAATGGTAAGCCATTTACAGCTCATACAACAAATCCAGTTCCAGTAATTATTACAGATGATTCAATAAAGCTAAGAGATGATGGTATTTTATCTGACATAGCACCTACATTACTTGAATTATTAGGAATTGAAGCTCCTAAGGAAATGACATCAAAGTCATTAATTATTAAGAAGTAAAACTGAATATATTCTTCAGGGCAGGGTGTAATTCCCTACCGGCTGTATAGTCAGCGAGCGTTTATGCATGATTAGGTGTGATTCCTAAACCGACAGTAAAGTCTGGATGAAAGAAGAAAAACAAATTTGTTTTTTTGCCCTACATATTGTAGGGTCTTTTTTTTGAAAGGAATAAAAAAATGAAAAAAAATAATAATTTAAACAAGCAAATGATCAAAAAGATGTGTCTTATATCTATATTTTCGGCAATATCATTAATATTATATATTGTAGGACCTAAGTTTTCTTTACCATTCTTCCCGGCATTTTTAGAGATTAATCTATCAATGCTACCTATTTTAATCGCGACATTTATGGGTGGACTTAGTGATGGATTAATTGTTTCATTAGTTAGATTTTTAATTAAGCTACCATTTAGTACTACTGGCTTTGTAGGTGAACTTTCTGATTTAGTTATTGCGGTTATAGTGGTATTAGCTTTAGGATTAGTAAATAAAAAGGAAAAGCTACCATGCAAGAATTTAATTATGTTTGCTGTTGGAATAATTTCTTGGATAATCGCTGGTTATATATCTAATTCCTTTTCTCTTCCTTTTTATCTTAATTTATTTGGTAAAGAGGCAGTACTTGGAGCTTGTAGTATGATACCAGGAATTAATGAAAATAATCTTATTTTAATGTATTATTTATTAGGAATAACGCCTTTTAATTTTTGTGTTTCATTTGTAGTTGTAGGAATTACACTTTTGGTAAACAAAAGATTAAAATCAATATATGATAAAATCTAGCAATATCTGAGGATTATTGCCAGTATTAAAACGTTTTCATTTTGGAATAATAATAATAACATAGTATAATAATGATGGTAATAAAAACAAGATAATATTTAAGGAGATGTAAATTTTTATGCCAAATATTTTTAGCGTATATGCAAGAGAAGTTTTAGACTCTCGTGGAAATCCAACTGTTGAGGTTGAGGTTACAACTGAAAGTGGTGCATTTGGTCGTGCATTAGTTCCAAGTGGAGCATCAACAGGTATTTATGAAGCAGTTGAATTACGTGATGGAGATAAGAGTCGCTATAATGGAAAAGGTACATTAAAAGCAGTAGAAAATGTTAATGAAATTATTCAACCAAAGCTAATTGGTATGGATGTTCGTGATCAAATTGCTATTGACCATTTAATGATTGACTTAGATGGTACTGAAAATAAGGGTAAGCTAGGAGCAAATGCTATTTTAGGTGTTTCAATTGCTTGTGCACGTGCAGCAGCTGATTATCTTGGTACACCTTTATATAATTATTTTGGTGGTTGCAATGCTCATCAATTACCATTACCAATGATGAATATTTTAAATGGTGGAGCTCATGCTGATTTCTGTATTGACTTCCAAGAGATTATGATTTTACCTATCGGTGCTACAAGTATTCGTGAGGCTGTAAGAATGGGTGCTGAGGTATTCCATGCTTTAAAGACTATTCTTAAGAAGGCTGGCTATGCAACTAGCGTTGGTGATGAAGGTGGATATGCTCCAAAGCTTGGTTCAAATACTGAAGCATTTGAGCGTGTTGTTGAGGCTATTAAGGCTGCAGGTTATGTTCCAGGTAAGGATATTTGCCTAGGAATCGATGTTGCTGCTTCTGAGTTCTATGATACTGAGACTAAGCTTTATACATTAAAGGCTGATAAGGGTCAATTTACAGCTGAGCAAATGGTAGATGAATATTATGTTCCTCTATGTGAGAAGTTCCCAATTTTAACTATTGAGGATGGTCTTGCTGAAGATGACTGGGAAGGCTGGAAGTATTTAACTGATAAGCTTGGAAAGAAGATTCAACTAGTTGGTGATGATTTATTCGTTACAAATACTAAGCGTTTAGCTAAGGGTATTGAGCTTGGTGTTGCTAATGCAATTCTTATTAAGGTTAACCAAATTGGTACTTTAACTGAGACTTTCGAGGCAATTGAAATGGCTAAGCGTGCTGGCTATACTGCAATTGTAAGCCATCGTTCTGGTGAAACTGAGGATACAACAATTGCTGATATCGTTGTTGGTACAAATGCTGGTCAAATTAAGACTGGTTCAGCAAGCCGTACTGACCGTATTGCTAAATATAACCAATTAATGCGTATTGAAGACGATTTAAATGGTCGTGGAGCTTATGCTGGTGTATCAGTATTTGCTGGTAAGAAGTCAATTTATTGCATTAAGTAATTTAAAAATAATTAGGGGCTGTGAAAAAACCTAGGTTTTGAAAAAGTATCAATTTCTAGGTTTTACAGCCTTTTTAATTTGCATAGTTAT
>CAKQDS010000031.1 GCA_934229535.1 uncultured Anaeroplasmataceae bacterium
GCTTAGTCAAGTTGACTGAGTTTTTTTTTAGATTTTATTTAATAAAATATTGATTATGGAATTTTTTTTGATATAATTAATATGTTTAGAGATTTCAAACATAAAGTTTAGTATTAAGAAACAGGTGAAGAGATGGAAATTGGTAAAAAAATTCAACAAAGAAGAATATTTTTAGGTTTAACTCAACAAGAGCTAGCTAATAGATGTGAATTATCTAAAGGTTTTATTTCGCAGCTAGAAAATGATAAAACCTCACCTTCAATTGAAACACTTAATCTAATATTAGAGGTTTTAGGAATTAAAATAAGTGATTTTTTTGCCTCGGATCAAAAAAAACAAATAATTTTCACTAAGGATGATTATTTTGAAAAGGATTTTGGTAATTATCGCCAGCTATGGCTAGTACCATCAGCTCAGATTAATCAAATGGAGCCAATTATTGTTTTAATAAAAAAGGGAAGTAAAACAATTTTAGATATGCCTCATAATGGTGAAGAATTTGGCTACGTTATAAATGGAGAAATTTTAATTCATTATGGTGATGAAGCATATAAATGTAAGTGTGGTGAGTCTTTTTATTTTGAAACTAATAAAAAGCATTATATTGAAAATATAGGTGAAGAGGAAGCTAAGATTATTTGGGTTTCCTGTCCACCAGAGTTTTAAGGAGGAGAGCAAAATGGAAAAAAAGAAGCTAATTGAAATTAAGGATTTAACTAAGGAATTTAATGGTAATATCGTCTTAAAGGGGATTAGCCTAGATATTTATGAAAATGAATTTGTTACATTTTTAGGACCATCTGGCTGTGGTAAGACTACAACCTTAAGAATTATTGGTGGATTTGAAGAACCAACAAGTGGAAGCATTTCATTTGATGGAGCGGATTTGCTTGCAATTCCTGCCTATAAAAGAGCTACAAATACAGTTTTTCAAAGATATGCCCTATTTCCTCATTTAAATGTTTTTGAAAATGTAGCCTTTGGCTTAAGAATTAAAAGAAATAATGAAAACAAGAATAATTTTTTTAATAGATTCAAAAAAAATAAAGAAGAAAAAACTAATGTTTATAGCGAAGATGTAATCAAAGAAAAGGTTTTAAAAATGCTTAAGATTGTTGGTCTTGAGGGCTATGAAAAAAGATCAATTGATAAGCTATCTGGTGGTCAAATGCAAAGAGTTGCCATTGCTCGTGCTCTTGTTAATGAGCCTAAGGTTTTATTACTTGATGAGCCTCTTAGTGCTCTTGATTTAAAATTACGTCAGGAAATGCAATATGAGCTTAAGGAAATTCAAAGAAAGCTAGGAATTACCTTTATATTTGTAACGCATGACCAAGAGGAAGCTTTGACGATGAGTGATAAAATTGTCGTTATGAATGAAGGTGAAATTCAACAGGTTGGAACACCTATTGATGTTTATAATGAGCCTAGTAACCGTTTTGTTGCTTCCTTTATTGGTGAAAGTAATATTATTAGAGGAGTTATGAAGACTGATTATTTATGTAATTTTGATAATATTGATTTTATCTGTGTTGATAAGGGCTTTAAGCTTAATGAGGATGTAGATATTGTTATTAGACCAGAGGACATTGATATTGTAGAAAGTGATAAGGGCTTTATTAATGGCCGAGTTGATTCGGTTATTTTTAAGGGTGTTCATTATGAAATAGAGGTTGTAACAGCAAATAGAACCTTCCTAATTCATACTACGGATTATCATAATGTCGATGATATTGTAGGTCTTACCTGGACTCCAGATGATATTCATGTTATGGAAACAATGGAGTGGTAAAATGGAAACTGGAATTTTAAAAAATAAGAAAAAATTTAAATGGACCTATGAAAAAACGATTTTAACTCCTTATATTATTTTATTGTTAGTTTTAATTTTAATTCCAATGATTCTAATTTTCTTTTATTCAATAATTGATCAAGAATCAGAATTACCAATTTATACGATTACCTTTAAAAACTATATTGCCTTCTTTAATAATCAAAGTGCGACAAGAGCTTTATTAAAAAGTATTTTGCTCGCGGTTGTTTCAACAATATTTTGTGTTATTTTTGCTTATCCAATTAGTTATTTTATTGCTAGAAGAAGTCCCAAGACTCAGGCAACATTAATTTTACTTGTAACAGCGCCAATGTGGGTAAATATGCTTCTTCGTACTATGGCTGTAAAGCAAATATTTGAAGGACCACTTTTGATAATCCTAAGAAAAATACATATTTTAGGAGAAAACGATAAGATTTTAGGAAGCTATTTCGCAGTTGTATTTGGTATGGTTTATAATTATTTACCATATATGGTGTTACCAATATATACAACATTATCTAAGCTTGATGAAAAGCTGATTGAGGCCTCAACCGATTTAGGAGCCTCAAAGGGTCAAACCTTCAGAAGAGTTATTATGCCTTTATCAATTCCTGGTGTATTATCGGGAGTAACAATTGTTTTTTTATCAGCCGCTACAACAATTGTTATTAGCAAGTATATGGGTGATGGCAAATTTGTTTTAATTGGTAACATTATTGAAACTGAATTTATTACTAATTCAGCTTGGGGAAATGGTAGTGCGATATCAATGATTTTGCTTGTAATAATCTTATTGATATTATGGCTGACAAACAAAGCAACTAAAAAGGCTGGGGGTGACGAATAATGAAAAAATCTAAATCAAAGCTTTATTCAAAGATATTAATGATTTTATTCTTCATTATTTATTATGCTCCAATAGTTTCAATGGTCATTTTTAGCTTTAACAAAGAAAGAAGTCTTACAACCTGGTATGGCTTTAGCTTTGCTTGGTATAATGAGCTATTTACTAATTCGGCTATTATTAAGGTTGTATTTTGGACGATTTTGATTGCAGTATGCTCAACAGTTATTTCTGTTATTATTGCAACATTTGCTTCAATAGCTTTATGTAAAACAAAAAAGAATTGGCGCAAATTGATTTTACAGGTTAATAATTTACCGATTACAAACCCTGATATTGTAACAGCACTTGGCTTATTATTGCTATTTGTTTCCTTTAGAATAAGTAGAGGATATTTTACAATGCTACTTGCTCACATATCATTTTGTACACCTTATGCAATTGTAAATATTTATCCAAAAATTAAAGCTTTAGATGAAAATTTAATTGAAGCAGCAATGGACCTTGGTGCTAAGCCTAAGGAAGCAATTAGAAAAGCAATTATTCCGCAAATTAAATCAACTGTTTTTGCTGCAGCAGCGATTAGCTTTACCATGAGCTTTGATGATTTTGTTATATCCTATTTTACAGGAGGAACAGATCAAAATATTTCAACGCTTATCTATTCGCAGCTAAAGAAAACAAATCCAACATTTAACGCTTTATCAACAATAATTATTTTATTTATTGTTTTGAAAATTGTATTTGATAAAATTAAAGAATCTAAAAAGAAGGAAGAAAATTAAATGAAAAGAAAATTATTTATTGTTCCAATGGGACTTTTACTTGGTGCTTCATTATATGGATGTACTAATAAGGAAACTCTAGTTTTATATAACTGGGGTGAATATATTGATAATTCTAATATTGATGGTGTCAATTTAATTAAAAAATTTGAGCGTGAATATAATTGTAAGGTAAAGACTCCTTATTTTGATTCAAATGAGGCAGCAATTACTTCAATGGAAACAGAAAGCTATGATATTGTTATTCCAAGTGAGTATGCCATTGAGCAATTAGCCTTGAACGATAAGATTGAAGAAATTGATTGGACAAAGGTTGAAGGCTTCACTAAGGATGATATTTCAACACCTCTAAAAACGATGCTTACCAATTTAAATTCTGGTGAGAATGGCTTTGATTTTTTGAAATATTCTGTACCATATTTCTTTGGTAGTGTAGGAATTTGCTATAACAAGGAGAATGTAAGCCTTGAGGATTTAAAGAAAGAGGGCTGGAATATTTTTAAGAATGAAAAATATCGTAATAGAGTTGCTTATTATGATTCATCTCGTGATGGCTTTATGGTTCCATTAAAGGCTTTAGGCTATTCGATGAATACAACAAGTACAGCAGAGGTAGATTTGGCCTATAACTGGCTTACAGATATGAAGAGTAAGGTTAATCCATCATTTAAAACTGATGAGCTATTAAGTGAGGTTCCTGAGAAGAATAATAACATTGATCTTGCATTAATGTATTCAGGAGATGCAATTTATACAATTAGACTTGCTAAGGAAAAGAATTATGAGCTAGGCTTTTATCTTCCAAGTAGCGATAACGAGGAGGAAAATTTTGGTACAAATATTTTTGCCGATGGAATGGTAATTCCTAAGAATGCTAAAAATAAAGAACTTGCTTATAAATTTATTTCTTTTATGTGCCGCAAAGAAAATGCAATAGCTAATAGTGAATATGTCGGCTATAGCTCAAGTGTTAATAGTGCCTTCAAAGAATTAGTAAGTGAAGATGGAGAATTTAGTGATTACAAGGAAATATATAGTGTACCTGTTCATAGTAAGGACGAAATTTTCAGATTTAATTCTGATATGAAGAAATATATGAATAATAAATGGACTTCATTAAAGGCTTAATATGATTTACGACTTAAATAAATTAGATAAGCCTTTAAAGGAAATTATTAAGCTATTAAAGCCATTTGATATTGTATATCTTAAGAAAAATTATATCTATAATGAAAAAATTATTATTGATACAAAAAATATAACCCTTATTGGTGATAATACCAGCATTTCTTATGATCTATGTCATAGTGATATAAGAAATGCTAAAATGGTTGGAACTACAGGTAGTGCTTCATTTCTTTTAACAAGAAATGCTGATAATTTTATGGCAAAAGGCATTAGCTTTATAAATTCCCATATTAGAAATATAAGTGCTAAAAATCAGGCTGTTGCCTTTAAAAGTGAAGCAAACAATATTATTCTTTTAAATTGTAAATTTATTTCTAATCAAGATACCTTATATTTAGATTATGGTACAAACAATTTAATTATTGATTCTTATATAACTGGTGATGTTGATTTTATTTTTGGTAGTGCTGATGCGGTGTTTTATAATTGCTTAATTGAGGCAAAGGACTATGAAAATCTTTATTTTACAGCTCCCGATACTTATATTTGTAATCAATATGGTTTAGTTTTTAAAAAATCTAAATTTATTTCTAAGAAAAAAGCTTATCTTGGTAGACGTTGGTATCCGGATAAAGCTTTAATGGAGGTTTTACCAAGGCTTGCGCTTGTGGAATGTGAAATTCTTGGTGATATTAATCCTAACTTAATTAGAATGCATGATAACGACAAGGATGATCATGTTTTATCGTTTTATAATACCTTTTTAAATGAGAAAATGATTTCAAATACAAAAGATTTTGAAGAAATCTTAAATTATTGTAAAAAATTATTGGATTTACAAAAAAATAGTATTATAAATTTAAAAAAATGGTAAAATATAGTTGTGAGGTGTTAGAATATGAAGTTGATTAAAAGATTGTTGATTTTTATTATTACGTTAGTTGCAATTTTAGGTGTAGCAGCAGTGGGATCATATGTTTATGTTCGTAAAACCTATGATATTGATTTATTCAATACTCCTGCTGAGTTAAAGAAGCTTAATACAAAGGTAGATGAAGAAAAACTTTGTCCTAATGCTTATACAAGTGAGGATAAAGTAAATATTAAGGATAAGATTAATTTATCATTTAATGATACCCTAAGCTATACTAAGGCCGATGGCTTGAAGCTTGACTTATCTAAGCTCAATTCAAAAATGAAAACCATTATTAAGCTTACTGATCGTGAGATTGCTTGTCTAGCTGATGAAACTATTAAAGAGGAAGCAGATGGTAAGATAACAATTGCTTCTAAGGATATTCCTATTGAAATTAAACAAATAGAAATTTCTAATGTTAATAATGGTAATGCAAATATAAATATTGTCTTTAAGCTTGATATTAAAGATATAAAGAGTAACTTACCTAGCTTATTAAAGTATTTAAAGAAATATATACCTGATGATTTATATGTTTCATCTACATTTAGTGTTACGAAAACTGCTAATAGCTTTGCTTATGAATTAGCTCCTGTTGAATTTAAGCTTAATAATTTAAATGATTCTGAAACAAAGGAATTAATGAATATTCTTAATTTGTTATTTAATTTTGGTAGTTCTGATGATTTTAATTTATTAATTGCAAAAATTGTTATGCAGTCTCTTGTTGGTGATGAGAATAATCAAGGCTTTGCTTACTCGTTAAAGGCTTATGGCGCTAAGGATTTTAAATTTATAAACGAAGATGAAAATAATTATTTTTCAGTTGTATGTTAAGGAGTAGAAATTCTACTCTTTTTCTTTAATTGACATAAATGATGTCAAAATAAATGCTATAATTTAGACGTAAGGAGGAAAATGATGGCGAAAATTTATATTTGCATTGATTTAAAATCATTTTACGCTTCCGTTGAATGCGTTTATCGCAAGCTTGATCCTCTAAATTCTAATTTAGTTGTTGCAGATGAAAGTAGAACTGACAAAACGATTTGTCTTGCAGCTAGCCCCGCAATAAAAAAATTTGGGGTTCCAAGTAGGGCAAGGCTTTTTGAGGTTAAGCAAATCATTAACAAATTAAATTATGAGCGTCTTAAAAATAATAAATATCAGCCCCTAGTTGGAAAATCAATCTATTTAGATGAACTTAATGCTAATAATAAGTTAGCTATTGATTTTGTGATTGCAACTCCACAAATGGCTAAATATTTAGAAATAAGTACTTATATTTACAAAATATATTTAAAATATTTTGCTCCTGAGGATATTTTAGTATATTCAATTGATGAGGTATTCATCGACTATTCTAATTATTTTAAAATGTATAAAGTAGGTCCAGTAGAAATAGTTAAAAGAATTATGCAAGATATTAAAGAAGTATTTAATATTACAGCTACAGCAGGAATTGGTACAAATCTTTATTTAGCTAAGGTAGCTATGGATATTGTAGCAAAGCATATAGAAAAAAAAGATAAAATTGCTTTTTTAGATGAAATGCGCTATAAGAAGCTTCTTTGGGAGCATAAGCCATTAACTGATTTTTGGAGAATTGGCGCTGGTTATGCTAAAAGGCTTAATAATATGGGTTTATATACAATGAAGGATATTGCCACATATTCCTTAACTTTGGATGGTGAGGATAAGCTTTTTAGTGTGTTTGGTGTAAATGCTGAGCTTTTAATAGACCATGCCTTTGGTGTTGAGCTTGCAACAATGGAGGATATTAAGAAATATCGTCCGCAAAATAATAGCATTGGAATGGGTCAGGTTTTACATTGTAATTATGGCTATGATAAAAGCTTGATTGTTTTAAAGGAAATGGCAAATGATTTAGCTCTTGAATTAACTAAAAAAAATCTAGTAACCAAGAATTTATTTTTAAGCATTGGCTATGATGTTAGCAATTTGACAGATGAGATAATTTCTAAGAATTTTGATGGTGAAATAGAAGTTGATAGATATGGAAGAAATGTCCCAAAGGGCATTCATAAAAGTATTAGACTTAGTGAATATACAGCACTTAGTAAAACAATTTCTAAGGCTTTTGTTGATACCTTCGATAATGTAGTAGACAAAAAATTATATATTAGAAGATTAAATATAAGTGCTAGTGTTATAAGTAAGGAATGTATGCCAAATGAATATAGACAGCTTGATTTATTTACTAGCAATGAAGAACATGAAAAACTAGATAAACAAAACGAAAAGGAAGAAGTTAAACAGCACACTATTAATGCCTTAAAGAAAAAATATGGCAAAAATGCGGTTATTAGAGGGATTGATTTAGAGGATGGGGCAACAGTTATTGAAAGGAATAGTCAAATTGGAGGCCATAAAGCATGAATAATGATATTATTAATATTAAGCATAAATTTATTTCTCATGAAAGAATGCCTATTTCAGCGCGAGCAGCACAATTTTCACCATTTGCTGCCTTAAGCGGCTTTGCAGAAAAGATTAATAGTGCGCAAAAGCATAGTGATAAAAGAAGATATTTAGCTTTTGACAAGGAAGAAGAAATTAGAGCTAACTTAAATTATTTAAAAAATAACTTAACTAGAAAATGTCAAATTGTCTTTTATAATGAAGAATTTCATTATGAAGAAAAAGAGGATTTTTTGAAGGAAATTGATGATATTAATCAGATATTAATATTTAAGGATAAATCTAAAATAAAATTTGATGATATAATTGATGTTACAATTTTATAGAGCATATTATTTGCGATAATTTTTATTTGCGCTATAATAGGGGTATGGAGGTTATATTATGAACTATAATACATTTGAATTTTTAAAGAAGATTAGTTATGAGAGAACTGGTGGTACAAAAAAAGAATTAAATTGTGCTAACCAAATAATTGAAGAAGTAAAGAAGCGTGGAATTGTTCCTACTATGGAAGGATTTTTAGTAGATACACCACTTATTGAGGTTGCTAGATTTGAGGTACTAGAGCCTGAATATAAGGAATATGTTGTAACTGGCTATGGAATGAGTGGAAGTACGCCTAAGGAAGGAATAACTGCTGATTTTAAATATATTGAGGATGGCTCTGACATTAATTTGTTAGATGTAGAGGGCAAAATTGTTCTAATTAATGGAGGAATGGGCTATGAATTATATAAAAAGCTAGTTGAAAAAAAGGTAGCTGGCTTTGTAAGTATGTCAGGAACTATTTATGATGATCCTAATAATACGGATTTAGAGGAAAGAAAATTAAGAGAGCGCCATTATAGTAATGGTAAAATTCCTGGTGTAACAATGCGTATTTTGGATGCTCATAAGCTTGTTTTAACAAATCCAACAAAGGTTAGATTAACTCTTATTGAGCAAGAGCTACAATCAGAAAGTCATAATGTTATTGCTACTATTGAAGGAACTGATAAGAAAAATGAGGTTATTGCCTTTACAGCGCATTATGATTCTGTAAGATTTTCAACAGGTGCTTATGACAATGGTACTGGTAGCACAACAATTTTAGAGCTTTTTAATTATTTTATGGATCATAAGCCTAGTCGTACTCTTAAATTTATTTGGTGCGGAAGCGAAGAAATGGGTCTTTTAGGTTCAAAGGCCTATGTTAAGGCTCATGAAGCAGAATTAAAGGATTATGTCCTAAATATTAATGTTGATATGACTGGTGTTGTTTTAGGATATGATATTGCTTGCTGTACAACTGAAAATAGTGGAGTTGAAATTGTTAATGCCCTAGGTAAAGAAATTGGCTTTGCTATTAGAGCTAAGCAAGGTGTTTATTCATCTGATTCAACACCATTTGCTGATAAATGTGTTCCAGCTATTTCATTCGCTAGAATTTCACCTATGGGAGGAGCAAGAATTCATTCAAGACTAGATGTAATTGATTTCCTTGATGAGGATAATTATTATAAAACCTGTGAATTTATCGAAGCATTTGCTACAAAGATGGCAAATAGTGTGATTTTGCCTATTCCTAAGACTATGCCTGATAATATGAAAAAGGAATTAGACAAGTATTTAGGTAGAAATAAAGAAAACTAATAATCATAAAAAGGACAAAAAAATGTCCTTTTTATCTTTATTTTCGAATTAATCTCTTTAAAACAATAATAATAAATGATATAATTATCTTAGATGATAAAAAACAAGTAAGTTTATTTTCAAGGAGAATAATTATGGAACGACTAGAAAACCTAAAAGAAGCTTTGGATTTAGCTAAAAGTGATATTAAGCAAGCCTCAAAGGATGTAACAAAATATGAATTTGGTCTAGCTATTAATTTAGTTTTAAATATATTTTTATTAATAGCATCCTTAAATATATTAGATTTGCAAATAAGATTAGACACTAATAAGATTAAATATATTTTGCAAATTACACTTATTAGCGTTGTCTTTTTGGCAATGATTGTTTCAATTGTATTTATTATGCTAGGACTATTACATAAAAAATTACAAAGAATCAATTCTGAAACCTATTTAAAATGTAATGAGGATGTTGAGCAATACTTATTAAATGTTTTATTTGATTACCAAAATGTTAGAAAGAACAATTTAGATGTAATTCATCATTTGAAAAAATGGAATTTAGCGGCAATGATTTCTTTTGTTGTATCTATTTTATCTTATATAACTCTTATAATTAGTATGCTTGTTTAGTTTGAATGCCAAGAATTAATCTTGGCTTTTTTTTTGTAATTATTTCAATTCCTAGCACATATATTTTGATTGGTGATTAGGGACATGATAATATTTACTGGTGGCAAAACAGCTGGACACGTTTATCCTTTAATGGAAATTATTAAATACTTTGATAAAGAGAAAGTATTATATGTAGGTCTTATGGACAATATTGAAGAAGAAATATGCAAAAAAAATAACATTAATTTCTTAGGAATTAATTTAAATAATGTCAATGATTATTTAAAGGAATACAAAAAAATAAAGAAAATTGATTTTGATTTTGTTGTAAGTACAGGTGGCTTTGTTTCTATACCAGCCCTCTTAGCCTGTAGAAGTCGTAAAAAAGAATATATATTATTAGAAGAAAATGTTGTTATGGGGATTACTAATTTATTATTTAGGAATAAGGCTTTATATGTATGCTTAGCCTTTAAATACAAAAAAATGCGTAAAAACTATATTTATACCTTTAACCCAACAGTAGAAAGAAAGATTGAAAAATTTAAATATAAAACTAATAAAAAAAGAATATTGATTCTTGGTGGCTCTCTTGGTTCCAAATTTATGAGAGAGGTAGCCTTAAAGCTTGCTGTAGTTAAAAAAGATAATGAAGAAATTGTTTTTGTTTCTAAAAATTATGAAATAAATAATCCTAAAATAACTTATTATAAATATATAGATGACTTGCCTTCACTAATTTATAGCTCAAGCCTAGTAATATCACGTGCTGGTGGGGGAAGTATTTGTGAAATTTTAGGGATGAAAAAGAAGGCGATATTTATTCCTTCATCAAAAACTAAAAGGAATCATCAAATTAAAAATGCTAAATATTTAAGTGATAATAATTTAGCAAATTATATTTTAGAGGAGGATTTTAGCATTAATAAGCTTTTAAAGCTAAGTAATACTTATAATAGCTATGATGAATCATTAATAATTAATGATAGTGCTTATAAAATTTCAAGATTAATTAAGGGAGCTTTAAATGAATAGTATAACAACTTTTGGAAATAAGGGTAATTTTAATGTTATTTATCCTACTAATTATCAAGAACTTTTAAACATATTTTTAGAATATAATAAAAATAAGACTAAATATGCTTTAATTGGCGGTGGAAGTAATACTTTAATTAATGAGGAATACAATGGTAAAATTATAAAATTAACTAAAATGAAATATAATTATCAAATTTTAAGTGATTGTATTTATACTAGTGCCTTTTATCCGACAACAAATTTTGTGCTAGATATAAGTCAAAAGGGATTTGATTATAGCTTTTTAGCTGGGATTCCGGGACTCATTGGAGGTGCTATTTTTAATAATTCAGGTGCCTTTGAAAAAAATATTGGTGATTTTATTTTATATGTAGATTTTTTAAATAAAGCAGGTAAAATAACAAGATTTTATAACGATAATCTTTTATTTTCTTACCGTTATAGTATTTTTAAAGATATAGAGGGAATTATAATAGGTGCAGCGTTTAAAAAAATTCCAGGAACAAATATTAAGGAGAAAATAAATCAAAACCTAGAAATTAGAAAAAAAAAGCTACCAAATAATTTGTCACTTGGTTCAGTCTTTAAAAATAATCAGCTTGTAAAGGCTTGGCGAGTAATTTCAGAGCTAAATTTAAGAGGATATCAGGTTAATGATGCCGCATTTTCTAATAAGCATGCAAATATAATAATAAATTTAGGAGATGCTAAATTTAAGGATGCATATAGACTTATAAGAATAGCAAAGGAAAAAGCGATGGATAAATTTGGTATTAAGCTAGAAGAGGAAATTTCTATAATAGAATAATTATGTTTAATATTGAAAAATACAAAAAAGTAAGGTAAAATATAAAGAGATTGATTCTACATTATGGGGAGGTTTTACCAATGATTTTTGATGAATTGGATCAATTAGAAGCACATAAGCCTACTATTCGTGTAATTGGTATTGGCGGTGGTGGAAATAATGCCGTTGATAGAATGATAGAAAATGATGTAAAGGGCGTAGAATTTGTTGCAATGAATACTGATGCTCAGGACCTAAAGGCTTCAAGGGCTGATTATAGAGTTTTAATTGGTAGAATGCTTACAAGAGGACTTGGAGCTGGTGCAAGGCCTGAGGTTGGTAGAAACGCTGCCCTTGAAAGTGAAGATGCTATAAGAGAAATTTGTTCAGATGCTGATATGGTTTTTATTACCTGTGGAATGGGTGGTGGAACAGGAACAGGTGCAGCACCTGTTGTGGCAAGAATTGCTAAAGAATGTGGCTGCTTAACGGTTGGAGTTGTTACTAAACCATTTTTATTTGAAGGACCTGAAAGAATGGCTAATGCTATTAAGGGACTTGAAAATTTAAAGCCATATGTTGATACATTAATCGTTATTCCTAATGAAAGATTAATGGAAATTGTTGATCCTGGTACTCCAATGGTTCAAGCCTTTAGAGAAGCTGATAATGTTTTAAGACAAGGTGTGCAAGGAATTGCTGAGATAATTGCTTTTACAGGGGCAATAAATGTCGATTTTGCTGATGTGCGTACAGTAATGGAAAATAAAGGTACTGCATTAATGGGAATTGGTGTTGCTAAAGGTCCTAACAGAGCTATTGAGGCTGCAAGAAAAGCAATTCATTCGCCATTGCTAGAGGTTAGCCTTGATGGCGCAACTGATGCTATTGTTAATATAACTGCATCTGAAAATTTAGCTTTAACTGAAACATCAAATGCTTTAGCAGAAATTAGAAATAATTGTGAGGGTAATCTAAACGTCATTTTTGGTACAGCCATTAATAATGATTTAGGTGATGAAATAATTGTTACAGTTATAGCTACAGGCTATGAATTAAAAGCTAAGGAAAGAGGAATTGATGATTTCTCTAAGGAAATATTTAAAATGATTTCTGACAAGCCTATTAGTGAGAATGATGCTACTTTAGAGGAAACAGTTGCAAAGACTGAGCCTACATTATCTCCTAAAGAAATGCGTAAGCAGGAAAAACAAAAAGCTAAAGAAGAAAAACAAAATAAGTTAGATGCTAAGCCTAAAAAGGCATTACCATCTTGGCTTACAAAAAGAAATTAGTAGTATGCATAGCATATTACTAATTTTTTTTATTTGTTAGATAATTATTAATCTAGGGAATATTTTTCACCATCATTATCATATAAATTTAGTGGTGAGCTAATGAAATTTACATATGATGGACAAATTCTAGAAATTGAAAATTATAAAAAAGTAATATATTTAGATAAGGAAATGATAAAAACTTTAGAAATAATTGTTGAGGGTAATGATTTAAAAATTATTAAAATTGATGGATATGTTTTATGGATTAAAGGAACAATTAAAAAAATGGAGATAAGAAAATATGAAAATTAAGATTAAAATGAAGAAGCAGGATTTTTACAATTCAAGTATTGAGCTTAAGGCTAATAATATAATTAGTAATGATTCATATGTGTTATTTGAAACTGATGCTAAAACCTTGGATTCTTTAAAAAGAAGTCGTTATGAAATAGAGGTTATAGGAAAAGAAAAGAAGATTAAGAAAGGACATTTAATTTCGAGTGTTGTTTCACTTTTTATATTTTTAGGAATCATTTATGTAAATAGCTTTCGTTTTAGTGTTATTAATTATAATATTGAAACACCTTTAAATGAAGAAATAACAAAAAGAATTTATAATAATTCAAAGCGATTATTTTGTTTTGATTTTATAAATATAAATTATGATGCCTTTTCTAAGGAATTAAGAGAAGAATATCCTATGTATCCTTGGATTAATGTAAGCAAAAAAGCCAGTAAAATAAGTGTTAATATTTATGAATATGATGATAATTATCCAAAAGAGGTTATAGATACACCAGGAAATATTATTGCTAGCAAGGATGCAATAGTTGATTCATATGTTATTTATAATGGCAGTGGAAATATTCATGTTAATCAATATGTTAAGAAGGGGGATGTTCTTGTTAGTGGCTTTATTTCCTCAAGCTCTAATGAGGCAGTTGCTGCTAAGGCTAAAATATTAGGCTACACCTATGAGAATTATCAAATGGAAATTAAAAAGCAAAGCAAAAATGAAACATTAACTGGTAAAAGAGAAAAATATTATGAATTAGATTTATTTTCTTTAGATTATAAGTTTAATTATAAGAATTTATTTACAAAATACGATTCAAAATCAAAGACTGTTTTTAATTTGTTTGATGTTATAAAGGTAAAAGAAATTGAAGAATATGAAAAATATGATATAATGAAAGCATATGATAAAGATGAAGCTATTGAATATGCTAAAAGTACAATCTTTGCTAATTTTGAAGCAAATAAAAAATTAACAGACGAAAAAATTGTTGATTTAAAGGTTGTAGGATTTAGTGAAGATGATGATAAATATTATATTCAAATATTAGCTAAAAAGTATGAATCAATAACCTCATTTTTAAAAACAGAATAAAGGATTGATGATTTTGATACTTAAAACAAACCCTATAGATGCCAATATTGCTAAAATAATTGCCGGTCATTGTAATACAAATTTAAAGATTATCGAGGCTAAATTCAATGTTTCTCTTGATATTAGTAAGGATTATATTATAACTAATACAAGTGATGTAGAGCTTAGTCAGATATTATCAAGATTATTTGATTTATTAATTATTCTTGCCAAAAAGGAAGTTAATTTAACATCACGAGATATAAGCTATGCAATTGAAGTGGTTTTAAATAATTTAGAAGAAGAATTTATTGAGCTTTGGAATAATCGTAAGGCTTTATGCTATACCTATAATAATAAGCCAATTTATCCTAAAACAATTAAGCAATTTGAATACATCAAAGCCTTAAATAATTCAGATATGGTGTTTTCTATTGGCGCAGCAGGAACTGGAAAAACCTACTTAACAGTATGTCACGCTGTTTCTTTATTAAAAAAGGGAGATATAAAACGAATCATTTTAACTAGACCAGCAGTAGAGGCTGGTGAATCACTTGGTTTTTTACCAGGCGATTTGAAAGAGAAGATTGATCCTTATTTGCGTCCATTATATGATGCTTTATATGATATGCTTGGCTTTGAGCAAACAAATGATTTAATTGCAAGACAAATTATCGAGATAGCTCCTCTTGCTTATATGCGTGGTAGAACCTTAGATAATGCCTATGTAATTTTAGATGAAGCTCAAAATACAACTAAGATGCAAATGAAGATGTTTTTAACAAGAATGGGCTTTAATTCGAAAATGGTTATTACAGGAGATATTAGTCAAATTGACCTTCCAAAGGGCAAGGAATCTGGTCTTGTTGAGGCATGTCATATTTTAAAGCGAATAAAAGAAATTTCTATTATCAAATTTACAAGAATGGATGTTGTTCGTCATCCTCTTGTTAGTAAAATTTTGGAATGCTATGATGAAGCCTAATTTTGGCTTCATTTTTTTCTAAAACTTGAAAAAATCACAAGAATAATGTAAAATATATATACGAGGTGATTCTATGGCTAAGCCAGTAATTGCGATTATGTATGATTTTGATTCGACGCTTTCCCCTAAAAATATGCAGGACTATGGATTTATTAATGATTTAGGTATTAGCCCTAATGAGTTTTGGAGCATGACTGAGGAATTTGGTGCCAAGCATAATATGGAAAAAATTTTAGCTTATATGTATATGATGTGCGTAAAGGCTAAGGAGAAGGGATTTCTTTTAACTAGAGAATATCTTGAAAACATTGGAAAAACAGTTGAGCTTTTTAAGGGCGTAGATACTTGGTTTTCAAGAATTAATGAATATGGTAAAAGTCTAAATGTAGAAATAGAGCATTATATTATTTCATCTGGTTTAACAGATATTATAAGAGGAACAAGTATTGCTAAAGAATTCAAGGCAATTTTTGGCTGCGAATATCTATATGATGAAAATACTAAGGAAGCAATTTGGCCTTCACTTGCTATTAATTTTACTAATAAAACTCAATTTTTATTTAGAATTTCTAAGGGTGCATTAGATCATCGTGATGATTTTAAGGTTAATAGTGCAACAACTGATCAAAATAGACATGTTTTATTCCGTAATATGATTTATATTGGTGATGGAATGACTGATATTCCATGTATGAAGCTTGTTAAACAAAATGGTGGTAATGCAATTGCGCTTTATCAAACTAAGCAAAGAGAAAAGGTACTACCGCTTTTATTAGATGAAAGAATTAATTATGTATGTGCTGCTGACTACCAAGCAAATTCACCACTTGAGAAAATTGTTAAAATGATGATTGATAGCTGCTCTTATATGGAAAGGCTTTTAGCTAAGGAAGCAATACAATTAACTAATATTGAAAGAAAGCTTACAAAGGATGTCGAGGAATAGTATGAAGGTAAATTTTTTTAATCATTCAAAATTAAAGGTTCGTGAATATGAAAAGCTAATTAAAGAAATTTTTAATAATATAGCTAGCAAAAATATGTTCAATATAATTTTTGTTGATGAAGACGAAATTAAAAAAATAAATAAAGAATATCGTAATATAGATAAGATTACGGATGTTATAAGCTTTGCATTATGTGATAGTCCTGATGAGATTGATTTATGTGACAATGAGCTTGGCGATGTATTTATTTGTCTACAAAGAGCCTTTGATCAGGCAAAGGAATATGGACATAGTGTTGCAAGAGAGGTTGGATTTTTAGCTGTACATGGCTATCTTCATCTATGTGGCTTTGATCATATGACCAAGGAAGATGAAGAGGTTATGTTTGCTAAACAGGATGAAATACTTAAAATGGCAAATTTAGATAGAGGAAATAAATAATGATAGAAAAGTTAATTGATGAAGCATTAAAAGCTAGAGAATTATCTTATTCACCTTATTCAAAATTTAAGGTTGGGGCTGCTATTTTAATGCGTGATGGTAGTTATATTCATGGTGCAAATATTGAAAATTCTAGTTATGGACTATCAATGTGTGCTGAACGCAATGCAATGTTTCAAATGGTACTAAATGGTTATAAAAAGGAAGATGCAGTAGCAATGTGTGTTATTGGCTCTACCAAAAATCCTATTTCACCTTGTGGAGCTTGTAGACAGGTAATGGTTGAATTATTACCAAAAAATATTGAAATTTATCTAGCTAATTTGAATAGAGATTATTTAAAAACCTCATTAGTTGAGCTTATGCCCTATGCATTCGTGGAGATTGAACATGATGGAGAATAATAATTTTAAATCTGGCTTTGTTTGTGTAATTGGTAGAGCAAATGTTGGTAAGTCAACATTTGTAAATCAAGTTGTAGGTGCAAAGGTTGCAATAACATCATATAAACCACAAACAACAAGAAACAATGTTTTAGGGATAAAAACAACAGATGAATATCAAATCGCATTTACAGATACTCCTGGAGTTCATAAGCCTAATAATATGCTTGATGAGCGTATGCAGGAGGCTGCCTATGGAGCTACATTTGGTGTAGATGCTGTTTTATTTATGACAACACCACTTAAAAAGGTTTTGCATGGTGATGAGCTGATATTAGAACAATTAAAAAAAGTAAATGTTCCAGTTTACCTAGTAATCAATAAGGTTGATATTTTAAAGAAAAAAACAGATATTGATGAAACAATTCTATTATATAAGGATTTATTTGATTTTGCTGGTATTTTTCCAATAAGCGCCCAGGATAATATTCATATTGATGAATTAATAAATGAGCTTGTAAGAATTTTGCCAACTGGACCAATGTATTATCCTAAGGAAATGGTATCAGACCATAGTAAAAATTTTTTAATGGGTGAGATAATTCGTGAGAAGATTTTATTATTAACTAAAGAAGAGGTTCCTCATAGTGTAGCTGTTATAATTGATTATACAAAGGTTAATGAGGAAAATCCTAATTATTTAGATATTTTTGCAACAATTTTTGTTGATCGTGCTTCGCAAAAGAAAATAATAATTGGTAAAAATGGAATGATGATAAAAACTATCAAGGAACAAGCCTTAAAGGAAATAAGAAATCTAATGGGACAAAAGGTTCACCTTGATTTATGGATTAAGGTGAAAGAGAATTGGCGTGATAGCGCTAAGGATTTAAATAATTTAGGCTATAGTGAAAATTTATAAAATGGAAGAAATACAAGGAATTATTTTTAATTCAATTGATTCAAAGGAAAGTAACCAAATTGTAAATGTTTTTACTAGTGAAGGCTTTGAAAGTATTTATTTGTATAATGCAAAAGAGTTTTCTAAAGGTAAATTAGCTTTTTTAATGCCTTTTACATATTTAAAATTTTCAAGCTATGGATCAGGCTTTAAAAAATTAAAATCATATGAAATTATTGATAATTTTGATTATATTAAGGAAGATTATAATAAAAGCCTTTATGCTTATGCTATTTTATTTTTATTAAAGTCGCCTCATGATGAAATTTATGATAGTAGAATATTTGATTTTATTATTAAGACCTTTAGGTTGATGAAAAATAAAAATCCTAAAGATGTCTATCTTTTATTTTTAACAAAGATGACCTATGTCTTTGGAGGAAAGCCTAATTTAGATTCATGTGTAGTTTGTGGTGATAAAAGCCTTATTGATTTTAGTATAATTGATGGTGGATTTTTATGTTTGAAGCATAAAAAAAATACTCATCAATATAAAAACGGCTTAGTATTTAAAGAACTGTATAATTATAATTTTAATAATGATTTTAATTATGAATTTGATAATAATAGTTATTTTGAATTTATAACTAGTTATTATCAAAAATTATCACTTGCAAATTTGTATTCTCTAAAAAAGATGTTGCATTAAAAGAATAAATTTGTTATAATGGACAAGTACTTAATATTACTCTTTACTAAGGGAGTAGTTTGCTAGTAATAGTTATTTTGTCTACATAATGGTTAGTCCAGGCAAGATATTAAAAAACGAGACTTAGGCAATTTTTTTGCCTAGGTCTTTTTTTCGGAGGTTTTTATGAATATTAGCTTTGTTATTCAATCAATATTACTTGGAGTTGGCTTAGCAATGGATGCTAGTGCTGTTTCAATGACCAATGGCTTAAATGAACCACAAATGAAGGTGAAAAAGGTTATTCTTGTAGCATTTATGTATGCCTTCTTTCAAGCTTTAATGCCATTTATAGGTTATTTATGTGGTAGTGCTTTTACAAATATTATTGCTAAATATGTTCCATGGATTGCATTAATCTTACTAGGCTTTATAGGTGGAAAAATGCTAATTGAGGGTATTAGAAATAAAAAAGAAGCAGAGGATGAAAAAAAATTAACCTTCAAGACATTATTAGTTCAAGCAATCGCTACCTCAATTGATGCCCTATCAGTTGGTTTAATTATGATTGAATATAGTAGAATACAATTAACTACTGCTTTGTTATGTGTTTCAATTACTACATTCATTTTATCATTTGTTTCCGTTTATATTGGTAAAAAATTTGGCTCATTATTAGAAAATAAAGCTGCAATAATTGGTGGTATTATTTTAATAGCTATAGGTATAGAAATATTTGTCACTGGACTATAGTTAATTGAAAAAAGTGAATTCCGCTCAAAAAATGAGAAAATAGGAATTGTGGTTCTACATTTTTAATTTAGTACTTTTCATAAATAAAATTTAGATATATAATAAAGGTGCCAAAAAAATGCAAAAAAAAAGGAAGTAGGTCTAATGATAGCGAATAGTCTTTTTTGCAAGACTTAATTCCGCCGTGATTTATTAAATTTGAAACATTGAATTGGCTACTATATTTTTTTAAGATTGATTATTTAAGAAGGTTTGGTTGAAGTTTTACTTCTTTAGAATCAATCTTTTTTATTTGAAGTAAATCAAGTATTTCTTTACCATATGTAATTGCGCTTCTTATAAACTACTTTGCGTCTTAAATCGATGTTTTTAGCTGTTAAATAACCATTTTCAAAATAATTATAAATTGTTCTTTCACAAA
>CAKQDS010000032.1 GCA_934229535.1 uncultured Anaeroplasmataceae bacterium
ATTTCATTGGCTACCTCCTACTAGCCAATACTAAGGTTACAATGTAATTATATACGAACGGAATTTACTTTTGCAATTAACAATGAATTTTTTCAAATATTCAAAAAACTTGAATATTTATGTGCGAGATAATATAATATATATACGAGGAGTGATGTGTGTGATTTTAGTTAATTTGAAGTTAGATAATATATTATCTTTTAGTAACTTTACAATAAATTTTTCATATCCAAAAAAAGTTAAGAATTTTGCAATAAATAATGAAAATTTAGAAAATCTTAATTCGTTTCGTTACAAAAAGTTAAACATTTTTTTAGGATCTAATGCAAGTGGAAAAAGTTCTTTACTAACATGCATTTGGAAAATAATGTTATTCTTATCTAAAGGAGAAAGAAGTTTTATTGATGAAATAGTTAATAATAATTATAAAGAATCGTATATTGAAGTTGATTTTGTTACAAATTTAGTTGAGCAATCAGAGAAAAAATATCTTTTGAATCGTGTAAAAATTAAAATAGATAATTTGAATTGTAAAATTAAAATCGCTTGCATTCAATTGAGACTAAATCAAGGTGACTCTTACGAGAATAGAGCAAAAGATTTAAATCAATTTACGGAATATGTTGATTACTTAGAGTTCTTAAATAAGCACAATTTTGAGATTGGTTGGCATACTGCTTTACCAGCGACAGAGCCAGGATTTGATATTGTAAAAATAATAAATCCAAATGATAAAAAGACTAAAAATGAATATTTATTTATTGTTAATCAGGTATTAAAAACACTTGATTCTTCGATAATTAATGTTTCTCAAAGCAAGGATTCGGATGATGCATTTGTTATTGAACATGAGAGTGCCGGAAAAATAATAGTACAGCATGGTAATAAACTTTCAACGATTCCATATTTATCAAGCGGCACCAAATATGGATTTAATATTGCTAATCTTTTATTTTCAATTAAAACACATAATAATGGAGTTTATTTAATTGATGAACAATTTTCATATGTTAATTCTGACATTGAAATTGCTATACTTAATACGATGGTTTCTTTATTAGGGCCTGATGAACAAATTTTCTTTACAACACATAATTTGAATGTATTGGAAATTAAGTTTCCATTTCATTCTTTCAATTTTTTAAAAAAAGAGAATTTAGATGAAAGAATTGTAATAAAGTCATATTGTGCTAGTCTCGTTGAAAATCGAAATAATACATCTGCCAAAAGTATAATTGATAATGATATGTTGGCTACTGCTCCGGATGTTAATAAAATTTATGAGATTGGAGAAGATGATGAATAAGATTTTTCACTATTTTGTTGAAGGTGAATGCGAAAAAAAATTAATTGATTCTTTAAAAAATACCACCATGTAATTATTTACTGCCTGGTAAGGTTGAAGTTTTTAATGTTATTAAAAAGATTTTACCAAAACAGTATCTATTGTCATTAAAAAATAATACGCATATTGTTTTAGTATATGATACAGATGTAAATGATGATAGTATTTTAAAAATGAATATAGAAAAAATAAAAAATATGGCTTTAAAAATATTATTCATATTCAATCAATTAAAAATTTTGAAGATGAATTAGTTTTTTCTTCTAGTATAAATAACGTACATAAAATTTTTAATACTCAAGGTTTAGAGGAATTTAAAAAGAAATTTATTCATTGTGGAAATTTATTGAATAAATTGTATTCTATAAAATTTGAAAAGGAGAAGATATGGATTAGAGAATCAAATTCAAGACCTTTTTCAAATTATAATACGAATAAAAATTTAATAATAAACTGATCTTTTTCTTTTAATATACTGAAACCTTTTGTTGAAAATGAAAACAAAAGGTTTTTTTATTCATTCGTCAGATTTCTTTTACATTTTCAATTATGTATGATATAATTTATCTAGATTTTAGGAGGGATATTATGTCTTCATCAAAAAGAAGCTTTAATTGGTTTATTGCTGGCTTATTATCATTTATTGTAATGATGGTTTGTGGCACTGAGTGGTTAGTAAATGTTTTTATTAACAAGGTTATTAATGGACTTTGCGGAGGAAATGTACATCTTGATTTAGGTATTTTAAATACAATTTCTCATTATGCAATGATAGTTGCAATTTTGGTTGCAGCTTGGTGCTTTGTAGCAACAACATTAAAGAAAAAGCCTGTGTTTGTTGTTTTATATTTAGTATTTGCTATTTTAGTTGTTTTAGGAATGCTTGGAATAGCAGGATTTTCAATTATTCACTAAGGAGTATTTTATTATGCAGTATAATAATCCTATAATTGTTCAAGATTTTTCAGACCCTGATGCAATTAGAGTTGGCGATGATTTTTTTATGATTGCTTCAAGCTTTAATTATGTTCCAGGTGTACCAATTCTTCATTCAAAGAATTTAGTTGATTGGCAAGTAATTAATTATGTTTATGATAAAATTCCATTTTCTCGATTTGATAATGTTGTTCATGGTTGTGGTGCTTGGGCACCAGCTATTAGATATCATGATGGTTGGTTTTATGCAATAATTCCTTTTCCAGATGAGGGAATATATGTTTCAAAAACTAAAGATCCTTTTGGTAAATGGAGTGAGCTTTGGTGCTTAATTCCAGGTAAGGGCATTGAGGATCCATGTCCTATTTGGATTGGTGATAAGGCTTATTTAGTAGTTGGATTTGTTAAATCAAGAATAGGATTTAATTCTTGTCTAGGTTTATATGAGGTATCAGTGGATTTAAAAGAAAAAATTAGTGATACATATACAATAATTTATGATGGTCATAATGATAATCCAACAATTGAGGGACCAAAATTTAATGAGCATAATGGCTATTATTATATTATGGCTCCTGCTGGATCTGTTAAAACTGGCTGGCAGGTATGTCTAAGAAGTAAAAATGTCTATGGCCCATATGAAACAAAAATTGTTTTATTACAAAATGATTCTAAAATTAATGGACCACATCAAGGTGCTCTTTTAGATATTGATGATAATGATCATTATGCATTTATTCATTTTACTGATCAAAATGCTTATGGTAGAATTGTTTGCCTTGAACCTGTTGAATGGCATAATGATTGGCCTATTTGTGGATTGTGTAAAGACCCTCTTTTAGGTGGCTCACCTGTATTAAGTCATGATTATTTAATTAATATAGATGTTGATCATAATGATAAAAATTATTTAAATCATAAAAATGTATTAAGTGATGATTTTAAAGAAAAGCTTAATATGCACTGGCAAACACCTGCAAATAGAAAAAATGATTGGTTCTACGTTAATAAGGGATTATATTATAAGGGTTATAATAGTAATGAACCATTACATTTATATGCTGCATCATTATCTATGAAAATTAATTCTTATGCTTTTAATGTAAATACTCTTGTAAGTGAAGTTAGAAGTGATGTTGGTTTGTTTGTGATGGGTATGGAATATGCTTATATTTCTTTGAATAATAAAATGGTGAAAATAATCAAAGGATCATTTGATGGTAATGAAGAGATTATATATAAAGAACCATATTTAGAAGAAAAAATTTCTTTTAACCTACATTTTGAAGGTGAAAAATATTATTTTGGCTTTAACGATAATATGCTAAAGCAATTTGAATTTGTGGCAACAAAGGGTAAATGGGTTGGAAGTAGAATTGGAATTTATTCACGTAATGGAAATACATCAAAATTTGAATTCTTTAATGTTGAAGAGGTAAAAAAATGGCGCAATTGGTAGTAGGAGATAGATTTATTCTAGATATTAAAAGACTTGGAATAAATGGTGAAGGTATTGGCTTTTATAATAAAATGACCATATTTGTAAAAAATGCTATTCCAGGTGAGGGAGTAGATGTAGAGGTTACTGAGGTATTGCCTAAAATGGCTAAAGCTAAGATTCTTGATTTTAAGCATAAATCAGCGCAAAGAGTTGAGCCTAAATGTCCATATTATGAAAATTGTGGTGCTTGTCAAACTATGCACATTGATTATAATAAAATGTGCGATTTTAAAAGAGATGCTGTAATTGAAGCATTAAATAGATACACAACAATCAATACTAAAAGCTTTGAAATTAAGAAAACAATAGGAATGGACAATCCATTTGGTTATCGTAATAAGAATGCTGTATCATTATTTAAAAATTCTGGTAAAACCTCAATTGCAATGCTACAGGATGATTCAAATGAATGGTTGAAGGTTGATTCTTGTTTAGTTTTAAATGATAAATTAAATGAAGCAAATAAGAAAATACTTGAGGCTATTGATGAATTAGGAATACCTCTTTATAATGTTAAATATCATAGAGGAGTTATTCGTTATTTAGTTACTAGAATTTCCTTTAAAACAAATGAAATTCAGGTATGCCTTGTTTGCCTTGAAAAAACAAATAAGATTAAAGAATTAGCTAATAAGCTTCTAGAAATTCCAAACGTTGTAAGTGTTTATGAAAACTTTAATGAAGCTCGTAAGGGTATGATTTTTGGCGATCAAACTAATCATATTGCAGGAAAAGAATATATAGTTGAGCAAATTGGTAATATTAAATACAATCTAACACCAACTACGTTCTTCCAATTAAATCCTATTCAAACTGAAAAAATGTATGAAACTATTAAAAAGGCTGCCAAGCTATCTTTCAAGGAAACTATTTTAGATGCATATTGTGGTGTTGGAACAATTGGTTTATATTTAGCTAAAAATGCTAAAGAGGTTATTGGTGTTGAATATAATAAGGATAGTGTATTAAGAGCAAGAGAAAATGCCAAGCTTAATAAAATAAATAATGCAAGCTTTTATCAAGGTGATGCAAGAGAACTTATCCCTCATATAATGAAGGAAAAGAACTTTGATATTGTTGTTTTAGATCCACCACGTGTTGGACTTGGTGAAGAGCTTTGTCATGACTTATTAAGCTATGAAATTAAGAAAATTATTTATGTTTCTTGTAATCCTTCTACACTTGCCAAGGACTTAGAAATTTTAAAACAAAAATATAACATTAATTCAATTCAACCAATTGATATGTTCCCAAATACATCAGCGGTTGAATCAGTTTGCGCGTTATCCTTGTTAGCTGATAGAACACTTTCTAAGGATAAGAAGTAACACTTATTATTAAAGAACGTAACATAACAAAACATCCCTTTAGGATATATTAAATCCTAGAGGGATTTTTATTATGTTATGAGTATTTTATCTATTTGAGTTTTATGTATAATATGATAAAATAAAGTAAAAGTTAATAGCGAAAATTGAGTTAACCATACAATTAACTTGTGCTTGATATTCTTTACATTTAATAAATTATATAATTTTAGGTGTAAGGAGGTATCAGGAAAATTGAATACTAAATACTTTAAGGTACAAGCCAAATGTGGGCATGTTGGTAGAAACTATTATATATTAAAATGGTTCTACGTTAAAGCACTTACTGGAGAAGAGGCCGCAAAAGTAGTTAGGGATAAACCAAGAGTTAAGCATGATCAAAAAGATGCAATTAGAAATGTTAAAAAAATAACATTTGAAGAGTATCTAACAGGTTTAAGGCTTAATTCTGAGGATATGTATTTCAAATCAACAAGCAAGCAGGAACAAGAATTCTATAATGCAGTAAAGCAAGAAGAAATATATCCTGAAGTATGTGAAGAACATCCTAACTATAAAAAGAAAAGAAATGAAACGTGAAATACGAGGTGTAGCAAATTAATATGGATAAAATCAAAATAGGTAATTATTTAAAAGAATTAAGAAAGAATAAAAGAAGAGTGGATGGGAAACCATTCACTCAATCTGACCTTGCTGATGCACTTTCAGCTGGAGGATTAGGAGTATCAATAAATGGTATAAATGAATGGGAAACTGGTAAATCTCTACCGTCACCTGAAAAGTTATATTTTTTATCTAAGGTTTATAATAAAACAATTGATGAAATCTTAGAGGGTGAAGATTGCAATGATATAGATTATAAAAAAGTATATTTTATCACTGATCCTTATTGGACAATAAAATTAGGGAATGATGACAATATGTTTTCTAAGAATCAAACTCAACTTTTAGAAATCTATAATAGATTTAGAGAACTATCTAAGCTTGTAATTAATAGACCATTAACTACAAATGAAGAAAAAGAATATAGATTTTTATTTGAACATTTTTATACGTTAACTGATTATCATAAAAATTATTGTAAGATTAAAGCTAATAACTCATATCTTAGATTTATTGATTCAATAAACAATATGAGAAATGAAGTTCGTAATATGACTAATGACGAAAAGTATTGGGAAATTCTAAAATTATATAGTGAAATTGATGATAATAATTTTAGATTTAGCCATTGGAGAAACATTGATGATTTAGTTTTAAATGAGGAAGTATATCCAGGTGTGGTTTATATCAAAAGAAGATTTGACGCTTTAGATGATTGGCAAAAAGATATGTTCCTAGCAATGTTTCAAAATATTGAAGGATATGATAGAGAACCTGATAGATTGGGCTCAGAACATTTAAAAAGATTTGAAGAACAAAATGGTGAATATGACCATGATAAAAGAATTAAAGATGAAATGAAATATTTAATTAATCATGGTGCAGCATATAACAATTTCTTCTTGAATTTTAAGCAAAAGAAAGTTGAAGATAGAAGGATTATTGATAGGCTTGAAGAACTATATGATTTATGTTTGAAGCCAATTGAAATTGCAGTTCAAGATCCTGAATCAAATGAATGGAAAACTGTCAAAGTTGAAAATACAGTTAAGAATAGATTTTTGAATAATTATTATTTTAATCTTTCTCGTTTTTTGAGATTAAAGAAAGAAACTGATGCTTCATATTCTGATCTTCAAGATGTTTACGATTATTTTATTAATCATAAAGAGATTGATGATGAAACAAGGCTTAGAATTGCTAAACTTGAAAAGATTGATACTAATAAAGAAAGAAAATATTGGATGGCTGATTATAAACAAAGAGTTGAATATGAAGAAAATTTATTTAATCAGTACAAGGAAAAAGAAAACAAAATTAAAGAAGGCTTAAAAGAGATTAATAAACTTGAAGAAATGTTGAAACAGGGTGAAAAGTATTATCAATATGAATCTACTGAAATTGTTGGTGGAACTGATGAAAAAACAATTAGAAATTATATTGAGTATTGGAAATCTAATATTGATTATGAAGAATATTTAAAGTCTAGAGATTTTAAAAAGACTAAGCAATTATTAAAAGATTTGGATATTCTATCATTACAAGAAGTTAAAAATAAATATTTTGATATGGAGGTGGTTGAAAGTGAGTAATTATCAAACTGGTACTTTATTAAGACAATTAAGAGAAGAATCTAATTATTCATTACAAGATATCGCTAATTATCTTGGTGTAAGCAAACCTGCAGTCAGCAAGTGGGAATATGGTGATGATATAAAAACTGAAAACCTTTATGCACTTGCAAAACTATATGGTGTTACATTTTCAGAATTATACGCTGGAAAACTTAAAAATGAATTAAAAGATCAATATTGGAAAAGAAATTTTGACCTTTCAAATTTTGAAATTAAAGATGAAATGAATAATAAGAATATTGAAGATGTAAGAATAATGTTTGAACATATCACGTTAGTTAAAAAGACATTTTTTTCTTTGATGCCAAGATGGGCAAATGAAAGATTAACTCAAGATGAATTAGAAGAATTCAATATGATAAGTAAGTATTTTGAATTTGATACTAATTATTATTCTTATATAAAAGAAGGGCCAGGATTCATATCATTTGCCTTTACTGAAAAAGAGAAAAAAGATTTTATACTTCAAAGATTAAAAGAAATTAAATCATTATCAAAAAAAGCACAAGAATGGGAATTGCAAAAAATATTTAATTTTAAATATAACTACAATGAAAAATTAATTCATGAAAGTAGAAATTTAAAAGCTTTAGAATATATGCTTTCATCATTCACTCAAATTGAAAAAGATTCGATTCTTTATGCTAATGTTCATATTAAAGAAGAATTTGAAGAAGATTTATCAAGAGCTTTTCTTGGTAAGCATAAAAAGATAGTGGAACGTGATAGAACTGTAGATGAAATTGAGCAAATTCCATTTATGAAAACTATAATTAATTCAGGTGCTAATTTATTATATCAATATAAATCAACTCCTGGTGGATGGGATGATGAAACTTTTGAATTTTCGGATGGCAAAAAAGTTCAAATTGAAGATTCAATATATAATAAATATTTATTTCATAATGCCGCAGGTCAAAGATTTGTTCCTATTCTACAAGATTGGAAATTATATACTTACGATCAATATCTAGAATTTATCGATTATAATGCAACTGAAAGATTAAGAGATATTGTTAATTTAAGAGATAGTAATCCATTAGAATATTATAAAAGAATGGTAGAAAGGAGTTATAAATAGGATATGCTAAATAAAATAATAACATCATTTAAAAACATTAATCATAAACTATTTATCCCATTAATAGTAATGGGAATAGTTCCAACCATCTATACAACTTTAAGAGTATTCTGGTTAGGTAATTTACCATGAGATTGGTCATACTCAATTGCTGGTCAATTATCATGGATTAATTTAATCTATGAAGTAATTAATAAAGCTATCATCCTTCCTTTATTCTATTTTGTTGGTAAAGTTCTATCTGATAAGAAAGAACTAACAAATAGAATGAAAACTGGATTATTAGTAACATTAGGTATTTATATTGTATTATCAATATTTATAATGACATATACAAATCCATTATTAAAAGCTATGGCTACTGGTCCATCTATTATAGATGCATCAGCTACATATATTAGAATAGAAGCTGTTGGTAATATATTTGTGAACTTGATGAAAATGATAAGATATATGATAATAAATATTGATAATTTAATATATTTTACTTAAAGTGGTGAAAAAACGAAGTTTAAGTAAATTATAATGAGATAATTAAAATGATTGTTGGAAGAAAAAAAGAAATTGAATTATTACAAAATATATATAATGATAATACGTCTCATTTTTTAGTTATTTATGGTAGACTAAGAATTGGAAAAAATATTTTGATTAATGAAGTATTTAAAAATGAAATATTATTCCATCATTCTGGAGTCGCAAATGGAAGTTTAAAGTAGCAATTATTTGCATTTAAGTAATCTTTAAAAAATTCTTTGTATCAATCTAACGAAAAAATTACTAATTGGTTTATAGCATTTGAAGAACTAAAGGATCTCATAAAGACATCTTCATTAGAGCGCAAAGTCATATTTATTGATGAACTTTTATGAATGGATACGCCTAAGTTTGATTTAATGAAGTCATTAAAATCTTTTTGGAATGGTTTCGCATCTTTTAGGTGTATGCTTTAAAAATATTTATTTTAGAAGTGAAATTGTAACTGAAATAAAAAATATTAATTATCTTGTTGATTTTTTAAATGTAATTATTACACTAGATTTATTGCCTAATATTTCACTGAAAATATACTCAAATGAGAAAAAATCTCATATTGATATTGATTTTTTTGCTTTTTGGAATATAATATAAATGAAAAGTAAGGATGATGCACATGCTATTACAATTTAATTTTAAAAATTTCAAATCATTTAGAGATGATACAACTTTAGATATGACAGCTACTAAAATAAGTGAATATGAAAAGCATATTGTACGTGCTGGTGGTGAACAGGTATTGCCAGTTGCTGCGATATTTGGCGCAAATGCTTCGGGTAAATCAAATGTTATTGAAGCATTTAGATATATGCACGAGTATGTGATTTTTTCTTTGAATTATGGTGGTGACGCACTAAAAAATGATAGAGATGGTTTTGTAAGGCCAACACCATTTATTTTTGATGTTAATTCAAAGGATACTGAATCTTTTTTTGAAATATATTTCATTGATGAAAATGATGTAAAAGAAAAAACTTATAATTATGGATTTACAATTGATTCAGAGGGTGTAATAGAAGAATGGTTAAATGTAAAAGCTAAAACATCTAAAGAAGCTAATAAAGTATTTTATAGGAATAGAAAAACTGGTGAATTGGATTTATCAGGATTTACTAATAAGGTGAAGGATAATTTGGCTATAGCCTTAGAAAAAGAAACGTTATTGGTATCTCTAGGATCTAAATTAAAAGTTGAAAAACTCAAGTTTATAAGAGACTGGTTCATAAAAAACGAATTTGCTAATTTTGGTAAACCAATAGAGAATATCTATTTATCTAACTTAGCTCCTAAAAATTTTGCAACTGATGAAAATGTAAGAAAAAAGGTTATAGATTATTTATCAGCATTTGATAATTCAATAGTTGACTTTAAGGTTGAGGTTATCAAAGGTGATACTAAAGATGACGAGAAGTTAAAAATAGATGCTATTCATAGAATGGTAGATGGAAGTAACTTTGAATCAATTCCATTACAACAAGAATCAGCTGGTACACTTAAGATGTTTGCATTATATCAATGGATAAGTGATATTTTACAGTCTGGTGGCGTATTAGTAATTGATGAATTAAATGCTAAACTACATCCTTTATTGGTAAGAGTATTTATTCAAACCTTTTTAAATAAAGAATTGAATCCTAATAATGCACAATTAATCTTTACAACACATGATTCTTGGCAATTAAATGCTAACTTATTAAGAAGAGATGAAATTTGGTTTACTGAAAAACAAGATAATGGAATTTCTCAATTATATTCATTAGCTGATTTTGTTGATGAAGATGGTACTAAAATAAGAAAAGATGAAAATTATGAGAAAAATTATTTATTAGGAAAGTATGGTGCTATTCCTACATTAAAGTATTTCGATTTATTTAAGGAGGAATAGTTAGTGGGCTTTGAAAATAGAAATGGAAAAAGAAAATTAAGAAGCGAATTAACTAATAGAAGAAAACCTGAATTGGGATATTATCTTATTGTAACTGATACTGAAGGAACTGAAAGAGTATACTTTAATGGACTAAGAGATTCTATTAAAGGGTTAGTTGGAGATAAGCCTATTATTAAGGTTGTAGAGACTAAAAATAGAACTATGATTAAAGAAGCTAAAGAATTTTTATCTGAATTACCACAATATGCTGAACCATGGATTGTTTTTGATAAAGATAAAAATACTAAATTTGATAAAATTATAGAAGAAGCTGAAAATGAGGGTGTAAAGGTTGCATGGTCTAATCCTTGTATTGAAGTATGGTTTAATGCGTATTTTGGTAAAATACCAAATTGCCAGGATTCGGTATCTTGCTGTAATACTTTTAGTAATGAATATAAAAAGAATGTTGGCCAAGAATATCACAAAGCTGATGATAAATTATACGCTAAATTATACGAAAATGGCAATGAAACAAAAGCGATTTATATAGCTGATAAGAAAATAAAGGAACATTTTAAAACTGGAAGTTTATTACCATCAGAGATGATTCCTGCAACAACAATGTATAAATTAGTTGAAGAGATAAAGAAAAAGATTTAATCATTTAAAAAGCATGTTATTCAAAATATTGATAGATGCTAATTGAAAGAAATTAAGTCAATAAAACGAAATAATATAAGCCAAAACTCTAAAGGAGGGTATTGCTACGAAGAGTGATTATTCCATATTTTCATGGTATTTTCACTCTTTTTTACTTCGCTAGTGTTTTTTATAGAAATAACAAGGTGATTAATGATTTAAAATTGGATATAAATTAATAACTGTGGATTTTGTTAATATCAATAGCTTTTTATACTTAACATTATAATTTAACATTTATTTGTCTTTAGATATTTTAATAATGTGATTTCTTGTTTAGTTGATTTAATTTTAAAAATATTACATTAATAGGTGAATGATAATGACTTTAGGTGAAAGAATAAAAGAATATCGTATTAAAAATAATTATACTCAAGAATATTTAGGTAACTATTTTCATTATACACGCCAAAATATTAGTAAGTGGGAACAAAATAAAAGTGTTCCTAGTCAGGAGGATATTGAAAAGCTTGCGGAGCTATTCAATATTTCTGTTGATGAGCTTCTTGGTGTTGAATCTAAAAGTGTAAAGAAGAAAAATATATTTGAGTCTAGAAAATTTAAGATTTTATTAATATCATGCGCATCTTTAATTACTAGTGCTATTGTTGTTTTAGTGATTGCATTAAGCATTAGTAAAAATCGTAATACAAATGATAATTCAGTTCCTAATATTCAACCAATTTCTTATGATGAGGGTTTTTATATTTGTAAGGATACAAATATAAATTTAGAATATAATGGAGATTTATCAATATTTTTTGAAAATTATAGCTTTTATTTTGAAAAAGATGGAGTCATTAAATCTAATATTTATGAATGTAATAATATAAAGCCTTCTAATATAGATATATTTTTAAATGCTTACAATATCTACTTTTTATATAAGGTGGCTTATAGTGAAAAAACAAATAAGTATGAAAGCTATTTAATAGATCAGCTTTATAATGCAAATGATGTTAGCGTAGAAATTGGAGATAACAAGGTTAATTTGATATCAACTTATGGGGTTAAAAAAATTAATATATATTGTTATGATGGATTGAATTTAACTTCAACTGAATCATTTACATCAAGTAATGATGTAATTGAAGTTAATGCTTCATTGGCAATTGTTGAATTGATTTTGGTAAATGGGACTAAGAGGACAAAGAATATTATTACAAGTTCTGATTTGAATTATTGCTTTTTTAATAAAACAGAGATTACTTCTGAGAAAATTCACATAGAACTTAAATAGCAACAGCTTAGTTGACAAGCGTTGCTTTATTTTTTTTAGGGTAAAAATTATAATTAAGGTCGAAAGGAGGTAAAAATATGAAAAAAAGATTTTTGTTTATTGTGTTCTTTTTCATATTAATATTATTTACATCTTGTGGTGAAGCAAGTGATAGTATAGGAGGTAGTTCTCCTAATGAGCCTGAATATTGTACAGTAAGTTATGTTACAGGTTATGATTTAACAATGAATTCTGAAAGGTATTTAAAAGGTGAAAAGATTGATTTAGTTACTCTTTCAAGACCTGGGTATGAATTTAAGGGCTGGTCAATAACTAAGGATGCTACAAATGGAATTGGACAACTTTTAGTTGTTAATGATTGTACATTATATGCAATATGGAGTCAAGTAGCAGTCGAATGTAATTTAGAGGTTGATTTTGTTTTAAATAATGAGACCTGGACTTACACTAATATTTATTCTTTAACAAATGAATCTAAAATGTTGTTGCCAGAAATTAATGAAAAGCCTAAATATTATTTTAATGATGAAGAAATCTCATTTGAGGATTTTCATTATAAGGATGAATATTTTAATTTGCCTGAAAAGAATTTCAAAGTAGTTTATCATTTTGAAGATTGTAAAGTTATGGATGATTATTTCATAATGTTAAAGGAAGAAAAGAAACTTTTAGATAAATGGGGCGGTGTTCATCCTTATACAATCTCAGATATTAATCCAAATTTAATTAGCTATGAGTATGCTGATCTGAAATGTTATTTTGATTTTGAATCATTTAATAATATTTCAAAGGAACAATATGATTTATTATGCTTAGATTATGAAAAACATGATATTGTTAATGCAAAATTCGACCTTTTTAATCAAAAAATTTATGTTATTGGCGATAAAATTTATTTTTTTGCTAATAAAGGTAGTATTTTTGAAGGAACTTATAAAGATGGTGAAAAGCTATTTTCAACAAATAATGAGGAAGTTACTACTACTTATTATGTTGCAATTAAGGATGGAGTAGCTTTTGTATCTTATAATTATGATGATGCTTATGTATATTCTTTAGAGCTTAGTACAAAAGAATTTTAAATTCTTCCGTCTGGTGATACTGTTTTATTTCAATTTGATGAAAATAATATTATTATGAAAAATGATTACGAAACTAGATTTTTAAATGTTGAAAATTTAAATGTAGGAGAAAATTCAATATCATTTAATTATAAAGGGAAAAAATTTCTTTTTGAAATAAAGGATGGCTATATATTAATTTGTCCTACAAATGTATTAAATGAAGAAGACTATACATTAGAGGATGCTAGCCTTATATTTACAGAGGATATAAAAAGCCCTCGTTATGTATATAAATTAAAAAATGATTTATATGCAGTCATCAAAATAATGGATTATTTTTATGATGAAGATGATGTAGATGGTAATATATCTATAAAATCATTTAAATTTTCTAATATAGAAATAATAAATCCTGATTTAGTAACAAAAGATTACATTATTTATAATTATTATATTTTGCATATTAAGGCTAAAAAAATATTGGATATTTATGATGTGGAATTTATGGAGGCATTAACCAAAAATAGCTACAGCTTATACATAAAAAATAATTATGCATATTTCTTATATAATGATAAGGTGGCTGTAGTGAATGTTTATGGTGATACTAATATTTATCAGACTCTAGACATCACAGATGAATATTTTAACTATCAGTATAGTGGTGCAAATATTAAATTATATTATTCTAGCTTAGAAAGAATCGAATTAGAAAATGAGGTATAAAAAATGAAAAAGAAGTTATTAATTTTTAGCTTGTTTGCTTTGCTGTTGCTTCAAAGCTGTGGTGTGGAAAATATTAATAGTAATATAGTAGGTAGTAGCACAACAAGCAATAGTACAACAAGTAGCAGCACAACAGGTACAAGTGAAATCCATATTCATAAAAATGTACTCGACTCACATCATAATGCTACATGTATTGAAAGGGGATATGATATTTATAGATGCAGTGAATGTGGAGCAATTGAAAAAAGATATGTTGGATCTTTTGGAAAGCATTCATTAGTTCATTATGATGCAGTACCAGCCAGCTTTGAAGCTGATGGTAGTTATGAATATTATAAATGTGAGATTTGTAATCAAATATTTTGGGATAGTGAAGGAGAGCAACCTGCATCATCTTTGGAAATAATAATTTTAAAAAAGAAGCAATTCGAAACAGTTGGTGATACTACATATGAATACGATCTTAATGGTAATATTATAAAAGAGTGGTATCCAGCTGGTGGTAAGGAAGACTTAGATATAGTTAAAGTTTTGATGGAATATAAATATGATAATCAAAATCAAAAGATTAAAGAAACTTGGAATTATTTAGGAGAAAAAGAAGAAGTTCTATTGAAAAATGTTCGAAGCTTTGAATATGATTCTAATAATGAAATTAAAAAAGTAACAACTGAAGAATATAACAAAGATGGAATTTTAGTTTCGAAAGAAATAAATGATGTTGAAATTTATTCTTTGAAACTAAAATATGAAAATGGTTTTTATCTTGGAAAAGAAGAATATATTGCAAATTATAGTGATGATAATATATTAATTAGCTCATCAAGAATTTCTTATGATGCTAATGACGTAAAAACTTATGAATGTTTGACAGAATTAAAAGAAAATAGTAAGCATATTAATTATTATTTAGAAGAGGTTAATAATTACGAATTACAACAGGGCTACAAAATTGTTAGATATCATGATGAGGAAATTGAAATAGCTAGCTATTATACAGATCAGGATGGTACTAGACGAAGTGAAAGTATTTTAAATGACGATTTCAAGAAGGTTGAAACTAAAACTGATTATTATTCGGCTGATAATACATTAATTAATTCAAGAACTGAATATTATAATGATTCTAATCAAAAATATCAAGAAGTTAACGTGACTTATCTAAATGGAGTTGTTGATGTAAAGGGAGTAACTGAATATACCTACAATGATAATGGCCTAGAGATTAAGAAGGAAACTGCTTATTATGATTCAGCTAATCAATATACAGGAAAAGGTATTTATGAAACTAAATATAATGATAAAAATGAGGTTAATTATACATCATCTTTTAAATATGATAAGGATGATAATCTTACATATAAGGAAATTAATTCTATAATATATTATTCTAAGGAAATTTTTAATTCATCAATTATCGAAGATATTTATGATGAAGAGAAAAATACTTTAACTAGAAATACTTATAATTTAGATAAGGTTTTATTAAATACTTATATTAGAAGTAAAAATGGTGATGAAACAACTGAAACCACAACTACTTATAATACAGATGGAACGTTAGAAAGTACTGAAATTAATAAGTATGTGAAGGAAGAGAAAACTAGAAGAGAATATTATGTATATAAAGATTCTAAACTATATTATTCTATGATTTACATTTATGAAAATGGTGATGTAATGACTTGGGAGCGTGAAAGCCATCGGGATGATGGTGATATTGAAAAATCTACAATTAATTATACATATGAAAATGGACGTGTTGTCAAGGAAACAAATGTAAGATATTTAAATAACGAATTCTTTATAACTGAAGTATATAATTATTCATATGAAGGTGAAAATAGAATAACCTCAACTCACTATGGGTATGATTTAAAAAATAATATTTGTTATGAGGAAATTGATGGTATTATTTATAAACAAAGATACATTAATGGTAGCACTCAAACGTATAATTCTTATGAATATAGATCATATAAATATGAAAAGGGTAATATTTCCGAAGAAACGATATTAACATATACAAAAGCTTGTGAATTTACTGGTGAGAAAAAGGTTTGTGTTTATACATATGATGATAATGGTATTAAAACAAAAGCGGTTATTACTCATTATGAAAATGATGTTGCAAAATATATAGAAACAATTACTTATGATACTGAAGGTAATATAACTGATAGATCAACAGAGTGGCTATAAATTGTATGATTTGCTATGATAATCTAAAATTGTAAATATAATAAAAATAGGAGTAAGCAAATTTGACTAAATCTAAGTCAAAGGATTAAAGCTTACTCTTATTTTTGTATATAAAAAAAGTTAACAGTTTTTGTTAATATAAACTATTTCAAAGGTATATTATTGACTATTTATAATATTGTGATAAACTATAGTTGATAAAAATAAAGTGCGCTTTAGAAAACTCGGTGATAAAATGAAATATATAACTAGACAAATGGAAAGTACAATACTAAAATTAACAAAACAATTTCCCGTAATTATGGTTTGTGGACAAAGGCAAACAGGGAAATCTACTATGCTTAGACATATTGCTGAAAAAGATAGAGGATATGTTACCTTTGATGATGCTAAAGTTCGAACTTTGGCTAAAAATGATCCGGAATTATTTTTTGAAACATATGGAACAAAGTTAATTATAGATGAATTTCAAAGAGTACCGGAAATACTTGTGGAAATTAAAAAAATTGTTGATGAAAAAACGTATATTATGGATGATTCTAATGGAATGTTTTGGTTATCTGGTTCACAAAAGTTTCTCATGATGAAAAACATCTCGGAAACTTTAGCAGGTAGAGTTGCTGTGTTAAATTTATTGCCTCTTTCTTTTAATGAAATACATGGAAAATTAAATGATTGTTTTCATCCATATATTGAAGAACTTAAAAATAAAAAATGCAATAGTTTGACCCAAAAAGAAGTATACACAAACATATTTAATGGTGGTATGCCCAAAATCATTTCAACTGAAGATATTGATAGGGATATATATTATTCAAACTATATGAACACATATATAGAAAGAGACGTTTCGTCGTTAGAACAAGTCGGTAAACTTGAAGAATTTAGAAACTTTGTTACATTTATGGCCGCCAATACTGCACAAGAATTGAAATATGATAATATTGCTAAGATTGTTGGAGTTTCGGCTCCTACAATTAAGCAATGGGTTAGTATTTTAGAGCGTTCAGGAATAATTTATATTCTAAGACCATATAGCAATGTTGTTAGTAAAAGACTAGTGAAAATTCCTAAATGCTACTTTCTTGATACAGGATTAGCATCATATTTGACTTCCTGGCCAACGCCTGAAACGCTAATGAATGGGGCACAGGCTGGCGCAATTTTTGAAACATACGTAGTTTCAGAAATATTGAAAAGTTATTATAACCATGGTAAAGAGCCTAATTTATATTATTATCGTGATATTGATCAAAAAGAAATTGATTTGTTAATGATTGAAGGAGATAAGATTTATCCTATTGAAATAAAGAAAAATAAAGCCCCTTCAAATCCGGATAAAAATTTTGATGTTTTAAACAAATTCAAATTAGAAATTATGCCTGGAATTATTTTATGTATGTCAAACGAATTAATTCCATATAATAGAAATTGTTGGTTATGTCCAATTACTTTAATATAATAAATACTTTGTTGAATAAAAAGAAAAGATGAATATTTTGGGCTCAATTATAAAAAAATGGCAATCATATTGAATCTAGATTATATTATTTTCATTAGCGTGTTTGTCTTTATTGTATAGAAAGGGATTGTTATTTTATGCCGAAAATATAAAATGTTTCAAATGCATATTATTGATTATTTTTAAATATTGTGATAAACTATAGGCGATAAAAATAAAGTGCACTTTAGAAAACTCGATGATAAAATGAAATATATATCTAGATAAATGGAAATTACAATACTAAATTTAACAAAAAGACTATTATAGTTTGTTGAAAAAGTCTGAATCTATGTCAAGTATAGAAATATGACATGGTATTTAGCAGTTAACTAATTATATGTAATTTTATTAAAAATGTATAGTTATTTTCTATACTTTTTATTTATATTGTGATATAATATATATAGAAAG
>CAKQDS010000033.1 GCA_934229535.1 uncultured Anaeroplasmataceae bacterium
CCAACTTATTTATAGCTCGCAACCCTTTAATTTTAGAGTTTCCGAGTATTGGGCAACCCATCTAATTTAGAGTACCTTAATGTAAAAAAAGATAAGCCCTAATAAGCCTATCTCTATAATATTTTTTTATTAATTTCCTCTTCAATAGTTTTTGAAACATTTACTAAAACTAAATCAACCTCTTCTAACAAATCAAAATATTCACTCACACTTGGTAAATCCTTAAAGCTAGAAAGCTTGTCATTATAAAGTTCTTTATACTCCTTATAAGCCTTTAATTCTCCCTTTGATTTAGCCAAAACCATTTTTCTTTGAAGCTTTTTAATATCCTCAAAGCGCATATTTAAGTCTTCATCATTATCAATTATTTTTTCAAGTTCGTGAATTCTTTTAACCTCTTCCTCATTAGTAAATGCTTCGATTAAATCTCTTTTAGGATCACTCACAAAGTTCACCAATTAAGAACCAAGTTTTAGCCTCTGTAACTCTTACCTTTACAATTTTACCAATTAATGATAAATCATTTGATTTAAAATGAGTTAGCTTTAAATGCTCAGAATAGCCACACATCATACCTTCACCATTCTTACTTTCACCATCAACTAAAACAAAAACTTCTTTATTTAAAAATCTTTGATTACCCTTTAAGTAGCCAGCATTAACAAGCTCATTTAAACGATGAAGACGATCTCTTTTTTCTTCATCAGAGATGCTATCCTCCATTTTTGCTGCTGGAGTACCCTCACGTTTAGAATAAATAAAGGTAAATGCACCTTCATATCCAACATTTCTAACAAGCTTTAAAGTATTTTGAAATTGCTCTTCGGTTTCATTTGGGAAGCCAACGATTATATCTGTGGTAATAGAAATTCCTGGTACTGCCTTTTTTAGAGCTTCTATTTTTTGCATATATTCCTCGTATGTATATTTACGATTCATTTTCTTTAAAATCTCGTTATCGCCAGATTGAACTGGTAAATGAAGCTGAGGCATTACACTCTTACATTCAGCCATAGCCATTATTGTTTTCATATCTAAATCACGAGGATGTGATGTTGTATATCTAATTCTATCAATTCCAGTATTATCTAAATCATACAATAAATCACCAAAAGTATAGTCAGAACCTAAATCCTTACCATAAGCATTAACATTTTGACCTAAAAGAGTAACCTCTTTATAACCATTTAGAACTAATTCCTTAACCTCAGAAATAATTTCATCTTTAGAACGAGAACGCTCCTTGCCTCTAGTATAAGGAACAATACAATAAGTACAAAACTCATCACAGCCATACATAATGTTTACCCAAGCCTTATGATGAGATTCTCTAATTTTAGGTGCATGCTCTAAAATACTACCCTCACCAGAAATAACCTCAACAACCTTCGCTTTAGATAAATAAGCCTGATAAATAAGCTTAGGAAGTGAATTTATATTATGTGTACCAAAAATTAAATCAACAAAGCTATAGGTTTCAAGTAATCTTTTTGTAGCGTTCTCCTCTTGAGGCATACAGCCACAAATACCAATTAGCATATCAGGATTTTCACGCTTAGCACCTTTTAAATTACCTAAAACGCCCCAAATTCTATTTTCAGCATTTTCTCTTATAGCACAGGTATTTAATAAAACCACATCACAGGTATAAGGATCATCGCCACGCTTATAACCCATTTGCTCTAAAATACCGCTTATGACCTCACTATCAGCCTCATTACCTTGACAGCCATAAGTAAAAACATGATAGGTTTTGCCAATACCTAATTTTTTATATTCATCCTTCATCTCATATTCGATGGTAGGAACCTCTTTTAAACGCATTCTTGCCTCTTTAAAATTTGGCATTGCTAATTTAATATTTTTCATTAATTTATCACCTTTTGATATTATACAACATTTTTTTAAATAAAGAAAGAGTTTAAAAGAAAAATGGTACCAACGATACCATTTCATTCATTTTATTAAATTGCTTTAACAATTAGTTTAATAGCTGTTTTAAGATTACCGTCAATCAAAATATCCGAAAAAGCAGGAATTGCTATTAAATCCTTTCCTGTTGGAGCTACATACCCTCTACCAATTGCAATGGCTTTAACTGCCTGATTTAAAGCACCAGCACCTACCGCTTGAATTTCCACAACATTTTGATTTCTAAAGGCATTTGCTAATGCTCCCGCAACACTTGACGGCTTTGATTTTGATGATACTTTTAAAATTTCCATATAATTATCCTCCTAGCATAATTATATGACTTAAAAGGGCAAATATGTTAAAACTCCAAATGAATTCTTTCAATTTTATTTTTAATATTATTTAAATCTAAAACCACAGCATTGATTTGCGTTATTCCATCCATAACTGAGGCTGGCGTATAAATACCTGTTTTAAAGCGTTCAATAATTTGCTCTCTTGATGAACCAATTATTCCATCTCTTGGTCCACACATACCAACATCAGATATATAGAGCATATTATTAATTAATCTTTCATCAGCAGTTTGAACATGGGTATGTGTACCAACAACAGCTGCTAGCTTTTCACTATAATTAAAAGCAAATGCTAATTTTTCACTAGTTGCTTCCCCATGAAAATCAACAATATAATAATCAGCACTAGTATTTTTTAAAATATTATCCATTGTTTTAAAAGGACAATCTAGGGCCATATCATTAAAAATTCTGCCAAGCATATTAACAATAATAAGCTTCTTATCATTATATTTTAATTCTTTATAGCCAACACCATAATTAGTTGTAAAATTAGCTGGTCTTACAATATTGGCATCATTAATAAAATCCTTAATCTTTGAATTAGAAAAAGCATGATTTCCAAGCGTTAGCATACTAATTTGCATTCTCATTAGCTTATCATAATTTTCTTTGGACAATCCTCTTCCACGATAAGCATTTTCGGCATTTGCTAAAACAATATTAATTTTATAGTCATTTTTAATTTTTGGCAATTCCCTAGCTAAAACATCAATAGCTTTTTCGCCATAAATATCTCCTAAAAATAAAATACGCATAATTTCCTCCTCTTTAGAAAAAAAAGATATTCAAATTGAATATCTTTATTTAGCCACATCAACAGCACGCATCTCTCTTATAACTGTAACCTTAATAGTTCCTGGATAAGATAGCTTTTCTTCAATTTGCTCCTTAATTTGACGAGCAACATTGATAACCTCTAAATCATCAATTTGATCTGGATTGACAATTACACGAACCTCACGTCCAGCTTGAACAGCAAATGATGATTGAACACCCTTAACATTATTAGAAATTTCCTCAAGTGCCTCAAGACGCTTAACATAATTTTCTAAGCTATCGCTTCTAGCACCAGGTCTTGCTGAGCTTAAAGCATCAGCTGCGGCAACAAGAACAGCAATAATAGTTTTAGGTGCTACATCCTCATGATGAGAAGCAATTGCATCAATAACCTCTTTTGGTTCATGATACTTATTAGCAAGCTCAACACCAATTTCAACATGGCTACCTTCAACCTCATGGTCAACAGCCTTACCGATATCATGAAGTAATCCAGCTCTTCTTGCTAAAATCTCATTTTCACCAATTTCCGCTGCAAGCTTTCCAGCAATCATAGCTGTTTCAATACTATGACTTAATACATTTTGACCAAAGCTTGTTCGGTAATAAAGACGACCAATTAGTCTTACTAAATCAGGATGGATTTTACCAATACCTGTTTTAAAGACAGCCTCTTCACCCTTCTCACGAATATCCATTTCAACTTCGCTACGACAACGCTCAACAACCTCTTCAATTCTTGCAGGGTGAATTCTTCCATCACTAACAAGAATCTCTAAAGATTTCTTAGCTATTTCACGTCTAACAGGATCAAACCCTGATAAAACTACGGCCTCAGGAGTATCATCAATAATTAAGTCTACACCTGTCAAAGATTCAAGTGTTCGAATATTTCTACCTTCACGGCCAATTATTCTACCCTTCATCTCATCAACTGGAAGTGAAACTGTACTTACAGTTGTCTCACTGACAGTTTCACTGGCATATTTTTGAATAGCTAAAGCTAATATATTCTTACTCTTAGCCTTAACCTCAGCCTTTGCCTTTTCCTCCTCGTCTTTAATATAAGTAGCAATTTCACTACTCATATCCTCGCGCACCTTTGTCATAATAATCTTTCTTGCGTCTTCTTTAGAAAGATTGGCAATTTCACATAATTTAGCCTCTTGTTGTTTTAATACCTCATCGACTTTGATATTTAGTTGTTCTAATTCAGTTTTCTTTTCGTCTAATTTGCTTTCCTTAACACTAAGAGAGTCCTCACGTCTATCAAGATTAGCACTTCTTCGATCTAGGGAATCCTCACGTTGATTTAACTTGTTCTCTAATTCTACTACAACACTTTTTCTTTCTTTAATATCACGTTCAGCCTCTTGCTTTAGTAAATTTCTTTCAGAAACAGATTCTTTTTTAGTTTTTTCCGCTTGAGCTGCTGCTTCATCTAAAAGCTTTTGAGCCTCATTTTTTGCATCTTCAATTAATTTTTCAGAAGAAGCCTTAGTTTGACCTAAAGATTTCTCGTGAATTTTAATTCTGACAAAATAACCTACTAAACTACCAATAACTAAAGTACAAAGAGCGATAACTATGCTTAAAATAACCGTCGCACCAAGCATCGCTAACATAGTTTCCTCCATTGTTTAAATAATTAATAATCGAATACTTATCCCTTAAAAATCTATTCGATATTTTGATTATACTAAAAAAAAAGCTAATAGTCAATTGACAAAGTCTTTATTTTGGTATTATTTTATTATTATCATCTTTATATATTGAATTTTCAGACATTTTAAGATAAAATATTATAGAAAGTTGAGGTTTTTTACAATGAGTAAAGTTAACATGAAAAATAAAGAAAAAATAAAAATTCCAAGAAACCTAATATATATATCAACAATTTTATTAACTATAATCGTGTTATTTTTTATTTGGTTTGGTGTTGAATATTCAAATAATAAGGTTAAACCCTTTAAGGATGAATTTACTGATACTAAATATAAAGCTGTAAAGGCTAAGGATATTACTGATTTTACATTTGATTTTTATTGTACTGAATATTTTTCATCAAGTACAAAGCAGGTAAAATTTCAAGCTACTGCTTATGATAAAAAAGATGGCGTTGGAAAAATTACAAACGTTAATTTAAAAATGATGATGGCAGCTGATTGGGTTGGCTATACATCTAATGTATCAAGTAGCACTACCCTAAAGGATAGCGATAAATGGTGGAGCTCAACAAATCATGAAGAAGGTAAAGATGACCCTACTTCATTCACTAAAGCATCACTTTTAGTGACTGGTATTGATAAAACATATCCTATTAAATCATTCTTCTTTGGAATGAAGGTTACCCCAAAGGCTTATGTTCTTCTAACCTATACTCAAACTAAAAATGGTAAAGCAACAGATAAGAAATATCTTATTGAATATTCTTACAAAGAATATTTCAAGGATAAAATAACCTTAGTTGCTTAATAATTGAAGGCTTAGGCCTTCTTTTTTTTAAGAAAAAAATAGGCTTATAGCCTATTTGGTATATTTATTCGTTAATTCTTTTAATTTATCTAGAGTAATGCCAAAAAGATTAATTCGTTTTAAAAAGGTTTTAGCATTAGGAGCACCGATGTTTAATTCTTCTGATATTTTATTACGAATAATTAATGAATTCTCCTTGCCAATTAAACCAAGCTCATACAAATCATTTATAGTTATATTTGCACTAACACTTTTAGGAGTATAAACCTTCCTTATAGCTTCAATTATATCGTTATCGCTAGCATGCTCGACACCAACCTTTTTTTTATTAGCAGATATACATAGCTTCTTTGGTATAAATGCTTGCTTAGCAGTAGGAATTTCATTTGTTATTATATTTCTTATTTTTTCGCCTGGACCATCAGGATCTAAAAATAAAATTATTTCATTATTTTGACTTAATGTCTTTAGCATATTAATAGTATCCTTACTTATTTCTCTACCATGGGTTATAACAACATGAGAATTAGGAAATAAGCTTAAAATTCGCATTTGGTCATGTATACCCTCAACAACAATTATTTGATTATCCATCATATCACCATAGATATTATACTATAAACAAGAAAAAAAGCCAACAACGTGGCTTTAATCTTCATTAAATTGCGAATTATATAAATCCTTGTAAAAACCATTTTGAGCCATTAGTTCATCATGATTTCCTTGTTCAATTATGTTTCCATTTTTCATAACTAAAATCTTATCCGCATTTTTAATTGTTGAAAGTCTATGAGCAATAACGAAGCTTGTTCTTCCTTCCATTAGCTTATCCATTGCCTTTTGAATAAGAATTTCGGTTCTTGTATCAACACTTGATGTTGCTTCATCTAAAATTAGCATTGGAGCATTCTCAATCATTGCTCTGGCGATGGTTAAAAGCTGCTTTTGGCCTGCAGAAACGTTAGCATTTTCATCTAAAATGTGATCTAAGCCTCCAGGTAATGAATTAACAAAATGATCCATATGTGCTTCCTTTAAAGCCTCCATAATTTCTTCATCTGTTGCATCCTTGTTACCAAATTTTAAATTATCACGAATAGTTCCTTCAAATAGCCAAGTATCCTGTAAAACCATACCAAATAATGAATCTACATTTTCTCTTGATAACTCTTTAGTTGATATACCATCAATTAAAATGTGACCACTATTAACCTCATAAAACCTCATTAAAAGGTTTACAATTGTTGTCTTACCAGCACCTGTGGGACCAACAATTGCAATTTTTTGACCAGACTTTACTTCACAATTAAAATTAAAAATGATTTGCTTATTAGGATAATAGCCAAAATTAACATTTTCAAATGAAACATTACCAATGACATCATTCTTGTTAATTATCTTAGTTGGATTTTCAACCTCTAATTCTTCTTCAGCCAAAAAAGCAAATACCCTTTCACTTGCTGCAGCACATGATTGTAAAACATTAGTTATCTGACCAATTTGTTGAAGAGGCTGATTAAACATTCTTGTATATTGAATGAACATTTGAATATATTCTAACCCAAAATCACCATTTACAATTTTAATACCACCAAGAATACAAATTGCAACATAGGATAAATTACCTATAAACATCATAATAGGCATCATTAAGCCACTAAAGAATTGACTTTTCCAAGCACTAGTCTCTAAATCATCATTTAAAGATGTAAATTCCTTTTTACTTGCATCTTGATGATTAAAAGCTTTAATTATAACAAGACCAGAATAATCCTCTTCAATTTGGCCATTAATCTTACCTAATGATTTTTGTTGATTTCTAAAGAATTTTTGACTGAATTTAACTATTAGCATCATAAATATCATAGATAAAGGAATAGATACTAAAGGTATTAAAGTCATCATTGGTGATAAGGTTAGCATCATAATGAATACACCCACAAATGTAGTAATTGAAGAAATCATTTGTGTAGCACTTTGATTTAAATTTTGACCAACTGTATCAACATCATTTGTTACTCTACTTAATACATCACCATATGAGGTATTATCAAAATAGCGTAGCGGAATCTTATTAATTTTTATAGATATAGCCTCACGCATCTTATTACATATTTTTTGAGTCACACCAGTCATTAAGAATCCACATGTATAGCTTGTAAGAGCTGAACCACAATATATAAATATTAAAGAAATTCCAATTTTTGTAATTTTATCAAAATTAATTTGCGCTTGGTAGCATTCTTTAGTAATTTCACCTAAAATTTTTGGTCCCATAATTGAGCAAACAGATGCAAAAATACTAAGTAAAATTGCAATAATAACAATTGGGAAATGTGGTTTAATATAAGGAATTAAATTTTTAAAGCTTTGCTTCATATTTTTTGCCTTAGGGGCATTATTCATATTTCTACTATGCATTTTCTAATTCCTCCTTCGACAATTGCGAATAAGCAATTTCCTGATAAACACTGCAGCTTTCAAGCAATTCCTTATGCGTACCAATACCAACAACCTCGCCCTTATCTAAAACAACGATCTTATCAGCATTAATGATTGTTCCAATTCTTTGGGCAACAATTACGTTAGTTGCACGATTTGGCATATTCTTTAAAGCAAGTCTTAATTCTTGATCAGTTTTCAAATCAAGAGCACTAAATGAATCATCAAACAAGAAAATTTCTGGCTTTTTAATTATTGCTCGTGCAATACATAATCTTTGCTTTTGACCACCAGAGAAATTTGTACCACCCTGGGCTACTATTGCATTTTCCTTCAAATCAAGATTTGAAACAAAATCATATGCTTGAGCAATAGTTAAGGCATCTGTTATTTCTTCAGCGGTTGGATTTTCCTTACCATATTCTAAATTAGATTTAATTGTTCCTCTAAATAAATTAGATTTTTGTGGTACTAGTCCAAGCTTTGCTTCTAAATCCTTCTCTTTATATTCCTTTACATCGACACCATCAACAAGAACACTTCCACTTGTTGCATCATAAAAACGATTAATTAAATTTAAAATCGTACTTTTTCCTGAGCCTGTTGAACCAATAATAGCCAAGGTTTCTCCATCCTCTATTTTAAAACTAATATTTGACAAAACAGGTTCATTTGAGCCAGGATACATAAAGCTAACATTTTTAAATTCAATTGACCCCTTTTCCAAAGGCATTGTTGAATACTCTGGTTCAGCAATTAAATTCTTTGAATCCAAAACCTCATTAATTCTTTTAGCTGATACCATTCCACGAGGAACCATAACAAATATCATTATAAGCTGCATAAATGCCATACAAATAATCATCGCGTATTGTTGGAAGCCAAAAACATCGCCAATATTCAATACATTATTATTTATTGCGTAGGCACCTACCCATAAAATACATAATGATGTACCATTCATAATAATCATCATTCCCGGATTTAATAAAGACATCATTCTATTTACGAAAACATTCATTTTTGTAACATCATTATTAACCTTAGAAAATTTTTCTTCTTCGTAACCTTGTGCGTTATTAGCTCTTACAACTCTTATACCAGTTAAATTTTCTCTTGTAACAAGATTTAATTTATCAGTTAAACCTTGAATTTGCTTAAATTTAGGCATTACAAAAATAAAAATTATAAATACAAGCAATACTAGAGCAATAACTGATATAATAACTATAGAATTAAGATTTGATGATGAAGCTTGCTTAGTAGCTTGAATTATACCCTTTATAGCCATAATAGGAGCTGAAACCGCAATACGTAAAACCATTACAATTACCATTTGGATTTGAGTAATATCATTTGTTGATCTAGTTATCAAGCTTGATGTTGAAAAAGAATCAATTTCGTTTAATGAAAAATTTTGAACCTTATTATAAACCTTATCTCTTAAATCATGAGAAAATCCAGCGGCAATCTTAGCAGCTAAAAAGCTAACAATTATAGTAGAAACAACAGAAATCCCACTACAAAGTAGCATTTTTAAGCCACTATTATATATTTCTCTTTTAGTATCTGCAAGTAGCTCTGATGGAACAGGGACTCCATATTCACGCATTTTTGAAATTAATCCAGCATTATTTAAAATTTTTGTAAGATAATCAGGCATCTTTAAATCAGCAGCAACCTGCAAATAAACAAAGCCAATTATTAAAATACAAAAAAGCCAATAATACCAGCGAAAATTCTTTAATAATTTTAACATTAGTATCATCCTTTTAACAAATATTACATATCTTTATTATATGCAATAAGTATTATAAACTTATTTTTTGCTAATGTCAACATATTTAACATATGTTAAATATTAACTTTTATTAAATATATATTGATTTTAAAAAAATATTTAGTATAATTAAAATGGTGATTTAAATGAACGAACAAAAAACAAAGGAATTATTGAATGAATCAGCAAAGCTTATGCCAAGACAATTTCAATTTTTAAATGAATGTAATTATGTATTCACTAAATATAACATTTCAAAGCAGGAATATTTTTATATTGCTTCATTAGACAAATGCCCATCTTCAATGCGCGAGATTTCCTCTAAACATGGAATATCACCTCAGCAGCTTTCAAGACTTAGCAATTCATTAGAAGCAAAAGGCTTAATTACAAGAAAAATTAATAAAGAAAATCATCGTATGCTTCAAAGTGAAATTACTGATGCTGGTTTAGAGCTTTTAAATTCCATAAAAAAAGAATTAATAGCTAATGTAGAAAATAAATTTTCACTTCTATCTTCTTCTGAACTAGACGAATGTATTACAGCTTTAAAGAAAGTAAATGAAATTTTTTCTAAAATTTCTTAATTTAAAGGCTTGAAAGCCTTTTTTTTATTCAAAAAATAAAAAATGACCATTAGAATTAATATCCTAATAGTCATCTAATATTTAAATTTTATAATTACTCAACATCAACTAAAGTTACGCCATTAGCGTTAACCTTTAAGATATGAGCACCAGCTTCAAGACCTAAAGCTTCCTTAGCAGCCTTTAGAGCATCCTCATATTTACCAACAACTGGTTGAACACCCCATACAACTGATAATGTACGAGCACACTTGCTACAAGCACAAGCATAGAATACATCAGCAGCAGGACGATATTCACTGATAGCTAAAGCTAAATCAACATCACCCTCAGCAACGATTGCATCAATATCAAAATTCATTGCTAAAGTAGCAGCAGCTAAACCAACAGCATCATCAGAGCCTAATTCTTTGTTACCATTTAAAACATTATTAATCATTAATTCATGATCTAATGAATCTTCAGCTTTCTCATCAATCTTAGACATATATGAAACAGCTTCAAATGGATAATCTCCTTGAGCAGATTCTCCAGAAAGCATTGTAGCACCTGTACCATCAAGTACAGCATTATGAACATCTGAAACCTCAGCACGTGTAGGACGTGGATTTTGTTGCATTGAATCTAACATTTGAGTTGCAGTGATAACAATCTTACCTTGAGATTGAGCAAGATAAATCATTTCCTTTTGAATTTCTGGTAAATCCCATGCATCAACGTCAACACCTAAATCACCACGAGCAACCATTACACCATCAGATAATTCAACGATTTCAGGCATATTAGAAACACCCTCTTGGTTTTCAATCTTAGAAATAACCTTAATATGAGTATTTCCCTTTGCAGCTAAAATATCACGAATTTGCTTTAAATCATCTGCACGACGAACAAATGATGCAAAAATGAAGTCTAAATCTTGATCGCAAGCGAATTCAATATCAGCCTTATCCTTTGGTGAAATATAAGGCATATTTAAAATTACACCTGGAACATTACAATTTCTCTTTGGTTTTAATTTTCTATTTGATAATGATTCACAAATTAATTCACGATTAGGACCTTTTTCCTTAACAACTAATTGGAATAATCCATCCTCAAATAAAATTTTTCCACCAACAGAAATATCATCGTATAAGCCAGCATAAGAAATAGCTACCTTTACAGAGCCATCATCTTGCTTTCCACCAACAAATGAATAATCCATAGTTAAAACTACCTTGTCGCCAGCCTTAACCATTACGCCAGCATAATCTTCCTTTAAAAGACCTGTTCTAATTTCAGGACCCTTTGTATCAAGAGCAAGACCTGTATTCCAACCATGCTCTGCATTTAATTCCTTAACATTCTTAATACGGAATCCTTGCTCTTCATAATCACCATGAGAGAAATTCATACGCATTACATTCATTCCTGCAGTTCCAATTAACTTTTCAAGGCAATCCTTTTGCTCTGAAGCAGGACCAATTGTACAAACTACTTTAGTTTTTTTCATTTTTAAACTCCTTAAATTATTTTAAATTTTGTACTAATTCTTCTAAAGATTCGTTTCTCTTTGTTTTCATCTTTAACGCATCGGCTAAAGGTGTAGAAACTAACTTATTATTTTTTATTCCACAAGCAACACCATAAGTGCCCTCATGTAATAAATCAATTGCATATCCGCCTAATCTTGAAGCAAGTAAGCGGTCCTCTGGAGTAGGTGTACCACCTCTTTGAATATAGCCTAAGACTGTAGCTCTACATTCATATCCAGTATATTCTTCAATTTCCTTTGCAAACTGATAAACATCAGTCATATGCTCAGAAATAACAACAATTGCATGTCTTCTTCCTTGTAAACGATTTGTTTTTAAATCATTTAAAAGTTTTTCTTTATCTAGCCCTGTTTGACTAGTAACTATATATTCAGCACCACAGCATATTCCTGAATAAAGTGCTAAATCTCCACATTCTCTTCCCATTACCTCAATAATTGAACATCTTTGATGAGATGATGAAGTATCACGTAATTTATCAATTGCATCGCATGCCGTATTTAAAGCTGTCGAAAAGCCAATTGTAAAATCCGTTGAAGCAATATCATTATCAATAGTACCAGGAAGACCAATTACCTTTACACCCATTTCTGATAAACGTAGGGCTCCTGTATAGGTACCATCGCCACCAATGCATATAAGTGCATCTATATCATTTTTCTCTAATTGCTTAATGGCTAGCTTTCTAACCTGCTCATAGGCAAATTCTGGTAATCTAGCAGTACCAAGAATTGTACCACCTCTATTTAGAATCTCACTAACATGCTTTCTCGTAAATTCTTCGATTTTGCCTTCAACAAGACCCTTATAGCCATCATATATTCCGAAAACCTGATCTCCATGTGTAAGTCCAGCACGAACTACTGCACGTATTGCAGCATTCATTCCTGGAGCATCGCCACCAGACGTTAAAACACCAACACGCATATTAATCACTCCAAAAATAATTATAACATAATATTTGCAAAAATAAATATTTTTTTGACAATAAAAGCGGTTTCATTACAAAAAGAAAATCTATCACTTTTATAATTATTAGTTTAAAAGAAAAACATAATTCGACTTTTCTTTTTTATATTGACATTTTCATAAATTTACACTAAAATTATAAATAAAGAACTACAGTTTAAGGAGAAAAGAAAAATGAATAAATTAAAGGGAGCTGCAATTTTAGGACAATCTGGAGGACCTACTTCAGTTATTAATGCCTCTGCAGCCGGCGTATTCCTTCAAGCACTAAAGGAAGAAAATATTACAAGAGTATATGGTGCTGCTCATGGAATTAGAGGAATTTTAAATGAAGAATTCTATGATATAAATCAAGAGGACGTAAAGGAACTTGAACTTTTAAAGACTACGCCATCTTCATCAATTGGTTCTGTTAGATATAAACTAAAGCCACTTGAAGAGGATGATAGCGAATATAAACGTCTTTTAGAGGTTTTTAAAAAATATAATATTCGTTACTTCTTCTATAACGGCGGTAACGATAGTATGGATACTTGTAATAAGGTATCAAAATTCTTCAAAGATTCTGGATATGAATGCTATTGTATGGGTGTTCCAAAAACTATCGATAATGACCTAGATTTAACTGATCATTGCCCAGGATATGCTTCTGCTGCTAAATATGTTGCAACATCAATTATGGAAATTAAGCAGGATGCTAATGTTTACGATACACCAATGGTTACAATTGTTGAAATAATGGGTCGTAATGCAGGTTGGCTTACAGCAGCAAGTGCTCTTGCATCATATAAAGGAAATGGTCCAGATTTAATTTATCTTCCAGAGGTTGCTTTTTCATTAGAAAAATTCTATGCAGATGTTGACCGTGTATATAAAGAAAATCATGGAAAGGTATTAGTTGCAGTATCAGAAGGTGTAAAAACGGCTGATGGTAAATATATACCTGAGCTATTAGCTAGCAATCTTGCCAAGGATTCATTTGGTCACGCTCAGCTTGGTGGAACTGCCTCTGTCCTTGCTCAAAAGGTAAAAGAAAAGCTTAATGTTAAGGTTAGAGCTATTGAATTCTCACTTCTTCAAAGATGTGCACAACATCTTGCCTCAAAGGTTGATATCGAAGAAGCATTTGAAGCTGGTAAAATCGCTGTTAAAGAAGCTTGCAAGGGAACTACTGATAAAATGGTTGGCTTTAAACGTCATATAAAAAATGGTAAATATGAATGTGAATATGTACTATTTGATTTAGCTCTTGTTGCCAATACTGAAAAGAAGGTTCCACTTGATTGGATTACCCCTGATCATACTGGTCTTACAATGGATTATATTAATTATGCTCTTCCTCTTATTCAAGGTGATTTAAAAGCACCTTTAGAGGATGGACTTCCTAGATTTGCTAAATTAAAAAAAGTTTTTGTTGAGAAACTATAAAAAAAATTAAAACTATCAATCAATGTTAGATGTTGATTGATAGTTTTTTTTTAGTTCTTCGGCTTACATAAAATTCCAATTAAAACTGATAAGAATATTGTAAGAGAAATTCCAAAGGCGGTCTTATCAAATATGGAGGTAAAAGCACCTATAATTCCTTTATTTTTGGCACCACTATAAGCTGCATGCACTAGGCTATGACCAAAGCTTGTAATAGGTAGCAATGCTCCAGCGCCTGCAACCTTGATTAGCTTATCATAAAAATTAAAAAAGTCTAAAAACACCCCAATAACAACAAATAGTCCTGTAATATGTCCTGGTGTTAATTTAAATAAGTCTAAGATTAATTGACCAATTGCACAAATTAAGCCACCAACTAAAAAAGCATATAAAAATATCAATCTAAACACCTCTTTAAAACTATTGCATGAGCAATTGCGGGAATACTTTCATGCTGAAGACACATACTAGGATTTAATAAGGCTCCTGTTGCACATATTAATACCTTATTTAAATTGCCTATAGTTAATTCATTAAGAATGTATGATAGTGTAACACACCCACAGCAAGCACAACCACTACCACCAGCAAATACATGCTGCTTGTTATTATCATATATCAATAACCCACAATCATTATAATTAAATATTTGATATTTTTCTTTAAGTACATCTTTAACTATCTCATAGCCAAATATTGATAAATCACCAGTTAATATCAAATCATAATCGCTTGGCTTTAAATTAAAATCACTAAAATGAGATAATAATGTTTCAATCGCAGCCGGAGCCATTGCTCGACCCATATCTGTTTGATTTTTAAAGCCTACATCAATAATTTTACCAAGAGTTGCACCTGATATCATTACTTTACTTCTTTTTCTACTTAATAAAGCACTAGCAGCACCGGTAACTGTAAACGTAGTTGTTTCCCCTTTAGCTCCACCATATTCCACTGGATTTCTAAATTGCCTTTCCGCACTACAATTATGACTGCTCGTAATAGCAATAACATTTTCATAATTATTTGATTCAATGGCTATAGCTGAGGTTATAATTCCTAAAGCAATGGTTGAACATGCTCCATAAATTCCTAAAAAAGGAATATCAAAATTTCTTCCAACATAATTTGAAATAGCCGTTTGATTAATTAAATCTCCACCAATCAATAAATCAATATCAGTATCATTTAATTTAGCCTTAGCCAAAAGCTTTTTTAAGCATTTTGTTTGAAGCATCATTTCAGCTTGTTCGAATGAGCTACATCCTAAATAATTGTCATAAACAATTTCGTCATAATATTCTTTAAGTGGACCTTCACCCTCAAGGCTTCCTACAATTGTTGCAGCATAATTTAAATATACATCGTTAAATTTCAAGCTTTGTTTACCAATTTTCATATACAGCTCACCAAATATCTAATTATTGCCATCATAATAGCACTAAAAACGCCCATTGCTAAGACTGAGGAGGCTAACTTAAATACATTAGCACCAATTCCTAAAATTATACCTTCTGGCTTATATTCCATCGCTGAGGAAATCATTGAATTAGCAAATCCCGTTATAGGAATAGAAAAACCGCACTTGCCAATTTGACCAAGCCTATCATAAAATCCAAATGCTGAGCTTACACCTGCAGCTAAAATCATAATTCCAATCATATATGTACTACTTAATTCATCATCTACACCATTATGCTTAAATATTGTTATTATAGCTTGACCAATAAGACAAATTATTCCACCAAACAAAAATGCTAAGCAAACATTTTTTACAATCATTTTTTTATTTAACTTTGGCGTAATCCTCTTTAAATATATTTCTTTTTTTATATGCATATTGCTCACCACTATTATTTTGCATTAATAATAGTTCATTTATACTACCTAGACATTAAACTTTTTATGAATTATGACATGACAGCCTTCTTTTACCCTTGAAATAACCTGCATTTCATCAGAGAAAATTTCCATTATTGTAAAGCCAAGACCACTTCTCTCTTCATTTTTTTTAGTAGAAAATAAAGGCTTTTTAGCTTCCTCTACATTTTCTATACCAATACCATTATCAATAAAATGAAGAATGATTTCCTCATTATTTAGCTCAATTATACACTTAATTATTTCCTCTTCATTTTCTTTATAGCCATGAACTATAGCATTTGTTATTGCCTCACTAGCAATTGTTTTAACTTCATCAATAAAACTAATAGTAACATTTTTATTAATCAAGAATCCCGCAATAATATTACGCATTATACTAATATTTTCAAGTTTTGCATTAAAGCTTATTTCAAATCTATTCATTATCTAGCCCCCACAAACATTAAAACACTCTCTTCGTTATCTCTAATTTTACATATCTTCATCAAACCAGAAATTCTAATAATTCTTTCTATTTTATCGTTAAGATTACATATCGTCACATCTCCTCCAATCACCTTAAGCTGTTGATATCTACCAATTATTAAGCCAATACCTGACGAATCCAAAAATGTTAATCTTTCAAAATTAAAAACCAAGTGCTTAATATTGTGTAGTTCAATATATTTAACTAATCTTAATCGTAAATCACTAACATGATTTTCATCAAGTTCTCCTTTAAATCTTACAAATAATATATCATCCTTAATATACATATTAACCGCTAAGCCCATTAAATCATCTCCATAAGTATTTTAAATTAAGTTATACCTCTTTTAAATAACTTCGACAACTATAGAGAAAAAAAGTCATTTAAAATAATAATGATAAAAAAAGGAATATGTCGTTATTTGACATATTCCCAATCTTTAACAAGTATTATAGACTATTTTATAACATCATACAATGTTATAATTCCTATTATTTCTTCATCCTCATAGCCATTATTTGTAACTAAAAGCATTACTAAGCGCTTATTATTTATTTTTCTTTGATTAAATATTTCTACTAATCTTTCAAACCTAGTGTTCTTTTTAACGAATTGATAGCATTCGGTAAAATGACTTGAAATATTTAAATAGTTCAAAAAATCAGCAATTGTTGCTTTATCATCTAAAATGACATTATTGTTACTATAAACATATGACAATAAAACATTTGAGCTAAATACACCAATTAAAACTCCCATTTTATCTAAAACAGGAATATGAGAATAGCCATTTTGAATCATTAAATTAACGATTGACTTTAAAGAATCATTAATTTCAGCATAAACCATTTCTCTTTTTTTAGTGCACACATCATAAGCAACTCTAGGATTTTCAATTCTAATGATTTCTTTTTTTAAAAAATCAATAAGCTCCTGATTAATAGTGAATGAATCACCACCAATTATGTCAGCCTCATGAATTAAAAAATTACGGAGCGTTCTTATTTTATCAATAATATTAGCTCTATTTTTATCAAATGCTAAATAGCTTTTCTTTAAATGATCTATATGGTAGACAATAATAGATTTAGAACTATAGATATTGTAGAAATTCTTTAAATGATTTTCTAATTCTGAATAAAGATTTAAAAATTCCTGATTATTATCTTGCATATTAAATTTCTTTTAATGTTTGATTAACAAGCTTCATATCAACGCTTCCAGCATAATTTGCTTTAAAATATTTCATAACAGCTGGCACACTCTTATCATCAAGCTTAGAAATAATTTCTTTAATTTCATCCTTAGTTAATTGCTTTGGTAAATAAGCATTAAGAATTTGTTGTTGTTTTAAAAGCTCATCAACCTTCTCTAAATACTTAGGATCATGGCTTGCAGCAACCTTAAAGTTATTTGCTTCCTCTTCTAGCTCCTTAATTGTTTTTTGAATTAACTGTAATGTATCAGCATCAGTTAATTCCTCGTTTTTTGTCTTCTTTTCAATAGATAAAAGCATACATTTATTAATTGCAATGCCTAATATATCCTTTGCTAGGGCATCATGATTTTTCATTGCTTGCATCTTATCTTTTTTTAATGTATCAAATAGCATAAATATCATCCTTTCTTCCCTTTATTATACACCATAATATGAGCACATGCAATTATAATATATTTTTCCAAAAAAAAGGGGCTGTGAAAAAACCTAGGTTTTAAAAAACTTAGATTTTGGAGTAACAGCTCCTTTTTTTTGCCATA
>CAKQDS010000034.1 GCA_934229535.1 uncultured Anaeroplasmataceae bacterium
TCCCATCCCGAACACAGAAGTTAAGCACTTTCACGCCGATGGTAGTACTATGTGCAAGAGTAGGTAGTTGCCAGATTAATTCTTTCTAAATATGGAGGTTTAGCTCAGTTGGGAGAGCATCTGCCTTACAAGCAGAGGGTCAGCGGTTCGAGCCCGTTAACCTCCACCATATTGCCGAAATAGCTCAATTGGTAGAGCAACTGACTTGTAATCAGTAGGTTGAGGGTTCGATTCCTTTTTTCGGCACCATTTTTTGTCCCGTTAGCTCAGTTGGTAGAGCACTTGACTTTTAATCAAGGGGTCACAGATTCGAGTTCTGTACGGGACACCAACTTTCCAGTTTATGCCTCGGTGGTGGAATAGGTAGACACGTGGGACTTAAAATCCCATGGCTGATGAAGCCGTGCCGGTTCGACTCCGGCCCGAGGTACCACTTTTATGGGGTTATAGCTCAGCTGGGAGAGCGCCTGTTTTGCACGCAGGAGGTCAGCGGTTCGATCCCGCTTAGCTCCACCATTTAAATAATGTTGTACTCGTGTAGTAAGAATTACGGGTTTATGGCGGTGTGGCTCAGTTGGCTAGAGCGAGCGGTTCATACCCGCTAGGTCGGGGGTTCGAATCCCTCCGCCGCTACCATTTATTAATCTTTGGACCCGTAGCTCAGTTGGTTAGAGCTATCGGCTCATAACCGATCGGTCGTAGGTTCGAGTCCTACCGGGTCCACCATCTGTTTTAAATTTATTTATAAAGTACGGAGAAATACCCAAGCCCGGCTGAAGGGATCGGTCTTGAAAACCGACAGGGGATGCAAGTCCCGCGGGGGTTCGAATCCCTCTTTCTCCGCCATTTTTTTCATCGCGGGGTGGAGCAGTCTGGTAGCTCGTCGGGCTCATAACCCGAAGGTCGTTGGTTCAAATCCTTCCCCCGCAACCACTGGTTTGGTGGTGTAGTGGTTAACATGCTAGTCTGTCACACTGGAGATCGCGGGTTCAATTCCCGTCCAAACCGCCAGCTTATACAGCTAAAAAAATTAATAATGGCCCGGTAGCTCAGTCGGTAGAGCAAAGGACTGAAAATCCTTGTGTCGGCGGTTCGATCCCGCCCTGGGCCACCATTTATTAAACTTAAAACCTTTCTTATATTTCTTGGAAGATCAAGTCAAATGCCAGACTTGGTCTTTCTTTTTTTTGTTTTTGAAATTATAAATAAGTTAATAATCGAATTTTATTCGGCAAAATGCAAATAATTTATTAAAATATAAATAAATTTGTATTTTTTTATTGACATTCTTAAAAAAACAACTATAATTAAGACAATAAAAATATTTTTATTAAAAAATTAAGGGAGATAATAATATATGAAAAAAATTGTTTTAAGTTTTTTTTTAACTTTAATATTTTTTACTTTTTGTTTTAATGCTGAGGCTAAAATTAGTTTTCCAGTTGATGATTTTGTTGTTCCATATTCAGAATATTTAGGTGGATATGGCTCATTAGAGTATACTAAGGTATTTTATGATGCTAACAACTATGAAACAGGTGGTATTCACTATTACAAAATGCCATATCTTTTAGACATTCCTGCTGACAATTGTACTAGTCCAGGTGTATCATCATACTATCATTTAAATGCTGGCTCTAATAAAACAGTTTCTTTTTCTTATCAATTTTCAAAGAGTGTTTCTATTTTACACCAATTGAGTTTTAGTAGTTCGTTATCTACTTCTGCTAAATTTAAAATTCCGTTTTCAAATGGTGTTATTGGTGAAATTGGTGGTGAATCTGAAATTACTTCAACTGAATCTTACTCATATGAAGAATCTAGATATTTTGGATTTACAAGTACAAATTCTGTTACTTATTATGTTAATGAAAGTGGATATTATCAACATCAGAATTAGAGTTAATGTGTACATTGTTGCAGGATATTATACATATGGTTCAGATAAACTGATGCCTTCACGTTGTGATGATGGATCTTATAAATTAATGTTTACATATTCATCTAGCACATTAGGTATTTTTAAGTATAAAGATCTGGGTAGTAGTTATGTTTATGATGATTATAAAGTAAATAATGTTGTTTACATTGATTAGACAACATTTTATATTTGGAGAGTGGGATTATGTATGAGTTAAGAAAGGTAGCTTTAAAATTTAAGAAAACAATATTTAATGATTTTTCTTATTCCTTTAAAGAAAAAGGCTTATATTTTTTAGATGGTCCATCTGGCTGTGGCAAATCTACTTTAATTAAATTACTTTATTTTAATCATTATAATTTTTATGGTAATATTTTATTTAATAATAAAAGCATTAATGAATATAGTTTGAATGAAATCGAAGTTATAAGATCAAATATTTGTTATTTAAGTGAAAATAATTTATATTTTAAAAATAAGAATTTGATTGATAATTTTAGATTTATGCTTGGTGAAAGCTTTAATTATGATGAAGCCATTGATGTTTTAAAAAGATTTCATTTAGATAATAAAATTAGTCAAATTTTTAAAACACTTTCTGCTGGTGAAAAGCAAAGATTTTTATTGTCTTTGCCTTTTCTTTTAAAGAGAAAGATTATCTTAATTGATGAGATGCTTTCTAATTTAGATTTAGATAATTATAATTTAATAATGAATTCATTAATTGAATTAAGTAAGAATTCTTTAATAATTATTGTTGATCATTTAAAAAGAAATAGACCTGAATCATCTATTATTCTTGATTTTAATAATTTACAATCTAAAAATGAGAGATATGATTATAGTCTTTCTATTGATAAAAATATAAAAACTAAGCTTAAAGTGAATAAATTGATTTTTTTATTATCAGTTACTTTTTTAATTTTATTTACGATAACAAATAGTTTATGTATAGCAACAAGATATTTAATTCAATTTGATGATTCTAAAAAAGAAGCTTTTTTACAAACTTTTCCATTAATTGAGGTTTTTGATAGCTCATATGAGGAAAAATATAATTTAACTAATAATAAGGCTCAAATTGTTGAATATAACGGATACTCATATTTAATTTCTGAGGATGTTTATTTTAATCATAAATATAATCATTTAAAGGATAATTTTGTTTATTCTTATGGTAAGATATATAATCAAACAGCATTTCCTTTTTCTAATGGTGAGGTAGTTGCGGACGAAATAAAATTAAAAGTTATTGAGGCTCCAGTTAATTATAATGATGATTCACCAGATTTCTTAGTTAATCAAAAGACTTTTGATAAAATTAGTAGATTTTATGATAGAAATAAAAAGATTAAAGTAAACAATATTGATATATTTTTAAATTCGGATATATATTTTTCTAAGAATTTGCAAATTGATAAGCAAAAAAATGAATATGCTGTGAAGGTTAGTGAAGGTGAAGTATTTATATCAGCTTATTTAGGTCAAATCTTATTTAATATTGATGAGCAAACCTATCTTGCGGTGAAGAATGGTTTGAATTATCAAAAATCCTTTAGTTTTTTAAATACTGATAAAGAATTTAAAATAAATTTTTTTGAAGCTGAAACCTGGAATTCTGGTGCAATAGATGTACATCAGCTAATGATTTTTAATGATAATGATTTTAATAAATATGTTGATAAGGATACTAAAGATTTAAAAATTACAACTATTAATAATTATTATAACATTGATGAGGATACTTATAATGAAGAATTATTAAATGAATATGTTGATTCAAGTTTGAAATTATTCCTTAAAAATAAAACTGATTTTTATTATCGTTACAATGTTTATAATTCATTTGTATCTTCATTAAGATATGTGCCACATATATTTTTAATTGTTTCGTTTTTGTTGTTTATCATTCAATTCTTATTTCTTAATAAGGATAATAAGATATTGTTTAGAAATAATTATGCTTATAATGCGATAAATCGAATAAGAATTATTAAGATGTTAATATCATTTCTTATTATTTTCTTATTTATGCCAATATTTACTGTGATTTCATATCATTTTTTCTTAAATAAAGTAAGCTTTAAGGCACATTATGATTTTTCATTTGTTTTTATGCTTTCATTTATAATTGCAAGCATATCATTTCTTGTTTATTTTATTTTTGGTCTATTTAAACAAAAATTTGATTTTTTTAATTGTTGAGGTGATTTTTAAGTGATAATTAATATTAAAAACCTGTATTATGAAATTAATCAAAATGTTGTTTTCAAGGATTTCAGTCTATATTTAAAGGGACCAGGACTATATATGATATGTGGTAATAATGGAATTGGAAAAACAACGCTTCTTAGTTTAATAAATAAGGATATAGCCCAAGGAAGTGGCAATATAGAGATTGATGGTGAGGTTTCATATGCCCATTATAGTGAATTATTATTTACTAATTTAACAGTTAGAAAAAATTTAAAATTGTGCTGTAGAGAAATTTCTTCAATTCAAAATGAATTAAATATTTTTGATTTAGAGGCTATTTTAGATTTAAAGGTAAATAAGCTTTCAAAGGGCGAAAGAATGAGATTATATTTATTAATGATTATTTTAAGATCTAAGGATATAATCCTGTTAGATGAGGTTACTGCAAATTTAGATTCAGCTCATGAAGAAAAAATAATTAAATATTTAAAGGAACTTAGTCAAAAGAAATTAATTTTGCTAGCAACTAATCAAAAAAACATTCTTGGTTATGCTACAAATATTATTTATTTGAATAAAGAAATGAATTTTTCTTGTATTCAAACATTTGAAAATAAAAATATTATTTTATATAATCAAAAAAATATATTATCATATATAGATTATAAAATTTCATCAATATTTATGTTGATTTCTATGCTTTTTTTATTTGTTAGTGTTATTTTCTTTGGCTTTAGTAATACTTATAATAAGAAAAATATTGTCTTAAATGAAATCAAGGCTTGTGATGAAAATTATGTTTTATTTTCATCATCATATGAATATTTTTCTAATATTAGTGTTTTACCGAAAAATGAAGAGGTGTTAATAAAAAATATTGATTTTCTTTCCTCATATATTTATTTATCTGATGATTTAAATGAGGATGAGATTATCCTGGATTTGAATTCTTATAATAAGCTTTTGGATAATAAAATTATAGGCTTTTTTTTAGAAAATAATCAAATGATTTGTAAACTAGATAATAGCTTTAGCTTTAAAATAAGGAAAATAAATAAAGTAAGTAATGTTTCAGCTATTAATAAGAAAGTATACAATCGTTATTGCCAAAAATTTCCACTTAAAAGAATAGCTATTCCTTATTCATTAGAATTAAAATTTTTAAGTAATAGCTTTACTACTTCACTAAAACAATGCTATATTAGTGATGAATTAGCTGCTAATACTATTGCTGCCCCAATTGGCTTTGATTCTAGTGCTGACATTATTATTAATAATATGAAGGTAACTGATGTAAATGTCATTAATAATCCTAATAATTATATTATTTTAAGCACCGATATTGCTTATAAATTAAGTGAATATTATGATGTCTTTTATGCTTCGGATTATGCTTATGGAATAGGAACTACAAAAAAGTATCATAGTGATCTTAAGGATATTTTGCAAAATGATAAGGGATATATCTATTTTAATAAAACAGAGGCTTACAATAAGGCTATTATTTATGGTAAAGAAAACAATATGTTATTTAAAATAATTTCTTATTTATCATTTGTTATATTTGTAGTTACAACTCTAATAGAAATATATACATTTAAAAGAAGAAATACGGAGAATATTAAAGCTTTAAATAATTTTAAATACTCGATTTCGTTAATTAAAAAAAGAATTTTTCCAATTATATTAACATTCATAATTATTTTTGGTTTAGTTTTTCTAATGGGTTTAGTTTATAATCTAAGAATTGGTTTAAATTATGATGAAGCTGCATTTTATTTTCTATATTATGATTTGAGCTTTTATTTATATGCTTGTATTTTTCTTATTGTTTTAATTGGTAAAGGTATTATAATGCTAAAGACAATATCTAATAAGCAAAAAAGTTGAAGTGTTTTTTTAAAGTGATATAATAAATTTGAGGTGTTATTATGTTTAAAGAAGAATTTATTATTCATCGTAATAATTTAGCAAATTTAATGGCTGATAATTCAGCAATGATTTTATTTTCTAGATATAATGGAGAGGGACGTGAAATAAATCGTAATTTCTACTATGCTAGTGGTTTAAATGAATTTGGTGATAAGCTTGTTATTACTAAATTTTGTGGTAAGGTAAGTGCTGTTTTATTCATTGAGCCATATGACGAATATAAGGCAAAATGGGTTGGAAGAGGACTTTTTAAGGAAGAAGCAACAGAGCTTAGTGGAATTAAGGATGTTAGATATTTAAATAGCTTTGATTCTTATGTAAGTATGCTATGTGGTAGCTGTGCTGAAAATATTTATATTGATTTTAGAAGAGAAAGTATTAATGCTACTTTGTCAGAGGATGAAGCATTTGCTAAGCAAATAACTGATAAATATCCATATGTTAAGGTTCTTAATGCTCATCCTTTATTTGCAAGTGCAAGAACAATTAAAAGTGATGCAGAAATTAATAAAATTAAGGAAGCAATTCATATTACAAGATGTGGTCTTGAGGCAATTATGACTAATTTAAAGCCTGGTATGTATGAATATCAGGTAGAATCATATTTTGATCAAGCAATTAAGTATAATGGTGCAACTGGCTATGCCTTTAATACTATTGCTGCTAGTGGTGAAAATGGCTGCTGCCTTCATTATTCTAAAAATAATTCTCAAATTAAAGATGGCGATTTAATCTTGTTTGATTTAGGAGCTTCAAAGGATAATTATTGTTCTGATATATCTAGAACCTTCCCTGCTAATGGAAAGTTTAGTGAACGTCAAAAATTAATTTATAATATTGTTCTTGGTGGACAAGAGCTAATGTTTAAAACTATGAAGCCAGGCCTTACAACAAGAGATTGCAATCAGGTTTTAATTAAGTATTTTGCAACAGAGCTTAAAAAGATTGGCTTAATTAAGGAAGATAGTGAGGTTAGTAAATATTATTTCCATGGTGTTAGCCACCATATGGGTATGGATTGTCATGATTTATGTGATTATGGTCCATTAAAGCCTGGATGTGTTATTTCTAATGAGCCAGGTCTTTATATCGCTGAAGAGGGAATTGGTATTAGAATAGAGGATGATGTTTTAATTACTGAGGATGGTTGTGTTAATTTAAGTAGTGAAATCATTAAATCTGTTGAAGATATTGAAAAATTTATGGCTGAGGTAAAAAATAATGAAAAAAAGTGATTTAAAAAAATATGCAAAGCTTATTGTTAATGTTGGTGCTAATGTTCAAAAAAATCAAGAGGTAGTAATTAGTGCAAACGTAGATGATGCCTATTTTATTCCTTATCTTGTTGAAGAATGCTATAAGGCTAAGGCCAAAAGAGTTAGCGTTGAATGGAGTTCTCAGCCTGTAAGTAAGCTTGCTTATCAATATGAAAGTGTTGAGAACTTATCAGAAATTCCAAATTGGAAAATAGAAAAAATGAAGTATGCAGCTGAAAAACTTCCTGTTATGATTCACGTTGGTTCTTTTGATCCTGATGGAATGAAGGGAATATCTAATGATAAAATGATGGCTGTTCGTCGTAGTGGAGCAGTATTTAAGCCTTATCGTGATCAAATGGATGGTAAATATCAGTGGACAATTGCTGCTTTAGCTGGAGAGGCTTGGGCTAAAAAGGTTTATCCAAATCTTAGCAAAAAAGATGCAGTAAAGAAGCTTTGGGATGAAATTTTTAAATGTGCAAGAGTTTATGGTGATCCAATTAAAAATTGGGATGAGCATAACAAGGATTTAGTAGGAAGAAGCTTAAAGCTTGATCAAATGAATATTAAAACCTTAAAATATAAAGCTAATAATGGAACTGATTTTAGCATTGATTTAATTCCTGGTACGCATTTTATCGGTGGTGGCGAAACAAGTAAGCAAAATATTTTCTATAATCCTAATATGCCTACTGAGGAATGCTTTAACACTCCAAATAAGCATACTGCAAATGGTGTATTAATGGCATCTAAGCCCTTATCTGTTATGGGTAGAGTTGTAAGTGATTTTGGCTTTAAATTTAAGGATGGTAAGGTTGTTGAGGTTTTAGCAAATAATATCCTAGATCAAAAATCTCTTGAGAGTCTAATTAATATTGATGATGGTGCTAAAATGCTTGGTGAGGTTGCTTTAGTTCCTTTTGATTCACCAGTAAATCAAAGTGGAGTATTATTTTATAATACCTTATTTGATGAAAATGCTTGTTGTCATTTTGCCTTAGGTCGAGGATTCACTGAAAATATTAACGATTATCAAACAAAAAGTGCAGAGGAAATCAAAAAATATGATATTAATGAGTCATTAGTTCATTGTGATTTTATGATTGGAACAAGTGATTTAAGTATAACAGCAATTACTAATGATGGAGAAGAAATAGCTATATTTAAAAATGGTACATGGGCTTTTTAATTATTAAGTAAAATAACATTTAAAAAAATAAAGTGCATAAAATAGAAACGGTTATGAGTATTAAAATTATATTTCATAATCGTTTTTTTACCATTAAAAATTAATATATTAATGTTTGAATTATAGAAAAATCTTTCATTTTTTAGATTTAACAAGTTTCATGTGTTAAAGTATTCTTCATACATATATAATTTAAGGAAGTATAATGCTTAATGAGATGAATCGAGGATTTTCATTATTTAAAAATTTTTACTAAAGAAATATTCAAATAATTGTTAAAAAATATTGACTATCACCATCAAATAATCTAAAATATAAATATAGAATAAATTTGTATTTTAAGGAGGATAAATAAATGAAAAAGTTAGTTTTAATGTTTTTATTATTAATATGTTGTGCATCATGTTCGAATAACAAAAAAGATAATTATGAAAATTCTTGGGCTTTAATTTATATTGACCATGATGAAAATAATGAACTTTTACTTTATGGTGAAATAGGGAGAAAAGACGAACTTACTAATTTTAATGATGTAAGAAATAAAATTAAAGAAAATAGCTTATGTAATTTATATTATTATGATGATACATCAACTGACAATTCAATTGTAAGATATCTTGATAAAACCACTAAGATTTCTGGTAATGTTTTATTTAAAAATCAAGATGGGGATAAAATCGAATATGATGATTTAAAATCAGGAGATGTTTTTTTGGCGAAATTTTGTAAACCCCAAGATTATTCATTACCGATAAAAATCTATACAAATGATATAACATATGTTGGTCACGTTGAACCTTTTGGATTTTCTAATACAATTTTTCCAATTTTAAATTAAATAATACAAATAAACTGTAGACATACTAAGATAGTAAGTTTGCAGTTTTTTTATTGATAAATTATTTTAACTATAAAAAAATAAATTTTTGGATAATTAATAAAAATATTTGTTGACTATAACTTGTAAATGTAGTAAAATACTATAGGTACATTTTTTATTTTAAATCCACAAATTGCCCTAAATTATAATTTAGGAGGAAAAAAACAATGAATAATACTTATATGGCAAACAATCAAACTGTACAACACAATTGGTATGTAGTAGATGCTACTGATTTAACTTTAGGTCGTTTAGCTACAGCTGTAGCTTCTCTATTAAAGGGTAAACACAAGCCTACTTATACTCCAAATGTAAACTGTGGAGATAACGTTATCGTTATTAACGCAGACAAAATCAAATTAACTGGTAATAAGTGGCAAGATAAGCTTTATCGTTCACACTCTGAATATAGTGGTGGATTAAAGACTTTAACTGCTGCTGAAATGATGGCAAAGCATCCAACTCGCATGGTTGAGAAGGCTATTTATGGTATGTTACCACATACAAAGCTTGGCGATCAAATGAGAAAGCAATTATATGTTTATGCTGAGGGTAATCATCCTCATGCAGCACAAAAACCAGTTGAATTCAAGGTAGAGGCATAAGGAGGAATAAGATATGGCAAAGCAATTAGTTCAATATTTAGGAACAGGACGTCGTAAGAGTTCAGTTGCACGTGTTATTTTAAGACCAGGTAAAGGTACATTTACAATCAATAAGCGTGATTTTGAAGATTATATTCCTTCAGCAGCAATCCGTTTAGACGTTTTACAACCACTTGAGTTAACTGAAAACACAGGTAAGTTTGATGTTATCGTTAACGTATTTGGTGGAGGAGCTTCAGGTCAAGCAGGTGCAATCCGTTTAGGAATCACTCGTGCTTTAATGGAAGTAAATCCTGAATACCGTGCTATTTTAAAACCAGCTGGCTTAGTTACACGTGATCCACGTGCTAAAGAGCGTAAGAAGTATGGTCTTAAGAAAGCTCGTAGAGCACCTCAATTCTCTAAGCGTTAATTATTATACAGTTTATTTAAATGCAAATATTCATTATGGATTAATAAAAGAAAGAGCCTTGGAATTCTCAACCAAGGTTCTTTTTCTTTTTCGCTTTTAAAAATGATTTTAATATTATATAATAATCTAAAAGGAAAAAATAGGTGGAGCTATGAAAAAAATTTTTTATATAATGATATTTTTATTTTTCTTATGCTCTTGTAGTAAAGATGAAGCTAAAATAGAATATGAAACAAAATCATTAGAAAAATATAGTGAGGAATATATTAAGGATAGCTATAATACGGATGATGATTTTAAAAGCTATTTAGAAAATAATGAAGAAAAATATAAAAAACAAATTTATGCTTCACCAGATGGTACGGGAAATGGTGAAATAGATAACGAAGCTAACATCTATGATGGTATAAATTTACTTAAGCCAGGTTATGTTCTTTATTTAAGAGAAGGAACTTATATTTTAAATGAAGGAATTAATATTAATTTGAGTGGAAATATTGATGATTTTATTACAATTAGAAATTATCCAAATGAAAAGGTATGTTTAACATCAAATAATAAAAATATTAAAGAATATGCTATTGATGGTGAATATGCTTTAATGACAATAGAGGATAAGGCTCAATATTTAATAATAGAAGGAATTGAATTTGCTAATGTTAAGGCTAAAAATGCTATGGCAATAAGAATGTATGGTGGTAGGCAAAATCATATAATTATAAGAGATAACATTATTCATAATATCAATACCATAAAAGAAAAGGATGAAAATTATGGAGCAAATGCCATATTATTAATTGGTGAGGATAGTGAGTACGCTATTAATAATATTGTTATTTATAATAATAAAATATATAATAACGTGTTAGGTTATTCTGAGGCTATAAGTATAACTAGTAATTGCTATAGCATATATGTATTTAATAATATTTTGGAAAATAATAGCAATATAGGTATTGATTTTTCTGGTAATTTTGGTTACTGTAATAATAAAGAATATGATCAACCAAGAAAATGTATTGCAGCTGGAAATTATGTTATTGGCTCAAAATCTAAATATGATTATTGTGCAGGTATTTATATTGATGGAGCAAAGGATTCCTTAATAGATAATAATTACATCTCAAATTGTCAATATGGGATAGAAGTTGGCTCTGAAGAAAAGGTTTTAGGCTATTATACATGCAATAATGTTGTAGCAAATAATCTAATTAAAAATAATCTTTATTGTGGAATTAGAGTAGGCGGCTATGATTTGAATAATTCGGGAATTGTTAAGAACACTATAATAGACAATAATGAGCTTATTAATAATTGTTCTAATAAGGATGCATCAGAGATTATTATTAATATGGTTGATGATTTAAAGATAACTAATAATAGGATAACTACAAATAAATATATTCTAGATACTGAGGAGTTTAAAGAAAGTGAGATAAAAAATGTTATATTTTATAATAACAATTTTTATTCGAAGGAAAATGAATGTATTTATTATCTAAATAAGGATTATACAATTAAGGAATTTAGAAAGGAGTTTTTGAAGAATGAATAATATAATTTTATCTAGAACATCAGTTAGAAAATTTAAAAAAACAGAAGTTTCTAAGGAAAATGTTCAAGAATTATTAAGAGCGGGAATGGCAGCACCTTGTGCTTGTAATGAACAAGTCTGGGAATATTTTGTAGTAGAAAATAAGGAGACGATTTTAAAGCTTAGAAAAGCCTCAAGATATTCAAATTATGATGCACCATTAGTTATTTGCTTATGTGCAAATAAAAATAGAACATTAGATTCTAAAATAGGTGATTTTTGGATTCAAGATTTAGCTGCAAGTGCCGAAAATATTCTGCTTTGTGCAACCTCTTTAGGTCTTGGTGGTGTATGGATTGGCATTCATCCTGTTGAGACATTTAAGAAAAGAGTTGTTGAAGCTTTAAAGCTACAGGATGAATACATTCCTTTTTGCTTATTATTTATTGGCTATCCTGATGGTGATGTTAAGCCACGTGATAAATTTAAGGAAGAATATATTCACTATATAAAATAAAAAAACTCAGTTTTTAAGCTGAGTTTTCTTTATCTTATAATGAAGCCTTTAAAATCTCTAGAATATCTTTTTCATTTAAAGGAGCATAGGCATTTTCAAGGCCTTCGTTAATTGCTATGTGATGTGCCATTTCTTGAAGACGAGAATCGTCAATACCAACCTCTCTTAAGGTCATTGGAATATTTATTGATTTAAAGAAATCTGAGGTAGCTTTAATTGCTTTATTTGCAATCTCATATTTATCTAGATTTTTATCTATTCCAAAAATGTTAACGCCATATGAGACAAAGCGTTCTAGGGTATTATCATTTAAAATATGCTTCATCCAATGAGGAGTTATAATAGCTAAACCCTCACCATGTGTGATATTGTAATAACCACTAAGAGCGTGTTCAATACCATGACATGGCCAGCCACTTCCACTATTTCCAATTGATAGAATTCCATTGCAGGCAAGTGAGCAGTCAACCATTAATTCAGCACGCGCCTTATAATTTGTTGGATTCTCTAGGGCGATAACAACATTCTTCATAAGGCTTTTAATTGTTGCCTCACACATACCGTCAGTTAAAATAGATGTGTCCTTTGCAAAATATTGCTCGATTACATGATTGATAGCATCAGCGGTTCCTGCTGCAGTTTGTCTTTTAGAAACACTATAGGTGTATTTTGGATCTAAAATAGAAGCACGAGGGAATAATAATTCATCAATATAGCCTATTTTATCGTTTGTTTCAGTTCTAGAAATGACACCACCATTATCATATTCAGAGCCAGTGGCTGCAAGTGTTAAAATATCAACAAGTGGTAAGGCGGCCTTGGCCTTTACCTTATAGGTGATTAAATCCCAAGGATCACCATCATATAATGCTCCAGCACAAATAGCCTTTGAGCAATCTAAGACGCTTCCGCCACCTACTGCTAAAACAACATCAATGTTATATTTTTTACAGATAGCAACACCATCTAAGACACTTGGATCGTATTTAGGATTTGGCTCAATTCCAGGCAGCTCATAAACCTCAAAGTCACTAAGTAATTCTAAAACCTTATCATAAAGTCCAATTTTTTTAATGCTTCCTCCACCATAGGTAAGAAGAACCTTTTTGCCATATGGCTTTAATGATTCAACAAGATGGCTAATAGCATTTTCACCAAATATTAGCTTGGTTGGAGTATAATAAATAAAATTTTGCATATTTATTTAAACTCCTTTATTTTAAATTATTCCCACAGCTAAAGGCTTTTCCGACAACATCGCCAAGAGCAATATAAGTATTATTAACTGGGTCAAAGGTAATTGGCTCTAGCTTTTTAGGGTCAATAACACCATTAGTTAAAATGCTCTCATCAGCATTAACATTAATGATTTCACCTCTTAAAAGTCCAGTTGATTCATCAAAGTCAATAAATTTACATTCTAGGCTCATAGGTAATTCGTTAATAATTGGAGCATTTACAAACGCTGATTTTGTTGTTGTAAAATGAGCGTGCTCCATTTTATGTGGCTCCTTATTAGCGGAAATTAATCCAACATAATCACAAGCCTCTACCATTTTCTTAGTTCCTACAGAAACTGTAAATGCTTTGTTTTTAAAAATATTATCAGTTGTCTTATGACTTGCAAGGCAAATGGCTATTTGATTGGTATCAGCTATTCCACCCCAGGCAGCATTCATTGCGTTAGCATTACCTGCCTCATCGTATGTGCCAATAATTAATACTGGCATTGGATATAAATATGTTTTTGCACCAAAATTTTTTCTCATTTTTCTCATCCTTTCGTATAATTTCATTATAGCACTTATTGACAAAGTGTCAATAATAAATGACAATATTTGATTTTATTTTATTTAGAGATTTGGTATAATATATATGAATAGAGGAGGCTTTAAATTTGAAAAAAAGAAGTGAAAGAAAGTCAACTAAAACCTGGAAGAGAGTTATTGCTTTTTTTATATCTTTATTTTTGTTAGCCATACAAATTATTCTTTTATATTATAGTTTTAAATCAATTTATCATATTCAATGGCTTTATATCCTTATTCAAGCTATTGGTGTATTAATTGTTTTTGTTATTTATCAGGACGCTAGTATGTCTAATTCGTATAAGCTTACCTGGACAATATTAATTTTAGCTGTTCCTATTTATGGAACCACTCTTTATATTTTAGTTAAAAATTCCCAGCATTTACCTAAAAGAAGGATTAAGAAAATAACTCAAAATGTTTATTCAAGTATTCAGGATAATAATGTAAATGAGGTAACTGGCGATACTAATGCGACTAAATATATATCATTTTTAAAGAAAGACACTAATTATAATGCCTATAATAATTCTAAAATTATTTTTTTTAACGATGGTAAGTCTCTTTTTGATGATATACTTAATGCCTTGAAAGATGCTAAAGAATACATTTTTTTGGAATATTTTATCGTTGTTGAGGGTATTTTATTTAACAAGCTATATGAAATTTTAAAGCAAAAATGTGCTGAGGGAGTTAAGGTTAGATTTTTATATGACGATGTTGGTAGTGTAGGTGGTTTAAAAATCAAAAAACGTCGTGAGCTTGAAAAAATAAATAATTTAGAAATCGTAGCATTTGCACCTCTTGGAACTAATATGAATCCTATGATTAATTATCGTGACCATAGAAAAATTTGTGTAATTGATGGCAATGTAGGTTATATTGGTGGAGCAAATATAGCCGATGAATATGCTAATTATATTAAAAGATTTGGTTATTGGCGTGATAATGGAGTAAAAATTTATGGTGAGGCTGTAAATAATTTAGTGGCTATGTTTATTGAAACCTGGTATATGTCAACAAGAGAGGTTTTAGCATATAATGATTATGTTAAGCAGCAGGAGGTATATCATTTAAATAATTGTATTCAGCCTTTTGGTGATGGTCCGATGAGCCTTAATAATATAAGCTATGATTTATTTGCTTCAATGTTTTCTAAGGCTAATAGCTATATTTATATTTCAACACCATATTTTATAATTGATGATAATATGATTAGAGTTTTAGTAATGGCTATAAAGATGGGTGTTGACGTAAGAATATTAATTCCCGGAATTCCTGATAAAAAGACAACATACGCTTTAACGATGGCTCATTTAGGTGAAATATTAGAAGCTGGTGGTAAGGTTTATAAATATACTCCGGGCTTTAATCACGCTAAGAATATTATAATTGATGATAAATACGCTTTTTGTGGAACGATAAATATTGATTATCGTAGTTTGTTTTTACATTATGAATGTGGCGCTTTAATTATTGATGATCCTGAGCTTGTAAAGATTAAAGATGATTTTTTAAGAGCCTGTGAGGAATCAGAATTATTGACCTATACTAAGTGGCGTAAAAGAAATATTCTTCAAAGAGTAATTGCCTTTATCTTTAGAGTATTTTCACCATTATTCTAAATGTTGTTTTTAGATGATTACTATGATAAAATAGTTATGATTGAATAAGGAGATAAATATTTATGTTTTTGATTGGAATTATTGATGTTTTAAAGGCTATTTTATTTGGAATTGTTGAAGGTATTAGTGAATGGCTACCAATTTCTTCAACCGGTCATATGATTTTACTTGAGCATTGGCTTAAGGTTCAAGAGGAATTTGGAGCATCATTTTGGGATTTGTTTTTAGTTGCAATTCAGCTTGGAGCGATAATCGCAGTAATTATTTGTTTTTTTTCAAAGCTATGGCCTTTTTCTAAGACCAAAACCAAAGAAGAAAAAAAGGATACTTGGATTTTATGGCGTAATGTTTTAATTGCCTGTATTCCAGCAGCTATTGTTGGTCTTTTATTTGATAATTGGCTTAATGAGCATTTTTATAATTTTATAACAGTAGCTATTATGTTAATTTTTTATGGTATTTTATTTATTGCTATTGAAATTTGGAATAAAAAAAGAGAATTTAAAATTACTAGCTGTAAGGGGATTTCTTGGCGCATTGCGTTAATAATTGGTTTAATTCAGCTTCTTGCCTTAATACCAGGTACATCAAGAAGTGGTGTAACTATTTTAGGGGCAATGCTTATTGGCATTGATAGATCAGCTTCAGCTGAATTTTCATTCTTTTTATCAATTCCAGTAATGGTTGGAGCTTCATTATTAAAGCTTGTTAAATATTTGATTAAGGTTGGTATTCCTTCATCTGGAGAAATTGCCTTTTTAGCTATTGGCGCAATTGTTGCTTTCCTTGTTAGTATGCTTGTTATTAAATTCTTAATGAAATATATTAAAAAGCATGATTTTAAGGTGTTTGGTGGATATCGTATTATTTTAGGTATAATTTTAATTATTTATTATGTTATTAGAGGTTAATTATGCAAACAGAAATCGAAAAGCTATTGGATGATAATAATAAAGATAATGTTGTTTTTTATAGCAATAATCAAAAATTAGAATTTGAACAGGTTGCTCTTATTCCTATGGATGGAATTAATTATGTTATTCTACATCCTTTATTTGGTGATTATGAAGATGATGATGTTATTGTTTATTCAGTAAAATATAATGATAAGGAATATGAATTATTAGAAATTACTAATGAGGAAACATTATCAAAAATTGAAGAAATCTATTTAGAAATGGGTGGAAGAAATGATTAAGGATGAATTTTTTGAGCTTTATAATGGAGTAAAAATTCCAAAGATTGGCTTTGGAACTTGGCAAACAAAGGATGGTATTGAAGCCTATAATTCAGTTATTTGGGCTCTTAAGTATGGATATCGTCATATAGATACCGCCTATGTTTATAAGAACGAGCAAAGTGTTGGTAAAGCCATAGCTGATTCTAAAATAAATAGAGAAGAAATTTTTGTTACAACTAAACTTCCTGCAAGTGTAAAAAGTTATGATGATGCTAAAAAGCATTTTAATGAATCTTTAGCAAATCTTGGCTTAGATTATGTTGATTTATATTTGATTCATGCTCCTTGGCCTTGGGATAATGTTGGTGGAGATTATACAAGTGGTAATATCGAGGCTTGGCGTGCTCTAATTGAACTATATAATGAGAAAAAAATAAGAGCTATTGGTGTTTCTAATTTCCATGTTAAGGATATTGAGGCTTTAATTAAAGCAACATCATTTAAACCAATGGTTAATCAAATTCGTTATTTTGTTGGAAACACGCAAGAAGAAATAACAAAATATTGTCAAGAGAATGATATTTTAGTTGAAGCCTATTCACCTTTTGCGACTGGCGAGCTTTTAGAAAACAAGGAAGTTTTAAAGATGGCTTCTAAATATAATAAATCAATTCCTCAGATTTGTTTGAGATATTGTATTCAAAAAAATACATTACCACTTCCTAAATCAGTACATGAGGATAGAATTAAAGCAAATCTAGATATTGATTTTGTCATTAATGATAAGGATATGCATTATCTTGGTAGCTTATATCATATTGTTTCTACTAGACCATTTAGAGATTAATATTATTTACTCCTTTAGCTTAAATTATAACAAAACTAAAGGAGTTTTTTTATGAAAACAGCTTAAAAAATCGCATTGGAAAAATAAAAATTTTTGCCTTCAAAAATGGCAAATATACAGTTTGAAACTGGAAGTTAGCGCTTACATAGTACCATTAAAGTATCAAATCTCCAGTTTTCATTTTTTTATGAAAATTGACAATTTTCTACAAATATGTATAATCCCGAGTTCGACAGTTGGAAATAGTTAAGTCCGAAAAAATAGCGCTATTGCTATACTTTTCGGACTT
>CAKQDS010000035.1 GCA_934229535.1 uncultured Anaeroplasmataceae bacterium
CATCATTATCTCTATTTTCAGTAATTATTTTTTGAATTTTGATTCTATCATCTAACGAGAAATGCTTTTGATAATTTTTTGAGTGTGTATATTTAATTTTAGTATTAATAGTTAATTTTGATTTCATTGGCTACCTCCTACTAGTCAATACTAAGGTTACAATGTAATTATATACGAACGGAATTTACTTTTGCAATTAATAAATTTTTTATAATTTCCTTTTTTAGTATTGACTTTCCAAAATGGAAATTATATAATAAAGTGAACATGAAAGTGATTAGGAGGAGGTTACTATTATGTCAATAGGAGAAAATGTGAAGAAAGAGTTAGAAAGGAGAAGATTAAATCAAAAAGATTTGTGTTCAATGACAGGAATATCAGAATCAGCCATGTCTAAATATTTGTCATCTAATAAACCATTAAGAACAGACATTATTGCTAAGATTGCTAGAGCGCTAGATGTTAATATATATCAACTATTAAATCTAGAACAACATCATGGAACAACATTTGATATTTGTAAAACTGCATTATTAGCAAGAAGTGGTTCTAGTTTGTCAAATGAAGAAAAAAAGGAGCTTATAGATTTAATCTTTGGACATAAGTAATGAATAGAGAAGATATTTTAGATGTTATAGTTGATTTATATCAAGAATATGAGATAAGTGAATTTGGATTTGATTTGATAAAATTAATTAAAAAAATGGAAATAAACCTGGTTTTATATTCTAGTTTTTCTAAAGAAAAGCAAGTTATTCTAAAGAATTATGATGAGGATGGATTTAATGTTATTAATCCTAATAATAATAAAATTGAGATTTATTACAATGATATTATTAAACCAAAGGGAAGAATATATTTTACGCTACCCCATGAATTAGGACATATATGTCTTGGACATAATTGTAGATTAGAAAATGAAACTGAAATGCAAAGATGCGACGCAAATTTGTTTGCAAATGAATTTTACTGTCCTCAAGCATTTATGATACATTATAATTTGAAAACTGTTTCAGATTTGGTATCAGCATTTGATATTACTGAGGGTTACGCTAAAGTATTATTAGAAAAGCTTCGTAAAAGGAGAGATAGGAACCTTTCATACAATGAAGAAAGACTTATCAAAATATTTGAATATAATAAAAGAAAAAAGAGTTAACTCTATTGCAGTAGAATTAACTCTTGTGGCCATGTTAAAACATATCGGCACAACTATTTTACCATGGTCACGTATTATTATCAATAGTCAAAGTTAATTTAGGAGTGTGATGTATATATGACTATGGTAAAAAATAGAAAGAAGTATACTTATGATACAAGAGTTGAGATTAAGAATAGAAAAATTAATCCGAAAATTAAATTAGTCATAAAGTATAGCGAGATTGATCCAAAAGATGTTTATGGATTTTATCTTACAAATAAAACTACAAAGAATAATTCAAAATGTTTACCTGATATTGGATCATTTGTAGATGTATATCCTGATTTTATTGCGTTAGAAACAGAGCCTGGACTTTTTAATAAAACTTCATTAACATGTGTTTCGTGGTTTAAAGATGATCAATATTTTGATACAATTGATGGTCTATATAATGCAATAATATATAAAGATGAAACATTATTAAAGTTTTATAAAACAAGATATTCAAATGTAAAAATGTTTATTAGCATTGATTACTCAACTTATGGTGATTTTGATGAGGAAACTTTACTACATAATATAAAAAAGGCTTGTGTTGTATTTCTATGGTTAACGTTTGAGATAGATGCCATAGTATACCCTTTAATGACATATGGTACTGAAAAAACGCTTGATTGGTGTTTTGAGCATATTATGATAGGATCGAATGTGGCATTAAGTTTAAAAGGTGTGATGGAAGGAAAAGAAAGAGAATTATTTCAAAAAGCATTAAATGTATTAATTGATACAAGAAGACCTAAGGCATTAATAGTATATACAATAGCATCAAAAGAATCTTCTGATGAAATATTGAAATATGCAATAGAAAAGAATACACCGATATTTTATGTAGCAAATACTTTGCAAGAGAGAAATTGTGGAGGTGCTTATAATGGAAAGAAAGTGTAATAGCGGACTGTGTATAGGTGCTAATGGACAAATCTCAATTGATAATTATGAGCTGCTAGATAAATTGAATAGTCAAAAATCTTATTTTATGAAAAATAATATTTATCCACATAGATTACCTATAAAAGATAAGCCTAATTCAAAAATAGAACAAAAAGATGATTATGGAAATGTTGTAAGGATTAGATATTATGATGAGAATGGTAATGCATATAAGGATGTTGATTATACTGATCATGGAAGGCCTGATAGACATAAAGTCCCTCATACACATATAATAGAAATAGGAAATAATATAAATAGAAAGAAAGGAGTATTACCATATGCAAATAGATGATTTTATGAATTTGGTTAAAAGTGGTTTTGATGTATCTTTTAATTATAATGATGTTTTTTATACTATTTCTTTGATTGAGGAAAATGGTGATGAAAAAAAATATGGAATAGGTTCTGATAATGGTTTTACAGCTGATTTTGATGATGTTGAATCTATACCTGAATTTGTTTTGAAAGATAAGAAAATTAAAGATATTATTATGGATTTAAAAGATGAAGAGATATTTTATTAATTATTTACTAAGATTAATGAACTTGAATCGTGTAGATTTATAAGAAAATATAATTGCTTTGGAATGAAGAGTAAGAGGTCAATGTATAAATAATTGATAATTTCTTTGAGAATTTGTTTAGTACTCCTACTATCAATACATATTTTGGATTTGCTTTTGAAAGAGTATGTTTATTACATATTAATCAAATTAAAGAAAAATCAGATATTAGAGATGTTTATATTGAATTTAATTTTTGGTATTGTAAAAAAGATGATGATTTTGTTAATATCAATAGCCTTTTATACTTTGCATTATAATTTGGCACTTATTTGTCTTTATCTATTTTAATAATGTAAGTGCATTTTTAAAATAGATAATTGACATTTATTTATAAAAGTTATATAATCAAAGAAAGCGTTGAAGAGAAGGAGTATTCCTATTTTAGGCTTAAAGAGATTAGCTGGTTGGTGGAAAGCTAAAGCTAAAGGGAAGAAGGTAGTCTTGGAGCTGTATTTGTGAAATTAAGTAGCTTATATCGTTTGCTGCGTTAAAGCAATTAAGTGCAGAATTTGATTCTGAACTAAGGTGGTACCGCGAATATTTCGTCCTTGGATTTTTTTCCAAGGATTTTTTTTTGAGGTGAGTTTGGTGAATTTACTTAGAAAATTATTTATTAAGAATTACAAGGATGTTAATAATAAGAAGGTACGTGACGCTCATGGTATTCTTGCGGCTTTTGTTGGTGTATTTTCCAATTTAGTTCTTTTTGTAATTAAAATGCTTGCTGGAATAATTAGTGGCAGTATTTCAATAATGGCTGATAGTATTAATAACCTATCAGATATGGGAAGCTCAATAATAACTCTTATTGGCTTTAGGCTAAGCGCGATGCCTCCTGATAAGGAGCATCCCTTTGGTCATGAAAGAATGGAATATATTGCTTCCTTAATTGTATCCATAATTATTCTGTTTGTTGGCTTTGAGCTTGGGTATAACTCAATTTTAAAAATTATTAATAATGAAAAATCAACAATTAATATTTTAGTTTTGGTCATATTAGGAATATCAATTTTAATTAAAATTTGGCAAAGCCTTTTTAATAAAAGAATTGGTAAGCTAATTAATTCTGTAGCACTTGAAGCTACGGCAATGGATTCGCGAAATGATGTGATAGCGACTAGTATTATTTTTGTTGGAAGTATTGTTACTTTCTTTATACCTAATTTAGTATTTTCTTTAGATGGAATTTTAGGTGTATTAGTTTCTATTTTTATATTAATTAGTGGTATAGGATTGGTAAAGGATAGCATTAATCCTTTGCTTGGAGATGCTGCTGACCCTAGCTTCGTTAATAAAATAATTGCTGATATAAAAAAATATCCATATGTTTTAGGAGTGCATGACCCTATATGTCATATGTATGGTCCTACTAAATGCTTTATGACATGCCATGTTGAGGTGCCAAGTGATGAAAATATTAATAAAATTCATGATATTATAGATAATATTGAGCGCGAGGTTGGGGGAAAGTATGGCTGTCTTTTGACAATACATATGGATCCTATAGATAATAAAAGCCCTAATGTTATTAGATTAAGGGATTTACTTGCAAATGAATTAAAGCTGATTGATGAAAGGCTTACCTTACATGATTTTAGAATTGTTGAGGGACCTAGTCATACTAATTTAATTTTTGATATATTGTTACCTGCTGATATAAAAAAATCAAAGGAAGACATATTAGCTTGTTTATATGAGGCTTTGATTAATGAAAAGCAAACTTATTATTTAATTGTTAATTTTGATCACAATTTTGTGTTGGAGTAAATTATGAAGCTAATTGGTAAAAGATTAATAATAAGAGATTTTAAATTTAGTGATGCTGCTGATTTATTTATGTTTGGTAGAAATCCAATTATTGGCTATAATGCTGGGTGGCAGCCCTATCCAAGTCTTGACATAGCAAAAAATGTTTTATATTCACATATGATTAATAAAGAAACATTTTGTATTTGTTTAAAAGACACTAGGGAATTTATTGGAACTATAAGCTTATATGCTAATACATTTAGAAATAAGGTTAATGCTAGAAACCTAGGCTTTTCAATTAAACAGGAGGCTTGGGGGAATGAATATGCCCTAGAGGCTGGTCGTTTGATGCTAGATTATGCCTTTAATAAGCTTGGTGTAGATATAATAGGATGTGGACATTTCACTTATAATTTAAGGAGTGAGCGGGTCATTAACAAGCTTGGATTTCAATATGAAGGGCTATTTAGAAAATATAAAAAATTGTATAATGGTGAGGTTGTTGATGCAAAATGGTATTCAATGACTAAGGATGAATACGAAAGGATGATGGAAAATGAAAGAAATGAAAACAAAATATGATCATAAAGAGGTTGAAGAAGGAAAATATGATTTTTGGCTAAAGGGTGGCTATTTTACTGCTGGTGATACTAGTAAAAAGCCTTATGCTATTGTATTACCTCCTCCAAATGTTACAGGAAGACTACATTTAGGACATTCTTGGGATACTTCAATTCAGGATATGATTATTAGAAGAAAGAGAATGCAAGGATATGATGCACTTTGGCTACCAGGCTGTGATCATGCTGGAATTGCAACTCAGGCTAAGGTTGATCAAAAGCTAGCTGAACAAGGCATATCTAGGTATGATCTTGGTCGTGAGGAATATTTAAAGCATGCTTGGCATTGGAAGGAAGAATATGCAAATATTATTCATAAGCAATGGGCATCTTTAGGCTTAAGTCTTGATTATACTCGTGAAAGATTTACAATGGATGAGGGCTTAAGTGATGCTGTATTTAAGGTATTTAAGGATTTATATGATAAGGGTTGGATTTACCAGGGAGAAAGAATAATAAACTGGGATATCAAGGCTAAAACAGCATTATCAAATATTGAGGTTGTTTATCAAGAAGATAAGGGAGCATTTTATTATTTTAACTATCCATTTGTTGATGGTAGTGGTAGTGTTTTAATTGCCACTACAAGACCAGAAACAATGTTTGCTGACCAAGCAATAATGGTACATCCTGATGATGAACGATATAAAAATATAGTTGGAAAGATGGTATATATTCCTGGAACTAAAATTGAAATACCAGTTATTAGTGATTCTTATGTTGATATGGAGTTTGGTACTGGTTGCGTTAAGGTAACACCTGCTCATGATCCAAACGATTTTGAGGTTGGTTTACGTCATAAGCTGCCAATGCCACTTTGTATGAATGATGATGGAACAATGAATCAAATGGCAGGAAAATATGAGGGAATGGATCGATTTGAATGCCGTACTGCCTTAATAAATGATTTGAAGAATTTAGGATTATTTGTTAAAGAAGAACCAATTGTTCATAATGTAGGACATTCTGAAAGAACAGGTGTTGTTGTTGAGCCTAGATTATCAAAGCAATGGTTTGTAAAAATGGATGGTCTTGCAAAGCAGGTTTTAGAAAACAAAGAATATCAGTTTGTTCCAGAACGCTTTAAGCAAACCTTAGAGCACTGGCTTTCAAATATTCAGGACTGGTGTATTTCTCGTCAATTATGGTGGGGTCATCGAATTCCTGCCTGGTATAAGGATGATGATGTAGTTATTTCTAAGACTTGTCCAGGAGAGGGCTACATTCAGGATGAGGATGTTTTTGATACTTGGTTTAGTAGTGCACTTTGGCCTTTTGCAACACTTGGTTGGCCAAATAAAACTGCTGATTTTGAAAGATATTATCCAACAAATACACTTGTAACAGGATATGATATTATTTTCTTCTGGGTAGCTAGAATGCTTTTCCAAGGAATTGAGTTTACAGGAAAAGCACCATTTAAGGACATTTTAATTCATGGCTTGATAAGAGATGCAGAGGGAAGAAAGATGTCTAAATCATTAGGAAATGGTATTGATCCATTTGATGTTATTGCTAAATATGGTACTGATTCTTTAAGATATTTCCTAAATACTAATAGTGCACCTGGTCTTGACTTACGTTATGATGAGACAAAAATTGAGGCTTCATGGAATTATTTAAATAAAATTTGGAATATCGCAAGATATGTTTTAATGAATTTGGGCGATGATTTTACATTTCTTGATTTAAATAATGTAGAATTAAATTATGCTGCAAAATGGATTTTAGCAAAATTAAATAATGTAATTCGTACAGTTGATTACAATTTTGATAAATATGACTTTGCTGAAGGAAGTAAGGCATTATATAATTTCGTTTGGAATGATTTTGCTTCTTGGTATGTTGAAATAGCTAAGGTTGATTTAAGTAGTAACAACGCTACTAATGTTTTAACTACTAAGAATGTTTTATATTATGTTTTAATGGCTATTATTAAACTACTTCATCCAATAATTCCTTTTATAACTGAAGAGATTTATCAAACATTACCTCACAATAAATCTTCAATAATGATTGAAGAATGGCCTACTGTAAATCCTAATTTTGATTTTACAGAAGAAACAAAGGTTATGGAAAATGTTATGGCAATTATCACCTCTGTTAGAAATGAAAGAGCTAAAGCAAACAAGGCTCCAAGTGTAAAAATTGCAATTAATATTGTTGCAAATTTAGATACTGCTAAGTCTTTATCAGCTTGTCAAAATTATCTTGATAGGTTCTTAAATCCTAGTAAATTATTAATTACAAGTGAAAAAGAATTTACTGATGATTGTGTAATTTCTGTATTAGACAAGGAAACAATTTACATCCCAACAAATGATTTAGTTGATTTAAACGAGGTTTTAAAGAACCTTTTAGGTGAAAAGAAAAAGCTTGAAGCTGAGCTTGCAAGAAGCAAGGGCATTTTAAATAATGCTAACTTCCTTGCTAAAGCTCCTGAAGCTAAGGTTCAAAATGAAAAGGATAAGCTTGCTTCCTATGAAAAACAATATGATGAAGTATGTAAGCATATTGAGGATGTTAATAAACAAATTAAATAATTTGCTAAAGGAGATAATTTATTTAAGTTATCTCCTTTTTTCTCAATATTTTTGTATCAATTAAAATTTAATTGCAAAATAAATAAATTAATATTATCCTTAATTTTAGGTGATAATATTATGAAAATAAAAGATTTAAGTGTTGAACTAAGACCGCGAGAAAAGTTAATAAAATATGGACCCCATAATTTAGCAAGTGAAGAATTAATAGCGATTTTAATTGGAAGTGGTATTAAAGGAAAATCAGCTATTGAGCTTGCAAATGATATAATGAAAAAATATAATTTAAGAGAATTTAGTGAATTATCCTATGAGAATTTAGTTAAGATTAAGGGAATAAATATTAGTAAGGCGACTTCAATTTTAGCTGCTTTTGAAATCGCAAAGCGTTCCTTAAGCTTTGAAACAAAAGAATTAATTTTAAGCAATGCTTTGGATGTTTATAGATATATAGCTCCTTATCTTAAAAATAAATTTAGTGAATGTGCATATGCAATTTATTTAGATACTAAGGCCTCGGTAATTAAACGAGTATTAATAAATGAGGGCGATATAGCTTTTGTTAATATATCAATTCGCAAAATTATTAAAAATGCTTTAGAGCTTGAAGCGTATGGCTTAATTTTGGTTCATAATCATCCAAGTGGTGAGATTAGTCCTTCCGAAAGTGATATTAACACAACGTCAATGCTTGCAGCATCAGCTAAATTATTTGACATCGCCTTTATTGACCATATTATAATAGGAAGAAATAAATATTATTCTTTTTTGGAAAATGATTCATCATGTCTTGATAAGAGCATAAAATCTTATGAGGGTGATTTTAATGAAGAAAATAATCTTTAAATTTATAGTAGGAATTATCTTTATACTTATGATGCTTTTGATATTTAAAAATAGTTTTATTCAATATACAAAAAGTGAATTTTCTTTAAAAGGAATTACTAAGGTAATATATGGAACAAATTTTTTTGCCGATGAGGTTAGTAATAATTATATTGATGTAATTAGTTATAACTGTGATGATGAATATATTTATTGTAATTTTGCAGGTAGTGAATTAAGTCTTCCATATAGTGGAATATGCTACAAAAGGGATAAAAATAATTTATATTTAGATACATCGATTGGCAAAATTGAATTGCATAATTTAAATGATACCTATTTAAACATTTACGAGAGCTTTTTGCCTAATCAAAAAATTGCTAGCATAAATGATTTTGTAATAATTAAAACTGAAAATAATAATTTATTTAAGTCAAAGCTAATAATTAATAATGAAAAAATATAAAATTAGCTATCTATTATTATTTTTTTTAGGTTCGATTATTTTCACAATTTATCAAAGAAAGCTTATTGCCATTATATTTACAATACTAATTCATGAGCTAGGACATTTAATTATTTTGAAAATTTATAAAATTAAGATAGATGAAATTACTCTTTTACCAATTGGTGCCTATTTGAAAATAAATGTTTTTAAGGATGAAGAAATAAGAAGATATTTGTTTATTTATTCATTTGGCATATTTTTCAATTTTATTATTGCTTTAATAGCCATTATAGCTAATAATATTTTTCTTTTTAAATTAAATATTGGAATGATTATATTTAATATTATTCCAATACTACCAATGGATGGTTTTTATATATTAAATTATTTTATGTGTATTTTTTTACCATATCGTATCGCTTATAGGATATCCTTAATTATCAATTTATTAATTTTGCCAATCTTATTAATATTCATTATTAGATTTCACTTAGGAATAATTTTTATTTGCTATTTTGGCTATTTTTTGTTAATTTTAATAATAAATATTCGTAAGAGAAATTATTTATATGAGAATTTTCTATTGAAGAAGCATTTAAATTATAATCTAAAATTGAAAAATCGTAAAAATAAATATTATAAATTACCATTGTTAAACAATTTATTTTTAGGATATCACAATTATTTTTATGATAATGATTTTTTTATTGATGAAAATAATTTATTAAATAAGCGTTATGGTAATGTGAATAATAAATGAAATATCAAAAACAATTATTGAAAAATAAGCGTTTTCATGGTAAACTTATAGTTATCAATAGAAGAGGTGTTATAATGAAGAAATTAAAAGGAATAATTGGGTCGATGCTAGTTGGCGCTTGCTTTGTGCTTGCAGCCTGTGGAAACAACCCTAAACCTTCTGATAGTACAAATAATTCTAATTCGTCTATTAGTGGTGAAATCCAAAAATATAACATCATTTTTACGGCTAATGGTGGTACATTATCAAGCCGTATTTTAAGTGATGTTGCAGTAGGGGATGATGTTTCAGCTAAGCTTCCAAAGCCTACGAAAAATGGTTATGTATTTGATACGTGGTGTACTGATGAAGCACTTACCAAGGTGTTTGATGGAATAATGCCAAACAATGAATTAATATTATATGCAAGATATACAGCTAAAGATATTGCGGTTACATTGCATTACAATTCTGATGTTGTGGCTGATGAAACAATTAATGCAAAATATGGAACAACATTAAGTCTTGAAGAGCCAAAAAGAAATAATGCAACATTTATGGGTTGGTATGCAGATGATACATACATTAATCTATATGATAATACAATTCCTGTTTCAGCAGCAATTGATTTATATGCTCGTTGGAAATTTGATGAAGGTAGTACAATTTATGTTTCAGCTAATGGTACATCATCAGGTGCAGGAACTGAAGCTAGTCCGCTTGATATCTATACTGCAGCATATTCAGTTGCGCCAGGTGTTACTATTAACTTAAAGAAGGAAACTTATAATTTAAGTAGAAGAGTAATATTACCATATGATACTGGTGGAACTAAAAATAAAATGGTAACAATTAATGGTAATGGTGCAGTATTTGATTTTAAAGAAATGGCATTAGCTGATTCAAATCGTGGAGTTCAAATCAATGGTGATTATTATCATTTAAAGAATATGACTATAAAGCGTGCTGGTGATAATGGTGTTCTTGTTGGTGGAAGCAATAATATTGTTGAAGGACTTATTTTAACAGAAAATCGTGATTCTGGCTTACAAATATCTCGTTTTGATGCAGAAAAGCAACCAACAATTGAAACATGGCCTGCAAACAATTTAATTTTAAATTGCACATCTTTTAATAATTCCGATGCAACAGGTGAGAATGCTGATGGATTTGCAGCAAAATTAACATGTGGTAATAATATTTTTGATGGTTGTATTTCTTATTCAAATTCAGATGATGGTTATGATTTATATGCAAAGAGTAATTCAGGTACTATTGGAACAATAATTATTAGAAACTGCTTAGCATTTAATAACGGATTACTTACTAATTCATCAGGCAGTGTTGCTGGTGATGGAAATGGCTTTAAGCTTGGCGGAAGTAATATGAATGGTCATGTAATTATTGAAAATTCTGCTGCTTGGGGCAATCAATCACATGGATTTACAGATAACTCAAATCCAGGAACAATTATTATTCGTAATTGTACAGCCTTCAATAATGGTTTATCGGATCATTCAAAGGATAATTTCAATTTAGCTAGAAATTCATCAAAGGCTAATAACTGTTATTATGGATTATTATCATTTGATACAAATTCAAGTAAGTATATTAATGGTGATGACATTAGAGGAGCAATAAGCAATTCTATCCTTCGCTTTACATTTACTGCAGACCAAAGTGAAAACGTTGGTACAAAATATTATGCATTTGATGACTATTTTGAGGCAAATAGTATTTATGATACTGCTTGTGGTAAATTAATTAGTGATTTAGATGCAAATATATTCGCAAGCATTACAATGCCTAATATTGAATCAGATTTACATTCTTTATTAAGAAATAGTGATGGAACTATTAATTTAGGTGATTATTTAAAATTAGTAGATGATAAATTATTAACTTATGCAAGTGGCAAGAGAATTGGTGCAAATCTTCAATTAAGTAATCAAGCTGAATATGATAAGAATTTATTATATTTCAACGAAGATGCTAAAGATATTGATTTAACTGATGATGTTAATGCTATGTTAAATCAAGCATATAAATTCCTATATACACCTTATATAAATGAAGCAGTTTACAAAAACTTTAAGCTTCCAAGCTCTGCTTATAAAAATGTTTCAATAACTTGGAAATCATCAGATAATAAAATTATTGATGCAAGTGGCGAAATATTTAAGGGTACGGCTGTTGTAACTCGTGGCAATATAGACCAAAATGTTGTATTAACAGCAAAGCTAAGCTACACTGATGACTCTGGTAATACTAAGAGTCTAGAAAAGGAATTTAATTTTGTTGTTAAGGCTTTAGCACCAAATATAGGTGTTGTTACTGGCTATTACGATCAAGTTGTAACAGCTAGCGATAAGGTAATTGATGAAGGTAGTGTCTTAAGAGTTCAAGATTTAAATGATCCAAATGGTGGCTATTTAGAGTATAACAAGGACTTCACTGTTGAAACTATTTATACAGATGCTTCAGGAAATATTTGTGAAAATCTAGAGATTGGAAATACTTATAAAGCAACTGTTACTATAAAGTTAACTAATTATGATATTGCACAAAGTATTACATATTCAGTTAATATTTTATCTGCAATAACAAATGCGAAAATTACAGACCTTACTGGTGATTATATCATTGATGGTAAAGTTAAAATTAGTGGTAGCGTTGATTGTGTTACTAGTGATATTTATGTTGTAGCAGTTCCTACTGGTACAGCTAAGCCAAATGCAAAATCTATTTATGCAAATACAGTAGAGGGAAGCCTTGGCTATCAAAAATATACATTGACTACAAATGATTTTGAATTTGAATTAAATGTTGGTAATGATACTTTAAGCTGTGATATTTATGCAATAATTGCAAGAAATGATTTTACTATTAGTTCAGTAAATCCAATCACATGTAAAATTACAGAAAAGAAGAATGTTTCAGCAATGCAATCAATTTCCACAGTTGAGGAATTCTATAAAATGGCATCAGTTACTGATGCATCACCTAAAGCTTATGCTTTAACATGCGATCTTGATTTTACTGGCTTTGATTGGAAAAAGGTTTCAAATGATTATTATTTTGCTGGCTATTTAGATGGAAATGGTCATACAATCAGTAATTTAAATATTTCTCATGATCAGTTACCAGGAATTTTTGTTAACATTAAGGGTGGAATTGTAAAGAACCTAATTGTTAGAAATTCATCAGTAACTCAAACATCTCAAGCAGCAACTAAGGGCTGTGGAATGCTTGCAGCTTATTTAAATGGTTCAACAATAGAAAATGTTAAGCTTTATAATGTTTCATCAACTGGTTATGAAGGTGTTGGTGGTCTTGCTGGTACTATTAATTCAGGTGTAAATAATATTTCACAATGCTCTATTATTAATGAAGAAGGATATGGAGTAACATTCACATATCGTTATGGTGGTGGATTAATTGGTGGTATTTTGGATGATGATGGTGCATCAAAGAATACATTAACTAATATCGAGGTTAAAACAAATGTTACATCAAACAGTGGTACTATTGCTGGTGGTATTGTTGGAAGATTTAAAAATGAGAAAATAGGTGGCTATTTGAATATTACTAATGCTTTATACGTTGGAACTCTAACTGCTAATAAATATTGCGGTGGTATGATTGGATCTATTGATAAGGCTACAACCTATGCTACAATTACTAATGCGATTGTTGAGGTTGAGCTTGCTGTTACTCATACAGATAATAGAACCCTTCTTGGAAATTCTAATAGTGATGATTACACTAAGGGTGGAAATACAATTTCTATTGGTACCTATGGAATGGGATCTGATAATTGTGAAGCAAATACAACATACTTTGGTTTAAATGAAAACTGGTGGAAAACAGTTGCTGGTTTTGATTTTGAGTATTGGACAATAGTTAATAATTATGCTACTTTGAAATAATATTTTAAATGTGTGATATCAATTTGATATTACACATTTTTTTATTTGAAGTTAAAGGCTGCTGTCATTTTTATTCTAGACTTTTCATTAAAAAATAGTATAATGAAAGTATATATAAATTTAGAGGTGAAGTATGAAAGCAATTTTATCAGTAGTAGGTAAAGACAATGTTGGTATTTTAGCAAAGGTTAGCAATGAATGTGCAAACTTTAATGCAAATATTGAAGAAGTAACACAATCTGTACTAAATTCTTATTTTGTAATGGTTATGATCGTTAACATTGATGATTTAAAAAAGGATTTTGTTGAGTTTGTTGATTATATGAATGAATTTGGCAAGAATAATAATCTAAATATTCATGTTATGCATGAAGATATATTTAATTCAATGCACAAAATATAAGAGGTATAGAAATGTTTAGTAATAATGAAATATTAGAAACAATAAGAATGATTGAAGAGGAAAAGCTAGATATTAGAACAATAACTATGGGAATTTCCTTAATAGACTGTATGGATACTGATATTAATGAATCTTGCAAAAAGGTATATAATAAAATATATCGACTTGCCAAAGATTTAGTTAAGGTTGGCAACGATATAGCTAAAACCTATGGTATTCCAATTATAAATAAAAGAGTTTCTGTAACTCCTATTTCTATGCTTGTAGGTGTTTCTAAAGGCGACCCTGTTTTATATGCCAAAACCTTAGATAAGGTTGCTCATGATATTGGTATTGATTTTATTGGCGGTTATTCTGCTTTAGTTCAAAAGGGCTATGCTCCTGGTGATTTAGAATTAATTGAATCAATTCCTGAAGCATTAAAATCTACTGAAAGACTTTGTTCATCAATTAATATTGGTTCGACAAAGGCCGGAATTAATCTTGATGCTGTAAAAAAAATGGGTGAAATTGTTTTAAAAACAGCAGAATTAACAAAGGATAGAGAATGCATTGGTGCTTCAAAGCTAGTTGTTTTTTGTAATGCTGTTGAGGATAATCCTTTTATGGCTGGAGCTTTCCATGGCGTTGGTGAAGCAGACGCTGTAATAAATGTTGGTGTTTCTGGTCCAGGAGTAGTTAGATGTGCTATTAAAAAGGCTAGTGAGAATGCATCAATTTCGGAAATTGCCGATATAATAAAAAAGACAGCATTTAAAATTACGAGAATGGGTCAATTAGTTGGTGTAGAAGCATCTAAACGATTAAACGTTCCTTTTGGTATTGTTGATTTATCGCTTGCTCCAACTCCAGCAATTGGTGATAGTGTTGCTCATATATTAGAAGAAATTGGCCTTGAGCAATGTGGATCATGTGGAACTACAGCAACTCTTGCTATGCTAAATGATGCTGTAAAAAAAGGTGGAGTTATGGCTTCAAGTAGAGTTGGTGGATTGTCAGGAGCCTTTATTCCTGTAAGTGAGGATGCCGGAATGATTGATGCTGCTAAAAAGGGTTCATTAACTATTGAAAGACTAGAAGCAATGACTGCTGTATGCTCAGTAGGACTTGATATGATTGTTATCCCTGGTGATACAACAAAAGAAGTAATTAGTGCTCTTATAGCTGATGAGGCTGCAATTGGAATGATTAATTCCAAAACTACTGCAGTTAGAGTTATACCGGCAATTGGCAAAAAAGAAGGAGATATTTTAAATTTTGGTGGTTTACTTGGTTATGCTCCAATAATGAAAATATCTAAATTAAGTCCAGCTAAATTTATAAACCGTGGTGGTCAAATTCCTGCACCAATCAATAGCTTAAAAAATTAATTGCTATATTTAAAGCTTTTGAAATGTTTTTTAAACATTTTGAAAGTTTTTTTTATTCTATTCTTGTAAATACTTGAAAAGTATAATATAATTAATGGCGCTATCGGGACTCATTAATGAGCCTGAAGAGAAAGGAAATTTAATATGAAAAACAAAAGTATCAAAAAAATGGTGGGAATTGCCTTGTTTGCTGCAATAATTGTAGTTTTACAGGTAATTAGTGGGGTTATTTTGCGATTTGGTGCATTTTCTGTTACACTATGCTTAGTTCCAATTGTTATAGGTGGAATGATTTATGGTGTTGCAGCTGGTTCAATTTTAGGAGCTGTATTTGGTTTGGTATGTATTTTTAATGCCTTAATTGGTTTAGATACAGGTACCAATTTTATGCTAACGGGTATGGGTGGCTACACATGTGTAATGACAATTTTTCTTTGTCTATTAAAGGGAGCATTTGGTGGTTTTATTTCAGCACTAAGCTACAAATTATTAAAAAATAAAAATCAAATGCTAGCTGTTGTACTTGCTTGTGCATTATGTCCTATTGGTAACACTGGAATGTTTGCTATTGGCTTTCCTCTATTCTTAATGGATGCCTTAAAAACATTTGCTGGTGGTGAAAATACAGTAGCATATTTATTTTTAACAATGATTAGTTGGAATTTCTTTTTAGAGTTAGGAATTAGCTTGGTATTAATTCCAGCTGTTAAAAGAATTGCAAATATATATGAATTAAATTATAATAATTAAAAATAGAAAAAGAAGTAGATAATATGTTTAAAAAAATGGTAAAGCAATGCTTAAATAAGGAATTTGGTCATCGCTGTGATGATAGTGGCTTACTATTTTATTATAATACCTGTGATTTTCCAGGATTGAAGGATGAAGATTTTTCATTTACATCCACGAATCTAAATATTTTGCGAGGAAAAATTTTTACTACTAATTTAACTAGTATTAAGGATCCTATTATATTTTGTCATGGAATGGGTGGTGGCTATTTATCATATATGAAGGAGATTGCTTATCTTGCATTTAAGCTAAATAGACCCATTATAGCCTTTGATTATACGGCAACATTCTCCTCAGATGGAAAAAGTCTTATAGGATTTAATGAGCCTACAATTGATTTATTTAATTGTATAGAGCATTTGAAAAATGATAAAAGATTTACTCATAGTAAATTTTCACTAATTGGTCATTCTTGGGGTGGCTATACTGTAGGAAATTATTTAAATTTCAATAATGACATTGACAAAGCTGTTTTGATATCAGCTCCAATATCATATAAGAATGTTGTGCTTGATAGACTTCCTGTTGTTTTAGGATTTTTATGGCCAACAATTAAGAAAAGTGAAATTGATTTATTTGGTGATTACGCAAGATATGATTTATTAAAATCAATAAGCAATACTAAAAGTAATGTTTTAGTATTACATTCTACTGATGACAAGGTTGTTAGCTATAAGAAGAATTTTGTTGAATTAAAGGAAAAAATTAATTCGTACAATGTTACTTTTAAAACAGTTTACAATAAGGGGCATAATCCTACCTACAAGGCGGATGCAAGCAAATATTTACAAACAGTTTTTAAGAATGCAAAAAAGATAAAAAATAGTGAATTAAAGAATTATTTTTTACAGGTTGATTGGCAAAAGGCAACTAGCCTTGATGATGAAGTAATGAATTATATTTGCGAATTTTTAAAATGAGGAGTAGTATTATGATTATTTTAGTTGATATAGGAAATTCTAGCATTTTCTTTGGTTTGTATGATGATAATAAAATTAAAAAATCATTTCGTCTAAGAACATTTACAAATAAAACCTGTGATGAGTATTTCCCTCTTGTTAATACCTTTTTAGTAAATGAAGAATTTGACGATGTAATTATCTCTTCAGTTGTACCAGTTTTAACTAGTGCTTTTAGTAAATTGTTTTTAAAATATTATAATTTAAAGCCAATGATTATTGGCCCAGGAATAAAAAGTGGTGTGGCAATTAAGGTTGATGAGCCTAAGAGTGTTGGCTCTGATTTAATAAGTGATACAGCTGGAATATCTGATAATAAATCATATATCATCGTTGACCTAGGAACTGCTACGAAATATTTATATGTTAAGAATAAGACTCTAAATGGAATAGTTATTGCCCCAGGAGTCGTAACATCACTAAATGCTCTTGTTTCATCTGCAGCATTACTTCCAAGTATTGAGTTGCAATCTCCAAGTAAGGTTCTTGGAAAAAATACAATTGCTTGTATGCAATCAGGAATTATTTTTGGCTCAGCAAGTCAAATTGATGGAATGATCGATCGAATTTGTGAAGAAATAAATGATAATGATGTTACTTTAATTGCAACTGGTGGCTTATCAAATCTAATTATTCCTCATTGTAAGCATCATATTATTATTGATGAAAAGCTTGTTTTACGTGGTATTTTAAACATTTATTATTTAAATAAGCAAAATAAATAATTTACATATTATACTAAAGCTATTAGATATTTTCTAGTAGCTTTTTTTTGTCAAAAAGGAGTGCTTTTTACATATATCTAGCAGTTTTTTTCTTGTTATAGGTTAATAGGTGTGTTATAATTAAATAAGAAAAGCATACCGGTAATATGTCAATAGGTAAAAATGAATAATTTTATAAATATTTAGACATATAAGGAACAACACAA
>CAKQDS010000036.1 GCA_934229535.1 uncultured Anaeroplasmataceae bacterium
GACCTAGCAGTTATTATGCTAGGTCATTTTTTTTATTTAAAATGAGTGTTGAAAAAAATAATAAAGTGTGATACAATAAATGTACCCTATAAAATAGGGTGAAAGATGGATGTGGTGAGAGGATAGTGCAATATAATAATCTAAAATTTATAATAGATGCGGATATAATTGAAAAAATATTTTCTACTTTTAATAGTAAAAGTCCTTTTAATTTAAAAAAAAGCATAAAAAGTATGTTAAAAGAATATAATAATTTAGACTATAGCGATTTTTATGTTAGGTTAGCTCTAGATTTAGAAAAGGCATATAAAACCATTAAAAATAGTAATTATTTATATCGTAGTAAAAATAATTTTAATATTGTAATACTAAAATACAGAATGAAAGATGTAAATTCCAACAAAGGAAAAAGTGCTGGATGGAGAATAATTGCACTAGTTGATGAAATTAATCAAATTTTTTATTTGTTAGATTTGTATAAGCATTCAAATGGTAAGGAGAATTTAAGTAATGATGAAATTTCAAAATTGAAATTGTTATGTGACGAATATGCAAAAGAAGTTTAATTTTTAAAACGGAGGCTTTTTATGGGAAAAATTAATATAGATGAAATAAAGAAAAATGCTATTGAAATCATAGAACCAGATTTTTCTTATATTGATGGAAAATATTTGAGAAATTTTAGAATGAAATTACAATTAAGTCAATCAATATTTGCTGATTATTTAGGAGTTAGTAAGAAAGCAATTGAAAAGTGGGAGCAAGGAAAAAATAAAATCAATGCAGCAGTAGTTAGACTTGTTTATTTAATTGAAAAAGAACCTAAAAATTTTTCCTTACTTAAGGAAATAAAAATTTGTAATGAGTATTATACATTTGATTTAAAAAAATATGAATTGGGTCAAGAATATGATTTAAAAAATAATGAATGCTACACTATTAATCATCTTAATAAAGATAGTAATTGGCATATAGATGACAAAAATATTGGAGGTAATTTTAATGTATCAACCAGTATATGATTTTTTGGGATTTAGTTTGAATGAAATAAAATATATAAATAAATTTAAAGAAAACACTTATATAGGAATAAGCGTTGTTAAGGATGAAATAATTGAAAAATTAAGTCAATATTCACTTCTTATAAAAATAACTTCGGATTTTGCAGAAGAAGAGAGTTCATTTTTGTTTCAAGGCTTTTTTAAGGTAAATGATTTTAAATGGTTTAAATCATTAGAAGAAAATAATAGAAAATCAATTTTTTTTGCAATAGTATTCCCTTTTATACGAGAAAAAATTTTTTCTATTACTTCTGATACAAAACAAGGTTTATTTATTCCAACTCTTAATATTAAAGATATTAGTTTTGAGAAAGAAATAAAATTAACAAGAATTAATTAAAGGCAGCCATTATTGGTTGCCTTTAATTATTTGTTGTTCTTTTGCTAAAAGGTTTGTTTTATAGATATAGTCAATTAGCTTTGTTATTTTTAATTCTATGTCTAATATAGGATTTAATCCTTCCTTTATATTTGTATAGATCTTTGTTTCTTTTTTTATAGCGTTTAGGTATTTTTTCCCAGCTTCATTAAAACCTAAAATCCGAAGAAAATCATAATTTAAAGCTTTTATATCTTCTTTTGTTATTTGAAATAGAGTATAAAAGAAGAAACGCTTTATTCTTGATTTTGAGTAGCGTTTATTATGAGCTTTGTTAATAAATGAATGATAATTTGGTTCATTTATGAATTTAAGAAGATAATTTTTAAGTCCTTCTTCATCAAAAAAGAAGGTATTTTTTGTTATTCTTAGTTCATAATTAAAATAAGGATAGAGTTTATTAATATCAAAATGATATTCTTGATAATCATTATACACATAATCTGGAACGAAGCTTTTATCAAAATTTTCACGTATATATGATGCTGATGGCATATTTGTTTTATTTGTGTTTGAATCTTCAGCATCACCAATTCTTTTTATTGTTTTTAAAAGAATATTCGAGTTTAATTTTTTTATAGCCTTATAATAGCATAGTCCTAATGTATCGTTAGCATTAAGTGATGGTAAATTATAAAGCTTTAAGGCTTCATTATAGGATGCTTTATAGGATAATCCTTGTTTTAAATTATCTTTTAATGTGATATTGAAGCTGGTATTATTTTCTATTTCATAATATTTTTTATAAATAGTAGAGTCATTTGATTCGCTCCCTATCCAAATTTCGTCTACCTTGGCATTATTAAGAGTTTTTACAGCATTGTAGGCAAAAATATCAGCGTTTTGAACTGCACAAACGGCTGGAAGCTCAATTACCAAATCTACACCAAGTTTTAGGGCTTCTTTGGCTTTTGTAAATTTATCAAACATTGATAAATCACCACGCATTGTAAAGCTAGATGAGCATACTGCAATTACTAAATCAGCATTTGCTTGCTCTTTAATTTTATTAAAATGGTAAACATGCCCATTATGTAGTGGGTTATATTCAACAATAATTCCAATTTTTTTCATTTTGCTTTCCTCAATTATTATTTTATCATTAAATGAAAAAAAAACAATTGTTAAAATATTGTAATTGAAGAATAATAAATGTATAATTAAAATGGATTTTTTCAAGGAGTGTAATTAATGAAAAAAAGATATTTCCTAATAGTTATTTTATTTATTTTTAGTCTATTTGGCTGTGAAAATAAAAGTGATGATAAGTTACATATTGTAACAACAATATTTCCTATATATGATTTTGTAAGAGAAATTAAGACAGATGATTTTGAAGTATCAATGCTTTTACATCCTGGACAGGAGGTTCACACCTATGATCCTTCAGCTAAGGATATTACTAATATTTATGAAAGTGAGCTTTTTATTTATATTGGTGGAGAAAGTGATAGCTATGTTGATACAATTTTAAAGAATAATAAAAATGTTAAAGCCTTAAAGCTTATTGATTTTGTTGATGCCTTGGAGGAAGATGAAGAAGATCATGATCACAATCATAGTCATGACTCTGTTGAATATGATGAGCATATTTGGACCTCTATAAGAAATGCTATTAAGATGGTAAAGGCTATTAGTAGCTCTTTGCTTGAGATAAAGAATGATGAGCAAATTGTTAAAAATACGAATGAATATGTTTCTAAGCTAGAAGCCTTAGATTTAAGATTTAGTGAAATTGTAAATAATGCTAAAACTAACATTATGGTTTTTGCTGATAGATTTCCTTTTTTATATTTTGCTCATGATTATAATTTGGATTGCTATAAAGCCTTCCCAGGCTGTTCAACTGAAACTGAGGCCAGTGCTAAAAAGATTAAGGAGCTTGTTGATGTTTGTAGGAATAATAAATTAAAGTACGTTTATTATATTGATTTATCAAATAAAAACGTAGCTAAGGCTGTTAGTAAGGATGCAAATGTAGAAATGCTGTTATTTCATAGTGTTCAAAATGTAACGCTAGATGAATTTAAAAGTGAAACATATTTATCGTTAATGGAAAATAATGCCATATCCTTAGAAAAGGGGTTAAATAATGAATAATACTTTAATTTCCTGTAAAAATTTATGTAGTAGCTATGAGGGCTTTAAGGCTGTTGATGATGTGTCATTTGAGGTCAATGAGGGAGACTATCTATGTATTGTTGGCGATAATGGTAGTGGTAAATCAACATTATTAAAAACAATACTTAAGCTAAAGACGCCAAGTGGTGGTAGTATTACCTATAATAATTTAAAGCCTGATGATATCGGCTATGTATCACAGGCTAAGGATTATATGAATAATTTTCCTGCTAGTGTTTTTGAGGTAGTATTAACAGGTCTTTTAGGTAGTAAGTTTAAATTGTTTTATACTAAAAATGATAAGAAAATAGCAATGGAAAAGCTAGAACTTCTTGGTATGGAGGATTTTAAAAATAAATCATTCAACAATTTATCTGGTGGTCAAAAGCAAAGAGTTCTTTTAGCTAGAGCCTTATGCAAAACTAAGAAAATTATTGTTCTTGATGAGCCTACAACAGGAATAGATAAGGAAACAACAAAAATTTTATATTTTATTGTTGAGCTTTTAAATAAGCAAGGTGTGACAATTATTACAGTTTCGCATGATTTAGAAAACTGCTTGAAGGATGCTAATAAAATATTACATATGAAGCAAAAATGTCTTTTTTATGGAACTAAAGAAGAATATTTAAATAGTGAGATAGGAAAGGAGTATTTAAAATGATTTTGTCTTTTATTGAGGCCTTTTCTTATGAATTTATGAGAAATGCCCTAATTGTTGGTATATGTGTATCACTTTGTGCGGCGCTTCTTGGTGTGAGCTTAGTTTTAAAGAAATATTCAATGCTTGGTGATGGCTTGTCACATGTAGGCTTTGGAGCTTTAGCAATTGCAACTGTTATTGGTGCCACTCCACTTTTAGTAGCAATACCAACGGTAATTGTTGTGGCATTTTTATTATTAAGAGTATCAAATCGTAGTAAAACAAGCGGTGATGCTTTAGTTGCCGTAATAAGTGCTACAGCATTAGCCATTGGTGTTTTTGCAATGAGTATTAGTAGTGGCAGCAATATTGATGTTTATAATTATATGTTTGGTTCAATTGTGGCAGTATCTAAATCTGATATGATAGTAACCTTAGTTGTTTCAATAATAGTTATTACCTTGTATGTTATATCTTATAATAATATGTTTGCTATTACCTTTGATGAAACATTTGCCAAAACAAGTGGTGTAAAGGTGGAAATATATAATTCACTGCTTGCTATATTAACATCTATAATTGTAGTAATTGGAATGAAAATGATGGGAGCCTTATTAATATCAAGTCTTATTATTTTTCCAAGTATTTCCGCAATGGCTGTTTGCAAAAGATATAAAAGTGTAGTTATTACATCAGCTATTATTTCTGTTTTAGCATTTTTAGTTGGGTTGTTTTTTAGTTATACGCTTAGTACACCATGTGGTGCTAGTGTTGTTATTGTTAATGTTATTATTCTAATTGTTTGTAAAATAGTAGCATTTGTAAGGAGGTAATTTTAATTATGAAAATTGAGGTTAAATGTCCATATTGTGGTGAAAAGTGCCTAGTAGATGATAATGAAAAAATAGGATTTTGTCCTAAATGTGATGATGAATTTTTAATTAAGTCAGCCTTGGAGGATGAAAATGAGGATGATTTAGATAGTCCAATTCTTGAAGAAGAATTTACAGATGATTTTGTGATTACAGATGACGTTCTTACTAAATATCGTGGTAGTGATGAAAGTGTTTTGATTCCTTATGGTGTTGTTAAAATAGATAAATATGTTTTCTCTTCAATTGATGATTTAAAGGAGATAAGCTTCAATGATGAATTAAAAATAATTGGCGAGGCTTCATTTGAGGAATGTAATAATCTTACTAAAATTATTATTCCAGCAAGTGTTGAAAGAATTGAAGAATGTGCATTCTCAATGTGTAAAAATATTAAATCTATTGAATTTGAAGAAGGATCATGTCTTAAAATAATTGGTGAAGGCGCTTTTTCCAATTGTGAACAGCTTTCTATTATTAAAATTCCTGCATCTGTTGTAACGATTTCTGACAATGCCTTCAATAATTGTACAAGGCTTAGAGAGGTTAGCTTTGAGGATGGATCGCATTTAGTTAGTATTGGTGATTATGCTTTTGCAGGATGTGAGCTTATCCAAGAATTTACATTTCCAAGAAGTGTGATTAATTTAGGAAAATCTATTTTTGCAGGTGATGAGCTATTAAGAGAAATTAGCTTTGGCTATGATTCATTACTTGAAAGCATTGCTCCTTTTGCTTTTGAAAAGATTCCTAATTTGAAGGAATTTACAATTCCTGAGAATGTAACGCATATTGGTGCTAAGGCTTTCAATGAATGTAATAATTTGGAGTCCATTAAATTTGCAGATAATAGTAGCATTACAGAAATTGGTGATTATGCCTTTGCTAAGATGGGAATCAAGGAATTTAATATGCCACCTTCAGTACTAGTAGTTGGCGCTTATGCCTTTAGTGATTGTCCTAATTTAAAAAGAGTCACTCTAAGTAATAAGCTTAGAGAAATAAAATCATGTGCCTTTGCTAAGGATATTAATCTTGAGCTAATTAATATTGCTTTATGCTTTGATTTAAAAAATATTGGTGCTTATGCCTTTAGTGAATGTAAATCATTAACTACTATGGCCTTACCAAGATATTTACCTAAAATTGATATGGGTGCTTTTGCTAATTGTCACAAGCTAAATAAAGTATCTTTACCATTTAATTTAGCTGAGCTTAGCGATATGACATTTTATAATTGCCATGAACTAGAAATTGTTAATTTCCCTACTAATTGTGCAACTAAGGTTTTTGGTGATCAAGCATTTTATTGGTGTGATTCTTTAAGAAAAATTACAATTCCTGATGCTGTTGTAGAAATTCATGATGAGGTGTTTAAGGGCTGTATGTCCTTAGAGGAATTAAATATTTCAAATGATATTGAATATATTGGTAAGGAAGCATTATTTGCTAAAAAAATTAATTTTGATTTTTATCAAACGGATTTAAGAGCAAATAAATTTCTGGAATCTGTAATTATGGAGGATGATACTGTTGTTTCCTTTAAGGGCTTTACTCATGAGCCAATAAATAATGAAGCACAAGCTCTTGAAGAGGAAGAAAATGTTGAAGCTCCTATTGAAGAGGTTAAGCCTAAAAAGAAAAAGGGCTGTTATATTGCAACTTGTGTTTATGGTAGCTATGATGGTAATGAGCTTTGGACATTAAGAAGGTACCGTGATGAGGTTTTGGCTAACCATTGGTATGGTAGAGCATTTATTAAGGTATATTATGCGATATCTCCTATGCTCGTTAAGCTTTTTGGAGGTAATCGCTTGTTTAAAAAAGTGTTTAGGAGTATACTAGATAAAAAAGTTAAAAGATTAAATAAGAAAGGAATAAGTAATAATTATTACGTTGATAGGTAAAAAATATGTCAAAATGGGATTTAACAGGTGTATATAAAAATCATAATGAGTTTATTAAGGATTTAAATAGCCTTGATGAGGATATTAAATACTTTTTAGATTTAAAGGGTAAATTAAATAATTTGGAGACAGTTGCTGATTATTATGAGCATGATGAGGCTTTAGGTAAGAAGATTGAAAGAATTTATGTTTATGCTTCAATGAATTATGATTTAAATCAAAAGGATAATGAACGTCTTAAGGATTATAATATGGTTTATGAAAAATATAGTGATTTAATTGCTAAGACATCATTTATTACTCCTGAGCTAATTGATAATGGTAGTGAAAAGTTTGCTACTTGGATAAAGGAAAATAAAACCCTAGAGGAAAATGCTTATAATATTAAAAAGATGTTTAGAAGCCAAAAGCACGTTTTTGATGCTAAGCTTGAATATATAATGGCTAATTACCAAACTGCTCTTGGTGGCTATAGTCAAATGTATGATGCTTTGGCTGTTGCTGATAATAACTCATCAATTGTTAAAATCTCTACTGGTGAAGAATTAGAAATCAACGAATCTAATTTCCGCTATTATTTAGGAATTTTAAAGAATCAAGATGATAGAAGATTAGTATTTGAGGCTGTATTTAAATTTTATTATAATCATAAAAATACCTTTGCTGCTTTATATAAAGGAATTATGCAAAGTGATTTAGCTACTGTAAAGAATCGTAAATATGATTCAATTTTGGATAGCTATCTTGAAAAAAATGCCATTCCTGTAAGTGTTTATGAGTCTTTAATTACAGCTACTAAAAAATATAGTGCTCCTATTAAAAGATATTATAAGATAAGAGCTAAATATTTTGGAATTGAAAAGACTCATACCTATGATCGTTTCTTAGATTTTGCTACTTCAAATAAAAAATATAGCTATGCTGAGTCTAAAAAAATGGTTTTAGAAGCTATGGAGGAGTTTAATCCTGAATTTGCTTTAAAGTGTAAGAGTGTTTTAGAGGATGGAAGAGTAGATTCAGAGATTGCTGATGGTAAAAGAACTGGTGCTTATTCAACATCAATTTATGAAAATGGACCTTTTATTTTATTAAATCATTCTGGTACTTTGGATGATGCTTTTACAATTGCTCACGAGGCTGGACATTCTATGCATACCTTATTCTCTAATGAAAATCAGCCTTATGCAACAGCTAATTATGTAATATTTGTTGCGGAAATTGCTTCAACATTTAATGAACAAATATTCTTAGATTATATGCTACGTCATAGTAAGGATAAAAATGAAAAGCTATCACTTGTTGCTCAAGCAATTGATGGACTTCTTGCTACATTTTATCGTCAAGCATTATTTGCTGATTATGAGTATCAGGTTTCAAAAAGAGTTGAGGAGGGCTTAAGTGTAACTGCCTCTGACTTATGTAAAATAATGCATGATTTATATTGGGATTATTATGAAATTGATTTAAATGATGAGCCATATAAGGATTGTGTATGGGCATATATTCCACATTTATTCCATTCACCATTTTATGTTTATCAATATGCCACAAGCTATGCTTCAAGCTTAGCTTTATATCAAAATGTTAAGGAAGGAAAGCCAAATGCTTATGAGAAGTATATTGGTTTATTAAAGTCTGGTGGCAGTGATGATCCAGTTGAGCTTGTAGCTAAGGCTGGAGTTGACTTAACTAAGACAGATGCATTTATGGCCGTTGTTGATAGATTAAATGAATTATTAGATGAGCTTGAAAAGCTTATCTAAGTAGGAAGACACTAGCTTTTTTTGCTAGTGCCTTTTTTGTTTTTATTTACCATTTTTGATTTAGCACCATGATTTAGGGAGCCATTAAGTCCATTATTATAATTACGCATTATTTCATTCATTATTTATATCACCATAATATTATATGATTATAGGCGTTTTTATGGTTACTTAAACATTATTATTCTTGCAATAAAAATATAGATTTGGTATAATTAGCATATGTAAAGGATGTGTATTTTTATGAAGTCAACTTCACTTATTGATCGATTTGTATTTTTTGGAGATTTTAATAAAATTGTAACTGAGGAAATTCCAACCCTAATTAAAATATTTGATGGCTATAAAATGACTCAACGTCAGGAACAAACTCAAAATGGTCCAATTACGGTTACAGCATTTGCTAATTTAAATTATGCTATTTCTTTTAGATTTAATCGTATGGATATTGAATATGCTAATAATCCTAACCTAGAAATAAGTGAGTCACTTAAGTTTGCATTAGAAACATTTAAAAATTTCCGTAATACTTATACTAATTTAAAGGGAAATAGAATATCTTATGTAGGTACAGAATTTATTCCAAATCCTAATAATGAACCACTTGCTGATTTAACAGATGGTCTTGGCTTATGTGATATTTTTGGCGCTGCATCTGAATTTAGAATGCGTCTTAATAGCCCAGTTAATATTGCTGGTGAGGCTTGTAATGGCGTTTTAAATATTCAAGAGGGTGCTGTTCAGGATCCTAGTGGTAATAATTTACCAGCAATTATTGTTATTAATGATATTAATACATTAAGCACTAATACAATAGATCGTTTTGATTTAAATAATCTTTTAGATTTATTTACTAATATGATGAAATTAGCTAAGGATAAGAATCAAAAGATTGTTGATATTATTGAAGGAGTAAAAACTGTAAGCTTTGCTTAATATGAATTGAAGCTGCCATTTGGCAGTTTTAATTTATTAATAAAATAAAACGCTTACAAAAAAAGAAGAGGAAAAAATGAAAAAGAAGAGAATATTAATTTTTAGTGCACTTATTTTAGGAGCTTCACTTGTTTCTTGCAAAGAAAATGAAAATGCTACAAGCTCAAATAATACTCCTAAAAGTGAAGTGGCTAGTAGCATAGAATCATCAAGTAGCTCGACAACTACTTTAGTTCCATCAATAAGCTCAAGCTCTAGTAAGGTAGAAGAAAACGAATTGCTAAATCAAGGGGCTTTAGGCTTTATTGATGATAGTATGCCTGATTTTACGGCATATTTAAATACGGATGCATATGTTAGTGTTTCGACACCAACTGAATTTTTTGCAGCTTTAATGGCCGCAAAATATGATTATACATCAGAAGTTACAAACGCTTTAGAAAATACTTATATTGTTCGTAAAAATGTTAGAAAAAATGAAACAAACTGGACTAATGCCTTAAATAAAGGCTTGTATTTAAAAAATGCTGATGGAACTTTTACAAAAATAGATCCTAGCACACCATGGGATGCAAATGATACAACCTATACATCTACTATGACCTATTATGAGGATTCACCATTAGATGAGGTTATATATTCTCAAAGTCTTATAAAAGAAGGTAGCGTTCACGTTATTGAAATTAAAAATGATTTGGACCTTGGCTATAAAAAATTAACTGCAGATGATAAGTCTTTAAGCATTGTTAAAGAATTCTCTACAAAGAATGATGCTAAATATACTAAATCAAGTATGTATGAAGAATATGGTATGTCACAAATAGCTATTGAAAGAACTAATAATCTTTTAATTTTTTCAAAAAATGGGGCTAAAATTACTCATGGTGGCTTTAAGATTAATTATTCTAAAAATGTAGCTGTTAGAAATCTTGTGATGGATGAAATGTGGCAATGGGAGGATTCAAGCCTTTCCTCAACCGCTAAGGTTGGTGATTATGATTCTTATGGCTGGGCTTATTTTAAGATTGGATTTTCTGATAATATCTGGATTGATCATATGACATTTGGTAAATCCTTTGATGGTCAAATTGATGTTGCAAATCCTTCATTTTCAACTAAGGGTACATATAAGTATGCACCATATGAGGCTGGTGATACCTCGAGTGTTCATATTTCTTGGTGTAAATTTATGGCAGGAAGTGATGATAAGGACGGCTATTTATATAAAATGATGCAGGAAATAGAAACTGATTATCAAAATAAGGGTAATCATTATTTATATTATAATAAATTAAGAGATAGTGGAATTTCCTTTGATGATATTTTATATGGAATAGCTATTCCGCAAAAGAAGGCCTTTCTTTTAGGTGATAGTGGTGACGAATATAAATATAATTTGAAGCTTAATGTTTCAATTGCTAATTGTTATTTTAAAAATATTGAAGATAGACTACCTAAAATTAGAGGTGGTAATGCTTATCTATATAACTCAATTATTGATAATTTTAATTATATTGAGTATCGTAATAAGCTAAAGAGTTTGAATGCTCAAAGCCTAGTTCAAAGTGTCAATTCTAGTTGGAAATGTGCTCTTGTTAGTCAAGGTATCGTTTGTGGAAATGGCGGCTCAGTAAGAGTAGAGGGAACAATTTTTAGAGGAATTGAATATTTGCTAAAAAATAATGATTCAACATTAACTAATAATGCCAAGTATCCTAATGCTACAGCTTCTGGCGGTTATTTAATAACTGATTCAAGCTATCAATATCTTAAAGATTCCGAAATTATCTATGATGCTAGTAAAATGCCAAATTCAACAAGTGGTATTTTAAAGACGGACAATTTTAAGTGGAATACTAAGGATGGTAAGGCTTTATTTGAGCCAATAATTTCTAAGCTAGCAGATATTGAAGATATCCTTCTTAATTCTAAATATGCTGCAGGTACTAATCTAAATATGAGCAATATATTACTTAAAACTAGATATTAAATACTAAAGCCTAAGGAATATCCTTAGGTTTTTTCTTGTAAATAAGTTCAATTAAGATGGTATATCAACCTTGTTTTTTTATAAATATGTGTTAAAATCTATAGGTTGAGGTGTAACGATGAACGAAAATACGCAAAAATTAACGACGGGATCACTTTGGAAGGGAATCTTAATATTTAGCCTGCCACTATTTGTAACTAATTTGCTTCAGGTTCTTTTTAATATGACAGATGTAGCGATAGTTGGAAAATTTTCCGATTCTAATGCTCTTGGTGCTGTTGGGGCAACGCCAATTCTTGTAACACTTTTTACTGGCTTTTTGATTGGCCTTGGCAATGGTGTTAATGTAGTAGTTGCTAGATTTTTAGGAACGAAGGATGATAAGGGCTTAAAGGAAAGTGTTCATACTGCCTTTGTTTTATGCTTAATAATGGGTATCATTATTATGCTACTTGGCTTGTTTTTTTCTAAATATTTGTTAGTGTGGCTAAAGACAAAGCCAAGCTTTATAGATGGAGCTAATTTATATTTAAAAATTTATTTTATTGGTATGCCTGCAATGGCGTTATATAATTTTGGTAATGCGTGCTATAGCGCAATAGGTAATACTAAACGTCCTTTAATTTTTTTAGCAATTGCGGGAATTTTTAATGTTGGTTTAGATTTATTTTTTGTTATATGCCTACATATGAGTGTTGATGGTGTAGCAATTGCATCAGTTGTTAGTCAATATATTTCAGCTACTTTGTTAATCATTTCCTTAGCTAGAGAAAAGAACGCTATGAGATTAAGATTTAAGGATATTAGAATATATAAAGGAAGAAGTAAGGTAATAATTGCTTTAGGATTACCATCGGGATTTCAATCAGCAATATTTGCTATTGCTAATTTAGTTATTCAAAGTGGTGTCAATTCCTTTGATGATATTGTTGTAAAGGGAAATAGTGCTGCTCAAAATGCTGATTCGATAACATTCAACGTTATGGCATCATTTTATACTGCCTGTTCAAGCTATATGAGTCAAAATTATGGTGCTGGTAAAAAGAATAGAGTTTTAAATAGTTATTTTGTTTCTTTAATTTATTCATTTTTAACAGGTGCTATTATGGGATTATTGCTTTTAGTATTTGGTAAACCATTTTTAGGATTATTTACTAATGAAGAGGCAGTTATTAATGCTGGCTATGAAAGAGTTAAAATAATGGCCTTTTCTTATGCCTTTGGAGCATTTATGGATAATACGATTTCGGCATCACGTGGAATAGGTAAAAGCTTAATTCCTACAATAATAGTTATTAGTGGCTCATGTGTATTTAGAGTAATTTGGGTTTATACCATTTTTGCGCATTTTCATACTATAACCTCTCTTTATTTAGTATATATATTTTCCTGGATTATAACAGCTATATTTGAAATTGCTTACTTCATATATGTTTATAAAAAGCAAATAAGATTAATTAAGTCATAGAAAACTATGGCTTTTTTTATTTATTAATGCTATAATGAGAGTAAAAGAAAACGTTTACAAGAGGTGATAATATGCAAGATGTTTCAAAAATCAGAAACATAGTTATTTTAGGGCATCAGGGAAGTGGTAAAACAACTCTAGTTGAAAGCTTACTTCATGCTCTAGATGGTGGAGAAAAGGGAAGCGTTGAAAGAAAAAATACGGTAAGTGATTATTTACCGATTGAGATGTCTAGGGGATCATCAACAAGATTAAGTGTACAATTTATTAATTATAATGATTATAAGCTTAATTTTATTGATGTACCTGGAAATGATGATTTTGTAAGTGAAGCAATAAGTGCGATAAAGGTTGTTAAGGGTGCTATATTAGTTGTTGATGCAGTAAATGGTATTGAAATTGAAACATTAAAGCATTGGCGTTTTTTAAGAAAAAGAAATATTCCAACGATTATTTATATTAATAAAATGGATAAGGAGAATGTTAATTTTGAATTTTTACTTGGTGATATTAGAGAGAAGCTTGGTAAAAATGCTATTCCTTTTTGTTATCCTATGGGCCATAATGACGGCTTTGATGGTTTCGTTAATGTTGTAACGCTTAAGGCTCGTAAATATAATGGTAAAACCTGCGAGGATGCGCCTATATATGAAGATAAAAAAATGAAGGTGTTTGAACTTCATAATACAATGGTTGAAAGTGTTGCTGGAAGTAGTGAGGAATTACTTGATAAATTCTTTAATGGTGAAGAGTTAACTAATGATGAAATCAATAAGGGACTAAGAAATGGTGTTTTAAATGGTGAATTAATACCTGTTTTAGTAGGAAGTGCTTTGAAAAATATTGGCATTCATACAATGCTTGATATGCTTATTAGCTATTTACCTAATCCATCAGATTTAAAGCCAATTGTTGGCTTAGATGATAAAGGTAATGAGGTTATTTGTAAAACAAGCCTAGATGATGAATTTTCGGCTTTTGTCTTTAAAACCTATGTTGATCCTTATTTTGGTACAACATCACTTATAAAGGTTAATAGTGGTAAGCTTAATGTTGGAGATGATGTTTATATTCCGGCTCTTAAAAAAAGTGTTAGTATTACTAATTTAGTTTATTTACAAGGTGGAAAACAAATTAATACAACAACAATTGGTGCAGGTGATATTGGAGCTATTAATAAGCTTGAGGGTCTGGAAACTAATATGAGCTTATGTAGCTCAAAAAGAATTATTATGTTTAAACCAATAGAATATCCAAGTGCTGTTTATTTTAAGGCTTTAGTTCCTAAAACAAAAAATGATTCTGATAAGCTTAGTAATGTGTTAAATAAGCTAAAGCTAGAAAATCCAAATATTGTAATTAAACGTAATATTGAAACTAAGCAATTACTTCTTGGTACTACAAGCTTAGGCGAGCTTATGTATTTGGTTGAAATTATGAAAAATAATTATAAGCTTAATATTGAATTAGAGGATGTTAAAATTGTTTATAAGGAAACAATTAAGAAAGCCGCTAAGGGTATTGGTAGATATATTAAGCAAAGCGGTGGATCAGGATTCTATGGTGTTGTTGAAATGGAATTTTCACCAAATGATAAAAATGAATTTGTAGAAAATATTTTTGGTGGTGCTGTTCCAAAGAATTATTTTCCTGCAGTTGAAAAGGGCTTTTTTGAGGCTTGTGAAAAGGGTGAATTAAAGGAATTCCCTGTAGTTGGAATAAAAGCTAATTTAATTGATGGAAAATATCATAGTGTTGATTCTAATGAGCTTGCCTTTAAGATGGCTGCAATATTAGCATTTAAGGATGCCTATATGAAATGTGAGCCTACTATTTTAGAGCCAATTTATAAAATAACTGTTACAGCTAAGCCTAGTGATATTGGCAATATCCTATCTAATTTAAATCAAAAGCGTGCTAAGATATTAGATGTAGTTATTAGTAAAACTGGTGAGCAAAAAATAATAGCCCTAGCTCCAGAGGCAGAAATACTAGAATATGCTAATGATTTGAAATCAATAACTCAAGGTAATGGCTATTTTAATCGTGAATTTTATGATTACCAAGAGGTTCCTAAAAATATTTTAGAATCCCTAATTAAATAACAAAAAAAAAGGGGCTGTGAAAAAACCTAGGTTTTGAAAAAGTATCAATTTCTAGGTTTTACAGCCTTTTTAATTTGCAT
>CAKQDS010000037.1 GCA_934229535.1 uncultured Anaeroplasmataceae bacterium
GAGCGGAATTTAGTTCTACATTTTCTTTTCTTATTTTTTTCTACTATTTATAGCGGAATTTACTTTTTCAATTAACTTAATTTTTCTAGTAATTAAAAAAATGAGCTATACAAAAAGTACAGCTCAATTAATTATTTAGATGCTTTTTTATTTGATTTAGGCTTTGTCATACCGCCATATACTATCATACAAATTCCGTATAAGAAAATGAAGATAACAAAAATCCATAATAAGACAGTATCACTAATAAATGGCTTTGCAAAACAATATGTACCAAATGTTACCATAAATACAACAACAAATACATACCATAATGGAAATTTAGATTTACTATCTCTTTGATGATAATAAGCTCTAAATACCTCAACAACACCTCTACACCATAAAGCAAGACCAAAAATCTTGCAAGCACCACTGACATTAATAACCTTAAATTGTGATAATATACATCCTAAGGCTACTAAAGAAAGTAGAATAAATTCAATAATTGTAAGCGTCTTTGTAACTCCGCCACCACCATGCATTACCTTCTTTAATAAGAAAGCAAATAAATAATATATTAGGATAGCTGCAATTACTAAATTAATAATTTTCATTCCATAGCTTTTCCAAAAGCACCAATCACCGCATTTATTCCAAATAGGAGCAAACACAATTGCTGCCAAAATTAAAACAATACCAATAACAATGTAAGCCCAAAACATCTTTGTTTTTTTAGGATTCTTAAAATTAAACATTATAACACCTCTTTCTTATTATACACTATAGTTAAGCAAATTCAATCGTATTTTTAACATTTAATCCAAGTTTTTTTGCCATATTAGAAACATCATCGATAGCCTTGCATGATAATGCTGAAAGCTTATGAGCATCAGCACCAATAATTATTTTAGCATCCTTATATTCTTTAACAAGCTTCCAAAAATTAATATCAGGATAAAGCCAGATATCATTAATACCAAATTTCTCACTATTTGCGATTCCATTAGCATTAATTTCCAAATAGACATCATTTTTTATTGCTGATTCAATTATTGCTCTTGAAGCTTTTAAAGCATATTCATCAAATTCTCTTTTTCCATCTTTATTTTTATATTCAAACATAAATAAATCAGGATGAACAAGAGTCTTAAATAATCCTGTTTCCATTCCCATAATAGCATTTATTGCATAATCATAAACATTTTTATAATCAACCTCATGATACGTGTTGATAATTTTACCATTACTTTTAAAAAAGTGAAGTCCTAAATTTAAATAATCAAGATCATCTCTTAGGCTTTTATAATAATCATAATGTTCAGGTAAGTATTCACACTCTAAGCCACTATATATTTTAATTTGCTTGCCATATTTTTCCTTAACAAGATCCATTTCCTTAAGATAAATATTTTTGTAGACATCATAGCTCATATTACGATGGCACCAGTTATCCATATATAAATCCTTACCTAAAAAGGATACAGGAATAGGATTGTGATCAGACATACCAATCTCCTTAAAGCCAAGCCTTATAGCTTCCTCTACATAATCACTAGGCATACCCTCAGCATGATTACAAAGCTTTGTGTGGGTATGGTAATTTGCTATTAACATTTTTCCTCCTTCAATTTATCATTAAATGCCAAATATAAGGTTTTTATATTAGGAGCACTTACTGAAAAATTATTAATACCTATATTCATTAATCCTTTAGTTGCTTCTCTTATTGAAGCAAGCTCGCCACAAACACTTAAGGAAATATCCATTTGCTTACAAAAATCAACAACTGGCTTTAATCTCTTTAATAAATCATCAATATATTCCTTATAGCTAATATTATCGCTTCTAGAAATATTATAAACCTCTTTAGTTAAATCATTAGTTCCAAGAGAAATAAAATCGACATTACCAAAATCACCAATATTATCTAAGGCCATCTTAGTCTCTAGCATCATACCAATCTCTATTTGCTTATCATTAGCCATTTCTTCCTTCAAACGATAAACCCAATTTCTTAAAAAATAAAACTGCTCCTTAGTTTCAATCATAGGAAACATAATTTTCATATTGCCATATATATTAGCACGAAGTAAAGCCTTAATTTGACTTTCAAAAAGTATAGGATTATTCATATAATTTCTAACACCCTTAGAATCAACATGTAAATAATCTAGCTGCTTATCATCACCAACATCAAAGGTTCTAAAGCAAATAGGTAGCTTATTCATTTTAGTTACAGCCTCTAAATAAATATTATATTGTTCTTCCTCACTAAGTGGTCGATCACTATTCATAAAAATCCACTCAGTTCGATATAATCCAACACCATCAAAGCCATATTCTAAGCATTTATCAAGCTCACTATTATCTGTAATATTACACATAAATCTATAGCCAGGATGTGGGCAATCAATAAAGTTCTCAGTCTTAATTTTACCAAGAATTTCCTGATAATGATTAATAATATCTATAGAAGGATTAACATCAACAATTTGTCTTCTTGTATCAATAATTATTTCATCATTTGTATGAATATCATAGTCCTTTAAAACAACACATGGAATATCTAAAGAACGACATAAAATACCTGCATGAGATGTAAAGCCACCATTTTTACAAATAACTCCTTTAACATCCTTAAAATCAACTAATAAAGAAGGTAATAGCTCTTCAACAACTAAAATAACATTATGAAAATTAGAATAATCAATTTTATTATCCTCAATATTTCTTAAAATTCTTTCCTTAATATCTAAAAAATCTAAATAACGTTCCTTTAAATAACTAGATTTAGATTCTTTAAAGCCTTTAATATAACGATCAAATACACAGCTAGTAGCTTCATAAGCACTTTTACCATTATATTCAATTTCCTTAAATAATTCATCCTTTAAGGCCGCATCAGTTAATAGCATTTTATGAACTTCAATAAATTCTTCATTTTTATTTTTACTTATATTATTAAGATCATCAAGTGAACTCATAATAGCATTACCAAGCTTGTTTTTTTCTTCTGCAACACTTTTTCTAATGGTGCTATTCTTTTGTTCTAAATTTAAAACAACCGCATTTCCCATACAAATTCCATCAGAAATAACATCAACAAAATAGTTTTTCATACTGCATCACCAATAAATATTATACCGCATTTTAGCCTAAAAATAAACAAAAAAGAAAAGGTCCGGATTGGACCTTAGCTTCAATTATAAACCAAGTGCTTCAGCAATTGCTTTAGGGAAATCATACTTAGATGCGCTATTTAAATAACGTACTAAATCATTTTGAACACCATAATGCTCAAGAATAACCTTAACAGCATTTACAACACGCTTCTTATATGATTTCTTAATTAATACCTTCGATAAAATTGCTGCATCATAATGATTAGCGTATTCATGTAATATATTTTCTAATACTTCTAAATTAACATTAGTAAAATCATCAATGTTTTCAATAATTTCTAATACTTCAATTGTTTGTAAAATAATTGGGCTCTTAAAATCTACTTCAACATTTTGAATATTTAATCCACAAATATTTCTCTTAGTTTTAATTTCTAATACATTAGTATAAATATTTACAACCTTACAATCAGTAGAAATGATTCCTTTATTGTTTAATAATTGTTCACCAACAATCATTCCATTTCTATGCTTATTAGTGAAGAATGCAATTAAATCTTCCTTTGTAGGCTTTCTTTCTAAATCACCCTTATAAGGCTTGAAATATAAACCCTTAGCTAATTTTCCGATTGTTTTTTCTACACATAATCTTGCTAATAACTGATAGAAAGTGGCCTCTTTCATATCTGAGAAATGTTCCTCATATGTTTGCTTAGCTAAAATTAATTCCCCATCTTTTAATGATCCTAGCCATTGTCTAATACTTCTTGTAAACATAATTTTCACCTCTAAATTATTATTTTTGTATATTATTAGTATTATCGAAATTCTTCTTACTTACTGATTTTGTCCAAAAAATACCACAAATAACGCCACCAACGATAATTGCGACAACAACAATTAATGTTACCCACCATATTTTTAGGCATTTTCCAATCCATGTACCATAAACAACACATAATAAAAATGTATAAAGTACAACAAGCATTAAATTGAAACTATTCTTTTTAAAATCATCTTTTGTAAGCTTCATTTCATTTCACCGTATTTATTATAATATAGATAATCAAAAAATACAATAAAAAAAGATAAATTTTTTTATCTTTTCGCATATTTTCCGCATATAGTTCGTATATTCGCACAAAATGTAAATTTTGCTTTACTATAGTATTTTTTTACATATGTTTCATTGCTTTAATTAAAAAAATTATTATTTAATTCTTAAAATCATACACTTTAAATATAATTGCTCTTCAGACTGAAGCAAAGCTGGATGATCAGGAGCTTGAATTCTAAAATCAAGAAATTGAACTATTCTTTTAGCATCAATTGCTGCTTCATTTATCATTTGCATAAATAAATTAGGAGTCATATGCTGACTACAGCTAAATGTTAAAAGATATCCACCTGATTTAATTATCTTCATAGCCTGCATATTGATTTCCTTGTAGCCCTTATAAGCCTTCTTTAAAGATTCCTTATTTTTAGAAAAAGCTGGAGGATCAAGAATAATAACATCATATTTATTCATTACATCTTCACTATGTAAATAATCAAAAACATCAACACATTTTGCTTCTAAATTATTGTACCCATTAATCATAGCATTATGTAATATTTCATCACAGGCTCTTTTAGAAATATCACAAGCATCAACATGTAAAGCTCCATATTTACAAGCATGCAAGGCAAAGCCTCCAACATTTGAGAAGGCATCAAGGACAACCTGATTCTTAGCATAAAGCCTTAAGATATCTCTATTTAGCTTTTGATCAAGAAAATAACCAGTTTTTTGACCATTCTCTAAATCAACAATCATTTTAATATCATCCTCAACAATCATTACTCGAGGATCAAAGCTTCCATATAAAAAGCCCTTTACCTGCAAAAGTCCTTCCTTTTCACGGACAGGCATATCACTTCGTTCATAAATTCCCTTACAGCCAGTTAATTCAACTAAAATATCTACAATATCATTTTTAATCATATCCATACCTAAGGACATAAATTGTACAGACAAATAATCACCGTATTTATCAACAATAAGCCCAGGCAAAAAATCTGCTTCACTAAAAATAAGTCTTGTTGCACTCCATCCTAAATGCTTACGATGAGATATAGCATACATAATTCTTTTCTTAAAGAAATCCTTATTGATTTCTTCATTTTCATCTAAGGATAATACTCTTACCATTATTTTAGAATTAGTATTTAAAAATCCATAACAAACAAATTTACCATCATTTGTTAAAACCTTACACACCTTACCATTTTCAATAATTCCATCAAAGCCATTAATTTCATTATTGAATACCCAAGGATATCCCTTCAAAACATTTTCTTCTTCATATTTATTTAAAATAATATTAAGCATAGAAACCTCCAATAGAGAAAAAAGTGGTCAAAAAGACCACTTTTAATCTAATTTAAACCATTTTTTCGAAATTATGCATTTTTAACAATTGATACTGCATATAAACGAACCTTATTTGAAACGCCCTTAGCATCATATTCACCAGCACCAATTACAAAGCACTTAATTGTATAAGTATCGGTTGTATTAACCTTCTCTTCAGTTCCATCTACTGTAAGTGGACCTTGATATAAACCAGCATAATCAGTTTGACCCTCTACAACAAATACAAACTTTGAATATAAATCTTGGTCACCCTCATTAAAAACTGATTGGAATTTAACATTTGTAAATTCAACATATGAACCAGCAAGAGCATCACTTGTAAGTGAAGCTAACCAGTTATAACCATTTATTGACCAATCAATAGCAGTAAATGTAGGATAAGCAATCTCTTGATCAGCAATTTTCTCAATTACAGCATCGTTTGCAACAGTAATTGAACCCTTTACACTTCCACCAGTACCTAAAGCTAGAGTAGCAGATGTAATTTTAATTGTATCGCCAACATTTAAAGTCTCAACAACAGCCTTTAAATCATCATTTTTAAAATAAGTAACTGCAAATGTTCCTTCAGCTGTATAGCAGAATAATAATGAATCCTTAGTTGATATAGCACCAACCTTACAAGCATCAATACTAAAAGCTTCTCCTGCACTCTTGCCCTTTAATAAAGAGCAAGTAGGATTATCAAGCTTTGTGTATGCAGGTTTTGTTGGAGTTTCAGGAGTAGAAGGCTTTTGAGTTGGATTCAATAAGCCTGTATAATATACATCAACACTATATGGACTTACAGTATAGTTAGAATCATTCACATAATAGAAATCTGTTGTTCCTTCTGGGAAAGTATATGTATATTTTGTACCTGTATTCTTTCCTTCACTATATGCTTCTTTTTCAGCAGTAATTGGTGTACCAGTTGCATCCTTACCAGCATACATCTTCATATTATCATATGTACCATAAATAGTAGCAACAACCTTTGTAAGACCACCAATACCATCAGAAGCAATACTTCCACCCTTATTAATATTAAATTCAACAGGGAATTTTGTATTTTCAGCTACATTAGTTAAAATTAAGCCAGATACACCAGTTTTTAATGTAGTAGGATTTAAAGATAGATTCTTATCAGTAGCTTCCATAAAACATGTAACCTTAATGCTATAAGGATTTACAGTATATGTAGAATCATTTACATAATAGAAATCATTAGTTCCTTCTGGGAAAGTATAAGTATATTTTGTGCCTGTATTCTTTCCTTCACTATATGCTTCTTTTTCAGCAGTAATTGGTGTACCAGTTGCATCCTTACCTGCATACATCTTCATGTTATCATATGTACCATAAATAGTAGCAACTACAGTAGTAATATTAGTAAGACCATTAGAAGCAACACTTCCACCCTTATTAATATTAAATTCAACAGGGAATTTTGTATTTTCAGCAACATTAGTTAAAGTTAGGCCAGCAACACCAGTCTTAACATTTGAAGGGTTAAGCTCAATAACAGTTTCAGCAACACTACCAACTCTAAACATAGCTACCTTAGATTGTTCTTCACTACCAGCAGTAGCCTTAACATTTAATTTAACAGCTTCAATACCAGTACCAACAGTCATAGTTAAAACATTGTTATTAAGTGTAGTAGTTGTAGGATTTCCCTCAAGACTATAGCTAAAATTAATTTCATCCTTATATTCAGTATAGCTTGTAGGAAGCTCATAAGTAGTAGTTTCTTTAAAATTATCAACCTTTACTGAAGCTAGGGCAGCAGCAAGAGCTTTCTTTACATCAACATTTTGAACTGTAACCTTAAAGTTTTGACTAGCTGTTCTCTTACCAGCATTAATAGTTGCAGTAAATTCAACTTCTTCATTTTGACCAAATGGAGCATGAATATCAGCAGTAGCAACATTTTGTCCCTCTACATCAACGAATTTTAATAGCTTTTCATTGCTAGATGTCCAAATAACCTCATAATCATTCTCACCAGATTTAACATGTCTAGTTACACTAAAATCTTTTGAAACAGTAGTCTTATCCTGAGGAACAAGAACACTATTTAAAGCTTCTTCTGCTTCATTAGTTTTATCACCACATGAAGCAAGGGCTAAAACACCCATAAGGGTCATTGCCCCAAAGGCAATTTTTCCATATTTCTTCATCTTTTTTTCTCCTATTTATTATATTTAAAACCTAATTATTATGAAATATAACATCACTAATTGCGACAACCTTGATTTGATATGCACCATTGTATTCTTCTACAATGCCGGTAACATCAATAGTTTGGTTTTGATAAACATCTTCAGTTATTGTATGATAATTATCATCAATAAGAACAGATGTACGAATAGTAACATTTTTACCATCACAAATACCTGTAATAGTTACAGCGCCATCATTTGAGCCACCATTTTTAGTAGTATACGTGCTAATAACCTTAATATTATTCATTCTTACAAGGCATCTACTTAACCCAGTATTAGAAACAACAAGCTCGCTTGGATTAACCTCTTTAAAAACAACCTCATTACCCTTAGATATCAATTTGATATTATCAGCAGAGGTAGAAAGAGGAATATCCTGCATACTAGTAATTTGAACGTTTCCTTCATATTCAGCAACATTACCACAAATAGTTACTCTATTACCATTTTCAAGCTTCTTTGTTGTTAAGTTATGACCTTTATATAATAATATAGAATAAACCTCACCAGTTAAGCCGTCAACATCCTGAGCATAAACATACATACCATCATTTCTAGTAATTGTACAATCAAAACGAACCTTAACAGTATCCTTAACATATTGTTCTTGATTATCTAAAATACCTTTAATGGTAGTTTCAATAACCTCTCCACCATACCAATTTTCATCAACATTATCTGGCCCATAAAGTTTAAGCTTTAATCTTAATGATTGAGCTTGAGCTTGAACTAAAACATCAGAATATCTAGGAGCTGTTGCAGATTTACCATATGATAGACCTTCTTGAACTAATTCAAGGTTTAATAAACGATAATCGCCACCATCGCTTGTTTGATACCAAACATATGTCATATATCTTGTACCATTTGAATCGGTTTTAGCAGCACCACCATCAGTTTGAACTATAATGCTTTTAGCACTATTTAGCTTACCAGCTGTAAAATATGAAGCTGTTTTACCCCATTTTTCAATTGAACCAGTTGATTCAGGAGTATCAACACCAGCATATCTAGCAGTCATTTCAAATCCTTCAACCATAAAAACGGTAGTATCACCATCAACATTACGAACAAGAGTCGCAAAAGCTATACCATCGTCACCAAAAAATGATGAATCCTTTGTACATACCTGATTAAGCTTAGTTTGAGCCACATAATCAACAAATGGAATTGTTGGCTCAACACTGCTTTCTTTCTTTTCATTATTATTTTTATCACAGGCAGCTGTAAATGACAAAACGCCAAATACAGCTACTAATGATAATAAAATTTTTTTAATGCACTTCATAATTTAATTATACTTCACAAGCAGCAACTGCTTCCTTAAATGCTTTATCAATATCCTTGCTACCAGTCATAACAGCAACAAATAATTGACCTACTTGATCACGAGCTGTTGAAGAACCAACAAAGGCAGGAGATGTATAATAATTATTAACCATTTCATTTGAAACCTTTGCAGCTAAGGCTTTAACACCATCACCACTCTTACCCTCTGCACCAGCTAACCACTCAGCATAGTCTGGAATTGCACTTGCACTCTTTAATACTGGGTTATAACCAGATTGCATAGAGAACTTAGCTTGGAATACTGAAGTTAATAAATAATTCTTAACAAATAACCATGTAGCTAATACTTCTTGAGGATTTTCCTTATTGAAAATACATAAGCTTGGTCCTTGAGAAATAACCTTTAAATCAACATTGCCATATGAAGGCATAGCAGCAACGCCACATTCAAATGATTTATCATATTGGTGAGATGCACCACCAGTTGAACCAATTGACATAAATGATCCAGTAAATGTAGTTTGATCAGAGCCAGCTGTAGTAAATAATGTAGATGTATAAGCATTTATAATTTGTTGAGTATTAAAATAGCCTTTATCATACCATTCTTTAAATTTACCAACAAATGCTCTATTTTCTTTATTATCAAATAAATAATGATCGCCAGTGGCAGATGTATATTTTGAGCCAATTTGCTCAGTAATAGAAATGAATAGATTTGCTTCACTATCAATTCCAAGTGGAGTTGAAGATGGATATTTAGCCTTTATAGTAGCACAAAGTGTAGCCATTTCCTCCCAAGTAGTTGGAACAGTCCAGCCTTCTCTATCAAATGCAGTCTTATTATAATATAAAACCTCAGTTGATTTACTAAATGGTAATGTATAAATATTATCATCGCCATATTGACTACCTTCAGCATAATATCCTGGTACGAAATCAGAAACATCGCCATTATAGCCAAACTTTTCACTATCAATTAAGCTATTTAATGGAACTACAGCTTTCGCTCTATTATATAGAGCAACGTGATCTGGATAACAATAAGCTAGGTTAGGTTGATTTCCATTAGGAATTTCAGTAACTAATTGGTTTCTAACATCATCATATCCACCAATTTGAGATGCTTCAACTGTGAATTTAGGATAATCCTTGTGGAATTCATCAGTTGCCTCAGCTAAAACCTTTTGTAAGGAATCACCCATTGTATGATAGAATTTAATTGTAAGTGGAGTTTCAGTATCTAATTCTTCTGGAACATCAAATGTAATTTTATTAGTCTTTCCTCCACAGCCTACCATTGTAAGACCAAGTCCTGCAGCAGCTACGGCAAGCAATACTTTTTTTGCTTTCATTTTTATTTTTCTCCTTTAGTATTTTTTTAATATATATCAAAGGCTATTAGCCCTTAATACCACTCTTTGATACACCACGCATGATATATTTTCTAAAGATAATGAATATAATCATTAGTGGGATAGAAACAATAACTACACCAGCCATCTTCATTGGATAGTCTGTCATATTTGTTTCTTGATTTGTAAATGAATTTGTTAGCCAGTTAGAAATTAAACGCCATTCTTCTTTGTTAACTAATCTTGGCCAAACATATGAATTCCAAGCACCCATAACCTTTAAAATTAGAATTGAAATAATCGTTGGAGATGCAAGAGGAATCATAACCTTAAATAAATATTTTAAATCACTAGTTCCATCAACCTTAGCAGCATAATATAATGAATCTGGAATTTGCTTAAAGGCATTTCTTAATAGATATATATAGAATACTGATACCAAGAATGGAACAATTAATACAGTATATGAGTTATTCCAGCCTAGCTTTGAAACAGTTGCATAGTTAGAAATTTGGAATAATTCACCTGGAACCATCATTGTTGCAAGTAAAATTGTAAATAGTGTATCTTTACCCTTAAATTCAAGTCTTGCAAAAGCGAATGCTGCAAGAATTATAACAACCATAGATAATGATGTAGATACAATAGCTACTACAAAGGTATTTCTTAGGTTATTAGCAAAATTTTTAACCTGAATAGCATTTGCATAATTTTGCCAATTCATTGAGGTTGGGAAAAATATTGGATTTAATGATGAATTAATATATTCATGATAGGTTTGAAGTGAAATATTAAGCATCCAATAAAATGGGAATAATGTTGAGATAGCAACTATCACTAAGAAGGTATAAACTAAAATCTTTTGAATAACCTTCATTATTTTTTGTCTTCTTAAAGCTCTTTCAACACTAGAAGGCTCTTTTTTTGTTTCAATAATTTGTTCTTCCATATTAACCTCCTAGAAATGTACTCTTTTCTTATTTATAAGCATTTGAATACCTGTAAATATTAGAATAATTACAAATAAAATCATTGCCATAGCAGAAGCATAGCCATAATTAGCACTTTCAATATACTGATAAACTAAAGCAACAATTGTATTCATTCTTCCTGAAGATCCTGCTGGTCCTAAGTTAGTACCAAATACACCAATTACAGATGTATATTCCTTAAATGCACCAATAAATCCAGTTATTAATAAATAAGAAATCATAGGTGATAATAGAGGAACAGTAATTTTCCATAAAATTCTCTGCTTTGAAGCACCATCAATTTTAGCAGCATCATAATATTGCTTATTAACACTTTGAAGTGCACCAAGTAAAATCAAAATCTTAAATGGTAGGGCGTTCCAAACAATATAAATTATTAATACTGTCATATTAGCAATATATGATGAATTAGGCCCAAGCCAATCAACTGCGCCAATTCCAAACCAGCCAAGAACCGTATTTATAACTCCAGCAACCTCAGCTGTACCAGTACCTGCTGATTGGAACATTACCGCAAATACGGCACCAATTGCAAGTGAGTTAGTAACATAAGGTAGGAAATAAATAGTTTGGAATACCTTTTGTAATGGCTTAATTGAATTTAAGGCAACAGATATTAATAAAGCTATTAAGGTAGATAGAGGAACAGTAATAAATACAATAAGTGCTGTATTTCCTAATGCTCCTAAAAATCTTTTTCTTAAAGTTGAATAAGTAAAAAGTCTTGTATAGTTTTGAATACCTATGCTGAAGGATTCACCACCAGCAGCTCCCATTCCATTATAGCCATTCAAAAATGAATAAATCATTGTTTGAATTAGCGGATAGAATGTGAATATAGCCATTAAAATTAATGTAGGGGCCAAAAACAACCAAGCTTTTTTGGTGTTAAGTCCTTCCATTATTTTAACCTCTCTTCTGTATAACCATCAAAGACGAAAATCTTACCAGGCTTTAATGAGAATTTTAAATCCTCACCAACAGTAACTCCCTTTGCCTCTGATGCATCCACAATAATACGAGCGGTTGGCTTTTCGCAGTTTGGATGAGATACAATGATTGAAATATCACGACCCATTACCTCAACCTGCTCAACGTGTAATGTAAATTTGCCGTTTGGATCAATAACAAAGCCCTCAGGACGAATTCCTACATAAGCCTTATATGGCTCATTTTCATTGTAATTTAATTCTTCTGGAACAAATTCCATAGGCTCAGCTTCAACAATCTCATCAATCTTCTTTTTCTTTTCAGGCTTCTTATTAGCCATATATTCTTGATGACGATTGAAACTTGCTAAAGCAGCATCATTACGCTTTTGAAGATTAGCCTCTAATACTGGTAAAAGATCAATTTCTTCAACTGCTTCTTCACCAATATAAACAACACCATTAGATATTGTTGCATTAAATACATTGATAGGAGGTGTACCTAAGAATTTAGCAACGAATAGATTAACTGGGTTATCATAAACCTTTTGTGGTTCATCCATTTGTTGCATAACACCTAATTTCATAACAACTATATAATCAGAGATACTCATAGCTTCTTCTTGGTCATGGGTTACGAAAATTGTTGTAACTCCAGTTTCCTTTTGAATACGTTTAATTTCCTCACGAGTTTGTAAACGAAGTCTTGCATCTAGATTTGATAATGGCTCATCAAGTAATAATACATTAGGCTCCTTAACTAGTGCTCTTGCAATTGCAACTCTTTGTTGCTGTCCACCTGATAATTCGCTTGGCTTTCTATCCATTAAGTTATCAATTTGAACAAGTCTTGCTGCTTCTAAGGCCTTAGCTTTAGCTTCCTCCTTTGGAACACGCATATTTTGTAATGGGAACATAATATTTTGTTCAACAGTCATATGAGGATACAATGCATAATTTTGAAATACAAGGCCAATTCCTCTTTTTTCTGGTGCTAGCTCAGTAACATCATCTTCTCCAAAAATAATCCTTCCCTCTGTTGGTGCTTGTAAACCACTAACCATATATAAGGTAGTTGACTTACCACATCCTGATGGTCCTAAAAGTCCAATTAATTTTCCATCAGGTATTTCAATGTCTAAGTTATCAACAGCTCTAACTTCTGACTTAGTTTTCTTATTCGTGAAAACCTTGGTAAGATTTTTTAAAACAACTTTCATATTGTTTCCTCCATATAATTATAATTATTTATTTATGAGTTCTCTTTATTAGTTTTTACAAAATAATAATTTCTATTATTCCTCTTAAAAACAAATTTTATCGTTCAATTAAATTATAACACGATGAAGAAAATATGACAATAAAAAACATTTTTTTAAGACTATTTTTTGCTGTTTTTTTACAATATTTTAAAAACAAGTAAATTATACTTAACAAATAAAAAGGTATACCTGCTTAAAACAAGTATACCATTCCATTATCAGTATAGATATTAATATTCACAATTTTTAGGAGTTCTTGGGAAAGGAATAACATCACGAATGTTTTCAACCCCTGTTAGATACATAATTAATCTTTCAAAGCCCATTCCAAAGCCAGAATGAACGGGTTTTCGACAGCAAGATAACAAAATTTTAGTTAAAAATGAGGAGTTTATATACTACGTATATAATTCCTCTT
>CAKQDS010000038.1 GCA_934229535.1 uncultured Anaeroplasmataceae bacterium
AATGATAGCTTAGCCTCAATATAAAAATCAGCGATCTTCTTTTTTATATTTATCTCTAGCATTTTATCATCTCCCAAATATTATTTAAATACAACATTATTTGTACAAATGACATTTTGTTTATGATACATGAAATCAGACTCAATTTTTATATTAGATTTAAATGAATAATAACCATTATTATTTTTTTGAATTTCATATATACCACCACATGATGTATGAAGTGCACATTTGTTGTATTCCATAAAACTAGAATAGTACATTGAAAAGCCATTTAATCCTTGCGGCTTGACAGTTGTAAGTTGAGGACAAGAAATAGAATATTCCCTAGAATAAGTGGTTGTAAATGTATACTTCCCATTAATACCAAACTTTGCCTCGGCCTTTCCAGTTAGATTTGCTTTCGAATTTTCTTTTGGAATATTACCACCAAAATCCATGGTAGCACCAATCGAAACCTCTTTTTTATGTCCAGTTGATATAGTTATTGTTCCTAATGGATCCTCATTCATATTAGAGTGAGGCCATGTTTTAATTTCAACTGGTACATTTGGTGAAATACTTCCAAACAAACCATCCTTTGTGTAAGGAAAAAAACTACATTCTACAAGGCAATCATTAATATAGCTTGGTCTATAAAATTCAAGTTCACCATTTGCAACGGCACCTGGAACAAACGATGCATTAATATTATATTGAAAAATACCATAATCACTATATCCATCATTATAGGTTCCAAGCTTTTCAATGTAATAATCGTAATAAAAATAACCATAATTTATACCACCACTTGATATAACTTTTTCCCCCGATGTATGATACAAATTTGTATTTAACAATGAGGTAAAGTAAGGATCAACGTCCGGTTCAATATCTGGCGCAATTTTAGCAAAACATTTTACATTAAATAAGCATACGCTGCCAAAAAGCATCATAATTAAAATAAATATTTTTTTCTTCATAAATTCTTTCTCTCCTTTATTTTTTTCTATATTATACACTTATTAGAAAATGTTGTCAATAAATATGAAATTATTAATTATTTTATTTATATATGTGAATTTAATTCGACAAAGTGGCTCTTTTTTTGATAAATAAAAAAATAGCCTATAAAAGACTATTCAAAAAAATTAATTTTTAAATTACCAGTTGTCGTTTTTAAATCAATACTCTTATTTCCAGAACTTTGTTCAGCAAACGATATCGTTCCTACCGTTGTTTTACCGCTTAATTTAAAATCTTCTCTTTTACCTTTAACATCTAATAATATATCACCAGTTGTTGATGAGGCTTTAAATGAATTATCAATAGAACCATTAAAATTAATATTTGAGGTTTTAGCAGCAATTAAATAATCAGAAGCTTTTGTATTCACAAATCTAATTTTTCCTGTTGATATATTAAGATCAATATTATTACTTGTAACATCATTAATTTCAATATTAGTTGTTTTAATATCTAAATCAATATTATTAACAAGGGAATTAGAAAGATTAAAATCACCAGTTGAACATTTAACATTTAAATTCTTGATTTGACTATCCTTAATATTCAAATTAAAGGTAGTCGCATTAACATTTAAAGATTCTATAGCATAACCTTCAAAAGAAAGCTCACCAGTTTGAATATTTAAATTGAGCTTAGCAAGCGGACCAGTTATTTTTAAATCAAAATAATTAGTATTTAATGTATTTTTAGAAAACCAATATTTTGAGTATTTACTGTTAATAGTTACACTATCATCATTTTCAAAAAAAGTATATTTCAATTTTTTTGATGTATAATAAGAAACCTCAAATTCATCACTTTCTTTATTTACAAAAGATAAATTACAAATATCAGCTTCAACATTTAAATTTTCCTTATATTTAAGCTTATATGTAACAGGGATATAGCTTATATTTTTATTATCATAATATTCAACACCTATTGTAATAAGTAAGGCAATAGCTAAAAAGCCTAAAATAGTACAAATAATGCCTATAATTTTTTTCATTAATTAGTTCCTCCTAAACTATCCCTTTCCCCTATCTATTAAAATTCATCTCTTTTAAAGAAATTAACAAAGAAATAAATAACAACAACAATCATAAAATAAATTATTGAAGTATGAAGAATACTATGCCCACAAGCACTTCCAAAAAATAAGCTTATTCTATCAATTTTAAAGGTACCGCTAATTACAAATTCCTTTATATATCTACAAATATCATTCATAAATAAAATAATAAATAGCAAAACAACAACTCTTTTGTTTTTAGGCATACTATCACCCCACTTCATTTCTTATATTATACCATACTAGAATAGAAAAAAAAGTTGAAAGTTTGACTTTCAACCCTATTTTTTAAATTCAGTGAATTTTAATTCCATTGGAGTTGGTCTACCACCAAAGAATGTAACAAGAACTGTAGCAATTTCTCTTTCAAAATTAACTGATGCAATTTCACCAACTTGACCAGTAAATGAACCTGAAATAATGTTAACCTTGTCACCAACCTGATAATCATATACAGGCTTTTCAAGCTTACCAATCTTTAATAAAATATCATTCATTTCCTCTGTTGGAATTGGAACTGGCTTTGTACCACCACCAGATGATCCTAAAAATCCTGTAACCTTTGGTGTGTTACGAACCATAAACCAAGCCTTCTCATCTACATCCTTATCGACTTCCATTTGAATAAAGATATATCCTGGGAACATCTTAACCATCTTTTTAACCTTAGTTCCATCCTTACGAACTGTTTCTTGTTCTTCCTCAGGAACGATTACCTGATAAATTTTATCTTGCATACCATAAGACTTAATACGGCTATCTAAATCCTGCTTAACTGAATTTTCATATCCAGAATAAGTTTGTGCTGCATACCATTTTTTACTCATAATATCACCTACTACTTAACAATTAATGACCAAATTTCCATTAAGAAGAAATCATATAGAACAAACAATAGTGCAAATATAATTAAGAACATAAATACACGAATTGAATCTGCTAAGAATTCTCTTTTAGAAAGCCATTTAACTCTCTTAAGTTCAGGAAATGCTGGCTTAAAGAAAGGATAAACTGCATATAATACACCAAATCCAGAAGCGACAACTAAAACCCAAGCAAATGGTTTTGGATGGCTACCAATAACAGGCATATTTTCTTTAACACTTAATGTTCCTGTAAGAATAAGTGTACCTAAAATTAATACAACAAGGGAAATTAGTAAAAACACATAACTTTCCCATTTATAATCCTTTGATAAAATTTCCCAAATACGACTTTTTTGTTCCTTATTTTTTTCTTTAACAGCCATATTAAACCTCCTATTTTGTTTCCTTATGGATTGTATATTTATTGCAGGTTGGACAATATTTTTTAAATTCTAACCTTGTATTATTTTTATCCTTGCTTTTTGTAGTTGTATAATTTCTACTCAAACATTCTTCACACACTAATATAACTTTTTCTCTCATATAAAAAAACCACCTTTACAAGTGTCCTATATCATTTTACAATAAAAACAAAATTAAGTCAAACAAAATATTTCATAGATTCTTATTTATTACTATTCTTAATTGTATTTTTGAGCTTTGTAATATAGTTGTACACCTTTTTTACATTCATATTATGAGTTTTGGCATATTCTTTAATTGAAGTTTGTTTGATTTCTAAAAGAATTTCAAACTCTCTAGAATGAGATATTTCATAATTTATAGTTTTTTCTTTAAGCATCGGTGTATTATCCATAGGTGTTAATAGATAATCTATTTCCTGACGTTTTTTATAAATTAAAGTAAAAAATCTTCTTTTAATTGCAACATTACAATAATTAAAAAATAATCCCTTATCTTCAGAATAACTATTAATACACTTATATAGAATCATTAGTCCCTCTTGAAGAAAATCTTCTTTATCAACATAGGGAACATTCATTTTTTTAATTAGCAAATATACTAAAGGCTTATATTTATTCAAAATAATCTCAAGTATATTTTCATTTCCTTCATTATATAAATAAATTAATTCATAATCATTTAATTTCACATTACATTAAATTATGTAATACTATTCCAGCCGAAACAGATGCATTTAAGCTATTAACATGACCTACCATAGGAATACTTAATAGATAATCTACATCCTTTAAAATACTCTTGCTCATTCCAAAGCCTTCAGAGCCAATAATAATTGCTAGGTTAAGTCTTTTATCAATGTCAGTAAATGAAGCATCTCCGCTTGCATCTGTGCCAACAATCCAAAAATTATTTTCCTTTAAAAGACGAATTGTATTTGTTAAGCTATTAACATAGCAAATTGGAACAAACTCAATTGCCCCTGTAGAAACATGAGCAACTACCTCAGTTATTGCTACACTTCGATTTTTAGGTAAAATTACACCATCAATTCCAAATGCATCACAGCTTCTTAAAATAGCACCAAAATTATGAGGATCCTGAATTCCATCTAAAATAACTAATCTTTTAGCACATTTTTTAGTTTTAAAAAAATCTTCAAGCTCATATGTTTTGTAATCCGTACGATATGCTGCATAGCCCTGATGCTTATTTAAAAACTCTTTATCCATAAAGGCTTTATTTTTAATTGAATACTTAATTTTTTTATCATTTAGCATTGCCATAAATTTTTGGGCCTCTTTAGCCTTTGATTCTTCAATAAAAATTTCCTTTAAAGAATCAGTGTTTCCTCTTATAGCTTCATTAATACAATTTTTTCCATATATTTTAATCATTTTTTCACCTATTGTTTTTCTCTTAATTTCATTATACCATCTTAAATACTAGTTGCAAATATTTTTTATAATTGAGAAAAAATATCAGCTCAATGAGCTGACATTTTCAATTACATTTTTGCAATCAATGATTGAATATTATAATATTGTTTTCTAACCCAAGGAACAATTGCCTCGAAGAAACGCATTAATGGAGCTGCCATTAAGCAAAGGGTTGCAAGTAACAAGAACGCTGGAGTTTCTAGCATCTTTACTGTTCCACCATATGAATATTCGACAGCAGCCTTAATATCAATTTTAACGCCATTTACTGCATAATAGCCATCAGAATCAATTGTAATAGAAATCTTTGTACGATCTCCGGCAATTTTAAACTGAGTATATCTACCATCTAAAATATAATATCCTGCACGAGATGTATCAAGCTTTGGAGCTATCTCGCTAATAGATCCTATACTAAGTTTTGATTTAACATCATCAATCATATATGTTCCGGCATCAAGTGTTACACTATCAGCAAAGTCATCAATACTATTTGCATAAACATTACTATTATAGCCACCAACAACAAGCTTATTATCATTATTTCTACTAATATTAGGAGTATCAATTTGATAATCAATTACCTCACCATTAATTATCAATTTAAAATCCTCCGTAATACCCACACTTAGAATTTCTTTAACACCTTGAATTTCTGTTGTAATATCATTTACAACATAATTCCCATCAGAACCAATTAACACATTAGGCATTACATTATAATGAGTTTGATTATTAGGATTAATAGAATCAACATAAACATTACCATCTAAATCAGAAACAAGCCTATATTCATTTGAATAATCAATATTTGTAACAAAGCCATTTGCAATATATTCTAAATCATTAGCTATTGTAAAAGTAGGAATTTTAATTAAGTAATTTGTTTCTGTTCCATTTACAACTAAATAGAATCTTCCATCAATATTTTTACTTGAGAATGTATAATTTCCTCCATTATTAATTGGTGCTGGATATTCCGTAACCATTCCATCAATTACATAATATCCATCCTTAGATATAGCTATCTTTGGTAAATTTCTAGGAGTTTCAATTTTTAATTTTTCAGAATAATACTCTGAAAATTTAGTAATAGGTGAGAATTCCAGTACACTTGGTAATAATAAAACCACCAAGATAAAGATCGTATACATTACTACACATAACAAGCGTCTTAGCCAATTAAATGGTCTGCATACCTTAAATAATACACACATACAGGTATGAGTTGCTGAAATAACGATAATCGTTGAGGAATCAATAAACTTCAAATTAAGTGAATCAACAAGACCAAATACCACCGTCGAGCATACCAAAATTACTAAAGCACCAGGGAGGGCTCCTTTAATTATATTCAGCAAGAAATTACCGCCAACCTCTTTATTATTAGGTTCAAATACTAAAAAGAATGAAGGAACTGCTATACAAAATACATCAATAATTAATAATTGTAATGTTGAAATTGGATAAATACCACCACTTTGCAATGCTTGAATTGCAAGTAAGAAGCTGAAAATAGTTTTAGTTAAGAATAATGAAGCAACATTTGCAACATTGTTGATAACTCTTCTTCCTTCAGATACAACCTTAGGCATTGAATCAAAATTAGAATCAAGTAAAACTAAGTGTGAAACATTTCTAGCTGCTTCACTTCCTGAAGCAACCGCAATAGAGCAATCAGCCTCTCTTAAGGCTAAAATATCATTTACTCCATCACCAGTCATCGCAACAATTTTTCCCTCTTCCTTAAGAGTATGTACCAAAAGTCGCTTTTGAGCAGGTGATACACGACCAAAGACAGTATATTTAGAAGCTGCTCTTATAACATCCTCATCCTCCATACCATCAAGAGAAATATATTCATTAGCTCGATTAATTCCAGCACGTTCACTTATTTTAGATACAGTAATAGGATTATCTCCAGATATTACCTTAACATCCACGCCACTTCTCTTAAAATAATCAATGGTTTTAATGGCATCAGGACGAACGTTATCCTCGATTAAAATAAGAGAAACAACCTCAATATCACCACTAGGTAATGCTTCTTTTTCAATAGTTCCATCAATATGAGCTAATAATAAAACACGATATCCTGATTTTGCATAATTATTAACTTCACTTTCAATTATCTTATATTTATTTTTTAAAATAAATTCTGGCGCTCCTAATGCAAATGTTCCATATTTTTCAAATGTTACTGCTTGATATTTTCTTTGACTTGAAAAAGGAATTGCTGCCGTATGCTTTATTCTTTTTGATAAACCAAAATGCTCCTCTAAAGCCTTAGAGGTAAGATTTTGATCATTTAAAGCATTTAAAATAGCACTTACAATATTTCTAGTCGATAATCCACCTACCGAATTATATTCAATAACATTTTTAATTGACATTGTTCCATCAGTAATAGTACCAGTTTTATCAAGACAAATAGTATTTACTCTTGCAAGCATTTCAATACAATATAACTCATGAACTAATACATTATTTTTTCCTAATCTAATTACTGATAAATATAATGCCACAGATGTTAATAAAAACAATCCAGATGGAATCATACCAATCATAGCACCAGCCGTTTTTCTAACAGCTGTTACATAATCAGCTCCATTTTGGAAAAGCTGCATATAAAATAGCCAACCACCTATAGGAATAATTACAACAGCCATAACTCTAATTATTAAATTTAAGGAGTTCATCAAATCAGAATTAGGCTTTTTATATCTTTTAGCCTGTGAGGTAAGAGTTTCAATATAATTATCCTTACCAACCTTATCAACCTTAGCCTTACACTTACCACTAACAACATAAGATCCAGAATATAAGATATCTCCAGGCTTTTTAGGAATACTATCACTTTCACCAGTTAATAGCGATTCATTAACCTCAACAGAGCCTTCAACAACAATTGAATCAGCACAAATTTGTTTACCATTTTCTAATAATAATAAATCATCAAGAACAACCTCAGTTACCTTAACTTCCTTTTGAATACCATCACGAACAACGATAGCAGTAGGTGCACTAATAAGTGATAATCTATCAATAGTTAGCTTAGCTCTTATTTCTTGAATACATCCTAAAATTACATTAACAGTTACAATAACTAAAAATAACAAATCAGTAAAGGCTCCAACAGTCATTAACCAAATACCAATTGCTAGGGTTAACATATTAAAGAATGTAAATACATTACCTATAATAATTTTGGGAATTGATTTTGAAGAATTAGCATTAGAATTATTAACAAGGCCTTCATTTATTCTTTGCTCCACAATACTTTGGCTTAAACCATTAGTAGTATCTGTATCAAATCTAACAATTGTTTGAGGACCCTTTTTCAAAGCCTTTTGGCGTTCCTTTTTAAGCTTCTTTTCAATTCGTTCTTTCTTTATAGCCTCTATTTTTTCCTGGCGTTTTTTCTTTTTTACATCCTCTGGATTTTCTAAAACAACCGTTTCTAAAACCTTAGTTTTATTTTCTTCGACCTCTGAATCTTCCAATGTCTTTGGCGTTTCTTCCTTTATTTCTTTATCTTCCATCAACAGCACCGCCCTTTATAATGTCAAATGCATTATCTATAATTTCTTTAATTCTCTTTTCATTACCCTCTAAAAACAAATAGCCAACTAAAGCCTCAAGCCCTGTTGCATCTAAATAATCCGCAAGAGCTATATTTTTTCTTGTAAGATGGACGTGACTATTTCTTCCACGCTTATAAATTAATATTTCTTCATCTGTAAAGAAATTATTAGCAAGCAAATATCTAAGAATTTTTGCCTGAGCACTAGCCTTAGTATAATTTATAGCCGTTTTATGAAGCCTATCACTTTTAGTTAATCCTTCTTCAATAAGTCTTTTTCTTATCAATAGCTCATAAGCACTATCACCAACATAAGCTAGAGTTAATCCATTTAACAGCTTATTATCCATTTATATTACGCTTCTTGCTGCTAAATAATTTCTACATTCATCAGCAACCTCATAATCTTTATTAACTCTTGCCTCTTGCCATCTATTGTAATAATTTATTACCTCTTCATCAATAACTGGTAAATTTAAATTAATTGCAAATACATTTAGAATAGTCATAAAAGCCTTTGTCTTTTTAGCAAGCAACACATAATCATTTCCTCTAATTGAGGTATTGATAGTCTTAAGAATTTCTTGAAGAAGCGTCATAACATTTTGAACATTTAAATCCTGATTCATATAAGAAATAAACTTTTCAATATCCTCACTTGAGGCCTCTTCATTAATATTCTTAGAAGCAATTATCAAATTAGCCTGTTTAATTGCTCTTTGCCATTTTTGGTATTCCTTTTCATATTGTTTGAATAATTCATCACTATATTCAATAATATTACGATAAGGTGAGAATAATAATAGCATACGCATAATTCTTGCCTCTTCATCAGTTAAATCCTTAACTAATATTGTATTACCTAGTGATTTACTCATCTTTTCATTCTTTTTATTTAATCTACCAACATGAATCCAATATTTACTTAAATGGTTATGATACAATGCCTCATTTTGAGCAATTTCATTTTCATGATGAGGGAACTTTAAATCCATACCACCACCATGTATATCTATACTATTACCAAAAAGGCGATGATTCATAACAACACATTCAGTATGCCAGCCAGGTCTTCCAGCACCAAATGGAGATGGATATTTAATTCCTACCTTAGTATCCTTCCATAAATTAAAATCTAAAGGATTTTCCTTTGCAGCTTCAACATCTACTCTAGCACCCTCCTCAAGATCTTCAGAAACCTGATTAGAAAGACAACCATAATCTGGAATCTTATTTATTCTAAAATAAACATTTCCACCCTTTTGATAAGCATAGCCCTTTTCTAATAATTCACTAATAAATTTAATCATATCAGGAATATATTCTGTAGCATGAGGAATTAAATCTGGTTTTCTTGAGCCAAGCTTTTCATATGCTTCAAAATAAAGCTTTTCATACTTTTTAGCATATTCGCTTTCACTCATATTATTCTTAATTGCATTATTTATAATCTTATCATCAACGTCTGTAATATTAGAAGCATATGTAACATGATAACCAATAAATTCTAAATAATTTCTTAGCATATCATAAAAAACAACTGGTCTACCATTACCAATATGAATATCACTATAAACGGTTGGCCCACACACATACATCTTTACATTATTTTTGTCCTCAGGAATAAATTCTTCAATCTTATTAGACAAAGAATTATATATCATAAGTGGCATAAAATCATCTCTTTTCTAAATTATCCTAATATAGCAAGAACACTATCATTAAAGCCCTCAAAGCTCTCCTTAACGTCCGCATAGCTTAAATTATAATCTGAGCCCTCTTTAATACTAATAGTAAATGAAGCATTTTGATAGCCTACTACATTACTACTATTTTTGGCAAAGCCCACAACACCACCAGCATAAGCATTGCTCTTATCAACAAACTTATATAATGTTGAGGCTGCAACCTTACCATCAACAAGAACGTATTCTTCATTTTCCTTCTTGTATACCTCTAAATCGCTCTTAACAGCACCAGATGTTAAAGCCTTATATTCTTCGCCATCTTTATAATATAAATTAGCCATAAGCTCATAAGATTCAACCTCTTCATTAGCTTCACCATTATTAACTGTTTTAACTAGCTTAACATATCTTTCATCTGACGTAGATGTAGAAGTAACATATTCAGCTGCTCTACAAGAAGCAGAAATTTTACCATTCTTTGCAGCAAAAACAGAATTTGTAATAAAGGCATGATTATCTAAATAACCAGCAATACCACCAATATATACATCAGTTACATCAGTACTTACATAATCAATATCAGCCTTTGCAGCTGATTTAGAAATATTTCCAACCTTAGCATAGCCAACAAGTCCACCTACATAATTTTTATAATCATTAGATGAAGATGATGTCTTTGTTGAATTAATAGTCATTAAAACATCACTAAATGAATCCTCAATCAAACAGCTATTATAGCCAACAAGTCCACCTACATATGATAAAATATCAACTGAATAAGTAGAATTAAATGTAATATTCATAGTTCCTGAAAATGATGATTTTAAAACCTCAGGAACATATTTTTTTATTGAAGGCTCATCATTTGAACCAATTAAACCACCAATAAATGATTTATTCTTCATATTAGCACTAATTGTTGTATTTATAGCCTTACATTCACTAACTAATGCTTTATCACCATTGACACCAACTAGAGCACCTACATATTGAAGTCCTGTACCTGTTGCCTTAACATCAAGCTTAGCATTATCAATAGTAACATTACTAATTTCACCACAATTCTTACCACAAACAACGCCAATATAAGCACTACTACGTGATGAAGAAATAGTAACATCCTTAAATGTAACATTCTTTATTGTACCATCATTTTGACCAAATAAACCGCTATATTGCTTAGTTTGACTTGGAATTACAAAATTAGAAATTGTATGACCATTTCCATCAAAACCACCCTTAAAGGTAGTTGTCGAATCAAAAAAGGCATTAATTTCATTTTCACCACAATCAATATCATTTTGTAATGAATAATATGCCTCATTATCCTTACTAATGTTTAAGAATTCATCATAATTAGTAATTAAAATTGGTTCATCTACTGTACCTGAATTAGTTGTCTTAGTAGTTTGAACATCTAAGACATGCTTCTTCGAATTATAATTAGCATATAAATAAACCTTATAGCTTGTATTTACATTAAGAGTAGTAAATTCAACACTACCTTGATTAGCACTATTAAGGCTAACCTCCTTTGAATAAACAAGCTCCTCAGCACTATCCTTTAATTCATAAATTGTACAGCTTATCTTTCCTGCAACTGATTTAGAATCATTAATTGTAACATCAACATTTACTGAAACACGCTTAGGTGTAATACTCATACTTCCACTTACACTATTTCCACAGCTAGCCATTACAAATAGCATAACAAAAACAAGTAAAAAACTACATAATTTATATATTTTTTTCACGAGTTAATCCTCCTATAATATTTAATATAATCATTCTTAATTATACCTTAAATTTAAAATTCATTCAACCAAAAAAACATAATTTTAATAATTATTGTATTTAGGTACTTAAAAACAGGCTTTACTCCCTACGTAATAACCAATTTTGATTTTCTATAAATATATAAGTTATTAGCGTAAGTATAAAGTTATATTCACCATTTTTGACAATTAGTTTTTCTTTATTTCTTACTCAATATGGTATTAAAATTAATAAAAAAATACTGCTATATTTAATTTATCATCAAGAATCGTATTATATTGCTTTACTATTATTTTTTGTACCACTTATAATTCTTTGATTTCAAAATACTTTTTAACTGTCCTATAATCACAGCCGTATTGCTTGGCTAGTTCACTATATTGTTGGTTTTAATATAATATGTATACAAGAGAAAAAGTGTAGCTCATTAACCTACATTTCTGAAGGCCTAAACTACACTTCAATTATTACCATTTACAATAAGATTAATATTATGCTAAATTTATCAAATTAGTAATTAATGTTCTTTAAGCTTAGCTTTAATTTCATCTATTTCATCAATTAATATTTCAGGCTTATTTTTATCAAATGTTTCATAAACAGCAATTTTACCATCTTGATTCTTTTCACGCAATTTATTAATTAAATCATTTTCACTTATAATAGCATTATTAAAATATAATTGCTTATTATAATAGTCTCCTCTTATTCCTGTAAGATCAAACGCAATTTCTATAATATAAAATTCATTTATATATGAACAAATAATTGTTTCTGGCTCTTCCATATGTTTTAACCAAATAATAATGTCATCAACATCAACTAATATTGGTTTAAATTTAAAAGTATACTTGCCACTTTTAATTTTTTGCGCAATTCTATTATCACTAATGGCAGTTAACCTAATACTAAAAAAAATTAATAAATATAAGAAGAGACCAAATAGAATTACTAAAGGTATACCTGAATCAAATATAATATTAAATATAATAGCAATTAATACTAATACAATATTAGCTGCTATATAGACTAATACTGTATTCTTATATTTTAAATCATCACTAGAACACATAAATAACTCTTTTAAATACTTCATACTAAATATCATCCTTTCTATTATTTTAATAAGTATCCGTTATTGGTGTAAGAACAATTCCATTATAAAATGAATTAATTAAACTAGAAGGAATAGAATTATACAATTCCAAGCGAAACATCTTTCCTAATGTTTTAACAGCTATTCTACCGATCTTATTTCTAACCAATTTAGTATTAATCTGTTTTTGAATTGCACTTAAACTTCCAGTGCCTTTACTTATTCGTGGAATTTTTACCTTTGAAAATATTCCTGCTGTCAATCCAGACATAGATGCTGAAAAAACAGTCGTAAATAAAATTTGCCCCATAGAGTAATTTGATTCACCAGTTATATTTTCCAATCCCATACCAACAATTGATGAAATCGCACTGTTTATAGTTGAAGTGGAAACAGGTCCCATAAATGGAGTCAATGCACCTGCAATGGCTCCACCAACACAAGCTCCAACATATGTTTGCCATAAAGAAAATTGCCACTTTGAGATATCAAATTGATGTTTTTTGATATTTGAAAATGTATCTGTTGCTGCTTGACCAATCAAAGCAACTAAAGCACCAATTCCAGCACCAATCAACATTGCTAAAAGTGCATTATTTCCCTCAGGATCATCATACATAATTGGATTATTATTACAATAAGCATATAAATTTAAACCAGTTATATTATTTATATCTAAATATGCTACATCATCTATTGA
>CAKQDS010000039.1 GCA_934229535.1 uncultured Anaeroplasmataceae bacterium
ATAAAGAAAATGACACCATTTTAAAGTGTCATTTCAAAAAGTATAATATTGATCTACCCACTTATGAGTAAGAACCGAAATTGTCAATTTCCTTTTTTAATTCAGAAACAATATCTTTTTCGGGAATTTTTCTAATTATTTTTCCTTTCTTAAATAAGATTGCTTCCTTGTTACCACCAGCTACACCAATATCAGCTTCTTTGGCTTCACCTGGGCCATTAACTGCGCAACCCATAACTGCTACGTGAATGTTTTTATGAACTGTTTCCAAATATTCTTCGATTTCTTTAGCAATTGGAATCATATCATAGGCAGTTCTACCACATGTAGGACAAGAAGTGAAATTTGCTACATTAGAGATTAAGTGCATTTCTTTTAAGATTTCTTTAGCTGCTTTAATTTCAAGAAGCGGGTCAGCCGTTAGAGAAACTCTTATTGTATTACCAATTCCTAGTGATAGAATTCTATAAATACCAATTGATGATTTTATTAATCCACTAAAATCAGTACCGGCCTCTGTTATTCCTACATGAAGTGGATAAGGAAATACCTCACTTGCAAGCTTATATGCTTCATAAGCTAGGTCACTATTTGAGGCTTTAAGTGATAAAACAATATTATGAAAATCTAATTCCTCTAGGATATTAATATGGCTTTTAGCAGCTAAAATCATATTTTTAGCATTTAACTCCATACCCTTTGGTAATGATCCTGAATTTACTCCTATTCTTATAGGAATATTTTTTTCTTTACATAATAAAACGATTTCTTTTATCTTTTCCTTGCTTGATATATTTCCAGGATTTAATCTTATTTTATCGGCTCCAGATTTGATTGCAATGATAGCAAGTTCAGGATCAAAATGAATATCAGCTACAAGGGGAATAGATATACCTTTTTTTATTTCTTTAATTGCTAAGGCGTCATCTTTGTCCAAAATAGCAACTCTTATTATTTCACAACCATATTTAGTGAGCTCATTGATTTGCTTTATTGTTGCTTCTACATTTTTTGTTTTAGTATTGGTCATCGATTGAATATAAATTTTATTTGTACCCCCAAGAGTGTAAGGACCAACATTTACTTTTGTTGTTTGTTCACGTTTATACATTATATCACCTGACTCATTATAGTATTTTTTTGGATTTTTTACAATAGTTTTAATATGATAACCAAAAAAACATTCAAAGCTTACAAGAAATTAATAAAATATAAAAAATACTATTGAAAAAATTATCTTTTTTTGGTAAAATAACATAGGTGCAAAATTCTTTACGTTTGGAGGGATATTATGCGTGATTTAGTAAAACTTGTTTGTGAGGAATGTAAGAACGAAAATTATTATACTGACAAAAATAAGAAGACTACTCCTGAAAGATTAGAAATCAAGAAGTATTGTCCACATTGTCAAAAGCATACTGTGCACAAAGAAAAGAAATAATAAGCTTGAAAGAGCTTTTTTTTCTTTATGGTTAAAAAATATACTTCTGGAGCTTTCTTTACTAATACTTATTTAGTAATTGAAGGCCAAAAATGTGTTATTGTTGATCCGGGCTTGGGCTTTAATTCTTATGCACAGGAGATTAAAGATTCTTATGATATAATGGCGATTCTAATAACACATGGTCATATGGATCATATTGATTCTATTGGATTATTTAGCTGTCCTATATATATAAATAAGGATGAAGAAAAATTTTTGATTGACGATACTTTGTCTTTATATAAAATATATGGAAAAAAACGAACATTTGATGTGAACAATCTTGATATTCACTATTTTAATGATGAAGATATTATTAATATTGGTGATATGAGCTTTAAGGTTATCACTACTCCAGGACATACAAAGGGTAGTTGTTGCTTCTTATATAAAAATTGTTTATTTAGTGGCGATACATTATTTCAATATTCGATGGGAAGAACTGATTTTCCAACAGGTAGTGAGAAGGATATGAAGGCTTCATTAAGGAAAATTGTTAATGAAGTTAGTGATAATGTAGTTGTTTATCCGGGCCATGGTGAAAAAACAACCATCAAATTCGAACGTCAAAATAACCCATATGTAATAAATGCTATTAAATAGAGTGAATTGCCTTCTTTTAACTGGACGTTAATAAATTAGAATTAATCTATCTTACCAATGAAATTGTGATGTGTTTCAATTTCTTGTAAGGTAGATTTTTTTTTATTGTTCTTGGTGTTAATTGGCTTTGCTATTAATTTTATTTTCAAATTTTTTAATTAATCTTTTAATGATAATTGTTAATTTTTATAAATAGAAGAATAAGAGCAATCAACTTAGCTCATATATAATTTTTTGCTCTAAATTAACATCAAAATTCTAACATTCATGCAATCAACTAGATATCATCAGTATATTTATTAATAATTAAAAATTAGACCACCTATTAATCTAATAGGTGGTCTTTTTGATAATTTATGCTAATATTTTATCATTTATTTGAGAAAAAATCAATTCGTATTAGGCACTAGATTGTAATAATGCAGGAATTTTTATAAAAGTTTTGTCCTTCTATTAGATTAATATATGGTTCATTTAATTCTTAATGTATCCATCTGTAGGTGTTATAGAATGGAGAAAATAATGAGTACAAACATTTCAAAAGAAAAGAGAGAAATTCTTGTAAATAAAATAAAACAAATAAAACAATTTATAGAAAAATCACCACAAGATGAAAACACAATTACTCTATTATCTTATATTTCGGATATAGAAAAAGACATAAAAGGTAAAAAATATGGTCTTGTGTTTGAAGAACATAAAGAAACCATTGATGAAGTGCTAGAAACACATACTCCTGTATTAACTGAAGAAAAAGATTTGTTTATTGATAATGGTGGACAGATGAACTTTCTCATTGAAGGAGACAATCTTGCTTCATTACAACTTTTAGAAAAAACACATAATGGTAAGATTGATTTTATCTACATAGACCCACCATATAATACGGGAAAAGAAGATTTTATTTATAATGATAAATACATTGATATTGAAGATACATTTCGCCACAGTAAATGGTCATCATTTATGGAAAAGCGCCTTTTAGTTGCATACAAGTTATTGGCTAATGATGGAATTATTTTTATTTCTATCGATGACAATGAGTATGCCCCATTAAAACTTATTTGTGATAACATCTTTGGAGAGCAAAATTTACTTTCTATACATCACATACAAGTTCGTTATGGCAATAAAAACCTTAACGAAAAGAAAGATTTCCAAGAAATTTGCGAATATGTATTGATATACGCAAAAAACGCACATGAGTTTCATGCAAATAAACCATATGAAGAATATGATTTGAATAAGTTTTACTATGAAATAATTGAAAATGGTAAAGGCCATGAAGAAATTATTGGAGGAAAAAAAGTCAATATTTTCCCGAAAGGAACTTATGAAATTATAAAACATAATAAAGGTTCAATAAAATTATTAAAAGCCACTTGGGCATCGGGAAGTGTTGTTAAAGGCAATGCTTCTGGTAAATATTTTGAAACATATCTTAAACCACGCAAATTAATCGATGGACTTGGAACCCTTTATAAAGTTGATGGAATTGGTGACGATGGAATTGGATATAGATATTTTACTGGTCCATTAAAAGAAAAAGCAACACAAGGTTTATTTTATTCGGGAGTTCCACTTTCAAGATTGGAAGAAATAGAAAAAGGTAATGCTAGAAAATATAGGCCAATTCAAAATTTTTATGATTTTAGTGCTGACTTTGGTAATATTCGACATGAAGGTGGAGTTGGATTTAATAGTGGTAAAAAACCAACGAAAATGTTAAAACAATTTTTAAATTACCATGTTAGAAAAGACATCATTGTATTAGATTTCTTTGCAGGATCAGCTTCTACAGGACATGCGGTTTTAGCCTTAAATGAAGAAGATGGCGGAAATAGGCATTTTATAATGTGTACTAGTCCTGAAAAAAATATTTGTCGTGAAGTTGCATATCCTAGATTAAAAAATGTAATATCAGAAACTAATAAAGCAAGTCTAAAATATTTCAAAGTTGATTTTGTTCCTATTTCTAACCAACTTTATTATGAATATGCTGATGACCTTTTAAAGCATATTAAAGAACTTGTTGAACTTGAAAATGGTATTAATTTTGATGGCAATAAAGAACTTGCGATAATATTAACTGAACAAGAATTAGATGATTTTACAAATAATCTTCCTAAAGAATGTAAAACAATATATTTGGGACATGAAGTATTGCCTACTGAAGAACAAGAGAACGTATTTAAAAAATATGATATTAAAGTTAATATCATTCCTGATTATTATTACAGAGATTTGGAGGGTTAATATGAATATTAAATTAGCGAATTTTCAATTAAGAACAATTAAATTGCTTCTTGAAAGCATGGAAGAAAAAACAAGAGATATTATTTTAAAAAGCCCTACTGGAAGTGGTAAGACAATTATTCTTACGCATTTTATGGATGAATATGTTAAAGGCCATTCTAAAACAGTATTTGTATGGTTAACTCCTGGCAAAGGTAATCTTGAAGAACAAAGTAAAGAAAAAATGGATAGATATATTCATAATGCTCAAACAAAACTTTTATCCGATGTGATGACTAGTGGTTTTGAAGAAAATGATAGTTGTTTTATAAACTGGGAAAAGTTAACTAAAAAAGGCAATAATGCTCTTAAAGATAGTGAAAAGACTAACTTTTTAGAACATATAGAAAAAGCATTGAATGATGGATTAGAGTTTAAGATTATAATTGATGAAAGTCATCAAAATAATACTATTAAATCTGATGAAATAGTTCAGTATTTTAAGACGGATAAAATTATTCGTTGTTCTGCAACTCCTATCATTGATAAAAAAGCAAAACTAATTGAAGTTAGTGAAGATGATGTTATTGCTGAGGGATTAATTAAAAAAATATTAGTAATCAATGAAGATTTCCCTCAAACAATAGAAACAGATAATCAAACTCATTATTTGCTTGCTGAAGCATTAAAAAAGTATTTAGAACTAAAGATATTGTATCTTGCTAATAAGATAGATGTTAATCCTTTAATTATTGTTCAACTTCCTAATAATTCGGATTTACTTTTAGATACTATTGAAAAATTCTTTGAAAGTAAAGACATAACTTATGAAAATGAGAAACTTGCATTATGGTTATCTGGTAGACATGAAAACTTAGATAATATCTCTGATAATAATTCAAATCAAATTGCAGTTATTATTAAACAAGCAGTTGCAACAGGTTGGGATTGTCCTAGGGCAAGTATTTTAGTTAAACTTCGTGAAAATATGGATGAAACTTTTGAAATCCAAACGATAGGTAGAATTAGAAGAATGCCTGAAGCAAAGCATTATGGAAATGATATTTTAGATAGTTGTTATTTGTATACTTTTGATAGTAAGTTTACTGCTGGAGTAAAATCTAGTTTAGGAAAAAGTGCATTAGATGCTAAAACATTATTTTTGAAAAATGAATATAAAACTTTTTCACTTACAAAAGAACAAAGAACGATGATTTCTGATATTCGTGATCCAAGAAAGGCACTTCGTTCCATTGTTTTGTATATGAAGCAGGAATTTAATTTGACTAATAACAAATTAGAAAATAAAGCTAGATTAGAAACAAAGGGCTTTAAGTTTTATGATAACATTATAAGAACAACAATATCAGGTAATGTGGCAACACTTGATGAATTTGCTGAAAGTGATAATCTTAATGATATAAATATTAGCGAACCTATCAACACACATATTCATGGTAGAGAATATCACAATAGAATTGGTAGAATTGGACTTGAAATTGGTTTAGAATATTCTTATATGAATACCATCATTGGTAAATTATTTGGCCAAAAATTCATATATCATGATAAATTATTATCTTTATCAACAAGGCAATTATATGCTTTTGTCATAAATAATATGGATTTATTAAGATATATTGTTCGTGAAGCAATGGCTGCTACTCTTCAACAAATATCTCTTGATTTAAAGAGCATTTCTGAAAAAGAATTTAGAATTCCTCAATCAACAATGTTTACATATGATTCTACAAGTAAGATTCAAAGTGAAAGTACAAAAAATGTATATAAAGGATATTTATTATCATCAGAGCCACGTTCATCATCTGAAAGAAAATTTGAAAAATTTTGTGAAAATTGTAATACAGTTGATTGGTTTTATAAAAATGGAGATAAGGGTGAAGAGTATTTATCTATTCTTTATCTAGATAATTCGAATAGACAAAAATTATTCTATCCTGATTATATTGTTTCACTAAATCATGAAATTTGGATAATAGAAACAAAAGGTGGATTTGATAGAACGGGGACTAGTGAAGATATTGATATTTTCTCACCTAAAAAGTTTGATGAACTAAAGAGATACTTAACAAAATATAATTTAAAAGGCGGATTTGTTAGGTTTGATAAAAAATCCGAGGAACTATGTATTTGTATGAATAATTATAGTGATGACATTCATTCTAGCGATTGGAAATTATTGAGTGAAATATTTAAGTAGTTTACAAGGACAATCATTATTCGGATTGTCCTTTTTTTGCTTTAAAAAGTCTAAATGGATGTTATTTTATTAAATTACCTTAATTAAGTTTCATTTTTTACTTTTTTTATTTTTTTTGGCACTTTTCTATTGACAGTGCTAAAACAAAGTTATATAATATAATAGCACTAGGAAATGAAGAGTGCAAAAGATGGTGATTATATGCTGACTGATAGACAAAAAATAATATTAAAGGAAATAATCGAATCTTATATTGAAACTAATGAACCAGTTGGTTCAAAGGTTTTGACTGAAAAGCCTTATTTGGATTTTTCATCGGCAACAATCCGCTATGATATGCAAAGCTTAGAGGAAAATGGTTATCTTGAAAAGACACATACTTCAAGTGGTAGAATTCCTTCTGAGCAGGGATATAAATATTACTTAGAGCATTTGATTATAAGAGATCAAAGCGTTGAAGGAATATTTAAAGATATTGATAGCTTGTTCGCTGATAAAATGATTTCTAAGGAAGAAACAATTAAAAAGATTGTTGACTATATTAGTGATATAAATGATTGTTACACTGTTGTTTTAGGTAGTGGTAGTGATCATGCTAAGGTTGTTAAGCTAGAGATAGTTCCGCTTAATGCAAATGAAGCAGTTTTAATGATTGTAACTAATTCAGGAGATGTTCAAAGTCAAAAGATTAAAATACCTGATGGCTTCAATATGGATGATTTGTTAAGATTGATTTCTTTATTTGATAATGCAATGTATGATCATTCAGTCTCAGAAATAAGAAGTGTTCTTGGAAGAGAAGCTTCAAAGCCTAGAATTCGTCAGATTGTTGATTTTAGGGATGATGTGCTAAATTTCTTAGTTAAAGGCTTTGCTAGATTTCAAAATGCTGATTCTTATAGTTCAGGATTATCTAAATTATTTAATCAGCCTGAATTTCAGGAAAGACAGATTATGCAAAATGTTTTAAATATTGTTGATTCTGATTTAATTGAGGAAATTCTTAATGATAATAAGGATGGCTTGAAGATTAGAATTGGCAGTGATAATAAAAAGTATGGCTTAGAGGCTTGCTCTATTATTTCAGTTCCATTTTTTAATGAGGAATTAGAATATGGTACTATTGCAATAATTGGACCAAGACGTATGCAATATAATAAAGTGATACCACTTTTAGAATATATTGCTAAAGAAATGCCTAAAATATTTAATAAGTAGAGAGGAGCTATGGTTGTGAGTTCTGAGGAAACTAAAATTGATGAGAATGTTGAATCTCAAAAGGAAGATACAATCAAAAAAGAAGAAACAAAAAAAGATGAAGCCCCTAAAAAGGAAAAAAATAAATATAAAGAGCAAATTGCTTCATTAGAGGTAGAGCTGGCTAAAAGTAAGGATGAATATTTAAGAGCTTTAGCAGAAATTCAAAATACTCGCAAGAGATTACAGGAAGAACATGCAAGAGATCGCAAATATGCATCACAAAAGGTTGTAGGTGAGCTTATTAATCCTGTTGATATGCTTGTTAAAATCGTTAATGCTCCAGCACCAAGTAAAGAAATTGAAAATTATTTGATTGGATTCCAAATGATTGCTAATCAATTAGTAGGTATTTTGGAAGCTGAAGGATTAAAGGAAATTAAAGCACAAGATAAGGAGTTTGATCCAGCAAGTATGCAAGCGATGGCTGTGGTTGAAACTGCAGATGTTGAACCAAATATGGTTGTTGAGGTAATGCAAACTGGATATATGTATAAAGATAGAGTACTAAGACCAGCAATGGTTAAGGTAAGCAAGGCTGTAGAAGCCAAAAATGAAAATGAATGTGAAAACAAAGGAGAAGATAATAATGAGTAATAAAGTTATTGGTATTGATTTAGGTACAACAAATTCATGCGTAAGTGTTATGGAGGGTGGAGCTCCAAAGGTTATAGCAAATCCTGAGGGAGCAAGAACTACTCCATCTGTAGTTGCTTTCAAAGGTGATGAAATTTTAGTAGGTGAGGTTGCTAAGCGTCAAGCTATTACTAATCCTAATACAGTAAGTTCAATTAAAAGACATATGGGAGATAGCTCTTATCGTGTAGATATTAATGGTAAGAAATATACTCCACAAGAGATTTCAGCAATGATTCTTCAAAACTTAAAGCATACTGCTGAAGCATATTTAGGCGAGAAGGTTGATAAGGCTGTTATCACTGTTCCAGCATATTTTAACGATGCTCAACGTCAAGCTACTAAGGATGCAGGTAAAATTGCTGGTCTTGATGTAATGCGTATTATTAATGAGCCAACAGCTGCTGCATTAGCTTATGGTATTGATAAGACTGATAAGGAACAAACTGTTCTAGTATTTGACCTTGGTGGTGGTACATTTGATGTTTCTATCTTAAGCTTGGCTGATGGTACATTCGAGGTTTTAGCTACTGCTGGTGATAACGTTCTTGGTGGTGATGACTTTGATAAGGCTATTATGGATTGGTTAGTTTCTGAATTCAAGAATGAAACTGGTGTAGATTTATCAAATGATAAAATGGCATTACAACGTTTAAAGGATGCCGCTGAAAAGGCTAAGAAGGATTTAAGTGGTATTACATCTGCTGAAATTAGTTTACCATTTATTTCAATGGGTGCTAGTGGCCCACTTCATTTAAATAGAACATTAACTCGTACTAAGTTTAATGAGTTAACAGCATCTTTAGTTGATCGTTGCTTAGGACCAGTTCGTAGAGCTTTAAAGGATGCTAAATTAACTGCTAAGGATCTTGACCAAGTATTATTAGTAGGTGGTTCAACTCGTATCCCTGCTGTTCAAGAATTAGTTCGTAAAGAATTAGGTAAGGAGCCTAATAAGAGTGTTAACCCTGATGAGGTTGTAGCTATGGGTGCTGCAATTCAAGGAGGAGTTTTAACTGGTGATGTTAAGGATGTATTATTACTTGATGTTACACCACTTTCTCTTGGTATCGAAACACTTGGTGGAGTATTTACAAAGCTAATTGAAAGAAATACAACAATTCCTTGCTCTAAATCACAAGTATTCTCAACAGCTGCTGATAATCAACCTGCTGTAGATATCCATGTTTTACAAGGTGAACGTCCAATGGCTGCTGATAACAAGACATTAGGTAGATTCCAATTAGGCGATATTCCAGCTGCACCACGTGGAGTTCCACAAATTGAAGTTAAGTTCGATATTGATGCTAATGGTATCGTTAATGTTTCTGCAAAGAACCTAGGTACTGGTAAGGAACAAAAGATTACAATCCAAAATGGTTCAGGCTTATCTGAGGAAGAAATTAACCGTATGGTTCATGAAGCTGAGGAAAATGCTGATGCTGATAAGAAACGTAAGGAAGAGGCTGATTTAGTTAACGAAGCAAATAACCTTATTTTCCAAACAAAGAAGTCACTTGGTGAATTAAAGAATGTAACTGAGGATGAGAAGAATGAAGCTAATAAGCTTTGTGATGAATTACAAGCTGCTTTAGATAAGAATGACTTAGCTGAAATTAAGGTTAAGAAGGAAGCTTTAGAGAAGAAGGCACAGGATATTGCTGTTAGAGCATATCAACAAGCTCAAGAGGAGCATGGTGGTAATAACAACAATAACAATGGTTCTACAAATAATGATGGAACTGTTGATGCTGATTTCTCAGATGTTCAATAATTATGACAATAAAGGCGGCGTAAGCCACCTTTAATTGTTAAATTAGAATAATAATCTAGGTGTTATTTCACCTAAATAGGAAATGGAGTAGAGATTATGGCGAAAAGAGATTATTATGAGGTTCTTGGCCTCGATAAAAATGCCTCAGCCGATGATATTAAAAAAGCATATCGTTCTCTTGCAAAAAAATATCACCCAGATATTAATAAGGAACCAGGTGCTGAAGAAAAATTTAAGGAAATAAATGAGGCATATGATGTACTTGGCGATCCAGATAAAAAAGCTAAATATGATCAATATGGCTTTGATGATCCAACAGCTGGCTTTGGTGGTGCATCTGGCTTTAGTGGTTTTAGTTCTGGTGGCTTTGGTGGCTTTGAGGATATCATTAATTCCTTCTTTGGTGGTGGTTCATCTAGAAGAGGTGGACCTTCAAGAGGTGAGGACATCCAAAAGGAAATGACTATTTCCTTTGAGGAGGCTGTATTTGGCTGTAAAAAGACAATACGTGTTACTGTCGATGAGGAATGTACAGCTTGTGGTGGAACTGGTGCATATTCTAAAAGTGATATTCAAACATGTGATAAATGTGGCGGAAGCGGAGTTGTTTTGATTCGTCAGCAAACTATTTTTGGTATGAGTCAATCAAGAACAACTTGTCCTAAATGCCATGGTAGTGGTAAGATAGTTACTAAGAAATGTGAAAAATGTGGCGGAAGTGGAAGAGTTCGAAAAACTAAGGATGTTGAGCTTAAGATTCCAGCAGGTATGGATGAGGGTATGACCCTTAGAATGGAAGGCTATGGTGGAGCAGGTATGGATGGTGGTCCAAATGGTGATTTATTCATTACATTCCATGTATTACCACATAAAAACTTTGTTCGCGAAGGCTCAGATATTATTTTAAAGGTTCCATTAAGCTTTACGCAAGCTGCTTTAGGCGATAGTATTGAGGTTCCTACTGTTGAAGGAAACGTTATGCTTAAGATTCCAGCTGGTACCCAATCTGAAACTAAATTTAGATTAAAGGGTAAGGGTGTAAAAAATCCAAAGGGTGGAAGCAAAGGCGATCAATATGTTATTGTTCATGTAGAAACTCCAACTAATTTAACTGATGATGAAAAATCATTATTAGAGCAATTAGGAAAAATAGAGAAAAATAACAAAAAATCTCCTTGGGATAAATTCAAGTCATTTTTTGGTAAATAATGCTATAAAGAGGAATACTTCAATGTATTCTTCTTTTTTTGTTTAAAAAAATATTGAAGCAAGCATTTTATAATGATATAATTAGATATAATGTTTTTTTGGAGGCTACTATGAAGGAATATGAAAAGATGCTTTTAGAAGCAGAACATAGAAAATTAATGGAAAAAGCTGTAACTATGGTTAAGCTTGGTTTATTTAGTATTGAAGATGAAGCTAGTCCAGATAGTGTTGATTTTTCTAATCTTGAGGAAATTACCATTGGCAAGCTTTATAAGGGTGTTTTTCATTTATATGAGGATCAAAGAAATGGCGATTTATTCTTTATTAATCCTTTAGTTGAAGATAATAAAGGTGACAATGAAAATTATAAGGAAGTTAAGCCATATGCATATCAAATAGTTACAATTGATAATGTAACTGATGAAGAATATAATGAGCTTTTAGCTGCAAATCAAGTAAATAAAACAGGTATAATCGGCTTTTTATATAAAACTCAAATTGTGTTTTTAATTGTTTCATTAATCGCAATGTGTATTTATTTTGTTGATCAAGCAGTAAGCTTAAGTGCCAATTATAGTGTGGGTTTAGCAATATATTATGCATTGTTTGACTATATGCTTTCATCATATTGCTTATTTGGTATTGAGATTGGAGCTTTAGTGTTAACTACTATTGCTTATCGTAAGTATAAGAATGGCTTATAATTATCATGGTGGCATAATATATGCCACTATTTTTTAGAGGTGGAAAATGAAGGTTAGCTTTATTACCTTAGGTTGTAAGGTGAATATTTATGAATCGAATGCCTTAATGAATTTGTTTGAGGCAGATGGCTTTACAGTATGTGAGCCATCACCTGAAAGTGATGTCTTTATAATCAATACCTGCTCAGTTACTAATATGGCTGATGCTAAAAGTAGAAAAATGATTCATAAAGCAAGAAAATATAATAAGGATGCTGTTGTAGTAGCAATGGGCTGTTATATTCAAACATCAAAGGAAGCAAGAGAAATTCCTGGCGTCGATGTTTTTATTGGTAATGGAAATAAGATGGAGGCTTTGAATCTTGTTAAACAGGTCTTAGAAAATCGTAAGAATAAAGTGAGTTATGTAATTGATGTTATGAATATGAAGGAATATGAGCCATTAGAGGTTACAACCTTTGACCATACAAGAGCCTTTGTTAAAATTGAAGATGGTTGCAATAATTTTTGTTCATATTGTATAATACCTTACGCTAGAGGACCAATAAGATGTAAAAAAAGCTTTGATGTTATTGCTGAATTACAAAGAATTACTAATATGGGGTATGAAGAGGTTGTTCTTGCAGGAATTCATACTGGAAAATATTTTGATGGTGAAGAAAGATTATCTGATTTAATTGAAAAAATTCTTAAAGATGTTCCTAAACTAAAGAGGCTTCGCTTATCATCAATAGAAATTAATGAAATCGATGACAAACTATTAGATATAATGAAAAATAATAAGATAATGGCTAATCATTTACATTTGCCATTACAAACTGGTAATGATAAAATTTTAAAATTAATGAATCGTCGATATGATACAAAATTTTTCTATGATAAAATAACAAAGATTCGTGAGGTTAGACCTGATATAGCAATTACAACAGATGTTATTGTTGGCTTTCCTTATGAGACAGATGAAGATTTTAATGAAACTAAGGAATTTATTAAAAAGGTTAATTTTTCAGGTCTTCATGTATTTCCTTATTCAAAAAGAAGCGGAACAAAGGCTTATGATATGCCTCAGGTTAAGGATAGCATAAAGAAAGAGCGAACCCTTGATTTAATTGCTTTATCTAATGAGTTAACCTTAAATTATGAGAATAAGTTTTTGAATAAAGATGTTGAGGTTATTTTCGAAGAAAAATATTTAGATAAATATATGGTGGGTCATTCATCAAATTATTTAAGGGTTATTGTTCCTTATGATGAAAAGAATTTGAAGCAATGTAAATTAGTTCATATTGATGAAATATCTAATGAGGGTATTTTTGGCCACGTTTTGTCTTGACGATAATAAAAAATGATGTATAATCCCGAGTTCGACAGTTGGAAATAGTTAAGTCCGAAAAAATAGCGCTATTGCTATACTTTTCGGACTTT
>CAKQDS010000040.1 GCA_934229535.1 uncultured Anaeroplasmataceae bacterium
ATAAGATATAAATGGTATTATTATGATAAAGAAACAAATTTATATTATTTGAAGAGTAGATATTATGATTCAAGTATTGGATATTTATATCAATAGATGATGTAGTATATTTAGATATAAATAATATAACTGGTTTAAATTTATATGCTTATTGTAATAATAATCCTATTATGTATGATGATCCTGAGGGGATAGTGCAATCATAACAGGTTTGATTATAGGAGCTTTAATTGGATTTGGAACTGTAGCATATATTGACTGTCAAGATGATGGTCAAATCTTTAATGGAAGTGTTGCTTGGTATGATTATTTGGTTGCAACAGTTTTAGGAAGCATGATTGGCGCTGGAATCTGGTATATTGTTACTCAAATTGGCAGTGCGTTTGGTTCGTTTACTGCACAAGAATTTATGTTCGGTGCTAGAACATCTCTTAATGCAAGTGGAGAATTAGTAATGACAGTGGGATTGACCATAACTGGAAATCAAATCTTACAAGGAGCGGGTATTTTATCAGGTATTTCTATTATGGCTTCTATAATTGAAAAAAGTGGTGGCTATATGGTTAAAAAATTTCCAAACGATCATGATCCTACACATGTTCATATATTTGGGGATGATATTGCTGATAAAGCACATGGTATTAGAATTGGATTAGATGGTGATCCTTTACCAGGGCAAGGAAAACTGCCACCAGGTGCAAGAAAAGCATTAAAAAAATTATGGAAATTAATTTCAAAAGCATTGTCAAAATAGAGGTGAATATAATGAATAATATTTTTAAACAATTATTTCAATATGGATTTCATGATACTGAAATTTCTTCGATTGAAGGGAAAGGCTTAGATATTATACTGAAATTTAATAAAGGTATCTATCTATTAGATGATAATGGAAAAGAAACAATTTTATCTAAACCAATGGAAATTATTTTAAAAATCGATTCTTATTTTAATTCTTTTGAAGAAGCGTTTGAAATAAAAGAATATGGGAAAAAAATGAAATATATAGAATATCAAAAACTAAATAAATATTTACAAGAAGAATCTTTTGGAGTATCTATGTGCTATTATAGTAATTTTAATAGTTGTGTATTATTTGATGGTGGAATTTTACGAAGAAATATTATGCTTTCTATTGAGGGTATTAATGAAATTATTATTAAGAATGGCGTTAATATGCATTAATTTATGAAAAAACAAAAAAATGTTTTAATTTCCTATATATTATTTGATGGTGGCTTTTTATCAGCATTCTTATCTTTTATTTTTTTGATATTATATACAATAGTATTTGACAATTATAAGATGATATTAGTGCATTGTTTTTGTATGGTTTTGGTTTTGTTGGGTACAATACTACCATTTTTTGCTCATAATTATAGTTTGTATTTTTATTTTTCAATGTATAAGCCTGAATACAAACTGATGAAATCATTAAGGATAGATTCTGATACTGGATTTATACAGGGAGTTCCTAATAACAATTGTTCTGAATTTTTGGTTTCAAATATCACAAAATGTAGCAAAATAGAACTAAAAAAAGAAAAAGGCATATACATAGGTAAATGCAATGGTCAATTTATAAGAATTGATATGAAAGGCTGGCTATTTAAGGATAAATATGTTTATGAGTTATTACAAACGTATTTTATTATTGAATATCTTATAATGCATAGGTTGTCTTTTAAATATGTTTATAAAAAGATAAATAATAATGATATAAATGAGGTTGAATTAATTTTTATTAATGGAAAAAAGAGAAAAAAATACAAATTATCATCAAATGGTAAAATAAGGACTAAATTAACCCTTAGATTTAAGAACTATAATAAATGCAAATTTATTGATGGTGATAAATATTCTATTAGAGATTTTTATTCTTTAAATAAAAATAATAAAATGCGATAATAATGGTTTAAGAAGAAGTAAGAACAATATTAAATATTATTATGAAAATAATAATTTAGTAAAAGAAATAGGAGAAAATGAATTAAGCTATTTATACGTAAATAGTGCTCCATATGGATTAATATATAAGGATAAGCTATATTATTATATAAAAAACATAAGAGGAGAAATCATCAAAATAATAGATGGCTTAGGTTTAGAGGTAGGAAGCTATAAATATGATCCATATGGCAATATATTAGAATATAATGGCGAAATAGCAAAAATAAATAATATAAGATATAAGGGCTATTATTATGATAAAGAAACAAATTTATATTATTTAAAGAGCAGATATTATGATTCAAGTATCGGATATTTATATCAATAGATGATGTAGCATATTTAGATATAAATAATATAACTGGTTTAAATTTATATGCTGTAATAACAATCCTATTATGTATGATGATCCTGAGGGGAATAGTGTTTTATTTGCGGTATTAGTAGGAATAGCAATAGGATCTTTAACGGTTTATGTACCAGATGTTGTTGAAAATGTTAAAAAAGATGGATTTCAATTAAGTGATTTTTTAACAATTAATAAAAATAATTATAAAGAGTATCTTGCTAAAACTATTGTTGGTGGATTAACTGGATATATTGGTGCTCTTGGCTTAAATGCGTTCTTTTCTGCTCCATTGGTTGGTGTTTTAAATACATTGTCTGAATTAATTTCTGGAAATATTCATTCGTATGAAGAATTATTAATAATTTTTTCAATTTCTACAATGATTTCATTTTTAACATTAGGAACGTGTAAATTTCAATTAAAAAATGTCTGCATCCCAATGCAGACACTTTAATAATAACATTTACATTAGTTTAACGCTGATATTGTTGGAGGTGATTAAAGATTAACAAAGTGATTTTTTCAACACTATTTAAAATAACGCTTATTTTTTTTGATTTCGTATTTATCTTTGGATTTATAACGAATTTAATTGATTTGAGTGTTGATTGTGTAATATATCTTTCGTTATTTTTAATTATGCAGTCTATTGATAAATTTTTTATTTCCTTTTTGATTTTTTCAAAAAGATTGATATTCTTTTCTGGAATGAAACTAAAAAAAATAAATTATAATGACATTAAAAAAATACAATTTTATTCAGGTAATCGCTCTTTAATCATTTTTGGTTGTTCATTAAGTGTAAAAATTTTTTTGATTGATGGAACTGTATTAAAAGGGGAAATTGGCCAGATGTTTAACGAAAAACACATAAAGAATAAAATTCTTAAAATTTGTAAGCAAAAGAATATAAATGCATCTTTTGAATAGAATAATTAAAACTTTAGTATTTGTCCAAAAGTCAAAATATGTGAAATTTCAATAGCTTATTCTATTAAATATTTTTATGAAAACAATCATTACAATAAGAAAATTTTAATATTAGGAAAATCACTTGATAAGCATAATAAAAAATGCTAAAATTCATTCAAGTGATTTTTTTATAGAAGTTGGGTGGTAAAAATGAACAAAATAGTTATTATTAAAAAGGATGGTACAAGAGAGGACTTTAATCCTGAAAAGATAAAGGTTGCTGTTTCAAAATCAGCAAGTAGAGTGTTAGTTAAATTTAGTGAAGATGACTTAAATAAAATTATTAATATTGTTTGTAAGGCAATTGAGGATCAAAAATTAACTGAGGTTAATATTCCGCAAATGCATAATTTGGTTGAAGGTGCTTTGGAGGTTAGTTATCCTGCTGTAGCTAAAAGCTATCGTGATTATAGAAATTATAAACAGGATTTCGTACATATGCTTGATGAGGTTTATCAAAAGAGTCAAGCTATTATGTATATAGGCGATAAGGAAAATTCTAATACTGATAGTGCTTTGGTTTCAACAAAACGTAGCTTAATTTTTAATCAATTAAATAAGGAATTATATAAAAAGTTCTTTTTAAATGTAGAAGAGCTTCAGGCTATTAATGATGGTTATATTTATATTCATGATATGTCAGCTAGAAGAGATACAATGAATTGCTGTTTGTTCGATGTTGCTAGTGTTTTACACGGTGGCTTTGAAATGGGAAATTTATGGTATAATGAGCCTAAAACATTGGATGTTGCTTTTGATGTTATTGGTGATATCGTGCTTGCTACTGCAGCACAACAATATGGTGGCTTTACAGTTCCTTCAATTGATTTAATATTAGATGAATATGCTGAAAAATCATATGATGCTTATTATGAAAAATATATTAGCTTGGGTCTTACAAGGGCTAAGGCTAGTGAAACTGCATATGAGGATGTTCGTCATGATTTTAGACAGGGCTTCCAAGGCTTAGAATATAAATTTAATACAATTGGTTCTTCAAGAGGAGATTATCCATTTATTACTATTTCTCTTGGAACAGGAACAACTAGATTTGCTAAAATGGCAACCTTAGAATGTTTAAGAGTAAGAAGAGGTGGCGAAGGTAAACCGGGATTTAAAAGACCAGTTTTATTCCCTAAAATTGTTTTCTTATATGATGAAAATCTTCATGGACCTGGTTGTGTAAATGAGGATTTATTTGAAGAAGGAGTTTTATGTTCATCTAAAACAATGTATCCTGATTGGTTAAGTCTAACAGGTGATGGTTATGTTGCTTCTGTTTATAAAAAATATGGTAAGATTGTTTCACCAATGGGCTGTCGTGCTTTTTTATCTCCTTGGTTTGAGCGTGGAGGTATGGAGCCTGCTGATGAAAATGATGAGCCTATTTTTGTAGGAAGATTTAATATAGGCGCTGTGAGTCTACATTTACCAATGATTTTAGCTAAGGCACGTCAAGAATCAAAGGATTTCTATGAGGTTTTGGATTATTATTTAAATTTAATTAGAAAGCTTCATATAAGAACATATGCTTATCTTGGAGAAATGCGTGCTTCAACTAATCCACTTGCTTATTGTGAAGGTGGTTTTTATGGAGGCCATTTAAAGCCTTCTGATAAAATCAAGCCAATATTAAAGAGTGCAACTGCTTCATTTGGCATAACTGCTTTAAATGAATTACAGGAATTATATAATGGTAAGAGTATTTCTGAGGATGGAGAATTTGCTTTAGAGGTTATGCGTCATATCAATCAAAAGGTTGATGAATTTAAGCATGAGGATGGCTTCTTATATGCAATATATGGTACTCCAGCTGAAAATTTATGTGGATTACAGGTTAAACAATTTAGAAAAAAATATGGTGTTATTGAAAATGTATCTGATAGACCATATGTTTCTAATTCATTCCATTGTCATGTAGCTGATGATATTACCCCAATAAAGAAACAAGATGCTGAAGGAAGATTTTGGAATTTATGTAATGGTGGTAAAATTCAATATGTTAAGTATCCAATTGATTATAATATTGGTGCTTTAAAAACATTGATTCATCGTGCTATGAAGAAGGGCTTTTATGAGGGAGTTAATTTATCATTAGCTTATTGCGAGGATTGTGGTCATCAGGAGCTTGCAATGGATGTATGTCCAGTATGTGGTAGTAGAAATTTAACAAAAATAGAAAGAATGAATGGCTATTTATCATATTCTCGTGTTAATGGTGATACTAGATTAAATGATGCAAAAATGGCAGAAATTGCAGATAGGAAGAGTATGTAATGAGATACCACAATATAACAAAGGATGATATGCTAAATGGCTATGGTATTAGAGTAGTTTTATGGGTTGCAGGCTGTGGTCATCATTGTCCAGAATGCCAAAATCCTATTACTCATGATCCAAATGGAGGAATACCATTTGATGAGGCTGCTAAGGATGAATTATTTAAAGAGCTAGATAAGGATTACATAGATGGTATTACCTTTAGTGGTGGTGATCCTCTTCACCCTTTAAATATAGGAGAAATTGGTCAGCTTATTAAAGAAATATCTGTTTTGTATCCTAATAAAACTAAATGGCTTTATACTGGATATACCTATGAATCAATTAAAGATTTAGATTTTATTCCCCTTTTAGATGTACTTTGTGATGGAAGATTTGAAATAGATAAATTTGATCCTCAATTACATTGGGTTGGAAGTAGTAATCAAAGAGTTATTGATATAAAGAAAACATTAGAAAAAGGAGAAGTCGTTATTTTTAACGATGGTTCGGTTGAATGCAAAAGATAGCTAAATTTGATTTTGTAAGTATAAATGAATTTAAGAAGGCTTGTGATGATGAGCATGTTTATGCAAGCCTTAAATTACCAAAAAGAGCAACTAAGGGTAGTGCAGGCTATGATTTTTATGCTCCATTTGATTTTACTCTTAAGCCAGGTGAAACTATAAAAATTCCTACAGGTATAAGAGCCAAGATGAATGATGATTATGTTTTAATGCTATTTCCAAGATCATCACTTGGCTTTAAATATCGTTTGCAGCTTAATAATACAGTAGGAATTATTGATAGTGATTATTATTATTCTGATAATGAAGGTCATATCTTTATTAAGGTTACAAATGATTCAAATGAAGGTAAAACTGTTGAAATTAAGGCTGGTGAGGCTTTTGCTCAAGGAATTTTCCTTCAATTTGGTATAACTATTGATGATGATACAACAGCAGTTCGTAATGGTGGCTTTGGTAGTACAAATAAATAATTTAGTCCTGGATTAATCCGGGATTTTTTTTGGCTAATTATGGCATAAAATTTCACATTGATTTCACATTTAATACATAATAGAGATAATGTTTTTTATTATAATTAAGTTATATTCTGGAGGTAATAAAATGAAATTTAAAAAGATTCTTAGTTTTTTATGCTTACCTATTTTGATTATGAGTTTTGCTTCTTGTGGAAAAACAAATGATAATAATGAAAGTGTTACAACAAATGGTGAAAATATTGTTCAACAGGTAAATGTTAATTTTAATACTGTTACACCTGATATTAAACCAACAACTATGGAGGAAGCCATTAATTTAGTATTTAATAGTGTTGTTACAATTGAAGCTTCATTAAGTGATGGAACCTCAGCAGGTGCTGGTGTTTTAGTTGGCTACACTGATACTGATTCTTATATAATGACATGTCATCATGTTATTGCTGATGCTACATCATTAAATGTTATTTTAAATGATGGAAAAGAATATAGTGCATCTTTAGTTGGTGGCGATTATAAAACTGATATTGCCGTAATTGCTATTAATGAGGTTGGTCTTACATATGCAACAATGGCTGAGGCATCATCTACACCTTCTCTTGGAAGTAGCGTGTTTGCTATTGGTAATCCTCTTGGGACTCTTGGTGGTTCTGTAACAAGTGGTATTATTAGCTCAACATCACGTGAAATTACTACCTCAGATGGCACAACAATGAATTTGATGCAAACAGATGCTGCAATTAACTCAGGTAATAGTGGTGGTGGATTATTTAATACTAATGGTGAATTGATTGGTATTGTTAATGCCAAATATTCTGCTACAGGAGTTGAAGGCCTTGGCTTTGCTATTCCTATGAGTACAGCAATTACTATCTCTAGCGAATTAATTACTAAAGGCTATATTGAGGGTAGATATAATCTTGGTATAACTATAACAAATAGTGGCTTCTTTTCTTATATTTCAGCAGTTGATAAAAATGGCTGCGCTTATAATAAGCTAAAGGTTAATGATGTTATATCTAGTATTAAAATTATTCATGCTGATGGAAGTGAATCAGAAGAATTAAATATTTCATTTGGTACATCAACATCTGAAATTTATTATTTTATTAATTCTACAAAGTGCAGCTTAGGAGATACCTTCTCTTTTGAAATTCAAAGAGGAAGATATAATTCAACATCTACCCAAGTAATTAATGTCCTTCTTACTCAATATAAATATACTATGGCAAACTAGCAATTGCTAGTTTGCTTTTTTTCTTATGGTATGTTATACTTGAAAACGGTGATTTTAATGATTAAAAATATATTTTTCGATTTTAATGGTACAATTATTGATGATGTTGATTTATGTTTAGATCTTTTAAATCAAGTTTTAATTAAGCAAAATAAGAAAATCTTAAATAAAGATGAATATAAACATGTTTTTAAGTTCCCAATTAAGCAATATTATTTAGATGCTGGTGTTGATTTTAATAATGAAAGCTATGAGGAGCTATCTAATTGGTTTATCAAGGAATACCAACCTAAATCATTTCATTGTGGACTTTATCCTGATTCTATTAAAACATTTGATTTTTTAAAGGAAAAGGGTTATAATCTATTTATATTGTCGGCATCGGAAGTTAATAATTTAAAAGAACAAACTGATGTTTATGGTATTACTAAATATTTTGATGCAATTTTAGGAATAGATAATATTTTTGCTGCTTCAAAGGTTGATGTTGCTAAAGATTATATTAAAAATAATAATTTTAATCCTAATGAAACGATTTTTATAGGTGATACACTTCATGATGTGTTGGTTGCTAAATCAATTAATGCGACTCCTATACTTGTTGATTGTGGACATCAAGCAAGGGATATTTTAGATTCGGCAAATGTGAAAATATTACATTCGATTGCTGATTTGAAAGAGGTTTTAGAAAATGATTAAGTATTTTTATAATATTGATTTTGCTGATTTTCCTATCGGTGAACTACCATATGATAAGGAATGTAGTGCAATAGGAGAATATAACTATGTTGAAAGAATAGGATATATGGGAGATTTCTATGATCCAATCTCTAACCATCAATGGCGTAGTCAGGGAGGATCATGGCTTATTGCATCAGATGGAGAAAAGCATTTTTTAGAACAAAATCGTGGTGATTATAGCAAGGGAGCCCTTGCTAATGTTTATAGCGCTTTAGTACTAAAAAATATTATTTATGCTAATCCTTCAATTGAGTTTAATATTCGTTTATTTGATTTAAATAAATATTGTGGTATTGGCTTTTGTTATCAAACATCAAGAGATTATTATGCAATTTTTTTAAATGGTGAAGAGATAGCTCTTGTTAGAAGATATGAGGAAGAGATTAAGGTTTTAATTAGTAAGAAAATGAAAATTTCTGATCTAAAAACCTATAATATCAAAATTGAAACAGAAAATGATATTATAAAGGCATATCTTGATAATGAATTACAGTTTGAGTATAAAATTGAGTACATATTTGGACGTATTGGCTTTATTGCAAAGGGCGCATGCAGATATAGTGACTTAAAAATATATGCGTCATGTGAAGAATATTTAAAGCATGAAAATAGATTAGAGGCTATTAAGAATAATCTTATTGAAAAAAGAAAAAAATATCCTAAGCTAAAATGCATAAAAAAAATTGATTTAAAAAATTTCGGCTCAGCAAGACAACTAAGGATTGGTCGCTTTAATGATGGAAAAATCTTTTTTATCCTATGTCAGCATCAAAAAAGAATTATGAGGGACTCATTTGCAAGATTATCTTCAATAACTGCATTTGATATTGACGGCAATATTTTGTGGCAAAAGGGAGAACCAAATAATTCCTTTGATAGTACAGCAATAAGCTGTGATTTGCCTATTCAAATTGCTGATGTTAATAATGATGGTAATCTAGAGGTTATCTATGCTATGGATTTTATGATTTATATTGTTGATGCTAGAAATGGTAATATTATTAAATCAATGCCTACACCAGTTGTAGGTAATGATCCTTTAGTTGGAGATTATCCCTTTAATCGTTTGAATGTTGATGCAATTAGAGTTGCTGATTTTAGCGGCTTAGGTTATAAAAGTGATTTTATAATTAAAGATAGATATAAAAATGTTTGGGCATATAATAAGGATTTCGAATTATTATGGCGCTATAATCATAAAAATACTGGACATTTTCCTTATATTTTTGATTATGATAATGATGGACACGATGAAATGTTTGTTGGCTATGATTTAATTGATCATGATGGAAAAATGTTATTTTCTTTGCCAATGAATAGTGATCATACCGATGAAATAATTTATGTTAAGCTTGCAAATAATGAAGAAGAAAAATTTATTTTAGCTTCTGGTAATGAAGGCTTTAATATTTTTAATAAGGATGGAAGCCTTTATAAGCATAATGAAATAGGTCATGCTCAAAGAATAAGTACTGCTTGCTATGAAAGAAATTCTAATGAGCTAAAAATTGCGGTTACAACATTTTGGGGCAGCGAAGGTATTGTTTTAATGTATGATCGCTTTGGTAATCTTCATAAAAAGATAGAGCAAATGAGCAATGGAAATATTATTTCTCCTGTAGCCTATGATGGTGTTAATGAACTTTGTCTTTTAAATGCTTCACCTGATGGTGGACTTGTGGATTATGATTTGGACAAGGTTGTTTTATTTCCTGATGATGGTCATCCTACTCTTGCATGCGAGGTATATGATATTGATAATGATGGTGTTGATGAAATAATTACTTTCGATCAAAATAAAATGTGGATATATAAAGCTGAAAGCTTTAAGAGTGGAAATAGCTATCAAAAGTACCCAGATACAGGGTTCTCTAATTATAGAGGTGAATATTTAATAAAAATATCTAAATAAGAAATATTTTTTCTTGTAAAATAGAGGTTTTTATTTTATAATTAGAATAACGTTTTAGTGAAAGGAATAAATGTGTATGAAAAGAATAAGTAAAATAATTTCTGCAGTTGTCTTAACTTTTGTTTTTTGTTTGACACTTGCAGGATGTAGTGTATATCATGATTATAAGGACAATCTTCCTTATCACAATGTTTATGAAAAAATTAAACTTGATAAGCTTGTAAAAGTGTTGGATAAAGAGAAAAACAATGATACTAAGGGTGAGGTAACATATGTTGTGTATGCTTCAAATAAGGAAACAGCATCAACAACAGCGATTACTGTTTTAAATGAACAAGCAAAGCAATATGGTATTGATAAGATTTATTATTTAGATTGTGCTAAATATTATACTAAATCAAGCGGTAGAAAGAATGTTCAGGATAAATTAGGAATGAAGGATGCTTCAGTTTGTCCTACGATATTAGTATATATTGATGGTCAATTAAAGGTTGACTGGTCAAAAACATCTATAAAAGATAAATATGATAACAACTATACAAAGCTATGCTATGATATTTTTGCAAATGTCGATAAATTAAAGTAAAAAAAGAGCCTAAGCTCTTTTTTCTTTTGGAAGCTTATAGATTGCCACTAGTAAAATAAAAAGTACTAATGTAAGAACAATTTCATCCTCCATGGCATCACCACTAATAGTATATGTAAATATTATGGATAATGTTCCATTAATGTAAAAGGCTTTCATAATTAAGTAAAGGTTTTCATTAAAAATAATACTTGTAATTTTAAAAAAATAGAGTAAAATATAACCTGTAAGTTAAATTAAAACCTTTTATAAATATTTAACTTATATTTAATACCTTTTCTTTTCTTTTTCAAATTGCTAATTCTAGTTGTCGAATTAGCTTTTTTTGTGTATAAAAATTAATTTTTTAATAATTAGTTTGTTGTAAAATAAATATTTTTAAGTTATAATATAAATATGTGATGATTTGAATTGAAAGGTGGCAAAAATTATGTTTTTAGGTTTAGCAACAGTTGATAAGGTGTTTTTTTCCATATTAATTGGCGCAGTTGTATTAGTTTTAATTTTATTTTGTGTTTCAAAGGTTGTTGGTATTAAGAAAGGACAAAAGCCTTCAGATGCTTTGACACATAATGATAATAAAACAGTTGATGAGGCAATCGAAGAGATTGTAGATGATAATGCTAAAGAAGAAGCATTAGAAGAGTCTAAAAGAAATTCAGAAGTAGAAGAATCTACTACTGAGGAAAAGGCAGAAGAACCTGTTACTGAAGAAAAGGTAGAAGAGCCTGTTGTTGAGGAAAAGGCAGAGGAACCTGTTGCTGAGGAAAAGGTAGAGGAGCCTGTTGCTGAGGAAAAGGTAGAGGAGCCTGTTGCTGAGGAAAAGGTAGA
>CAKQDS010000041.1 GCA_934229535.1 uncultured Anaeroplasmataceae bacterium
TAAAAGAAAATGACACCATTTAAAGTGTCATTTTACAAAGTATAATATTGATCTACCCACTTATGAGTAAGAACCATAGGTTTGTTAAGCTTTTTTTACCGAATAAATAAAAAAAATAACCAGTTACATCTTATATATTTAAATATTTAATAATTTTTTATATAATTATGATGTAAGGAGTAAATGATATGAAATGTAATGTATATATAGGCGAAAATACCAATGAAAGAGTTGATATTTACGCTAATAAAAGAACAAAATTGATTAATGAAATTGAAGAATTAGCATTATGTGAGGAACATGATTTTATTGGAACTAATGAAAATGGTGAAAAAATTATTTTTTCAATAAATGATATTACGGCAATTATTTCTAGTAATAATAAAACTTATATTATAGTTGATAATAATAAATATTTAGTTAAATTTAGACTTTATCAATATGAAGAAATATACAAAAATCTATTGATTAAATTAAATCAATCATGTTTAGCTAATATTAAAAAGATAAAAAAATTTAAATGTAGTATTGGCGGATCTATCTTAGTTATATTTAAAGATGATTATAATGACTATATTTCAAGAAGAGAATTGAAAAAAGTTAAGGAAAGGCTAGGTATATAATATGAATAAATATGTTAAAGAATTTTTTCATCGTGGTTTAATCTTTTCAGGCTTTGGTCCTATTGTTTTAGGCATTGTTTATTTAATTTTAAGCAAATGTATTAATGATTTTTCGTTAACTGCTTTTGATGTTTTATTAGGAATCATTTCGACCTATTTAATTGCTTTTGTTGAGGCTGGCGCATCTATTTTTCCGCAAATAGAAAAATTAAGTAAAATTAAGGCTTTATTTTGGCAAATGTCTATGATATATTTAGTATATACAATGGCTTATTTAATTAATGGCTGGCTTCCTTTTAGTTATAAGGTTTTGTTAGTTTACACAATATGTTTTATTTTAGTATTTTTATTGATTTGGCTTTTAGTATATTTATTAACTAAAAACGATGTTAATAAACTAAATGAAGAGTTAGGTAGAGGAAATTGATGAACAAAATACGTTGTAGCTGGTGCAATTTAAAAAATGTGAAATATATTTCCTATCATGATAATGAATGGGGAAAACTTAGGGATACCTCGGATAGATATTTATTTGAAATGCTTATTTTAGAAGGATTTCAGGCAGGATTATCGTTTGAATGTATCTTAAATAAAAGAGAAGCATTTAGAAAAGCCTTTGCAAATTTTGATTATAATATTGTAATGACCTTCGATGAGAAAAAGATTTTAGAGCTTTTTAATAATAAAGAGATTGTTAGAAATAAGCTGAAAATTAAAGCGGCAGTTAATAATGCTAAAATCTATTCTTTGATTATTAAAGAATATGGAGGCTTTTATAATTATTTAATTTGCTTTTGTGGAGATAAAATAATATATGAAAATGATAAAACCACATCTACTTTATCAGATCAAATTAGTGAAAGCTTAAAAAAAAGAGGAATGAAATTTGTTGGTAGTGTTATAATATATTCTTATTTGCAAGCAATTGGAATTATTAATTCTCATGAAAATGAATGTTATTTATTTAAAAAGGAAAGAGTCGAGTAATATGGAAGATATGATAGTTATTAATCATTTAAAAAAGAAATTTGGTGAGGTTATTGCTGTTGATGATTTGTCATTTAAGGTTAAGACAGGTGAATTTTTTGCTTTTTTAGGAATTAATGGGGCAGGAAAATCTACGACAATTTCAATAATGACGAATTTAATTAAGCGTGATAGCGGTGAGATATTTATAGATGGTATGAATATTGATGATAATATGGATTTGATTAAAGGCTTAATTGGAGTTGTTTACCAAAACAATGTTTTGGATAAAGCATTAAGTGTTTATGATAATCTTAAATATCGTGCAGGATTATATAATATATATGGTAAGGAATTTGAAGCTAGATATAACGAACTTGCTAAAATGCTTGATTTTGAATATTTAAAAAAGCGAACATATTCTAAGCTATCTGGTGGTGAAAAAAGAAGAGTTGATATTGCAAGAGCTCTTTTTCATAGGCCAAAACTATTAATTTTAGATGAGCCTACAACTGGCTTGGATCCTAAAACTAGAAAGCTTGTATGGCAGGTTATAGATAATTTACGTAAAACAATAAATCTAACAGTATTTTTAACAACTCATTATATGGAAGAGGTTAGTGATGCTGATTATGTTGTTATATTAAATAAGGGTAAAATTAATGCTTGTGGAACGCCATTAGAGCTTAAAAATAAATATACTGGTGATTTCATAAATCTTTATAATGTTTCCCTAGAAGAAGTTCAAAAATTAGGACTCAAATTTATTGAAATTCAAAATGGTTATCGTATAGAGGTCCCAAACACTATGATTGCTACAAAGCTAATTATTGAAAACCCCAAGCTTTTTAATGATTATGAGATCATTAAAGGAAAAATGGATGATGTGTTTTTAAATGCTACAGGTTTAAATTTAATGGGAGAATAGTATGAAGACAATTTATTTAATTAGAAGAAATATTAAGCTTTTTTTTAAGGATAAGGGTATGGCAATATCTTCAATGATTACACCCTTAATTTTGATTTTATTATATGCAACATTTTTAAAAAATGTTTATGTTGATAGCTTTCATCAAGCAATTGATAATGTGGGAATTAGTATATCTGAAAAATATATTAATGGTTTTGTTTATGGGTGGTTATTTTCATCATTAGTTGCTGTGTCTGCAGTTACTGTTTCGTTTTGTTCAAATTTATTGATGGTTTCTGATAAGGTTAGTGGTGCTATTAATGATTTTGGAGTTGCACCAATTACTAAGACTAAAATTGCCATTTCTTATTATGTAGCAAGTATGCTTGTTTCAATGATTATTATAACCATTGAAATAATTATCGGATTTATAATTATGGCCTCATCTGGTTGGTTTTTAAGCGCATCTGATGTGGTGATGATTTTTGTAAGTGCGTTTTTACTTGTTAATTTTGGTACATCATTATCATCAATTATTAATCATTTTTTAAATACTCAGGGTCAAATGTCAGCTGTTGGTACAATTGTTTCATCTACATATGGCTTTATTTGTGGTGCTTATATGCCGATTAGCCAATTTGGATCATTTTTAAAAAATGCTTTAGGCTTTTTGCCTAGTACCTATGCAACAATGCTTATAAGAAATTATTATGAAAGAGGCGTTTTGGCTAAATTACATAATGAATGTAATTTTCCAAATGAGGTTATAGAAGGTATTTCTGAAAGCTTTGATATAAAATTTTATTTTTTTGATAACTATGTTTCAAGCAAAATATGTCTTTTAATTTTACTGGCTTCTGTTATATTGTTTTTAGGAATATATATTTTAATTAATTATAAAAGAAATAGAAAAAGCAATTAATTTTAAAGATGATGTCATTTTTAAATGATATCGTCTTTTTTTATATGATTTTTTATGATATACTTAATTAAAAGAAGGTGTAAAAATGGGTGTTTATAAGAAGAATAAGAAATTTAAAAATGTAGAGAAAACTCCTTCACTTTTAGGCTTTGGTTGTATGAGATTTCCACTCATTTGTGGTAGTGAGGAAATAGATAAGGATTTAGTTTTTAAGATGATTGATTATGCTTATCAAAATGGGGTTACATATTTTGATACAGCTTATCCATATCATAACGGAAAATCAGAAATTGTAATTGGCGAAGCTTTAAAAAAATATGAAAGAGAAAGCTTTTATTTAGCTGATAAAATGCCTACTTGGCTTTTAAACAGTGTTGATGATGCTAAAAGAATTTTTGCAGAGCAGTTAGAAAAATGCTCTGTTGATTATTTTGATTTTTATTTATGTCACGCATTAAATAATGATAATTATTTAAAATATCGTGATTTGAAGGTTATGGATTTTCTTTTAGATATGAAAAAAGAAGGAAAAATTAAAAGACTTGGTTGTTCATTTCATGATACACCTGAGGTATTAGAAAAAATTTTAAATACCTATGATTTTGATTTTGTCCAAATTCAGCTAAATTATTTAGATTGGGATTACCAAAAGGCAAGTGAGCAATACGAAATTATAAGAAAAAGAAATTTACCAATCATCGTTATGGAGCCAGTAAGAGGCGGAACATTAGCTAATCTTGGCGATGAGGTTAATCAAATATTTAAGAATGCAAATTCATATGCATCAGTTGCTTCCTGGGCATTACGCTTTGCTGCTTCATGTGATCAGGTAATGACAGTTTTATCTGGTATGAGTAATTTTGAACAGGTTAAGGATAATATTAATACCTTTTCTAATTATAAACCACTTGATGATTTAGAAAGAAAGACAATTGATGAGGCTTTATCATTATTCTTGAAAAACAAAATTATTCCTTGTACTGGCTGTAGATATTGTATGGATTGTCCTTTTGGTGTTGATATTCCTAAGAACTTTAAAATATATAATAATTTTGCTATTAGTGGTAGAAAAGAAGGATTTTCAAATAATTTTGAATCACTGATGGAGCATAATGCTACAAATTGTAAGGCTTGTAAGGCGTGTGTTAAGAAATGTCCACAGCATATTGATATTCCAACAAAAATGAAAATGATTAATGATGTAATTAAAGAAATTAGGAGTTAAAAATGGCTTATATAAAAATGACGGGTATATCTAAAATATATGGGAGTGATACAGCATCAATTAAAGCCTTAGATGATATATCCTTAGATGTGAATAAGGGTGAGCTTGTTGTCATTTTAGGACAAAGTGGTGCGGGAAAAACAACATTATTAAATATTTTAGGCGGAATGGATAGCCCAACAAGTGGAAAATATTTATTTAATGGTGAGGATATATCTAAATATAATGAAAAGAAGCTTGGACTTTTTAGAAGAAATGACATTGGTTTTGTTTTCCAGTTTTATAACCTAATGCCAAATTTAACTGCTCTTGAAAATGTAATGATGTCAGCAAATGTTGCCATAGATCCGCTAGATCCAGTTGAGGTTTTAAAATCTGTTGGTTTAGAAAATAGATTGAATAATTTTCCACAAAGTCTTTCTGGTGGTGAACAGCAGCGAGTTAGTATTGCAAGAGCAATAGTAAAAAAGCCTAGCCTTTTACTTTGTGATGAGCCAACAGGCGCACTTGATAGTAAAACAGGAGTAAGTATAATTGCTCTTTTAAAGGATATAGCTCATCAAGGTAATCAAACAGTTATTATTGTGACTCATAATGCCTTATTAAGTGAAATTGCTGATCGTGTAATCCACATTAATGATGGAAAAATAATTAAAAATGAATTGAATCAAAAGCCTAAAGAGGTCAATGAGATAAAATGGTAAAAAATGTTTTAAAGCGAAAAATGCTACGAGAAATAACAGCTAATTTCAAGCAATATATTTCAGTTATTTTAATTGCTATTTTATCTGTAACCCTTTTTACAGGGTTGTTAGCTAATTATTATAATTTTCGAGCAAGAGTAGATAAAGCTTATGAGCTTGGTAATGCCAGTGACGTGTATTTAACAATCAATGAATTTAATAAATTTATTGTTGAGGACTTAAAGGCTAACGATACTAACATTCAAGAATTAGAATATCGCTTTTATACAGGAGGTAAAGCTAAAAGTATTGATGTAAGTCATAAAAGCAGTGTCGTTTATATTGTGGTTGCTAAATCTACTAATAGTTTAAATGTTCCTTTTTCTACCTCAAAGACACTAGAGGCAGGAGATGTTTTTGTTGATGAATTACTATTAGAAAAGCTCGGAATCAATGTATTAGATGAAATTGAATTAAGTATTGGTGGCATTAATTATCAAATGAATTTTCAAATTACTGGTACAATGCTTCATCCTGAGGGCTTAAGTCATACTAAATCAACAGCAAACCTTATCTATGTAACGGAAGAAGCATTGTTTAAGCAGGTAGAAACATTTTATCCTAATGATTCTTCAATGATAAAAAATTTATTATCAACAAAATATAATCAAATTTTAATAAAAACAAAAGATATTGATAAAACCCAAACTATAGCAAATAACTATTTTGCTAATAATCAAAAAACAAAGCTTTTATATAATTTAACAATTAAAGATATGCCATCAACTAAAGCCATTGAAGCCGATATTACCCAAGCAAAGGAATTATTATATATCTTTCCCGTAATATTTTATTTAGTAGGAATTTTAATAATTCTTACAACATTATCACAATTAATAGCCAAAGATCGAATGAATATTGGTGTGATGAAGGCTATAGGATATAATAAAAAAGAAATTATTAGATATTATGTTGGTATAAGTGTTGCGCTATCATTAATTGGTTCAGTAATTGGTATTATAATTGGACCATTAATTATTCCTAATGTTATGAATATAAAATATAACATTTTATACCAATTACCAAAAGCTAAATTTCCAATGTTTAAAATTAGCTATTTATTTAGCGTATTAATACTTGTTTTTATTTCCTTTATTTTGGCATATAGCCAAACAATTAAAGAAATAAAAAGAAAACCAGCTGAATCAATTCGTGGTGAATCAGCAATAAAGGTTAGACCATTATTACTAGATAAATGTAGTTTTAGCAATAAGCTACCTCTAAGTATCAAAATGAGTCTAAGAAATATTAAAAGAAAAATAAGTAGAACTCTTATGGTAGTACTTGGTGTTCTAGGCTGTGCAGCCTTATTATCATGTGGCTTTGGAATTGAGGATACCTTGAATTATGGAATTAATAAAGAGGTTGATGAGTTATTAAGCTATGATATTAATGTAACATATTCTATTTCAGGTATGCATAAGGATAGTTTATTAGCTGTGTCTAATATAAATGAAGTTCATGAGTATACAAAATATGATGTGACATTAATAAATAATAAAGCAATGAATAGCTATTTATATATTTTAGAGGATGATGCTAAATCACTAGCAATTGATTACAGCAATGGTGCAGTTGCATCTGAAAAGGTCGCTAATGAGCTTAATTTAAAAATTGGCGATTTTGTTTCATATGTATTTAATAATGAAACCTATAATGTAGAAATAACTAATATTGCTAAATTATCAATAACTCACGGAATATTTATTGCTAAATCAAATTGTCCACTTGATTTTTCACCAACAGGTGCCTATACATTCTGCCAAGAAAAAGAAAATTCAAAGCTTACTGAAACAGCTAATTTATTAACAAATCTTGATTTTGTTTCAACAGCTTTAAGCCTTCATGATTTTAAAATTCAAATTGAAAATGCAATTGGTAGTATTAGAATTATGACTCTTACCGTAAAAATATTTGCTATACTTTTAGCAATAGTAGTAATTTATAATTTATCATTACTTAATTTAACAGAAAGAACAAGAGATATAGCTACTTTAAAGGTTCTTGGCTTTAATCAATTAGAAATAGGGTTAACTCTAATCTTAGAAATCTTTATTATGACATTTATTGGGTCAATATTTGGATTGTTATGCGGATATCCACTTTTGAAGGCTGTTTTAATGATTAATGAAACACCTTTAATTGAGTATATCTATCATATAAATATTTCATCATATTTAATTGCCTTTTTGCTAACCTGTGGTGTTAGTATTTTAATTAATTTAATAATGGTTTTTAAATCAAAGAAAATCAAAATGGTAGAATCACTTAAGTCTATTGAATAAAAGTATTAAAAAGAAGATCAACATTCAAATGATTTTCTTTTTTTGTATATGTTTCAAAAAAATTAAATTATTAGTACCACATTATTTATTTTAAAAATAAATTAAAAAACTTTAAATATTTTTAATTAAAAAGTATTGACAATACATTTTAAAAAAATTAAAATATAGAAGAATGATAAATTTTAAAATAATTTTGAGGTGACGTAACTGAAAAGGTTATATTTATTATCAATTTTTATTATTTCAATTTTTTGCTTTTTGAAGTTAGAGGTTCATGCAAGCGTTGAGGCGAGAAATCGCAATCTATCAATTGATGAAATTGAATCGTATTTAAATTCAACTGACGAAGAACATACTGAACTTTTTAAGGTCTACTTTACAGATTATCGTTATAGAGTTGAATATTCAACTGGAACAACTGCATCAAAAACTGAAAATAAACTATTAATACCAGTGAGTACAAAAGTACAAGTTACAAATAATCTTCAAACGAGTATTGAACTAAATCAGTATTATCAGTATAACTCTCTAAATTTAATTGTATTTATGGGATTAAATGATAAGAATTCTGATAAGAGCGAATTTAATAACAATAAGGGTATATTACCATATTATTATTTAGTTAGTGATAAAATGGTTAAAACAAATTATTTAGGAAAATGTATTCTTAGCAAAAATGATTATAAAGATAATCCACAAAATATATGTAGAATTGACATTGGTGTAACACCTGGTGGATCAAATTTTGGTTATACACCTTATATTGGCAAATCTTCAATTTCAACTAGTGTTGATTGTCAAGGAAAAATTGGACAATATGCTCAAATGTTTATCAAAGGAAGTTATTGTACAAAGTATGTTAGAATTAAAAAAGAAAAGAGAAAGGTTTCTGGCAAATATGAAACACTTTCTAGCATTGATACACTAATGTATGTCTTTGCTATTAGTGGTTATGAGATTAATTGGACATTTGAATAGGGAGATATGGTGAATTATGAAATTAAATTTATCAAACATTAAAAAAATCTATAAGACTAAGCATGAGGAAAAGAAAATATTTGATTTTGATAATGTTATGTTTTATGGAGACAAGCTTATAGGAATTACAGGACAAAGCGGTGCTGGTAAAACAACATTATTAAATTTATTAGGATTACTTGATTTAGAGTTTAGTGGCGATTATTATATTGATGAAATTAATATAAGTAATTTAAGCAAAGCCAAGGTAGAAGAAATAAGAATTAAAACCTTTGGCTTTGTCTTTCAAGAATATAATTTAATAAATTATTTAAGTGTATATGAAAATGTAGTTTTAGCACTTAAATATCAGCATAAGGAAATAAATGATGATCATATAGATGAAATATTAAGAGAATTACATATATATGAATTAAAGAATAAGCTAGTCAATAATATTTCAGGAGGAGAAGCACAGCGTGTAGCAATAGCAAGAGCAATCCTAATGGATTCAAAGGTAATACTAGCAGATGAGCCAACAGGAGCCTTAGATTATGTAAATGGTATGAATATCATGGAAATATTAAAGAATCTAAGTCTAAAATATCATAAATTAATAATAGTAGTAACCCATAATTTAGGCTTATTAAAATATTTTGATGAAACCTATGAGGTGAGAGATTATGGAATCTATCCTAAGAACTGATTTAAAATATTTAAATAAGGAAAATAAAAAATCTAGGATTCGTTTTATTACGCAAAGCATAATTATTTTCATCTTTATTTTCTTATTCTATAGTCTTCTTATGTTAAATGTGTTTGCCAATAAAACATATTTGTACAGTCATTTTCGTAATAATATGGAGTATGTTGAAGTAGAGGATAGCAATTTAAATTTGAATTATAATTATACTTCAAAATATAAATTAAATTCCATAATGGACTATTGCGATAACAAAACAGGTTTATATCCATTCGATTATATAGAAGCATATGACAAGAAGGAAATGCTTGCTAGATATTCGTTCAAATATGTTAATAAAAATTTTGATGGAGCAATTTTATCATATGATGTTTTAAAAAAGAGTGTTAAAGACCCTAAGAGTCTTATTGGTAAATATATAACTATAAGACAATATGACAAGGAAGATTTTACTATTGATGATGATTTCACATCATTTTACATTCCTATTGTTAACCTATATTATGAAAATAAAAATATATTTTCAACAATTGATTTTGATCGTTCATTTTTAGTTAATAAAAAATGTCTTGAGGAGTTATATGATTTTAATCTTTCTTCAATAACAAATGTATATGAAATTCCCAAAGAAGATTTTTCTAGTTTAAATTTAGATGAAGCATATCATTATAATTTAAATGATTTATTAGAAACAGCTAATTCTGATTTTGCTGATGTTTTTATCTTTTTAAGAACATTTTCAATAGTATTTATTATTATTTGTGTTGCTTGTTTTGGACTTTTTGTTTTTATTTTTAATAAAAATATTAATAAGTCATTTATTATTAGATATAATATTGGTACAACAAGTCGTTATATAAGAATACTCAAAATTTTATTTATAAGCTTAAATTTTATTTTTTCTTTTGTGGTTTCAGCACTTGTTTTTACCTTAGGATTTTTAATTGTTAGTAGAATTATTTATTATAGGTTGTATGTTGGACCTATATTAAGCTTTATATTTTCTGGCATTGGTTTATCTCTTCTTATAGCAATTGCCTTAATTACGATTATAACAATACTTTTAAATGTTTTTTATAATTTGAAAAGTAATCTTAATCCTAAAATAGTAGTTTCGTTTGTGTTTTTAATAATAGCTACAATGTTTTTATGTGTATGTCAAAAAAATATTCATTTATTTGATTATGAACGTGAGTATCGTAGTGACTACAATAAAAATTATTTGTATGTTTCAACAATATATCATCCATATAATAGACAAAATAATAGAAAAAATAGGAAAAAAGAAGATCAAAAGATTGAAAAGATTTTTGAAAGCAAATTATATAAATATTCATATTATGCAGAACATGTGGGAAACAATAGTGAAAACTATATTTATTCTAGCAATGATTTATTAAATGATGGAATTGATATGAATTTTAGAATTGGCAAGATTCAAATTATTAATAAGCAAAATGAAAGAGAATATTATGCTAATAAAGAATATGCAGAAGAAAATGGCTTTTCTTATATAAAAATTACTACTAAAAAAAGAGATGAGTATGATACAGTAAGTGAAGAAAATTTTGTTAACTATTCGTTTTCATATTCCGATGATATTAAAAAAGATTTATTGACACAAGAAAATAATTATTTAATATATCGTATATACTTTGTACTAGAAGGAACAAAGGGTGAATTGAAGAAGGCTTATAAGGAATTACAAGATTATGAATCGGCTAATAGATTCGACGATACTAATTTTTACTATATGAAGCTAGGATATCAAGAAAGGAATTTATTATATCATTTAGATTTGATGGGTAAAATAATTTTGACTTTAGGTGTTATTCCAATTGTTATTCCAATTATTATAATTTATTTTGCTAACAAAGCATTAGTTAAAAATTATGATTATGATAATAGAATTAAAAGATTATTAGGAATTGGTAAACTTAAACTATTAATTTCAATATTCTTAGAAGGAATCTTCATATTCTTTATTCCATCTGTAATTGCTTTGGTATTGTCATATTTATATTCAATAGCTGTATATAAGGTTGGTTATCCATTATTAACAATAAATATTGTATTATTATCAACACTTTGCTTTGTTATTTTTATTGCTGCTATGGAAGCAAATAAGATTTATAGAGATAAATTAACATTTCATATTTAGTGAAAGAAAAGCAGTCAAAAAGGTTCTTACTCATAAGTGGGTAGATCAATATTATACTTTGTAAAATGACACTTTAAATGGTGTCATTTTCTTTTAAT
>CAKQDS010000042.1 GCA_934229535.1 uncultured Anaeroplasmataceae bacterium
CGTGCTTTTAAATAATCATAATTATTTTTTACCTTTTTTATCAAAAATCTCTTGATTTATTTATAGCTGGCTCCAAACGGTAACCAATACCTCTTTTAGATTTAATCGTATAATTAGCCCCAATTTGTTCTAATTTTTTTCTCAAATTAGAAATAAAAACAAATAACACATTTACATCAATGTCATCATCAATATCCCAAATTGCTTCAAGAATTCTATCACTATTTAAATAAATATTTTTATTGTGAATTAATAACTCCATAAGCTTATATTCTTTATTGGTTAATTTTATACTTTTTAATGCCGTAATAGTATAATCGCCCTCTAAAAGCTTAATATTTCCTATTTCTAAGCTAGGAATAGATTTACTTCTTCTTGTTAATGCTCTAATTCTAGCTAAAAGTTCAGCCATTTGAAATGGCTTAGTTAAATAATCATCAGCACCACTATCAAGCCCTTCAATTTTATCGTCAAGCATACTTTTTGCTGTTAAAACTAAAATTGGCGTCATATTTTTAATATTACGAATCTTTTTAATAGCCGTAATGCCATCCATATTTGGCATCATAACATCCATAATTATTAAATCATAGCTACTATAATTTAAAAAATCTAAAGCCATAAGACCATCATAAGCATAATCAACATCATATTTGTTAATTATTAATATTTTACCTAGAGCTTTAGATAAATCCTTATCATCTTCTACTAATAATATTTTCATAGATTCACCTTCATTTTCATTTTAGCACCAACTTTTATAAAAATCTAGAAAGAATTTATCTTTTATTGTTACTAATTATTATATATCATTTCGCATTTTTAAAAAATCTTTAAATTTGCGAAATAAAAAAAGCATTTCTGCTTTTTATAAATTAATCGTTTTAGTATTATTTAGATTTTCATTTTTATGAGAAATATAAATTATCGTTTTATTAGCTTTGATTAAATTGCTTTTAATAATTTGAGCATTATTATCATCTAGAGCACTACTAAATTCATCAAGCAAGAAAATTGATCTTTTTGTTGCATAAGCAATTGCTATCATTAAGCGCTGTAATTGACCAATGGAAATACCACCACCAGCCTCACTAAGCTTACTATCTAAACTAATTTCTTTATCTAATGCCGCAAATTCTAAAGCTTCCTTCATTAAAGCCTCATCAGCAGTAGCAAGTAGCTTAAAATTATCATAAACAGTACCACTAAAAAGCATCTGACGCTGAGGAACATAAGCAAATAATGATCTTAATGAATTTATTTCTTTTAGATTTTCATCATAAGCCTTTAAATAGCCACTAGTAGGGTTTAAATAGCCCTGTAATAATAAAAATAATGTTGATTTACCTACTCCTGATTCACCCTTTATTTCTACAATATCGCCTTTGTTAATTTTAAAGCTTAAATCTCTAATTATCAAATCATCACCATAAGCAAAGCCTAAATTCTTAGCCTCAATATAATTAAAATTATCTATATTTATAAGCTTTGGATATTCTTTAATTTTAATACTATTTATTCTTTCTTTGCTTACTAACGCTTCACTATATTTATTAATATATGATGAAATATTTAATACAGGTCCTTCAATATGACCAATAAGCTCGATTATTGCAAGCAGTCCACCAATTCCTAATGCTCCTTTATTAATCGCAAGTGCCCCATAAGCAATAAATAGGGCATATAAAATATTACTACCAAGACTAGTTAAATTAGAAGCTAGTATCTGAAAATTATATTTTTTATTAAGGGCTGCCTTTAATTCTTGTTCTCTTTTGCTATAAAATTCTAAAAAAGAATTACTAGAATTATAAGCATAAATTAAATCATCATTATTTAAAATTTCATTAGTAAACTTATTAATATTATCATTTTTAGCTAAATAATTCTTATTTAATGCCTTAATATTTTTATAATAAATTAAAGCACCTATAAGCATAACTATGCCTATTACAATAAGCATTAGCATAACCTTATAATCAATTATTAAAATTAAGACAAAGGAAGCAATAAATCTAACAGCATCAAAAATAATTCTAGGGGCTATATTTAATTCCCCTTCAACAATATTTTTAATATCCATATTATAATTTTGCATCAAGGTTGAACTATGGATATTATCAAGAAAATAACAGCTAAGACGCTTTTCAATAAGTATTCTTTTTAAAGCTAGTTCCCTTTTAACTACAAATCTAGCATATAAAATATTTTCGATAAATTTAAAGGCAATGCCTATTATAATACATAAAATCATTAATAAAAGATAAGTCTTAAGCTTATCTTTATCATTGATATTATCTAATAAATATTTAGAAAATAATGAAACCAATACAAGACATACTGAAGATAAGCTATTAAGGATTCCAAGTATTATCCATTTATAATTTTTAGGAATTTTTATTACATCCATTTAGCATAAATCCTCCTTAAAATCCTAAATTTCAAGCTAAAGCAATAAAGCCTATAGCTTATTCCATTAAGTCTATGAAGCTTATCATTTTTATAATAGCCATATACCTTTGCAAAGGCTGATGCCTCATCTATTAGCTCATAATTAAGCTGATGATCACCAATCATCTTTAGCTTATGATTATTTAAGATTTTTACTACTCTATGAAGAACAAACGAACCATCCTCACGCTTATAAAAGATTATATCATTTTTTTTGATATGATCTATTTTCATTAGCATAACCCTACATCCAGTATGAAATAAGGGCTGCATTGAGCTACCCTTAATTGGAAAAACAAACATTTTGTTATTAGCAAATGCTTCAAGTATTGTTTCATAAAAATCATTAACCTTAATCATCTAATAAACCTTTTTTTCTTAAGGAATCAATAAACTCATGCAAATCTTTTTCTAAAATCTTAGCATCTACCTCAAACTCATCATAAACAAGCTTAAAAAGCTCATCATATGTTAAATCTTTCTTTAAGGCATTATAAATAAAAGCCCCAACCTCATTTGTCTTTAATATAACATCTAAGGATACAGCATAGCTATTAAGTGGTAAAATCACATATTCGCCAGCTATATTCTTTAAAATACTATTATCCTTAATTTTCATTAATAGCACCTCTTTTTACTAAATAATCATATAGATATTTTGCAGCACTATCATCAGGAGTGCAGCCAAATTTGATAAGCTCCTTATTAAGAATTTCATCAACACAAGCATTCCAAATATCCTTAGTTTCCTCAGATGGCAATAATATTTGTCCTAATAAAATACTAAAGGCTTGTAGCTTATCAATATTAATAGCTTTATTTTCTAATGCCTGACTAAGAAAAACTATCACCTTAAGCTTAACACTAATATTATTACAAACAAAATGCTTTCCACTCCAAGGATTACTAACAATATAAATTCCATCATCCTTAAGCTCTAAAATATTTTTATCATCATTAATGCATATGGCATTAAAATTTCTTTCCCAAAGCCTTCTTTGAGTTGATTTTCCCGTTCCACTTTTAGCACAAAACAAAATTCCATAATTATTATAAGAAATTGCAGAGGAGTGAATAAAAAGACATTTTTTATAATTTTTAAGCCAATAAACAAAAGCATATTGGCTTAATAAATATTCAATATCAAAGCTTTGTTCACATAAATAAATATCTACAATTTTATCTTTATAAATAATATAGCCAACAAGCTTTTCATTTAAATATTGAAGCTGAACCAAATAATCATCACTGCGATAAATATCATAATATTTTGTATGCTTTAACTTAATCATATTATCAAGCTTTGGTAGGATGCTAATAGTATTCAAGAAAAACATAGCTTCTTTATTAGTTTGATATTTAAATGCGCTTTTAAACTCATTTAAATATAACAAATTAAGATTAATTATTAATCCACCAGCTTCAATATTCATAAATATAACTCCTAATTAAATTTGCTTAAAATAAAATCCTTAAGTATTGCTTCTGTAGAATCAACCTGCATATTACTTAACACCTTAATAAATGATGTTGATGTTTGATTCATAAAATAAACTTTGTTATCCTTTTCGATGTAAATAACAGCAGTTAATTCTTCCTTCTCATGACCAAGACAATTATCAATTACAAAACCAAATTGATAATTTCCATCAACCATAGCCTTATCATCCTTAAAGCTATGAGCACTACATTTAAAGCCAGTTTCAATAATACTTGCAATAAAGCTTGTAGCATTACCACCATTATAATAAGAGCTTATTTTATCATTACCAAGCTCATCACTTTTCATAACAATGACACCAAAATCAGAAGCACCAGCAAATATGCTACTATCAAATTTTCCCCCAAAGCGCATCATAGCAAGCGTTAATTCATTATTCTTAACCTCACCAATTATTGAAGCCTCAGTATTATATTTACTATAATCAATTTCCTCTGTTGTATTCTTTGCCGTTTTAATAATATAATTATTTAACACAAGACGAGGATAACCACTACCAGTAATAATTAAAATGAAACTACCATCCTGAGGTGAAGTAAGTGAAGCTGTTATCTTCTCACTATAATTACCATCAGCAATTTGACTTATATTACCATTACTATTCTTAAATAAAACATAATAATGACTTGGAGTTCCATATTTACCTGAAATATTTATTTCCAAAGAGCTAGCATTTTTAACACTAAATTTAGGCTCAAGAATTACACCATTGCCATCAATATTATATTTAGCAAGTGAAGTATCACTCTTATTACCACCAATTCTTAATTCACCACTATATACTCCACCATTAGAAGCATTAAATTCCTTGTCACCAATTTTAAAATTTAAATTAGTCTGATAATTAGTATTAGCTACACCATGATTTTTAAAATCAACAACAACATCACCCTCGCTAGGTCCAACAGGATCTATCGGATCAACATTTGGTTCCTTTAAAGAATCAAGAGCACTTTTAATAGCTACAAGTCTTTGATAATTTACAACAAGAGCCTTTTCTTTAGAATTTAAAGCATTATAAGCACTATAAGCCGCATTAATCTTATCCTCATCATTTAAAGTTGGAGCATCTGGTAATGAAGCAATTAAGTTAATTACATTATTAACCTTATTTTGATCTGGCTCAGATGATGAAAAATTATTAGGATAAGCAAGATCAACCCATTCAGGATGATCAATATAAGGATTACGATTATGCTGATAATTATCATAAATAACATTATTACGATAGATTTCTTCTTTACTTACAGGATCCTCATAATGCCATTTAAGTAAGGTATTAAGACCACCAAAGCGACCATTTAGGCTACTTCCTGATGTATTAGCTTGTTCAACAAGCTTTAAAGCAAATTGACCATAGCCATAGCGTGTTGCCATATAAAACATTATTCTTGCAACATCGCCCTTTACTTCATCACGTGGTTCAAACATACTACTTGTCCATTTATTACCATAGGAATCGCTTTTACCACCAGTAACCTCACCAAAATCAGAATTACTACGACTAGAATTGATTTTAGTTTCTGTTGGTCTTAAATGATGTGCATCACTATATGGTTCGCTACTAGAATAACCACTTTCAGGAAAACCATGAGACTTTGCCCAAACATGCTCCTTATTCCAGCCACTATTCATAGATTCTCCAGTATAAAAACAAATAATATTTCCCGGATGCTTAGGATCAGGATCAGTATATTTTAATACTGTATTATTTTCTTTATAACTATGCTGTTTATATCCTTTTGAAATTATTGCTGATAATTCTCTTCTAAAAGCATCATCAGTTTTTGAAGTATCAAGTGAATCATAATAACCACTAGGTGCAACCTCAGTATAATATTTTTCATCAAAATAAGAAGCAGCCTTAGCTGATGAACCAATTAAAGCATAAATTGCTATAAACAACAAAAATAAGCTAAAAAATTTAAATTTCTTCATACAAAACTCCTTAAAAACAACAAAATAAGGGCACAATTTGCGCCCTTATCAAATTAATTACCATGTAAATGGATTCTTTTTATCTCCAGGTTGATCGCCGCCAATAGTACCAGAGGCTGCAATTATATCCTCAATTTCAACATTTTCTTCTTCTAAAACAGGTGTTTGATAATTCTTCTTCATTTGTTTTCTCCTACTTTACATTTGCAATTTTATTTAAGATTTCAACATCTAAAGCACTTAAATTTAATTCTTCACTTCTTGCAACATAATCATTTGCTGCACTTACAACTGAAGCACTCTTAGATGCACATAAATATAACTTACCATTATATTCCATATACATTACAGCATATAATGTATCATTATAATGACCTTCAGTATTATCAATGACCCAAGCAAATTGATAGCCACCTTCAACACTTACAGGAGTACATTCAAGATTATGAATATTCTTTTCAGTTTCCATTTGTTCTAATAAGAAATCATCAACACTAGCAAAATTCAATTCACCTGCAGTATAGCTAATTTCTGTACTAGAAATAATAACACCATATTTAGCATCACTTCTATAAGAAGCTTCACTAATAATTCCACCAAATCTAATAGCTACATCATAAACACTATCAGTTTCATCAGTAACATATTCAACCTTAAGGCTTGTCTTAGTTTCATTCTTAACAAATTCACTAGTTGCCTTAGCAGTAACAAGTTCAACAACTGAACCAGAATTAAACTCAGGTGTATTACCCTTAAAATTAATAATTGGGCCAGTAACCTTAACAACATCACCAGGATATGTTAAAGGAGCATCTACAACACCAAAAACTTGAATTGTACTATCAGTTGTCAAATCTTTCACAACAAAGTTTGTTTTTTCCCCACTTGTAGTAGTAGAAACAACTTGAGCATTCATCTTAAAATTATATGTTGTATTAACAGCTCCCGTAATTTCGGCAATTTCAATTGCTTGATCAACAGTAATGTTTTCAGGAACTTCATAAACAGCAGTAAATGAAGTTGTTTCAGTAGCACTATATTCAGCACCAGGTAAATATGTTGTATCTCCACTCTTCCATCCAACTAAGTTTGTATATTTATAAGCAGTTGAAGATAAATCTTCTGCAACTGGTAATGTACCTGTAATTGTTTCACCATTTGCTTTAGTGATTTTCTCACCCTTACCTTCAACAAAAGTACCACCATTTGCATTAAATACTACACTAAAATCATCAGATGGCGCTGTATCTTCTTTATATAAGCTAACAAGTGTCATTGATGTACTTACATTACTTGTATAAACCAAAAATCTTGGATCATTTACATTATATAAAAACTTACCATTTTTAATATTTTTTGATGCAACTGTTGCAGCTGAATTATTTACTGTAATATCAAAATATGCGCTTGCATCTAGTGCATCAAGCTCTAAATTTGTCTTTGCAGTTTTACATGCAATGTATTTATCTGTAGCAGTATTTTTTATTGTCTTGCCACTATCAGTAGTTTCAATACTTAACACAACTGCTGAGGCAATTTCAACACTTGAATGAAACTTACCAGATAATGCTCCCATAAATTTTGTACCATCAGCATTAGCCATCAAATAATTACCATCTGTGACATCCGCTGTTGCTGTTACAAGCTTATAATTAGTTCCATCCTTTGTAACAGTATCAGGTGCTGCAGCCTTTACTGCAAGACTACTTGTAGTAACAATAAAACATAAGAATAATAGAAAAGCTATGAATTTCTTTTTCATTTTTTTAATTTCTCCTCATTTATTTTGTCTTCAAAGCTTAAATCCAGGGAAGCCATCCACTATTTGATGGTGTAGAGCTAGCAGCTATAATATCTTCAATTTCAATATTTACTTCTTTAATTTCCGGTTTGCTATACTCTCTTCTCATAAATCCTCACTTAGAAAACTATTATTCCATCATTAATTATAATGCAAGTTAACATATATTTCAACAATTGTCACAAAATTTCACACATTTTTTACAATTCATTATTTTCTAATACCAATTTTTTGAAAATTATCAGACATTTCCTTTCTTTCATCATTTTTCGTACTTAATACCTTGAAAAATTTTTTAGGTCCCGTGATAAGTAATCTAAAAAAACGATGTATTAATAAAATTGGATATAATAAAATTGATTTAGATAATCTTGGATATAATTTTTGTCTTTCTTCCTTTTTAGGTAAAAATAAAAGATTAAGAAAATATTTAAATTTTGATTGTTTAGAAATGGCGAAGCTTTTAACCTCATCACTTTGTTTACCATGGATTCCATCATTAAGCATATAATTTATTAACAATTCTCCATTTGCTTTAATATTCAAAAAATCTTCATTGGTAATTATTCTTATTGCATCACATATATTTACAAATAAATCATATAAGTCTAATTTTTTTAATTCAGCTGTTATGTATATTAAATCAAGTGGCCACTTTTTTAACATATAATAAAAATCAAGTAAATACCTTATTCCTTCTCCTTGATTTACTAAATGCTTATCTAAATGACATAATGCAAATAAAAAGTGCTTATTTTCATTTAGCTTATATAAATTATCTGCGATTTTAGTAGTATCCTTAAATGTATCCTTAAAATAATTGTAGAAGGTAAAGCTTGGGTCAAAAAGTTCTCTATGAAGCTCAACAAGCATATTATTCTTTAAATATTCACTATGATGAAATGCTTCCTCTTGATAAATAAAATCATTAGAGCTTAAAATTTGCTTTGCTCTTTTATAATCATCCTTTCTAACTACTATATCTATATCCCCTCTACTTCTTAAAGCAACATCAGGATAAAGACTTGATATAACACTACCCTTTAAAAAATAATGGTCAATATTATTTTCATTAAAAATTCTTGTTAATTCATTTTGAATATAAAAGAATTTTTCTTGAATTAAAGTAGCACCAAAATAAATTCTTTTAAATGCTTGATTATTAGGATAAACAAAATATAGAAAGCTAGCAAGCGATTGCTTATTCATTTCTTTAATAATTTCTTTTGAATCACCCTTAAATTCTTTTATATCATTGTTAAAATATGATTTTAAGATATCTACAACCATTATTTTCACCTCGTATATTATTATACACAACATCTAACAAAAAGGAAATTTATTTATTTAATCATAATAATAAATATGATATAATGGACTAAAGAAGGTGATTATAGTGACAAAAACATTGGTTGAGGTTAAAAGCCTAACAAAAAAATATGATAAGGAGCATGGTATTTTTGATGTATCATTTTCTTTAAATAGTGGTGAGGCTGTGGCTTTTATAGGACCTTCTGGTAGTGGAAAAACTACAACCCTAAAATGCTTAGTTAATATTTTAAAGCCTGATGAGGGAAGTGTTAAGCTATTTGGTCGTGATTTTAAAAAATATTATAACGATATTATGCAATTTACATCATATCTTCCAAGTGAAGATTTCAAATATGATAATATGAATGTTATTGAGTTTTTATTATATGCTAATAGCTTTTATGAAACTAATTATGAAACAGAAATTAATAGATTATTAGAGCTTTTCAAGCTTAATTCAAAACAAAAAATTAAAACATTATCATTAGGAGAAAAAAAGAAATTACTAATTATTCTTGCCTTCTTCCATGATTCCAAAATATATATTTTAGATGAGCCATGTGAATCACTTGATCCTTTAATGCAAGATATTTTCTTTAATCTTGTAAAGGAAAAGAAAGCTGAAGGAGCAACTATTTTATTCACTTCACATCAATTAAATAATTTATCTATTATTTGTGATCGTGTTATCTTTATTAATAAAGGAAAGATTACTCATAATATGAAGATAAATGACTTGAAGCAGTTTTACAAAAAAATAACCTTTAAAGCAAATAAGGATTTTCAGGATAAGCTTAAAAATCTTGAGGGCGTAAAAAATTTAGAAATAATTGAAGATAGAGCTAATTTTTTATACGCTGGTGATATAAACATCTTATTAAAAAGGCTAGCAAGCTTCGATTTAAAGGATTTAATAATTGAAAATCCTTCAATTGATGAGCTATTCCTTCATTATTACAATGAATAAAAAGTTGATTTTACAAGACTTAAGGTCTTTATTAATTCCTCTATCTTATTGGACCTTAATTCTATCATTTTCATTTATAATAACGATGCTAATATATCCATCATATATTAAATACGAAAACACCTTAAAAATAATTTTTGAAAGCTATCCCAAAATAACCCTTGAGGCCTTAGGAATTAATCTTGATACCTGCTTTACCCCAATTGGTTATTATTGCTTAATATTTAAATATCTTAGTATTCTATTTGCAATAATGGCTTCAAGCTTTGGCATTAAAATAATTAAGCAAAGCGATCAGGATCAAATATTATATACAATGCCTCTAAAGCGTAGTACGATAATTACATCCAAAATTATAGCCTTAGCTATTATTATTTTTATAATAAATCTAATTTATGAGCTTATCTCTATTATTGTTATGATGATTTTAACTAAAGCTAATATTTTAATATTAACTAAAATTAATTTAGGGCTTTTATTAATACAAATTAATTTTGCTTGTATAACAATGATGATTGCTTCTTTTATTAAAAACAAAAGAATATTGAATCTAACAGGCTATTTATGTGTTTTGTTCTTCTATATTCTTGACCAAATTCAAAATATTACCAAACTTAAATTTTTAAGATATATAAATCCCTTCTCATTATTTAAGCCAAGTGATATTTTAAATAATAATCATTACACTAAAGGCTTCTTTATCGCCTCAATATTTATTATTTTCTATACTATAAATTTTTGCTATATTCATAATAATGAATTAGAAATGTGAGGTAGCTATGATTTATTTTACTGAATTTAAAAAGCATCTAAAATCAATGATTATTTTCAGCTCGATTTTAGCAGTTATTTTAATTTTCTTTATTTTTAATACTAAAAATAATGTTCCAGCCTTAGATGATGCATTTAAAAGCCTACCTAAAGCTATTCAATTTATTTTGGGCTATAGTGCCTTTGATGAAACAACACTAATAGGTAATTTTTTAAATATCTATTCTTATGCTTTACTTGCAATAATTATCTATATGCTAATTCTTTCAACAGGTATTAGCTATAAAGGAAGTAAATTAAGCATTATAGATATTTCTCCTATTTCAAGCTATAAAGCCTTAGCCTATAAATTTTTAGCTATAATAACTAACTGTCTAATTGTTCTTATTTCTACATTATTTGCTTCTGGTATTTTTTTATTAATAGCTGGTGAAAAAAACATCTACTATTTATTTTATATTTTGTATAATGCTATACCTATGATTATCTTGATTGGCACAATTGGAATTCTAATTGGTAGAATACCTCTAAATTACAATTATTTATTAGTAATTATAATTGTTCTATCAATAGGTATATATTTAATTTATTATGCAACCCTTGATAAGAATAATTTAATTTATAATTTTTTTATTCTTCGTGGCACAATAAATTTAGATATTGTTAAGCATAAGCTAAATAGCCTAAATGCCTTGTTTTCAATTTTAATGGCTATTATTCTCTTTACAACAAATTTATTATTCACCAAAAAAAGCAATTAAAAAGGGGCTGTGAAAAAACCTAGGTTTTAAAAAACTTAGATTTTGGAGTAACAGCTCCTTTTTTTTGCCATAA
>CAKQDS010000043.1 GCA_934229535.1 uncultured Anaeroplasmataceae bacterium
TATGTCAACAAAATATGCACTTTTTTGATTATCAAGCAAATGTTTATAAAGAAATACGTAAGGATGCAATGTATGTAGGATTATATTATAGTTATGCTGAAGAAAAGAATGTAAAGAATATGATTAAAGATTATCCAAACACAACCCATTACACATACGCTATTAGTTATGATGAACACATTACGAATGCTGATTATAAAAAATATTATTTTTCTGATAAACAATTTTTAATTGATGGAATTGCGACAAGTGGTTATTGTACTAAGTGTAATATAATAATTCAAAGAGATGAATATAATTATACAAATGATTATGAATTAGCTAAAGAAAATAATTATACATATATAGAATTATATGGACCAAGTATGACTTCAGGTGGAACACCACAAACTAACGAAGAAATAAATCAAAGAAAGGTTCTATATAAATATTTACCTAATTTCAATGATGAAGCATTAACTTGGAATGAAGAATATGATTTTACAAGTGTTTATATAGGTAAGAAGAAGGACTTGTTAAAAATCAAATTAAATCCTGAAAATTACTCATACATTGAATATGGATATAAGGAAAGACAACTTTTATATCAATTAGATAATGGTGAGAAAATAATTTTATCACTTGGATATATACCAATTTTATTATCAATAATATTAGTATTTATTTCTTATAATTTTTTAGTTGTAACAGAAGGATATGATAATAAAATAAAAAGATTATTAGGAATGAAGAGATTTAAGTTCTTTATTTCTAAAATAAAAGAAGGGTTAATTATATATTTTATTCCTTTAATAATAGGATTAATTATATCAGGAATATATTCAATAATAAAATTTAAAGCTGGCTATAGCCTTATAGCACTAGCATTAATATGTGGATTAACATTAATTTTATTAATTATTATTGCCCTGTTACAATTAAAGAAGACTTATAATGGTAATTTAATAATAAAGAAGGGAACTATTTAATTTGGATAGTTCCTTTTTTGAGTTATTCAATTTATTTTCTCTTTTAAATATGATAAAATAGGTGTGAGGTTATAAAGATATGGAAGAAATGTACTTTGAAAAGAAATATGTGCTTAGAACATCTGATTTTGATTTTAAAGATAAAATTAGAATATCTGCTATTTTGGATTTAACACAAAGCATTGCGGGGCTTCATGCTGATATGCTTGGTGTTTCCTACGAGGAATTAAAAGCAAAGGATATGTTTTGGGTTATTTCTGGATTAAGATTTACTTTAAAAAGAAATCCTAAGGCCGATGAAGAAATAACAGTTAAAACTTGGCCATTAAAGTCAGTTGGAGCTAGATTTATAAGAGACTGTGTATTTACTGATAAAGATGGTAATGATATCATTTTAGTTGAAACTACTTGGATTGTAATTACCATTGATCGAAAAATTGTTAGACCAGCAAATGTGAGATTTAATTCGACAAATTATTTTGATAAATCTCTATATAATGATAATATGCCAAAAATTTGCTTCGACGAAAACAAAAAATATAACTTTAATTCCCATATTGTTAGAAATTCCGACCTTGATCATAATGGTCATATGAATAATGCTAAATATGGTGATTTGATTTTAGATATTTTTGCGCCTACAGCAAATATTAAATCATTTGTTATTAATTTTAATCATGAGGCATTGAAGGGAGAGGAAATAAAAACATATTATTATATGGATGAAAGAGAAAATGGTACTTATTATTTTGAAGGGGTAAATGAGGATAGAAAATTTTATACAGCTATGCTAGAAATGGAGATTAAAGATGAATAATACTAAGGAATTACTTAAATTTATACAAGAAAGTCCAACATGCTTTCATGCAATTAAAAATATTTGTGATATACTTGATCAAGCAAATTATGAATTATTAATGGAAAATGAGCATTGGAATTTAGTTAAGGGTGGAAAATATTATGTTGTGAGAAATCAATCATCAGTTTTAGCCTTTACAATTCCAAATAATTTAGATAATCTATCTTTTAATATTAGTGCTTCACATAGTGATTCGCCAACATTCAAAATTAAACCTAATTTTTCTTTGGAAAGTGTTAATTTTTATCAGGAATTAAATACTGAGGTTTATGGTGGACCAATTATTTCAACCTGGATGGATCGTCCTTTAGGCGTTGCCGGTAGAGCAATTGTTCATGCTTCTGATACAATTAGTACAAAGCTTGTTAAGATTGATAAGGATTTATTAATTATTCCTCATATAGCACCTCATGTTGCTAGTGAAAATCTTAATGGTGCTAAATATAATCCGCAAATAGATATGCTACCTTTAATATCAACTAAAGATCAAAAATGTGATTTAAATGATATTATTGCAAGTACTATTAATGTTAAAAAAGAAGATATTATTGCTTCTGATTTATTCTTATATGTTCGTGATAGAGGCCATGTTTTAGGTCTTGATGATGAATTTATTGCTGCACCTCAGCTTGATGATTTGGCTTCTGCCTTTGGTTGTCTTAAGGGCTTTGTTTCTGCTTCAAATGAAGCAAGTATTAATATTTATGCCTGCTTTGATAATGAAGAGGTAGGAAGTAGAACTAAGCAAGGAGCAGGCTCTAAATTCTTAGCTGATACAATTAGCCGTATTGGTGATGCCTTAAAGCTTAGTGCTACAGATATTTCTTGTGCGCTTGCCAATTCATTTATTGTTTCAGCAGATAATGCTCATGCTGTTCATCCAAATCAACCCGGAAGAACGGATGCTAAAAACAATGCTTTATTAAATCATGGTATTGTTATTAAATATAATGCTAATCAAAGCTACACAACTGATGCTATTTCAAGTGCTTATTTTGAAACAATTTGTAAAAATGCTTCAGTTCCTTATCAAAGATATACTAATAGAAGTGATGTAAGAGGTGGCGGTACTCTTGGTGCTATTTCAACCTCACAGGTAAGCATTAATAGTGTGGATATTGGCCTACCACAGCTTGCAATGCATTCAGTTATGGAAACTGCAGGAAGTAAGGATGTTTCTTATTTAATTAAAGCAATGGATGAATTTTATTCATCTCATTCAACATTATTAGTTAACGGATGCTATAAAATTGAAAAATAAATATTTTGATTATGATCTAGCTATGCGTTATTTGGCCAATAATGAAGCAATCTTTAAAAAGGTAGTAATCAAATTTTTAGATAATTATAAAAATTTCTTAAATGAAATTGAAGAAAACACTTATGATAAAATACATAGCCTTAAGGGAATAACTCTTAATCTAGGTGCGGAAAACCTATATTATTGTTCTCAGCAGGTTTTGGATAGCATAAAAAAAGGCGAAGATTTTGATCTTCAAGCCTTTAAGTATTGTTTCAATATGACCTATAATGAATTAAAGGCATTTATAGACGAAAATTAATCTTTCGTCGCCTTCTAGATAATCATCATTAAAATCACCTGATTTTTTGATTATAGAGAATCCTTCAATATTTAGCTTTTCTAAGTCATAATAATATTCATAATAATTTTCTTTAAGGGTAACAGAATCAAGCTTGTCATATATTTCAATATTATGAACTAGGCTTAAATCTGTTACCTTTTTTGTTTTCCAAACTAGCTTATAGGTTTGGAAATCTTTAATGATTTCATTATTAATATATTCATCTAGCATGGCTAAAGAAAAGACATCACAAATGAATATTCCACCCTTATTTAAGTGCTTTTTTACACAGTTAAAGGTTTTAATAACTAATTCTTCGTTTTGTAAGAAATTAATTGAATCGAAGAAGCAGGTTATAACATCAAATTTTTCATTTAAATTAAAGTTTGCCATATCGTCTACATAAAAAGGAATATTTAGATGATTTATTTTGGCTTTTTCTTTAGCAATTTCAATTATTGATTCTGATAAATCAAGCCCTGATACATTATAGCCTTCAAGCTTTAATAATATGGCTAGGGTTCCACTACCACAGGCTAAGTCGAGGATTTTCGAATCTTTATTTAAATATGGTTCGATAAATTCTAGCCATAAATCATAATCGATTTCGGAAATGGCATCATCATAATAATAGGCAAATTTTTTGTATGCGTTATTCATTTTCTTACCTTCAATTCATTAATTTCGTCTTCATTTGGGTCAATATAAATAGTTTTTTCATGAGAAATACTTACAAAGCAAGCTCTTTTTCCCGGAATCTTTTTTATATAACGAACAAGGGTATAATTTACAGGAACAGAAGAGGAATTTTTATAGGTTGAATAATAGGCAGCAATGCTAGCTGCAAGTCTTATTTCCTTTTCTGTTGCTAGAGCTAAATCCTTATTTAATACAACGTGACTTCCTGGTGCATCCTTTACGTGAAACCATAAATCATTTGAATGAGCTAACTTATGAGTTAAATATTCATTTTGAATATTATTTTTACCAACCATTATGTAGGTTTCTTCATCTAAATCATATGTTAAAATTTTAATTTTTTGTTTACGATTATTTTTCTTTAAGGAATCACGTAAATATTTACCATTTTTTAATTCTTCAGTAATTTCTACAATATCTGTTAAATCAGCATGCTCAATTTGATTTTTCAAAATTGAAAAATAAGCGATTTCTTCATCACAAATATTTTTTTGTTCCTCTAAATATTTTAATGAGGTTTTAAGCTTTTGGTATTTTTTATAAAAGCGTTTTGAATTTTCTAAAACATCATATTTAGAATCAAGATTAATTTTTGTTGTTTTGCTTTCATAATAATTAAAGACCTCAATATAATCAGCATGTAGCTTTAAATTGGGATAGCTTAGAAGAAGCTCACCCTTAATTTTGTAGCTATTTGCATCTAAGGCTATAATTTTATCTTGCTCAATTTTTCTAATTTTTTCTTGGTTCTTTTTTATTTGACGATTAACAAATGTTAATATATCATTTGATTCTTGTTTGATTTTAGCTGATTTATCAATTTCATAATAATAATTTTCTAATAATAATGATAAAGAATCATAGCTCTTTATTATATTATTATCAAAGCTAGTATAATAAAAATCTGTTTGCCCATTTTGGTTTAAAAAGGTTGCAGGCTTATTTAAAGAATATAGGGCATCATAAAAGAATTTTGCAGGATTGATGCTAGAAATTGTAGGAATTGCTAGGGTTAGTGAAGCACCTTCAAAGGTGTTAACTATTTCCTTAGCATTAGTAATATCTTTAAATTTATCACAAATTTCTTCATAAGAAAGAAGATAAGGATTAATTTTGTTTTGAAGGTGAAAGCTATATTTAGCATTAGGTAAAATAATTCTTGCTGAATCAAGGCTTGCATCATGCTTTAGGGCTTCAATTATTGTGTAGTCATCATTACATAAGATGATATTAGAATAGCGTCCCATTATTTCACAAATTAATCTCTTTTTACATAAATCCTGAAATTCATTAAACCCACTTAAATCAAGCTCAAGGATTCTATCATTAGAAATCATTTTAATATCAGTTAGCTTATAGCCTTCAATTTGTTTACGTAATACCATAGTAAAGGGCTTTGGCTTTAATACTGATTCATAGCTTTTATTTGCTAAATGAATTCTTGCATATGAAGATGAAAGGGAAATTAAAAGACTATAATTTTTGCCAAATGTACGAAAATCAAGGAGGTAATCATTTTCACCTATTTGATTTATTTTATTTAATTTTCCACTGTTTATAACTTTTAATTCATCCATCATATGATGTAAAAATATTCCGTCAAAGCTCATAAATTATCACTCCATCACCATTATAGCATTTTTTATTTGTATATTCAAATTTTAAAAAAAGATAAGCGCTTACACATTCTTTTCGGTTGATTTAAAATTAAAATGTGATAAAATAGTAGTAAATATAATTTAGCGAGGAAGTAGCAATGAAACTAAATGATCGAGGCCTATTAGTAGTTTTATCCGGTCCATCTGGTGTTGGAAAAGGAACAGTTCGAAAAGCATTATTTAATATGCCAAATCAAAATTTTGTTTATAGTGTATCAATGACCACAAGAAAGAAACGACCTGGTGAGGTTGATGGTGTTGATTATTATTTTGTTAGTCGTGAGGAATTTGAGGAGAGAATTGCGGCTGGAAAATTCTTAGAGTATGCTGAATTTGTTGGAAATTATTATGGTACGCCTTTAGATAAGGTTGAAGAACAGCTTGATTTAGGTAAAGAGGTTATTTTGGAAATTGAGGTTGAAGGAGCATTACAGGTTAGAAAAAAATGTCCATCAGCAGTTTTAATTTTCCTTGTGCCACCTGGAAAGCAAGCCTTATATGATCGCTTAAAGAAGCGTGGTACTGAGCCTGAGGATGTTATTGCTGAAAGAATCGCTAAAGCAAATCGTGAATTTAAGCTTGCTCATATGTATGATTATATTGTTGTTAATGATGAGGTTATTAATGCTGCTGATAGAATTATGGCCATAATTCGTGCTGAGCACGCTAAAACTGAAAGATCAATTCATAAATATATGAAAATGCTAAATGATTAATATTTACAAATTTAGGTTTTTTAGGTATAATATTAAATGAAAGGATATGGATATATCATGAAAAAGGTTGTTTATGATGGAATGCGTTATCCATCTATTGATGATTTATTAAACGTTATTGATTCTAAATATAAATTAGCTATTTGTGCTGCAAAGCGTGCTAAGATTATTGAAGAGGAAAATTGGACATCAGCTGAAAATGCAATTTGTTGTAAGCCTGTTGGTCAAGCATTAGAAGAAATTCTTGAAGGCAAAACAATGATGACTTTTAAAAAGAACTAAAAAGAGTTTTCAAAACTCTTTTTTTCTATAATAAGGAGATTTTATGGGCGATATAAAGGAAAAATTAAAGCTTTTACCAGATCTTCCAGGCTGTTATCTAATGAAGGATAAAACGGGAAAAATTATTTATGTTGGTAAAGCTAAAAATTTAAAAAATCGTGTTCGAAGTTATTTTCATGGAGCACATAATGCTAAAACAACTAAGCTTGTTAGTGAAATTGATAACTTTGAATATATTGTTACTAAAAATGAGCTTGAAAGCTTTGTTTTAGAAATTAATTTAATAAAGCAGCATGATCCTAAATATAATATTATGCTAACAGATGATAAGACCTATCCTTATATTGCTTTAACAAATGAGGAAAATCCTAGACTTATTGTTACTAGAAATACAAGAAAAAAGAAGAATGCTAAATATTTTGGACCTTATCCTAATGTAGCTTCAGCAAGAAAAACGGTTGATATGCTTAATATGATTTATCATTTTCGTAAATGTAGCTTTATTCCTAATAAGGAATGTCTATATTTTCATATGCATGCTTGTTATGCTCCTTGTATAAATAAAGGTGTAATTGATTACACCAAAGATAAAGAGGCTGTTATTTCTTTTTTAAATGGTAATACGGAAGGTGTTTTAAAGGAATTAACTCTTAAAATGGAGGAAGCTAGTAATAATTTAGAATTTGAACGAGCAATGGAATTTAGAGATTTAATAAATGATATTAGAAAAACTACTGAAAAGCAGAATATTTCAATTAATGATTTTTCTTCAAAGGATATTGTAGGACTTTATATAACTGATGAGGAAATTGCTGTTCATATTTTAATTATGCGTAATGGTAGTATTGTTCAAAATGAACAAACTAATTTTACTTATGTTGGAAGTAGTAGTGAAGCAATTAGTTCATACTTGCTTATGTATTATGAAAATGAAGAGCTTAGACCAAAGGAAATTATTATTTCGGATGTACTTGATTTACAAATGCTAAATGAAGCTTTAAAGGTTAATGTTTTTACTCCTCAAAAGGGTCAAAAGAAGGAACTTTTAGAGATGGCTAATGCCAATGCTAAAAAGGATTTGGAAAATAAATTCCATATTTATGAAAACAAGGTATTAAAGAAAATAGAAACTATTGAAAATTTAGGCAAGCTTTTAAATATTAATCCTCCTTATTATCTAGAAGCATTTGATAACTCAAATTTATTTGGTGAATATCCTGTTAGTGCGATGGTTGTATATAGAAATGGTAGGCCATCTCCTAAGGATTATCGTAAATATCATGTTAAAACTGTAGTTGGAGCAAATGATTATGCAACAATGAAGGAAGTAATATATCGAAGATATTTACGTCTTTTAATGGAGGATAAGCCAATGCCTGATTTAATTATTATGGATGGTGGCGAAATTCAGGTTCATGCCTGTCTTGAAACATTAGCTTCATTAAATGTTGATGTTCCGGTTATGGGTATTCAAAAGGATGAACACCACGTAGCAAGAATAATTTATTATAATGATCATTTAATTGAAATATCTAAAAATAGTGATATTTATTTATTACTTGCTAATATTAGCCAAAGCGTTCATAATTTTGCAATTAGATTTTTCCGTTCAACTAAAACAAAGGGTATATTTGCTTCTCGTCTTGATAATATTAAGGGACTTGGACCAAAAGGCAAAGCAAAACTCTTGCAACATTTCATAACAATTGATAAAATAAAGATAGCTACAATTGAGGAAATAAAAAGTGTAGGAATTTCTGAGGGTGTAGCTAAAGAAATAATTAAACATTTAAATGATGATGAGGAGAAAAAAGATGTTTAAAAGTAAATATGTAGCAAAGGTTTATGAGGATTTATGTAAAAAAAATGAAGGAGAAAAGGAATTCTTACAGGCAGCTTTAGAGATTTTAGAATCACTTGAGCCATATGTTATGAAGAACCCTAAAATCGAAAAAGAAAAGATTTTAGAGAGATTTGTTGAGCCTGAAAGATTTGTAAGCTTTAGAGTATGCTGGATTGATGATAATCATGAGATTCAGGTTAATAAGGGTTACCGTGTTCAGTATAATTCTGCAATTGGTCCTTATAAGGGTGGACTTAGATTTCATCCAAGCGTAAATGCTTCAATTATTAAGTTTTTAGGTTTGGAGCAAACCTTAAAAAATTCTTTAACTTCACTTCCAATGGGTGGAGGTAAGGGTGGATCTGATTTTGATCCAAAAGGTAAGAGCGATAGAGAGGTTATGGCATTCTGTCAGGCATTTATGACTGAGCTTTATCGTCATATTGGACCAAATACTGATGTTCCAGCAGGAGATATTGGTGTTGGTGGTAGAGAGGTTGGCTATTTATATGGTCAATATAAAAGAATTCAAAATGAATCAACAGGTGTTTTAACTGGTAAGGGTCTAACATTTGGTGGATCATTAGCAAGAACAGAGGCTACAGGCTATGGCTTATGCTATTTCACCCAAGAGGCTTTAAAGACCTTAAAGCACACTGATTTTAAGGATAAAACAGTTGTAGTATCAGGTAGTGGTAATGTTGCAATCTATGCTGTTGAAAAGGCAACAGAGCTAGGAGCAAAGGTTGTAGCTATGTCTGATTCTAATGGCTGTGTATATGATGAAAATGGTATTGATTTAAAACTTGTTAAGGAAATCAAGGAAGTTAGACGTGGTAGAATTAAGGAATATTTAGATGTTCATAAGGATGCTAAATATTATGATAATTCAAAGCATATTTGGCAAATTAAATGTGATATTGCCCTTCCATGTGCTACTCAAAATGAGCTTGATTTAGATGATGCAAAGACACTTGTTAAAAATGGTGTTATTGCCGTATGTGAAGGTGCAAATATGCCTTCAACATTAGAAGCAGCTAAATATTTTATTGAAAATAAGGTAGCTTATGGTCCAGCTAAGGCTGCAAATGCTGGTGGAGTAGCAACATCTGGACTTGAAATGTGTCAAAATTCAATGCGTTATTCTTGGACATTTGCTGAGGTTGATGCTAAGCTTAAGGATATTATGGTTAATATCTTCAAGAATACCTATGCAACAGCAGTAGAATTTGGAAGTGAATTTGATACTCTTACAGGAGCAAATATTGCAGGCTTTAAAAAGGTTTGTGAGGCAATGCTTGCAGAAGGAGTATTCTAATATTTAAAATTATGGAGATTAATTTCTCCATTTTTTTTTGCAATAAAGGTATTGACAAATCGAAACAATTGTGTATAATGAGAAAGCTTGATTTTTTCAAGCTTAAAAAATTCAATATAAGGAGGCATTAATGTATCATTATATAAATGATAAGAAATTTCTAAAGGAAATGAGGCGAGAGTGTTCAGATGTAATAAACCGTTTGGTACAGAACATTAACAATTCAGATTGTTTAAAAGTCAAAATGCAACTCGTTGGAAGTGGGGGAAGAAATTTAGTAACCCAAAATGGTGATGAACCGATTGATTTGGATTACAATCTTCATATAGAGAAAATCATCGATAAGAATTATAATGAAAAGATGATTAAGGAATACATTCGTGATGAGTTTGATAAAGTCCTCGAATTGAAAAGTTGGGGGACCTGTAATGATTCCAAATCAGTTTTAACAACAAAGAAAAAACGGGTTTCCAAAAATAACAAAACACTTGTTAGTATTGATCTAGCAATAACATATACCTTGAATAATAAGGTACAAAGGTTGATACATAAGAAAACTGGTAATACTAATACAGACCGATGGTTTTGGAATGAAGTTCCAAATTCAAATGAAATTAATAAAAAAGCAAAATGTATTAAGAAAAAAGGTCTTTGGTTAGATTTGAGAACCAAGTATCTTGAAAAAAAGAATAAATATCTAAAAGAACAGGATTACAATCATCCATCAATTGTTTGCTACATAGAAGCAATTAATGAGATTTACGATAAATAACCTAAGAGTGGAGATTAATTTCTCCACTTTTTTTTATTATAAAAAAACATTGGAGCTATTTCATCCAATGTTTTAGTTCTTTCAGCGAACCACACTATTATTATATGAATATTACTAAAAAAAATGCAAAAAAAAGAGCCTTCTGACTCAAATTTTTAGTTCGTTCAGTGAACCACGCATCATAATTATACTAAAACAATCTTAAAAAGTCAACTACAAAATTTAAGTTGATAAAAAATTGTTAATTGAAAAAGTAAATTCCGCTATAAATAGTAGAAACCAAACTATTGCAAAAGTAAATTCCGTTCGTATATA
>CAKQDS010000044.1 GCA_934229535.1 uncultured Anaeroplasmataceae bacterium
TAAACCAAGCTCATATGTCATTTCATCTAGCTTAATATTTGTTAATTCCTCTAATGAAGCTTTAACATTTATATTATTGAAATGAAGATATATTACCTTATCAACCATTTCTAATGTTAGCTTATATTCTTCATTATTATAACTTAATGTTATTTCACCTGCTATATTTAATTCCTTATCCAAATAAATATTGCCAGATACATTTAAGCTATAGCCCTTTACATTAACATTAGTATTTAGATTAATATTATAGGCTTTGGCACTAGCTAAATCTTTGATTAATGGTAAATATTTATTAATAAATGTAATATCTAAATAATCATTTATATTTTTTTCATCAATTACAAAATCATTAGTACTTACAAAAGCCTTTATATCGTAATAATTAGTTGTAACAATAAAGCCATTTTCATCATCATTTATTTCAATATCATAATTATTATCTTTAATATTTAAAGAGATATTTAATTTATTAACCTCTAAAACATAGCTATTAAATAATTTATTATAATCAATGCCAAAAATAATATCTAAAATTTTAGCAAAATCAATTGAATTAATATCAAAATTAGCAAATTTATCATTTAAGCTTGCAACATCATATCTAAGTCTATTATCTAAGAAATCAACATATATACAATTATTGGCATAATATAAATCAACTGTTTCATTTAATACTTCAACAGTAGCAAGCATCTTGATTTCATTATTAAAATCAATTTTTATAGTCGCCTTAATAGAATTACCATTTACATTTGCACTGGCTATTATCATAGCCTTTTTATTATTTAAAATCGTTACAATATCATCAATAATAAATGAGGCGTTATCAAAATCAATGTAGTTTTCCGTGTCAAAATTTGGCTCATTCATATTTGAAAGTGGTGATAATTTAGCATAAACGTTTAAATTACCAATGCTAGTTTTAGCTTCAATATAATTTAAATCATATCCACCATCAACCTTATCAAGATAAAAATCAAGGTTAAGCTCAATTCCCATAATATTAAGCTTAGCCTGCATCATAACATTATTATCGGTCTTTGTTATAACAGCATTATTTAAATCATTCATCAATGCTTCAGAATCAATATTACTGCTTCCTTCTAGCTTAACGCCACTAACCGCATTCATAAATGTTTCAATAGTTGCTCTAAACGTTTTATTATCAAAATTAACATAAACATAAGAGCCATCATATAAAACAGCTAGTCCATTTAAATCAGCAACAACTCTTTTTTCTCCTAAATTAAGACTAACATTACCATTTATTTCTTTATCATTAAGCTTTAGATTTAAATTTAAATAGCCCTTTGAGGTTAAATAAGTGCCAAAAGCTGATTGCAAATAATCAATAGGAGTTAATTCAGTTGGTTTTACCGCACCACCATTAGCTGGTTTTAAATTTTTATATTGTTCATAATAATCATTAACCTCTGGAATTGCTATTTCATCTGGATAACTAAATTCTTCAACCAAATCCTCATTGCACTTTAAAGAACCAAGTCCTGGCATATTAATATTATAAACGCTTTGATTATGTAGGGAAATAACATTCCATTCTTTATCAAAAACAATTGATTGCTTAACACTTATAAAAGTTGGATCAGCTGAAGCGCTAGCATATGAGCGCACTTGATTCTTATAATAGAATATTGCTTGTGAAGGATCCAAATCCAAAACAATTTGGTAGCCACCATCAATCTCTTCCATTGTTGATGTATCAAGAATAGTATATTTATTCAAAACAAATGGACTCATTTCAGAAGGAAGGAATCCAAAACTATCAGAAAAATCCTCGTATGTTACAACATCTGGCTTATCATTTTTCCATGTAGTCGCATCACCCTTAATTTTATTTGGTGAACGCATTAAAACCTTACCATCAATAAAATAATTCTGGGCTGCAACGCTCTTAAATGTTGATTCGGATATAGCCTCCTGAAGCATTTCATTTCCATTTACAACTCTTCTATTATAAACAGTTTGTGTATAGGGAATAAATCCTACATTAGCTACAACCTTACCCTTTTGAATGGTTGTAAATTTCTTATTCTTATCAATTTTACCAGCTAAAATTGCTACATTATCATAAAGTGAAAAATCAAGTGGAGCACCACTTTGAGGTAAATCAAGCTTAGTTGTATCCTCCTTTGGCTTTGCTGCCGTTGTTCCACCATTATGATTTATATTATTAATAATTAATGTGACACCAATTGCCGTGAAAATACCGATAATTATTGTCGCAATTATTATGATTTTCTTCTTCATAAGCTTACGCTCCTTATACAATATCTATGATATTGTAATGCCAGCTTTACAATTTGTCAAGATGTAAAGTGGACTTTTCATTCATATTTCACAAATAATTCATTAAAAGCGCGCTAAAATGACAAAAAATGCATACTTTCGTATGCATTCAAACTATTTCTTTAAGCTTTCATTATATCTTTTATTTTCACTACAACAATTATCATCAATATCCATTGTTTCTTCACTAATTGATTTAAAATTAGGACATTCAACTTCATTATTATAAATATCATCACTTATAATTTGGTTATTCTTTTTGCAGGTTCTACCTAAAACATATTCACATAATAAGCATTTTGAAAATTTTTTCATTTAATTTTTCCCATCAAAAATGATATCTAAATAGCTAGTTCATACATTTTACATATTTTTAATAAATCATTAGTATTGTACTCTCTAAGAACCTTCTTATCTTTACTACCTGTATAGTTAGTTCTTAAATTTCCAACATAAATATTATAGTTCTCATATTTAATTATAATATCTATGTCATCCATAGTTTTGACATCAAAACTATCAGCACTAAAATTTTTAAAGAAATGATTCTTATATTTAGTCTTCTTTAAATCCTTAATAAAATTAGTATAGCTAGACTCAACTATTTTATATTCTTTAGTTTCATAAACATAACTTATTTCCTTAACACCTTTATTAGATATACTAAAGCTACTTTTACTAATTCCAACACCCAAAAAAACAACTAATGCTAAAAATAAAACACTACAAACTGTAATTAATATCTTCTTCATCATTATCTCTCCCTTATTATTTATATTTTAGTATATTTTAAATCTATCTTTGCATTTTGTCAACATTTTTTTACTTTTATTTAAAATCTATAACATAATCAACAAGATCAAGGGTAAAATCATGCTCGTGGCTTACTATTATAACAGAGCCAATAAAATTATCAATTGCTTCATACAAAGCTTCTTTAGCAAGAGCATCTAAATGATTAGTAGGCTCGTCTAATATTAATATGTTACTTTTTTTCATAGTCATTAAAGCTAGTCTTACCTTAGTTTGCTCACCACCAGATAATTCTTCCATATTTTTTAGTACTAAATCACTTCTAACTCCAACACTGGCTAAAATACTACGTAGTTCACCATCAGTCTTAAGAGGATAAAATCTTCTTAAATAATTGATTGGTGTAACATGCTTATCCATTTCCTCTTCCTGAGAAAAATAATTAATATCAGCACTAGGATTAAATTTATAATCACCAGAAATAGGCTTTAAAATTCCCATAATAGTTTTAATAATTGTTGTTTTACCAACACCATTTCTGCCTACAATTGCTACCTTTTCATTATGCTTAATCAAAAGGTCTATCGGTGGTAAAATTGCTTTATTATTATAGCCAACCTCTAAATTATCTAATTTTAAGACCTCCTGGCCAAGTCCTTTAGAAAAAGCGAATTTAAAATGTACCGGTAATTCTTTAACAGGCTTTTCTAAAACCGTTATTTTTTCAAGCATTTTTCTTCTTGATTGAGCCTGTTTAGTTGAAGTTGCTCTTACAATATTCTTTTGAATAAAAGCCTCAGTTTGTTTAATAAATTTTTGTTGCTTTTCATAAGCATTTTGATATTGTTCAGCCTTTAAGGCATGCTCCTTTAAATAAAAATCATAATCGCCCTTATATCTTACAAATTCTTTATTTTCTAAAGCATAAACTACTCTTGCAATACTTCTTATAAAATATTCATCATGAGATATTACAATAAACGCCTTTGAGTAAGCATTTAAAAACTTAATAAGCCATTCAATATGGGAAGCATCCAAAAAGTTCGTAGGCTCATCCATTAACAATACATCATGATTTTCTAAAAGCATTTTTGCAAGATAAACCTTTGCACGCATACCACCAGATAGCTCATGCAGATGCATTGTTAACTGCTCTTTAGAAATACCAAGTCCATTTAAAATATTTCCGATCGTCGAATCAATTGCATAAAAATTAGCTTTTTCAAGCTCATCTTGTATTGCTTGAGCTTGATTTAAAATTTTATCATATTCGTTTTCATTTGCAAAGGCAATACTTTCAAAAAGCTTATTCATCTTTTCTTCCTTAGCAAATAAATCATTAAAAACTCCATAAATATATTTTGAAACTAATATATCATTATTTACCTTTAAATGTTGATCAAGATAAGAAAAAGAAACATTATTCAGCCATGTTATTTTACCAGCATCAGGACTTAAATTTCCAGCAATCAAATTCATAAAAGTTGATTTTCCTGCTCCATTAGGACCTACAATCACAATATGCTCGCCAGGTAAAAGACGAAAACTTGCATTTGCATATAATTCCTTATCCTGATATTTAAATTTCAAATCAGTAACTTCTAACAATGCCATTTTAATCACACTCCTTATTTATGTTTTTTTCTTAAATCTTAATCATTACATTTGATTTCACCGTCCTTAAAACAAGGCTATTTTACCACAATTATTTCTTTTTTTCAAATATAATATATATGGTGATAATTTATGTTAATTGCAATACCTCTTAGATTTTGGGAAAACAAACTCTATGTAAATATTCCCTACATTAAAAAAATAAAGCCTATTTTTATTACCTTTGATAATTATTCATTATTAAAAAAATGCGATGGATTATTGCTTCCAGGCGGCTATGATATTGATTCAAAATGGTATAATTCTAAGATTAAATGTAATAATCATTCTTTTTATAATGACCTTCTTGATTTCTTACTCATTAGATATGCTATTATTAACGACATTCCAATTCTAGGAATATGTAGAGGAATGCAAGCACTAAATGTCTACTTTAATGGTAGTTTAAAAAATATTAATGGCCATTATAACAAAAAGCATTATATTTATTTTAATAATCAAAAAATTCTTGTAAATTCATATCATCATCAAGCAATAAATAAAATAGGAGATGGCCTTATTATAAAAGCCATCTCCAATGATAACATCATCGAAATTATTACGCATAACCAACACAAAATTCTAGGGCTAGAATTTCATCCTGAACTAATAGATGAAAACTTTATTATTAACTATTTTAGCAAGAAGCTATCACAAGATGTTTCACTACGATATTTAGATGATATACCTTCAACCTGAATTTCCTTTTTACTACAGCAATAATTGTCATTATATTTACAATAGCTTGCTGAACAATTAATTTTATTTTCCTTTCGATCATCATTATCAAACATTTCCTTAGCCATCTCCATATAGGCCTTTGCCTCTATGTTTGGATTTGAGAATGATTCACAAAATGTTCCAAGTTTACTTTTAGCAAATACTCCTTCAATGTTTATTTTCTTCTTCTCACATCTATTATTTTCATTATAGCCACAATTGCTTGCATGACAACATATTTTTGACATATAAAATCAACTCCAGCATTATTATGGCTTTTATTTGTTTTTTTTATTCTTCTATTTTGTTTTTGCTAAAATGATTAATAAAATTTACAATTTGCTTATTAAAGACTATTCCAAGAATAGAAATAACTGCTGCAATAGCAAATAACACTATAGCAAGTGTCAAATGACCATTTACAAGCGAATTACCAAATAATGCCGAAATAATAACAGATGGCGTTCTTGCAATTAGATTAATAACTAAAAAATTAAGAGTTTTAACCTTCGTAAATGGTACAAAAAAGCTTAAAAAATCCTTTGGTATACCAGGCATAAATAAAATTGAGAACATTATTACTTCCGTTCTTTTTGGATCATTAACAAATTTAAATTTCTTTTTATCCTCAATATTAGCAAAATATTTAACGAAATTTTCACCAAACAAATGCACTAATAAAATTACTACTAATGCACCTAATGTTGATCCTATTAATGAAATAGCTATTCCTCCAAATGTTCCATATAAGAGCCCCGCAATAATCTCAAAAGGAGCTGTCGGAATAACTGCTAAAACATTTTGAATTATAAAGCATAGTAATAATAATAAAATTCCAAAAAAGCCAAAGCTTGCTATTTTATTTTTAAATTCATCTCTAAATAATTCATCTGTATTCATTCTTTTTATAATTGGGTATAAATAGATAGTTGCAATTATGCACAAAATGATAAATATCCCCATAATTAATCCCTGTATTATTAGTTTCTTTTTCGAATTGTTCATCTAATCACATCCATTCTGGTTTTATTATAAATTCTTTTATTTTACCACTTTTGTAGTCCTTAAATGCTAAATAATAGCTACATAAATACATTATGTTACAATTATTATCTTTTCCATAGGTTTTATCGCCAATTATAGAATGTCCTAAATAAGCACTATGTACTCTTATTTGATGAGTTCTTCCCGTTAATAGATGAAATCTCACGAGGCTCTTAGCATTTTCTTCTTTTATCACCTCATAAAGAGTTATGGCTAATTTTCCTTCATCACTGACATATCTTTTATTGCCATTTTTAGCAATGAAGGTTTCTATCCTTCCTTTTTTATTTGTAAATTCACCTTCACAATATGCATAATACATCCTTGTTATATCCTTTTTATGGGAATTAAATAAATAAGCCACATTTCGATTTTTAGCAACCAAAATCAATCCCTGTGTTTCATAATCAAGTCTATTAATAAAAGAAATATTAGCATTCTCTTTCTTCACCTCAAAATAATACAAAAGCATTTGATATAAGCTTCTTGGATTACCCTTTGTAGGAATTGTAAGCAAATTTGCTTCCTTATAAACAACAATATAGTCATTACATTCATATATAATCTTGGGAATTTTACATATTTTTGGCCATTCATTTTTTTCAGCTACTAGATATAAAATCAATACCTCATCATTTATTTTAAGTATTGTATTTCTATCTACAACTTGACCATTAACCTTAACACTACCAAAGCATCTTAGTCTTTTATATAATTTTTTACTTAAATTTTCCTTAAGAAAGTCTCTTAGAATACCTTCCTTTGAGACTATAAATTTTATTTTATTTTCTATCATATTTCATATTCTAACACAAATTACATTTTTTTCAACTCATATAATTTTATTTTATTTTTTTTATGGTATAATTAATCTATGAGGTGAAACTATGTCAGATATAATATCAGAAGCAAAACGATGCTTAAAATGTAAAAAACCACTATGTAGTGCAGGATGTCCAGTTCATACTCCTATACCTACAATAATGAATTTATTTTTAGAAGGAAAAATTGAAGAAGCAGGAAAAATACTATTTGAAAACAATCCTCTTTCTGCCTTATGCTCCCTAATATGTCCCCATGAAAAAAATTGCTATGGTCATTGTGTTTTAAATCACAAAAATGCCCCTATCAAATTCTATGAGGTTGAGAATTATATATCATCTTTTTATCTAGAAAAATCTCATCTACAAAAACCAGAAGCAGGAAAATATATGGTAGGAATAATTGGTGCAGGACCTGCTGGTTTAACTCTAGCCTTTATTTTGGCACAAAGAGGCTTTAGAGTAACAATAATCGATTCTAAGGACCAAATTGGTGGAGTTCTTAGATATGGCATTCCTGATTTCCGTCTACCTAAATCTTTAGTAGATAAGCTTTTAACAAAAATGGAGGATTTAGGTATTCTATTTAGACCAAACACTTTAATCGGACCATCAATCACTATTGATGATATGTTCGAGGACGGCTATGATGCAATATTTATTGGAACTGGCGTATGGCGTCCAAATCGTTTAAGAATTCCTGGTGAAACACTTGGAAATGTTCATTTTGCAATCGACTACTTAAAAAATCCTGATTCTTATCGAAGCTTAGGAGACCACGTAGTTGTTATAGGTGCTGGTAATGTAGCAATGGATGCAGCACGTACAATAATTCGTAAATCTCATTCAAAGGTTGATGTCATCTTCTTTAGAGGCAAGGACGAGGTTACAGCTAACAAAGATGAACTTGACTTAGCTGAGGTTGATGGTATAAAAATGAATTATTATTTAAATACAATTAAAATTGAAAGCGATGGCATAATTGTTGAACCAGTTTTAAAGCAAGAAAATGAAGATGGAACAATCACTTATGTTAATGATACAGAGCATCCATTTAAATTCCCAGCCACTTCAATAATTATTGCAATTGGTCAAGGACCACAATCTAATATCGTTAAAACCACAAAACAAATTGATACAAACCAAAAGGGCTTAATTCAAACTAAAGGAAATGGTGAAACAACTAGACCAGGTGTATTTGCTGCAGGTGATGTTGTTTCCGGGCCAAAAACTGTTGTTGAAGCTGTTGCCTTCACTAAAATTGTGGCTGATGAAATTGAAGCATATTGTAAAAATAAAGATTCACATTAAAGTGAGTCTTTTTTTATATATTCTAAATATATCTTATCTATTCTTCCAGCGCCAATAAAGCAAATAACCATATTATTCATTTCCTTAGTTTTAGTAATTAATTCTTTTTTAAATCGTTTAAATAAAAAACCTCGATATATTTCTTTTTCAATTTCTGAATTATATTGTTCTCTAGCAGAGGTAAAAATATCTAAAATGTAGGCATCATCAAATAAAGCTAAAGCTTCATTATAATCCGCTTGAAATTTTAAAGTTCTAGAATATGTATGCGGCTCATAAATGGCAATTATTTTATTTTCACTATATTCCTCCCTAAGACTTCTATATAAAGCCTTTATTTCACTAGGATGATGGGCATAATCACATACAATTATATTACTACCTATTCTTTTTATTTCTCTTCTTCTTTTAGGAAATTTAAAATTTTTAAGTCTATCATAGATAATTTCGCTTTTATTATTCATTAACTTGCTTACAATATACGCTCCAACAAAGTCGTAGGCGTAATGTAGGCCATAGCATGGCATTTCATATTCTTCATCACATAGATATACATTTTTGCCATGGACATTAAAAACTATGTCATTTTCTTTATTCATTCCATACCTTATGACATTTCCAGTAATATATTTACTATTAGGATCATCACCATTTATAACAATAATAAAAGCTTTTCTTGCAAATAAAATGTATGAGCTTATAACATCATCAATATCCTTATAAAAATCTGGATGGTCAAAATCAATATTTAAAATTAAAGCAATTTCTGATTTATAATTTAAAAAAGTGTTTTGATATTCACAGGCTTCTAGTATAAACCATTTATTATCTTTATTACCCTTGCCTTCACCGTTACCAATTATGTAATTTGCCTCATTATTAATATGAGCAAGTAAACTAGTTGTAGTTGTTTTACCATGACATCCTGCAACACACACAAACCTTTTAGAAAAGAATGTTGCAATAAAATGAGGATAATAATCATAATTAAATTTATTATTAATTAAATACCTAGTAACACTATGGTCCTTAAAAGCATTTCCTATTATATAAAAGTAATCCTTATTAAGACTCATTGACTTAAAAGATTCAACCTTACAATTTAATTTATCTTCTGTTGCAAAATGTTCATCAAAATCTACACCCATAACCTCATAATTATAATCAGTTAGTACTCTTGCAAGAGAAGCCATAGCGTTCCCCTTTATTCCTATCAAATAAAAAAGCAAATCAATCACCTATTTAATACTATGCAAAAAATAAAAAAAATAAGTCTATTAAACTTATTTTTTTATAATTAATGGACTACATTCATATACATAATCATCATATAAAACCGTACCACTAGGAATATATAATTTTTCTAAACTATAGCAGTAAGCAAACGCCTTGTTATAAATTGCTTTACAGCTATCAGGAATACTAACTAACGTTATACTACTACATTCATAGAATGCAAAGCTACCAATCACCTCAAGATTATCACCAAGATCAATTGTATTTAAATTGCTACAACCAAAAAAAGCTGAGCCTCCCAAATAAACAAGCTTATTACAATATACTTTTTCTAGACCAATACAGTTTTGAAATGCATTATTTTCAATTTCAAGCATACTATCTGGAAGTGTTAATTCCTTAAGATTTTTACAACCATTGAAAGCTAATCTTTTAATTACAGAAATATTAGAATTTTTATCAAAAATAATACTATTCAATTTTTTTTTATCCTCGAAGCATCTTTCCCCAATAGAAATTACAGGCTTATTTTTGTATGAAGATGGGATATATATTTTCTTTTTATTTCCATATACATTTTTAATTTCATAGCCACCATCAATAAGACGATAAGAAATTCTAGGAATATTAAAAAATAATAATAAAAATATCGTTATTCCTACAATGATAGCTGATATAACAATCAAAATATTTTTTTTCATTTTTAAAGCTCCTCGTATAATATGTAGTGTAGATTTAGACCTTGGATAAGTCTAACTACATATTAGTATTTTTGAAGTCCTAGT
>CAKQDS010000045.1 GCA_934229535.1 uncultured Anaeroplasmataceae bacterium
CTTGAGGGTCTGTGTAGCAAGAGGCCCTTATAGGGTAGCCGAAAGACCGCATGTTTTACATGCGGATTGTTATTAAAAAATGATTTATTTTTAAAATTTTATGTTATAATTGAGTGAAGAGATGTTAGTATTAGAGAGGTTAAATTATGAGACTTTATTTTAAGCAAAGATTTTTTTCTTGGCTTGATTCATATGATATTTATGATGAAAGTCGAAATGTTAAATATATTGTAAAAGGACAGCTTTCTTGGGGTCATTGCTTTAATATTTATGATACACTTGGTAATAAACAGGGAACTGTTATAGAGAAAAAGCTAGTGCTATTACCTACATTTGAAATGTATGATTCAAGTGGTTTTGTTGGCTTTATTAGAAAGAAATTTAGTTTGCTTTCAAACAATTATAATATAAATTGTAAGGGCTGGTATGTAAATGGTGATTTCCTTGGCTGGAGCTACAAAATATTTAACAGCAGTGGAAATATAGTTGCTGAGGTATATAAAGAATTACATTTAACAGATTATTATGTTATAGATGTAAAAAATGATAATGATGCATTATATGCTTTAATGCTAGTTTTAGCAATTGATGCTGAAAAATGCTCAAGAAGTTAATTAATGTATAAATAGGCTACATTATTTTTTATTAGAATAATGTAGCTTTTATTTTTAAATTATCTATTTATTAAATTAAATTTGTATGTTATAATACAGATAACATATTATCTATTTATGCCATAAATAAGATATAATGGTTAATATTTTATCTATTGTGAGGTATTAATAATGCTTTTTAAAACTACTGAAGAAATCATTTTAGATGTTGCGACACGCTTTAAAAAAATAAGAAAAGTAAAAGGAATTACACAGCTTGATTTATCTAAGATGAGTAATGTTAGTTATGGAACTATTAAAAGATTTGAAACAACGGGAGAAATTTCACTTCACTCTCTTGTAATGTTATGTCAAGCTTTAGGCATTGAAAATGAAATAACTAAATTATTTGAAACAATACCATTTACAGATATATCTGAGGTGATAAAATATGGAAAATAAGATAGAAGTGTATTATAAAAAGCAATTAGTAGGAATTATTGCTAAATATAATGATAAATATTTATTTCAATATGATGATTTATGGATCAAAAATGGTTTTTCAATTTCACCATTATATTTGCCTTTAAGAAAAGAATTGTTTGTACCATCAGATCAAACCTTTAATGGCTTTTTTGGAGTTTTTGCTGATTCATTACCAGATTCTTGGGGAAAGTTATTGCTTGATAGATATTTGTTTAGCAAAGGAATAAATAATTATGATGGACTATATAGACTAGCATGTGTTGGTACTAATGGTATGGGAGCATTAGAATATATACCAGACTTTTCATTTGTTTCTAATGAAGTATTAGATTATGATAAGTTTCAAAAGCAAGCTAATGAAATTTTGGATGATTCAAATAATGTAAATGTTGATTATTTATATAAATTTGCAGGCTCATCTGGTGGAGCAAGACCTAAGGCCTTAGTAAATATTAATAATGAAGATTGGATAATTAAGTTTCAATCTAGATTTGATATACAAAATGCTGGAAAATGTGAATATGAATATGCATTAGCTTGCAAAAAAGTTGGCATTGAAATACCAGATGTTAAATTATTCAAATCAAATACAAATGCCGGATATTTTGGCATAAAAAGATTTGATAGAATTAATGGTGAAAAGGTGCATATGATTACAGCTGCAGCATTACTTGAGGCAGATTTTAGAAGTCCTTGTGCTGATTATTTAGATTTATTTAAACTTACAAAGCTAATTACTTTTTCTAATTTAGAAGATTTAAAGCAATTATATTTAAGAATGTGCTTTAATGTTTTTGCTCATAATCTAGATGATCATTTAAAGAATTTTACCTACATTTATGAAGAAAAGGAAAGAAAATATAGATTAGCTCCTGCCTATGATATGACATATAGTAATACATTTTATGGTGAACATATGACTAGTGTAAATCGTAAGGGAACAAATATAACATTAGATGATTTGATTTTAGTTGGTACGTCTTCAGGTCTTGATAAAGACTATTGTATTGATAAAGCCCAAATGATAAAAGAAGTAACAAAGGACTTAGAAAAATATATTCGTTAACATTGATTATTAATAAACATATTAAAAAAGTAACATTATTAGGTGTTACTTTTTTAAATATTAGATACATTTTTCCTTATAAATTCTTAAATATTTAAAGAAAGTACCTCTAGACATATTTAATTTTTTCATTGCTTCTTTGTATTTTATTTCATGATTTAAATATTTAATAATTATCTCTTCATAGTTTTTAGGAAGAATATAAGTAGGTCTACCCATATGAATTCCTTTTGCCTTAGCAATTCTAATACCCTCAGCTTGACGTTTCTTTATATTTTCTCGCTCATTTTGAGCAACAAATGACAAAACCTGAAGAACAATATCACTTATGAATTTTCCAACTAAGTTATTTCCTTCAATTCTAGTGTCTAAAAGTGGCATATCAATAACCATAATATCAGCTTGAATGTCTTTAGTAATTCTTTTCCATTCATCAATTATCATATTATAGTCTCTACCAAGACGATCTATTGATTTTATTATTAATAGGTCGTTTTTTTTTATTTTCTTAATTAACCTTTTATAACTTTCCCTTTCAAAATCCTTACCTGATTGATAATCAATGTAAATATTTTTTTCATCGATTTCTTGATTTAGCATTTCCTCCATCTGTCTATCGATATTTTGTGTAGTTGTTGAAACTCTTACATATCCATATTTCATTTATAATACCTCCAGGAAAAATGTAGCGTTAAAAACAAAAAAAGTCAAGCATTTATGAGTTGCTTGACAAAACTTTATAAGGTTCATAATGGTAAACCTTTTAGTACCTTACCATTTAAAGCAATTATAACATAAAAAGCACTAAAAATCATTAAAAAATATAAAAATTTCTCAAATATTTATTAATTTCTACAAGGTTTATAAAGGTTTAGGTTTATATACTGGAGGATTAATTTATGAACTCGTTTAGAAAACTAGTGGAAGATTATTTAAAACAGTGGCCGCAAAATAAGGCGGTCATATCTTACAATTTTGATAATGATCAAATTGAATATGGTTTCAGAAGGGATAGAAGGGAAATCAGCAAATTGCCTGGAGATGAAGAATATGTTAGAGCATTTGTTGTTACAAAATTAGTTAATGAATTAGGCTATAGTATGAATGATATTGAGTTTGAAAAAGAATATTCAATTGGAAGGCCATCTCGCAAAAAGGCTAGAATTGATATAATCGTTTATAAGCCACATAGCAATGACATTTTTATGTTTATTGAACTTAAAGCTCCTGACAAATATAAAAATGAAAAAGATAGGGCAATAGAGCATCAATTGTATGCCTTAGCTGCACAAGAAATAAATAGTGAATCAAATAGAATTGATTATTTGGTTTACTGCTCATTAAATGATTTAGATTGTTCTGAAATGGTAACTTTAATAGATTATCAAAAATATGATACATATACAAAATGGAAAAATATTCCGGATTATTATTCAAATCTTTTGTCAAGTTATAATGTAATCCCTAGTGAAACAGTAAAAAGGTCTTTCGGTGTTAATGATGTTGATAGTAGAATTGAAGGAATTATTAGTTCATTAAATCAGCACATTAAATATACAGAAGTTAAAGATTCGTTATTATTTGTTAATACTTGTATTCTTGCTTTGTTTAACGATAAATTTAGAAATAATGTTATTAATGGAATGTATGATAGTGATTCTATAGTATCAATTATAGATGAAATGCAAACTATAATCGTAAAAAATGGTGGTGAAATTGACAATTATTCTTTTTCTAATACAAGCAATAAATCAGCAATTACATCACTTATTAAACAAACGTGTACTTCAATGAAATCAAAAAAGGAATTAAATAGTAGTATATATTCTTTATTAAATTTTTTAAAAGACATTGCAAATAAAGTTTTTCCGATTATTTTATTTGGCTCAAATGAAGATAAATTATTGATCTCAGAAACAATCTATAAGTATATTTATATTCATAAAAATGGAAAAAATAGTATTATCTCAACTCCAGCAAATATTACAGGTTTTATGGTAAAGTTGTTAGATCTAAAAGAAGACGATTTTTTTGTGGAATTTTGTAGCGGTTTTGGAAACTTTACACTTTCATATTTGCTGCATATAATTAACAATTATAATACAATTAATGGTAATAAAGTATCAGGTATAGAAAATGAAGATTATATATTTTTATTTTATATAACTACATTAAGAATTATTGGCTTGAATTTGATACAAGCATTAAATGGAGATATGCTAAAACTTTCTAATATTAATGATTTAATACCTACATATAATTCAAATTATAAGGTTGGTGCGTGTATGAATCCGCCTTTTGGTGGAAAAGATAATGTAATTGCCGCAAAACTAGTTTTAAAAGGGTGTGATCTTTTACCAAAAGGAAGTCTTTTTGCAGTGATTTTACCATATGTATTTGCTATTGGTAATTCGAAGTCTAATGGATTTGATGCGGCTCAATTTCATAAGGATTTGTTAAAAAATAATACTTTATTAGCATCTTTTTCTTTAGCAGACGGAACATTTGGTGCTGCAGCATCAACTGTTGTTACAACTTTAATTATAAAAACTGGAATTCCACATTTTAAAAAGGATAAGGATGGTAATGATTTGCTCGATGATAATAAAATAAAAATACCAAATGAAAAAACTTTTTTAATGTATTGTAAAGATGATGGTTTTAAAATATTAAAGAATACTAGAGTTGAAAAGGTAAAAGGGTTGGGGGAAGAAAAAATAAAAGGTTGGCTTAGAGATTATCAGTCAAAGAAAATAGATCCACTAAAATCAATATATTTAGATATTCATGAAAATGACGAATGGTTGATAGAAGCTTATATGAAAACTGATTATTCCAAATTAACTGAAAGTGATTTTGAACAAACAATACGTGATTTTTATTCATATAAAATAAAGAATGGAAGTAATGAAAATGCTTAATACTATGACTTGGAAAGAATTCAGAATCGGGGACCTATTTGAATGTAAATTAAGTAAAGGCGATTTAAAGGAAGAAGAATGTATTGAAGGTAAAGTTAATCTTGTTAGTTCTGGTTCTACAAATAATGGAATTGTAAAAAGAATTGATGAATCAGGTGATGGCAAAGCTGAAATGTTTAATGGAAATTGTTTAACTCTTGATATGTTTTGTAATTGTTTTTATCAAGAATGTAATTTTCTTTCTGTTTCACATGGTAGAGTTAATATTTTGGTTCCTAAATTTACTATGAATAAGCAAATCGGTATGTTCGTGGCAACAATATTAAATAAAGAAAAGTATCGTTTTTCATATGGTAGGGCTGTATATAATTCTGTTGCAGAAAACATAATAGTTAAACTTCCAACAAATGAATTTGGGGAACCTGATTGGAAATATATGACAAATTTTATTGAAGAACTTGAAATGAGAGAGAGAGAGAATAATTCGAATCTTAGAAATTCACTAGAAACAAAAAATACAACTACTATTAAAATTAATGCTAATTCTTGGACAGAGTTTGCTCTTGATAAATTGTTTGATATAAGTGGTTCTAAAACAACACCAATTGAAGAATTGGAGACATATGGATGTGGAAAATATCCATATGTAACGACAAAGGCAACTAATAATGGGGTTAATGGTTTTTTTGATTGTTGGACTGAAAAAGGAAATTGTTTAACAATTGATTCAGCTGTTTTAGGATTTTGTACATATCAATCAATGCCATTCACAGCGAGCGATCATGTTGAAATTCTTAGACCTAGATTTGAAATGAATAAATATGTGGCATTATTTCTAGTGACGCTTATAAATAAAGATGTATATAAATACTCATATGGTAGAAAAAGAAGTCAAAAACAAATTAGAAGTGATTTTATACGCTTACCTGCCAACTCAAATGGAGAACCTGATTGGCTTTATATGGAAAATTATATTAAATCTTTGCCTTATGGTGATAAAATTTAATGAGACTTTATAAATTGAAATTATCTTGATTTAATACCGAAAAATCAATTAAAAATAATTTTGGATTTAAAGCAATTATAAAAGTAAAATGTTATTGGAATATATATAATTACTATGAAAAATATTTAAGCACTCGTTTTTGAGTGCTTTTAATATGAAAAAAAAGAGCCTTTAAAGACTCCTTATGATTATCTACATACACCTTCAGTAATTGCTTCATCACATACAGCTTTACTTACTGCTGGAACTACACGCTTATCAAATGCTGATGGGACAATATAATTTGGATTTAATTCTTCATCAGAGATTAGGTTTGCTATTGCATAAGCTGCTTTAAGTTTCATTCCTTCAGTTATTTTTTTAGCTTTAGCCATTAATGCTCCCTTAAATAAACCTGGGAAGGCAAGAACATTATTAATTTGATTTGGATAATCACTTCTACCTGAACCACAAATATAAGCACCAGCCTCTCTAGCATCATCATAGCCAATTTCTGGATTTGGATTTGCCATTGCAAAAACAATTGGGTTTTCGGCCATTGATTTAACCATTTCCTTAGAAACTAGATTTGCTGCTGAAACACCAATAAAGGCATTAGCGTTAACCATTAAATCTGCTAATGTTTTTTTGCTTTCATCAGGAGAAGAAAGAGTACCTTCATCTAATAATTCCTTCAAAAGGAAATCATAATTAGCATAATTTCTTTTTGAAACTACGCCATCCTTATTATATGCATATATCTGACCTACACCTATTTTCTTAAGCATTTTTGCAATCATTGAGCCAGCTGCACCTGTACCTGATAGAACAACTGTCATTTCCTTAAGAGGCTTCTTAGTTAATCTTTCAACATTTATAAAGGCTGCAGCTACAATAATTGAAGTTCCATGCTGATCATCATGAAATACTGGAATGTCCATTTCTTTAATTAAACGACGTTCAATTTCAACACATCTTGGAGCTGAAATATCCTCAAGATTAATAGCTCCTAGGGTTGGCTCTATGGCCTTACAAATCTTAATTATTTCTTCAGTATCCTGAGTTTTCAAACATAGAGGTATAGAATCAACACCTGCAAGCTCGTGAAGAAGAATTGATTTACCCTCCATAACCGGTATAGCTGCGTAGGGACCAATATTACCAAGACCTAAAACGGCAGAGCCATCAGTAATTACGGCTACCATATTTTGCTTTGAGGTGTAGGTATAGGCTAGCTCCTTATCTTTTTCAATTTCTTTACATACATAAGCAACACCAGGTGTATAGGCTAGTGATAAATCCTCTTTAGTTTCTAGCTTAACCTTAGAAACTGTAGCAATTTTACCCTTTGCATCCTTATGTAATTTCAATGATTGTTCCTTTAAATCCATTTTTTAGTTCTCCTTAAATATATTATTATTAAAATTATCTATTGCAACAAGAAGAGGAAAATCCTCAACATATAGTTTTTTTATTGATTCTGGGCCTAAGTCCTTAAATGCTATTTCCTCCGCACTCTTAACACATTTACTTAATAGGGCTCCACAGCCGCCAGTTGCTACAAAATATAAGATGTGATCATTTTGATAGGTTGTTGTGCAATCTATACTTCTTGGACCTTTACCAATTACGCCAAGAAGTTGAAGCTTTTTCATAAGGGGAGCAAATTTATCCATTCTTGCAGAAGTAGTAGGACCAATTGAACCAATTATTTCCCCAGGCTTAGTAGGCGTAGGACCAGCATAATAAATTAATGAGTCTTTAAAATCAACTGGAAGCTCCAATCCTTTTTCTATTAGCTCTAATAAGCGCTTATGTGCTGCATCTCTTGCCGTATATAAAATACCTGTATACAAAACCTCGTCATGGGCTTTAAGATTATATAATTTATCCTTATCATTTGGAAGCTTTATTTTAATCATAAAATTATCTCCTTATGTCTTGAAGCATGGCATTGAATATTTATTGCTACGGGAAGAGAAGCAATATGACAACCCATTAAATTAACCTTTACGGCTAAAGCAGTGGTATCACCCTTTAAGCCCATTGGCCCAATATTTAATTCATTTAGCTTAGTAAATAATTTTTCTTCAAGGCTTCTTGCTACTTCATCATCTGCTTGATCATCAAAATCTCTTAAAACTGCTTTTTTGGCCATCAATGCACATTCCTCAAAATTTCCGCCAATGCCAACACCAACAATTATTGGTGGGCAGGGCTTACCAGAAGCATTTTTAACAGTTTCTACAACAAAATCGATAATTTTATCCTCGCCATCGGTTGGATTAAACATTTTTAGAGCACTCATATTTTCACTACCTGCTCCCTTTGGTGCACATAAAATTTTTAATTTATCGCCTAAAACATAATTATAATGAATAATTGCTGGCGTGTTATCAAAAGAATTTTTTCTAAGAAGAGGATGATTAACAACACTTTTTCTTAGATAGCCATCGATATAGGCTTTTCTAACTCCTTCATTTAAGGCCTCTGTTAAATCAAATTGACAATATATTTCATTGCCAATTTCAACAAATATTGTCGCTATTCCTGTATCCTGACATAAAGGAATACTAGATTTCTTAGCGTAAGTGTCATTTTCAATTATTTGGGATAAAATGCTTTTCGCTAGGCTATTTGTTTCTTTATCCTTTTGTTTTTTTAAATATGCCAAAGTCTTATCATCAACATTTATTGTAGAATAAATAAATGTCTCTTTTACAGCTTCAACAACATCATTATAATTTATTGTCTTCATAATTTATACCTCAAAGGTATTATACACTATTTTTAATTATTTTTCAGCATTATTATGTTTTAAAAATACAAATGATTGTTAAAAATGTATTTTATATATTTAAAGTTCCGTTTTACATTCTACTTTTTATAAAATAAGTGTCATTGCTTCTAATAAAATTTTGCTAAATTAAATTTATAGTAAAATTAAAGATAAGCTTGAAAAGGTATAATATTTAACAATTATTTAGGTCATTTTACCATTTTATTGTTAGAATTATTAAAAAAACGAAGAAAAGTATTGATTTTAGTTTAAAGAAGTGATATCTTTAAATTAAGAAAAATACTTTATTTTTTTAATAAAAAGTGGGTGATTTTTATGTCAGTAAGCCTAAGAACTAAGAAATTAAGCTATAATATAGGTAAGATGAATGTAGCCTTAGATTTAAATTTTAAATCTTATTATATA
>CAKQDS010000046.1 GCA_934229535.1 uncultured Anaeroplasmataceae bacterium
TTGCTCATTTCTTATCCTTAAGAAATTAATTGTTTTTTCGTTTGCGTTTGTCATTCTTTAGTTTTCAAAGATCAAATAAGTGGTGGTTGGGGGCGGTTTCGAACCACCGAACCCTAAGGAGCAGATTTACAGTCTGCCGCGTTTAGCCACTTCGCTACCCAACCATCTATTTTATCGTGTTCCTCACACGTGCTTGATTATTATATTACATTTCAAACTGAAAATCAAGTACTTTTTTTAACTTTTTTCACTTTTTTAAAAAAATGTCATTTTTAGCTTAAATTACTTAATTTTGCTGCTTAATTTTCTTATCTAACTCATAGCTAGGCATTAAGACAATTCTACCACAGCCCTCACACTTAAGCTTTAAATCAGCACCAACTCTTATTATTTTCCACTTATTAGAACCACATACATGATTTTTTTTAGTTATAACTATTTGATCTAATGCATACATTACAAAGGTCGCTCCTTTATTTGTTTAAATATACGGGGATATTTTTTATTAGTTTCACTAATTTTATCGATAACCACAATTGTTCTATCACCCATATCATATGGTAGCTTCAATTCATCAATTTTTTCTATTTTTCCACCAAGTAGTTTTATAGCATTTTTAGAATTATTAACCTCATCTATGGCATTACTACCCTTCATTGCAATAAAATGACCCTTAGTTTTTACAAGTGGCATACATAGCTCACATAGCATCGGTAATGCTGCCACAGCTCTTGCACATACAACATCAAAGCTACTTCTTTTTTCTAAAGCATATTCCTCAGCACGATAATGAAGTGCAGTAACATTGTTAAGCTTCAATTCTTTAACAAGATCATTCAAAAAGTTAATTCTTTTATTTAAAGCATCAATAATAGTCACCTTTATATTAGGATACATAATTGCTAAAGGTATAGATGGAAATCCAGCTCCACTACCAACATCACAGATATTCTCGTTTCCTATTAAATATTTACCTATAGTTAAGGAATCATAAAAATGCTTAATATAAACCTCATCATATTCTGTAATGGCTGTCAGATTCATAACTTCATTTTTAGCTATTAGAATTTCATAATATTTATTAAATTTATCAAGCTTCTCATCATCAAGCTCTAACCCTATTTTTTTTAATTCTAATTTAAAATTCAAAGTTTACTCCTCCCTTTTATTGTTTAAGCTTTCAATATATACAACAAGAACAGCAATATCAGCAGGATTTACACCACTAATTCTTGAAGCCTGACCGATAGTCTTAGGCATAACCTTAGCTAATTTTTCTCTAGCTTCAAGAGCAATATTATCAATATGCTTATAATCAAGGCCTGATGGTATAAGCATTTCCTCATAGGTCTTCGCTTTATTTGCTTGAGCAAGTGCTTTATTAATATAGCCCTCATATTTAAGCTCAATTTCTACCTGCTCTAAAACATCATTTAAATCAGTTTTTATTTCTTCTTCTAATTTCTCTTTATTTTCAATAATTTTCAATACATCCTTATAGCTGATCTCTGGACGCTTAATTAAGGAAACAGCCTTAATACTTTCTGTTAATCTTGTTGACCCAATACTCTCTAAATAATCATTATTTTCATTATTTTTTCTAACTATCATTTCTTTAAAAAGTTCAATTGCTCTTTTAATGTCAGCTTTCTTTTGAATCAAATAATCATATTGCTCCTTAGAAATAGTATTTAAGGCATAGCCATATTCTCTTAATCTTAAATCAGCATTATCATGTCTTAATAATAAACGATATTCAGCTCTTGATGTTAATAAACGATATGGCTCCTTGGTTCCCTTAGTAACCAAATCATCAATCATAACTCCTAAATAGGCTTCATCTCTTTTTAAAATAAGAGGCTTTTTACCTAGAACACTTAGTGAAGCATTGATACCTGCAATTAGTCCTTGGCCTGCAGCTTCCTCATAACCAGATGTTCCATTGATTTGACCAGCAGTAAATAAATTTTTAACAAGCTTTGTTTCTAAAGAAGGCCATAAATTTAGAGGATTAATTGCATCATATTCAATAGCATAGGCATATCTAATCACAATAGCATTTTCTAGTCCTGGTAGCATATGAATCATTTTATCTTGAACCTCAACACACATAGATGTTGAATATCCTTGAATATAGGTTTGATCTAGCTCCAAGCTTTCAGGTTCAAAAAAGATTTGATGACGATCCTTATCAGAAAATCTAACAATTTTATCCTCAATTGAAGGACAATATCTTGGTCCTACACCTTCAGCAACTCCTCCATACATCGCACTTTCCTTTAGGTTAGCTAAAACGTATTTATGAATTTCTTTTGTAGTATAAGTTAAATAACATGGAACCTTAACCTTTAAAATAGGATCATACCCCTTATCAAAGCTAAATCTAGTTATTTCCTCATCACCTGGTTCAAGCTTTGTTACTGCAAAATTGATACTATCGGTTTTAATTCTTGCAGGAGTACCAGTTTTAAGCCTTAAAACCTCAAAGCCAAGCTCACGAAGCTGATTACTAAGTCCTGAGGTTGTTCTTTGTTCATCTGGTCCTGATGAATGTGTAACATGTCCTCTTAAAATTCTACTTCTTAAATAGGTACCTGTAGTCATTACCACACTTTTTGATTCATATGAATCACCATTTTCTAAAACAATACCACAGGCTTTTCCATCTTTAATAATCAAATGATCAACATAAGCCTCTAATAAAGTAAGATTCTTACGAGATTTTAATACCTTAAGCATTTCTCTAGGATATAATAATTTATCTATTTGATCTCTTAAAGCTTGAACTGCAGGTCCCTTTGATCTATTAAGCATTTTAGTTTGAATTTGACACATATCAGCAAGCTTACCCATCATACCACCAAGGGCATCTATTTCACGTACAACAATGCCCTTTGCAGGACCACCAATAGATGGATTACATGGCATTGAGCCCGTCATATTTAAATTACCAGTTACAAGCATAACCTTAAGTCCCATTTTTTCACTAATTAATGCTGCCTCACAGCCAGCATGACCAGCACCAATAACAATTACATCATACATAGTTTTAATCACCTTATTCATTTTATCACTTTTTATTTATAATAAAAACATTTTTTTCATAATTTTTCGTTTAATCTTTGCTATTGTATTAAATAAATGTTATAATATAGTATAAAGAAAACGTTTTATTTTAAGAGAGGAGTTGAATATTATGCCGTCGCAAACCAACGAAGAGCTTATAATCATAATAGAAAAACTATTAAGATTATACAGTGAGGTTTTATATGAATATGATGTAGCAACTAAAAAAATAAATTTTATTGTAAAGGATGAACACGTTTTACAAAAAAACATAAACATTGATTCTTTATTAGATTTCATAGCTAAAACCTATGATTTAATGACTGCTGAAAAAGATAAAATTTTTGAAGCATTAGAAAAAATAAACCAAATTAACTCTTCTCATTTTTCTATAAATATCGATTGCTTAACTAATTCTGCAAATAAATGTAATTTAAATATAAAAGGTATTAATCGAAACGGTAAGGTTTTATGTGCTGTAAATAATACAAATGAGCCTTTAAATACTGATTCAGCACCAATTGAGGTAATGGATAATTTAACAAAAACATTAAATGGTCCTTCAATTGTGTCAGCCATAAAAAAAGAATTTGATAATCCAACCTCTAATTTTATTTTAATTCAGGTTAACATTGATAATTTTAATGATATTAACGCTAATTATGGCTATAACTTTGGTGATATAATCCTTGTAGAGGTAGCATCAGAAATTAAAAAAGCAACCGCTAACAATGGTCTTGTTGGTCATTTAAATGGTGATAACTTTTTAGCTTTGATACATTGCAATACAGATTATGAAACAATTTGGAAAATTTGCTCAACATTAAAAAATGAAATTGCAAAAATCAGTGATTCTAATAGTAAAAACGTTCCAATTACCGCAACTGTTGCTTGTACAGTTTATCCAGATCATGGTACAACATTCGAAGATCATATGAACAAGTTAAATAGAGCTATGACTAGAGGTAAAAACAAAGGTAAGAATAAATTTATCATCTTCACAAACAAATGTACGGATATTGATTACAACTATAGTCATAAAAAAGATGATGCCCAGCAAAATGATAATAAGGACCCTCAGATGCGCGTCGTTTCTTCTATATTTGATATGATGAATCGTTATTTACCAATATCAAAAAATTTAATGGATTCAATTGATCTAGTAGGTTCCTTCTTTTTACCAGATAGAATTAATATCATCATATTAAATGAAAATCATAATGATATTGATAAAATCATCAATTGGATTAACCCTGAATATCCAGAACTTAAACCAATAACCAAAACATCTATGGAAGCCATAACTCTATTTACTACTAGTGTAAATGGCGATGGATATTTTTTAACGACAAACGTTCCAAAGGATGAATCAAACTCTAAATATGAAAGCTTATATAAGGTATTAAGAAAATACGATGTAAAGGCAACCCTAATTCATGAGCTACGTAACTCAAATAATGACTTAATTGGCACAATCCATTTTGAATATTGCCATTCTTATCATATTTGGCAATCAAATGAATTACATTATCTTATTTTAATTTCTAAAATTTATGCATCTGCAATTAACAAATATTTAATGGACAAGCAATTAGAAAAGAAATTCTATACTGATGAATTAACAGGTCTATATAACCAATCAAAATTCATTTCGACTTGTAATGAATTTTTAGTTGAAAACAAAAATCCATCTTCTCTTATTTTCTTTAATATTAGCCATTTTCAATATATTAATGAACAATATGGCTTTGAGGAAGGCAATAAAATACTAATTCATTTTGCCGATTTATTAAGAAAAGAGCTTTCAAATGACTCTATATTTTGTCGTATAAGTGCTGATAAATTCCTAGCACTAGTAAAAACACAGGATAAAAAACAAATAACCGATATCTTCTATTCAATGGCAAGTCAGCTTCGTTTAGCAAAAAATGATAAATTTGTTAGAAAGGTAAGCCTAATCGGTGGCGTATATTTCATTAAAGAAAAAGAAACAATTTATCGAGCAATTGATTTAGCAAACCTAGCAGCTAGAACTATATCTCAAAGTGAAAAATCAAATATTGTATTCTATGAAGAAAAATATCACGAAGAAATAACTCTTCAAAAAGATATTGAAGAGCATATGTTCGTAGCCCTTAAAAACTATGAATTTGTAATTTATTATCAACCAAAGGTAGATATTAAAACTGAACAAATCATCGGCGCAGAGGCTCTAACTAGATGGAATTTTAAAAATGAACGTTTATTACAGCCTTATCAATTTATTGAGTTATTTGAAAAGAATGGCTTTATTGTTGAGCTTGACTTCTATGTATTTGAGGAAGTATGTAAGTTTATAGCAAAGCTTTTATTAGAAGGCAAAAAGGTTTATCCTATTTCTATAAATATGTCAAGGTATCAATTCAACTTCAATCAATATATTGAAAGAATTGAGGTAATTAGAAAAAAATACAATATATCACCTGAATATATTGAAATTGAAATAACCGAAGGACTAATGAGTAATACTGAAGTAATTGCTGATTTAATTAAGAGACTTCATGACATTGGCTACAAGGTATCAATGGATGATTTCGGCTCAGGATATTCAAATCTAGCATCCTTATCAAGTCTTGATTTTGATACAATAAAGCTAGATAAGGGCTTCTGCTCAGATTCTTATAATCCAAAGGAAAACATCATCATCTCAAATGTTATTAAAATGGCCTATGAGCTAAATATTAATATTTTGTGTGAAGGTGTTGAAACCAAATCCCAAGCCCAAAATCTTTATGATTTAGGCTGCAATCAGGCTCAAGGCTGGTTATATGACAAAGCCTTAGCCGAGAATGATTTTGTCAAAAAATATCTAAACTAACAAAAAGACTTTATTTCAAAAAACACTGAAATAAAGCCTTTTTTTATTATTGAATTAACTGAATCTTTTATTAATAATTTTAGGAATCAAACAAGAAATAATAAAATATCCAACCATTAGCGTTATTAACATAACACCTAAGCACTCAAAATAAAAGCAAATAAAATCAAAATATTTTAATTTGAAATACCAACAAAAATATTCGAAGCTTGAATAATAAAATGGCAAATATCTAGCTAGATAAATTAATGAGCCTATCACAAAAAAGCTAATACTAAAAAGCATAACTGTTTTAATGAATAAAATAATTCTACTTCTTTTATTCATTTTTATAAAATTGTAAAAGATATATCTTTTGTTAAAGAAAATATAAATAATTGTAAATATAAGAATTAGACCAATCAAAATTTTATAACTGCTCAATATATTAATTGGACTATATTTTATAGATAAAATTTTAAAATACGAATCTAAATCAGCTTTATCAATAATATTATAATCATGATCATAACTATAATCATCACTATATATACTTAACGCATCACTACCATCACCAATATTTTTAAAAAAGAAATCATAGGTTCTTTGATTTAAATAGGTTCCTCTAACTGTACTATCATAAATGTAATGTAGGGTCGCACTTTCACCTTTATAGTTCTTTTTAGTAGTTATATTTCCTTTTATAATATTACCGCGTAATACAAAATCATCTAAGGAATTATCAATTTTTAAAAGCTTAATAGGATATGAATCATTATTACCGGTAGGACAAATATCCCCATTACCATATTTATTATTATATTCATTCATATAATCAAAGCTTATCTTATCACATAAAACCAAAGGATATGAATAATCATAAATTATTATTCCAACGACCTTAAATTCAAATTCTGTCATTGGCGCATCACAAAAAGCAAATTCCTTCCATGGATAATAAATACAATTTATATAACCTTTATAGGTTTTAAATAAATATGAAGGAATAGAAATAACAATTTCCTTTTCATTTTCAATTTCTCTACCATAGGAAACCTTATTAGGAATCAAGCTTCGTTCATAAAAAGGTAGCTTACGTCCATGAACATAGGTACTAATTTGATTAGTAAAATAATAATTATAGGTAATACCATCATAACTCAAATCATAATTTTTCGTATTATCAAATTTTAATTCATAAGCAAAAGGAGAACGACGTTTATTAGTATAAAATGGATATGTATAATTATTAGAGGAAATAAACATACTAATATAAAATGCCCCTAATATTAAAAATAACATAAATAAATAGCTAAAATAAACTAATTTTGTACTTTTTAAATGCTTTAAAAAGATATTATGCTTAATACACCTATAATCATTTAATTGAATGTTAGAATCAATAATATCATTAGCCTTAATATTTTTCTTTTCAATATCAACCTCTACTGCAAATTCAAAAGGAAATATTTCTCTTTTATGAGAAATAAAAAGTAGTGTCTTATTTTTACTTTCAAATAATCTTAAATATTTTACCAATGAGGCTTCATCAATAGATTGAGTAATTTCATCTAAAATAATAATTTGACAATCTAACAATAAGGCATAAGCAATTAAAACGCGTTGTTTTTGACCAGAACTTAAATTCTTAAATTTAGCGTTAATCTTCATTTTTAATTCTAGCTTATCTAAGACATCGATTATCTTATGCTCCAATCCTTTATTATCATTACTAGCTAAAGCTACAAATAAATTTTCATAAACAGTTAACCCATTCATAAATAATAATTTGGCAGGTAAATAATAAACATATTTATTTAAATCACTATTACTAAGAACCTTACCATTATAGCTTATTTCTCCAGTATAATTGTTTATTCTTCCACATAAAATCTTAGCCAGTGTTGACTTACCACAGCCACTTTCACCATAAATAAGTGAAGGCTTACCTATAGGAAAAGCTATTGAATAATTTTCAAATATCTTATATTTAGTTTTTTGAAGTGTATCATAAGCAAAACAAATATTTTTTAATTCAAGCAAATCTACACACCTTCATTTCTCTTAGTCTTAAATAATATTATTAGCATACCTAAATTATAAATAACTAGCATTATAACCAAAGATAAGAAAATATATATATTATTACTACTATATCCATAAGCATATTTTTGATATAAATGATCTTTAGGATTATTATTAACATAATAATAAATCAAATGATATATAATACCAATACTAATAAAAATAAATGATGGTATTATAAACATCCTTAATAAATATTCCTTTAATTTATCCCTAAAGCTATATCCACACCAATTATAAAATACTATTTCATTTCTTAATAGCTTAGCCTTAAACAATAATAATACTACATAAGCAATGCTAATTATGCCAAATGCTATAAAATTTATAGTTATATTCTTAATTAAATCACTATTTACTAATTTTTTTATCAGCTTATAATCATTAACATTATTTAAAGACCAATAATCAGTAATTAAATATTCACTCATTTTCTCACTACGATATTCTATATTATTAGAAAAGGATTGATATTTATTATTTCTATCATATATAGAATAAAAATTTAACTTTGATTTTGAAGAATAAGTAAAGAAATCTGATAGATTTTCTTTATAATAATCATAATTAGCTTCATTTAATATTACAGCGCTATAATTTGATTTTACAACACCTACAATTTTTAATCTAAAATCGTCATCACTTTCAACAAATAAATCATTATAATCATCTAAAGAAATATTTTTACATAGATCAATTTTTTTCTGATATTCATTAATAAATAAATCATTTTTATCATCATATTTTTCAAAGCTTTCAATTTCATTATTTAAAATTGTTTGAAAAAAATAACTATAGCCATATATCACTTCAAATAGCTTATCAGTTATCATAACCTCATCTTCTTTTTGAGGATATCTTCCTTTTATTAATTTGTTATTTTTAAAAGAAAAATCATAAAATGTCCACATATTAATTGAAAGATCTATATCTTTATGCCCTACATTTAAAACAAAACATTCATATAATTTATTATCGTTAAGTTCATTAGATACATCGTTTATATAATAGCTATTTAATACACAATCTTCTTTTGGTAGATTATTACTTTCTATTATAAAGGCTACATTTCTTAATGTATTAAATATTACTATTAAATAAATTAATGTCATTACATACATTAATATATTTATTGGTCTTTTAAACCTACTTTTATATTTTACTACCTCTTTATCATTTTCTCCCTTTACATCTAGTGATATTCCACCCT
>CAKQDS010000047.1 GCA_934229535.1 uncultured Anaeroplasmataceae bacterium
AACAAAAAAGTCCGAAAAGTATAGCAATAGCGCTATTTTTTCGGACTTAACTATTTCCAACTGTCGAACTCGGGATTTTACCACTTATAACAAAAATAGTAAAGAAAAAAAGCCCATTATTCACTTAAATATTTATAATAAACTATTTTTTTAATGCCATATTTCTTTTCCTTAATGATTTTAAAGCCATCAACATTTGCATCACTTTCATTAGCCATTTCAAAAACAATTAAGGTATCTGAATTAATAATATTTTTTAAGGAATTTAAAATTTCCTTAATATTATTCAATCTATATGGTGGATCTAAAAAAACATAATCAAACTTTAATTTTTTTTCTTCGTAAAAGCTAATAGCCTTTAAATAATCAAAGGAGGTTATATAAGCATCATTAATCTTTAAATCATTTAAATTCTTTTTAACAACACTAATTGCCTTTGGTTCAAGATCATTTAAATATATTTTTTCTATTCCTCTACTATAAGCTTCAATACCTAAAGCCCCACTACCACAAAATAAATCAAGAGCAATTCCGTCATCAAAATATGGTCCTATAGTATTAAACATTGCTTCTCTAACACTATCTTGTGTTTCTCTTGTTGTATCTAAATTAGTCATACTTATGATTCGATGACGATATTTACCAGCAATAATTCTCATTTTTTTATTTCTCCTTGTATAAAAGTAAAAAAAGTTGGTTATCATATTAATGCGAATTAATATTCGCAAAAAAATCTTTTCTCCCTATTATTCATACAAACAATTTAATTCAAGAGAGCACTAGAATATCTAGTGCTTTTTTGAATTATAGTATCATTATAGCATAAGATAAAAAAAATGTGAAAAATTAATTTCACATTTCATAATATTTAAATTAAATGCTCATAGGGATTAAAATCATAAATTGAGCATATGGCTAAACTATCTAAAACTGCTTCATTATATACATAATAAAATGTTGTACCATTCTCATAGTCATTAAATGATTTAGTATTAATATTATCATCAATTAATGTATATGCATGTTTTCCTACATCTCTTATTTTTATTGTATTACTAACATTTTCATCAACAAAGCTAAATGAATAGCTATCATTTGTTTTATTTAGCTTTATCATATAAAGAGTTCCTTTTACAACCTCGATACTTGTAATCTTATTGTCGCATGTAAATTTTCCAGGAAGAATCGTTTTAATTAGTAGATTTCCATAATATGATATTTTTATTGCATCTCCTGCAACTAGCTTTGGAAAATCAAAATCATTAAAATCTACATATTTATAATCATCATTATCCCTATAACAAATTTCATCACAGTCGTAAACAAACTTCTTTATATTACCATTAATCATATTATAGCTAATAGGCTCAACAGCTTCTTTCAATTCTTCACTTGGCTCTTTGCTAGAACAACCAAACAAAACAAATATTAGTAATACAAAACTTAACAAAAACTTTTTCATAGCTAATCACCTCAATAGTTCTTATCTATATTATATCACTTTATTTAAATATTTCAATTTTTTTTACTTTTTGCTAATTTGGGGCATTAAATTAGTTTCAACAACATTAATTTTACGGCCATTTACACTTTTACCATTTATTTTCTTGAAATATCTAGTACTGTTTTTATCAACCTCAACATAGGTTGCCCTATCATCAATAACAATATTTCCAACTCTTGATTTATGAACATCTACATCTATACATAAATTAACAATTTGTTGTGGTCTTATTTTATCAATTCTTCCGACATTTAGCTTCATAATTGCATACTTATCCTTAGAAGCCTTTGTCATTTTCTTGGTTGAAGAACCATTCTTAGCTTCTCTTGGCTTACGTATAACAATTTCTTCAATTTCATTATAATTACGTTCAATATCAGATTTCATTAAAGATAATACAGCACTAATAACTAAAACTGGATCGCTTGATTTTCTACCTAAGCGATAAATTAGTTCCTCATAATCCTTGTTAATGCCATTTTCCATTTCCTTTTCAATGCTTGCATATAGGTTATCCATATGACGCTTCTTAATTTCTAAAACACTTGGTATTTTTCCATCAACAATGTCACTCTTTGTATAGCGCATTATATCTCTAAGATGATATTTTTCAGATGGTGTTACAAAACAAAATGAGCTTCCATCCATTCCAGCTCTACCAGTTCTACCAATTCTATGTACATATACCTCATCGTCCTGTGGTAAATCATAATTTATTACTGCTTCAACACCATTAATATCAAGACCACGAGCAGCAACATCAGTAGCAACTAAAATTTCAATATTACCATTTCTAAAACCATTTAAAACACGATCACGTACCATTTGCTTTAAATCACCATGAAGACCATCTGCCTTAAAATGATTTTTTTGAAGAAATGAAACTATTTCATCAACACGTGATTTCATATTAGAGAAAATAATAACACTCTTAAAATTATTATAATCAAGTACACGAAGTAATAAATCATTTTTTTGCTCACGACGAACAAAATAAGCAGTTTGACTGATACGATCAACAGTCAAGGTCTTGCAAGGAACAACAAGCTTATCTGGATTAACCAAATATTTTTTTGCTAGATTAGCAATAAATGGGGGAAGGGTTGCACTAAACAAAGCAGTTTGCTTTTCATCAGGCATGCCACTCATAATTTCTTCCATATCATCCTGGAATCCCATTTTTAACATTTCATCTGCTTCATCAAGTACAAGCATACTAATATTTGCAAAGCTTAAGGTTCCACGATGTAAATGATCAATAATTCTTCCAGGTGTACCTATCACAATTTGAGGATGAGCCTTTAACTCCTTAAATTGCTTTTCATAAGAAGCACCACCATAAATTGTTGCATATTTAATTTTAGGCATAAAGCTTGCAAGCTTTTTAAGCTCGTTTGCAACCTGCATTGAAAGCTCCCTTGTTGGGCACATAATTAAGGCCTTTACGTTCTTTTCATTTAGATCTAGGCGACTTAAAAGTGGAACCAAATAAGCAAATGTTTTACCTGTTCCAGTTTGGGCCTGACCAATAACGTCATGTCCTTCTAAAAGCTTGGGAATTGATAAGCTTTGAATTTCTGTAGCCTCATTAATTCCTAATTTATTTAAAGCTGTAACTATTTCCGTAGGAATAGCAAATTCATCAAAATTACTCATATAAAATCCTTTCAAAAAAAATAAGTAGAATGTCCTTCTACTTTAAGACATTATATTATACCAAAAAGAAACAAAATATTCAACCATATAAAAAAATAAAAGCGGATACATTTAAAATATATCCACTCTTATTATTATTTTTACTTATTATAAAGTGTAAAAGTCTTACCAGTTGCTTTACCACCATTTGGTGAAGTTTCATCTGATGTACATTTTAACTTATTAGTTGTTGAGTCAAATTCAAATACAATATTCAATCCATCAACTGTTATTGTTACAATATTACCTGAAATTGTAAATGTTCCAACTTTGTTGAAGTATGAACCAGCATTATTGCCTTTATAATCACTAGCCTCGTAGAATTGTTTTACATTTACCTTATTAACGTCATAGAATTCATAAACATTGTAATAATTATATGCACTATTACCCACAAATGTCTTATTCTCTAGAACCGTTTTACCAGAATATGTCTTATTAACAACATCAATAACTACCTTTGTAGTTGCATCTGCAGTTGTTAATAGCACTAATACTCCACCTTCTACAACATAAGTTCCACTTTCACTACCCTTTGTATAACTACCATAGCCATTAAGAGTAATTGAATCAAGACCTTCTGATGTATAAGTTCCTTCATAACCATCTAGTACTTGTGTGTAGCTTTCGTTTGCAAGCTCAATTGTAAACATTTGATTGTTTCTTACATATGTAAGCTTATTATTAGCTTTATCTACAACATATGATGCAGTTGTATTATCAGCAAATGTTATAGTTCCATAGCCATCAACACTAATTTGTCCAAGTGTTTCATTTGAATATGTGCCACCAAGACCATCAGCATCTAACATTTCCTTATTGTCATAATCAAATTTGCATACTGGCTTATTAGTTTCATCATACATTACAAAGCTACTAGCTCTTGCTGATACTGTATCAATACTCCAATTATATCCAGCATGAAGTACACTCTTATAACCATATACCTTAACAATATCATCATTCATAAGAGTTAATTCTAACCATACCATATAATTGCTACTATCATATATGCTTGTTCCAGAATAAGCAACATGCTTAATCTTAGCTGTATCGTAGAACACATATGTATCATTTGCACTAACTGATGTTGAATTACTTCCAAATGCTGTCCATAATACACCATATGTTGTGTTCATATAGAAATATTGATTTCCAACCTTTACAACACCATCAGTAACGTTCTTGTATTGTTCATTAATACTTCCGCTCTTTGTTCCTGTTACAACACCTGTATTAGTAATTGTTAAATCCTTAGGTAATGAAGAAACATCAGCAGACTTGGCATATGAAGAACCAGTTGAATAAATTTCAGCACCCTTATATGTACCAGTTTGAACATATGGAGTAATCCATTTTGCATAAACAGTCATATTATCTTCAATAACATAGCTTGTTAATGCTTCCTTAAATTCTTCATCTAAATACCATCCAGCAAATGATAATGTTTCATCTGTACCACCAGTAGGCTCAGTTAATTTAAAGGTATCATTTGCATAATATTTTGTTACTGTATTTTCAATTCCATTACCATTAACTATTGTTAAAACAACAGCCTTATCCCACATTGCATAAAGTGTAGTATCCTCACTAATTGTAATAGAAGCTAAAGCCTTATAGGTTGTACCACTACCATCAGCCTTAGTATTCCAGCCTCTAAAGATAAATTGACCTGCAGCAGTTGTAATCGCATCAGCTGTCTTTACGGCAATATTCTTATTAACACTTGCAGCATCTGGAGCTGTAGCATCAGTAATATCATTATTATTTAACACATAAGTGATTGTTGCCATTGGTTTAGTATTTTCAAATGTCATATCATTTTTATTTAACGTAATTTCATGATATTCACTTACATCATCAACACTATAAGTTGACATAAGCACTCCCTCAGTAACTGTATATTTAATTTCAGTACCATCAAGATTAGCAATTCCTGTTCCATAAACCTTTAATGTTGAATCATTTAAGGTATAAACGCCTTGATAACCATCAAGAGTAGATTTGAATGAACTACCATTATAACCATATTCAAATGGTGTTTTTCCATCAGCAGTTATTCTTACATATTTTGCAGTTGTTAAATTTGCATATTCAATCTCATTTCCATCAATATCATATGCTTTAAAATTAGAATAAATTGTATTATATCCATCTACAAAATAATTGCAACTAAATGAATCATCATTATATTGATATAGACGATAAGCAGATGATAAATTCTTAACACTTACCTTAGAGCTTAAGTTTCCATCTAAACATTTATTAGAAAGAACATAAACACTTGTATCTAAATATGCATTATTTTTCACAGAATCAATTGATGAATAACCTGTATCTTCATCTAATGATGAATAAGATTTAATTAAAACAAATCCTGTTTTTTCATCATACAAGCCTAGTATATATTTAGTATATTTTTCAGCAGCTCCATATGAATATTCTTTATATTCATATTTAATTTCAAGAACAAATTTACCATTTTCTTTATTGAAATCAACACATTTTATAGAATCAGCCTTAAATAAGCCTGAACTATAATCAGTTGTTAAAACACCATATTCATCAAAATGAATTGTATTTTCAACCTTTGATAAAGAAGACCAATATGAAACTGCAATTCCATAATCACCATATAATGGATTAGCATCTTCCCATTTTGCATATAATGACATACTACCTTCAACAACACTACCATTAGTCCATTCTGTTTCTAATGTTTCATCAGTAAACCAACCAACAAAAGCATAGCCCTTCTTAACTGGTCTATCAAGTGTTAAGGCATCACCAACACCAAGAACTTTAATTTCTACTTCTTCAGAATTTTCTTTATTAACATTAACAATAATCTTTGAAGCCCATTTAGCAAATAATGTTACATTCTTATTTGGAGCCACAAATTCAGCCTCTACAGCATTTGTACATGCTTCATCATAGAACCAACCCTTAAATGTATAATTTTCATCAGTAGGAGTAGGTAATGTATAAATAATATTGGTATTCATAGTAATTAAATCAATACTAGCGCCATGATCATTTAATTCAAATGTTACATTAACTACAGGCTTAACCATTGTTGCACTACTTTCAAAAATATTCATAACATGATATTCAATATTTTTTCCATTAGAAACAGTATATAAGCCAACCTCTGTTTCACTTATAATATTATAAGTACCAGAAACAGCGCCCCAAGTGAATCCACCTTTACCATCTAAAGCTATATCCTCATTTGAAGTAGTATATGTACCTTGGTAGCCATCATAAATAATTATACTTGTTCCATCATATTCAGCAAAAGCAATTCCATCTTTTGTAATAGTATGAGCAGTTGAGGTAGCATTTGAAACACTAGCTCCAACAAATTCAACACCTGCATAAATCTTATTATTTGTTAATAATGCATAAGCAGTTGTACCATCAACATAAGTGATTTGACCCCAAATAGTATAATCATTATCATATTTTTTAGATGTATAAGTAAATGATTTAACAATACCTGCATTTACATATAAAGCTGTATCATTACCAACTGTATCTTTACCGCTACTCCAAGCCATCCAAACAAGACCAGCTTCACGGTTAAAATAAGCATAACCAGCACCAATTTTAATTGCCCCATCAACAACCTTTTGATCATCACTTGATAATGTACCAGTATTACGCATTTCGGTTACAACACCAGCTTCGCTAATCTTATAAGACTCGTTTGCTGTAGGCGTAATAGTTCCACTATAGCCATTATAAACGTTCTTAAGAGCATATGTACCATATGATGTAGCAACATCGTCCCATTTAGCATAAACTGTCATACCACTATATGCTTCCGTAATTTCAGCACTAGTATTTAAGGCTGTATTATATTCAGCATCACTATACCAACCAACAAACTTCTTACTTTGCTTATAATCAACAGTTGAAGCAGTATATGTAGGAAGAATATCATTAAATGTTAAGCCTTGGCCTGCAGCAACGTGAACAATTTCTTTATCATTATCTTTTGCCATTAAGCCACTTACATTAATAACAGTTTGTTCACCCCAAAGTGAATAAATTGTCATATCAGCAGTTGCAACAAGCTTACCATCAACAAGTTCTACCTCATTAAGACAATCCTCATCATAATACCAGCCAACTAATTCATAATTAGGAATAGTTGTAGTTGGGAAAGTTACTTCAAAATTCTTATAAACATTAGCAGTTGTATTATATGATTCAAAATCAATATAAACGAAATTGATTGTTACCTTAACATCTACAAGTGTATATGAATTTTCGTTAAATAAAACCTTAACGTAAGAATCCTCAAAAGTGATATATACATCACCGTCGATAACCTCATAGCTACCAGTATTTTCACCTAAAGTAGCAACACTATATCCAGATAATACTAGGCTATTACCACTTTCATTAGTGTATTCACCTCTAAACTCATCAACCTTATGCATTCCATTAGCTTCATATACATATTCAGCTATAGTTGTATCATTTAAAGTAACCTTAAGATAGCTTGAATTGTAGCAGCTGCCACCTTCAATCTCTTGTGATTCATTTTCAAATTTTACACCTACATAAGTACTTGTACCATCAACAAATACATTAATAGTTTTTTCACCATAGCCAACAGTTGCAGCATAACAAATATTATTTCCATCACTAAATGATGAAGCATTTGTTAAAGCAGATGAATAAGTGCCTTGAATAAGAACAAGTACAGATTCCTTTACTGGATTCTTAAAAGTAATAACGCCGGTTTCAAAATCAATTGTACCTTCATAATCCTTGTGAGCACCCTCAGGCTTTACCTGATACCAATAATCAGAATCAGAAGAACTATGTGGTATAATATAGCCTCCACTAGCGATGATTTTTTTAGCTTCTTCTTCTGTAACATCAATAGTATCAGTATAATTAATTAATCTGACTAATCCCTTTTCTTCATCAACCAATTCAATGAAGACAAGTCCTCTAAATGGTGAAGAGGCAACAGCACAATAGCCGTTCTTATCAGTCTTAATTATACAATAGCTATTATTATAACCACTAATTGTTCCATTCAAATCATCTCTAACACTAAATTCAACAGTTGTATAGGTTTTACCAATAAATGGTGCAAAATCCTTTGAGCCTTCACAAGTACGTGTATCTTCTATTCCACATCTATCACAATGTAGAGTTTCAGTACCATCGCTTACTTTATATACAGCATCACCATTATAAACATAACCAGATGTATGGCCTAAAGCTTTGATAACTATATCGTCACTAGTTAATTCATTTTTGCCATCTTCATCAGAAAAATATTTATTACATACACTACATACATAATATTCAATATTTCCATCTTCTGTACAAGTTGCTTCTTTAGCCTCAACCTTAGTTAAGGTATGAGCCTTTTTAGCAACAGTTAATTCAGCAAAAGTTGTTTTTTGACTACCTTCGCTATCCTTATAGTAATTGTGACATACATCACAATACCAATATTCTAAATTTCCTTCTTCTGTACAAGTTGCTTCTTTAGCCTCTGTATGAGTCAAATGATGACCAATTGCTGGAATAACAATGTCATTATGCGAATCATATTTAACTGTACAAGCCTCATCTTTAAAATAATCATCTGAACCATCACAAGTCCAATATTCCAAATTTCCTTCTTCTGTACAAGTTGCTACCTTAGAATTATGATATACGACATTTGTTGCAGTTGAGCTACTTGGTGTAGTTGTAGTACTTGAACTTGAGCTACTTGGTGTAGTTGTAGTACTTGAACTTGAGCTACTT
>CAKQDS010000048.1 GCA_934229535.1 uncultured Anaeroplasmataceae bacterium
CCTTGAGGGTCTGTGTAGCAAGAGGCCCTTATAGGGTAGCCGAAAGACCGCATGTTTTACATGCGGATTGTTATTATATTATTATTTATCTTCCTAAAATCGACAATTTTTTAACAATTTAATACTATAATTTAAATGGTGATTATATGGAGGAAGGGATTTCTTTAAATGAAATTATAAAAATAGTTGTAAGAAAATTTAAGGTGTTTATTTTAATCGTTATTATGGCTATTATCATACCAATTATAAAAACTAATGTTGCTGATAATCGCTATGAGGCAAAAGGTCTTGTTTTAGTTATGTCAGATGTTGAGATGCTAAATGATGAAAAAAGTGGACTAGCTAGGACTATTAATTCGTTTATAAGGAGGGATTTTATTTTAAAGAAGGCGTTAGAGGATTTAGATATTAATATTGATACTTTTTATAAAAACTATGAGCTTGTTAATGAATTAGATAATAGCTTTATAAATATATCATGTATATCAAAATATAAAGAAAATAATATTTTGATTATTAATAAAATAATTGAGAAGCTAATTGCTTTTCAAAATACCAATGAATTCTTTGAGGCTAATATTAATGTGTTAGAATATGCAAGCTATAATATCAAAATATCAAAAAGCTATGTAAAGCCAATTACTGTTGGACTTGGTATAGGACTTATTGTTTGTTTTGCTTATTTGATTTTGTTAATGAATTATTCTAAATATGTTTTAAGTATTGATGAGCTAAAAAGAAAAAATAAAAATGTGTTTGAATATAAAAATATTCCAACATCAATGCTTGCCAAGCTTCTTGAAGAAAATAAAATTATTTATATTGAGAACATTAATGATGAAATTAAAGAAAGGCTTAAATGTATTAATAATGATTGTTCATTAAATAGTAAAAATATTATTATTACTGATAATGATGGTTTAATAGGTAATGCAGATTTATATATGAAAATTATAGATATGAAGCATACTCTAAGAGAAGAAATTAAAAGGTTTAATTTGGAGGAGGCAAATAATAAATATTTAATTATTTATAAATAATATGGAAGAAATAATTTGTGATTTGAAGTATGAATTCAAGATGTTTATTTTAGAAAATAAATTATATCATTTTGATATAGTTAATATATCGTATGAAAAGGATAAATTTCATGATTATAATAATGTGATTTTTGAATTTCATACTAAAAGAAGACCAAAAATTCTACATTTTGCTAAAGAAATTAGATTGAAATATTATAATGATATTTTACATATAGAGGCAAAAAATGCAATAGAATGCTTAAATCAAGTAAAAATTGCTTTGCTAATTTTTTAATTAAGACGTAAAATTTAGCCTATTTCATTTTTATTATTGACTTAATTTTTAAAATATAGTATAATGAATAGGCTTGGTTGTGGAGTAGTACTCAAGAGGCTCAAGAGGCTTCCCTGCTAAGGAAGTAGACCGGGTAACTGGTGCAAGGGTTCGAATCCCTTCTGCTCCGCCATTATGAAATTTACGGCTTATGGCCGTTTTTTTTGTCAGGGAGGAAATATGGCAATTCATAATTTTAAACTAAGCGAATATTTAACAACTCATTATAGCTTTATTTTGTTTGATATCTTGTTTAAGGATGAATTTAAGACAAAAGAAGCTGTTTTAGATAGTCTTGACATTGCTTCTAGTACATATAGAAGGGCTAGAATTAAAGAACAAAAAATAGGTAGTCATATTGTTTTAAAGCTTAATAATTATTTTCATATAAATGATGTTAATAAAGATAAAATAGAAGAATATGAAATTTTAATTGCTAATGTTGTTTCTAAGATTTATTATAAGGTGAATGATGATTATAATAGCGATTTAGAAAAATTAGATGAATATTATAAAGAAAATACAATCTTATCTCCTATTTTTAAAATGATTGAGCTTTTTATAAGTATTAACAATATTAAAAGTAATTATAAAGCTAAAATAAGTTATTATCGAAGTGATTATGAGAAAATTAAAAAATACGAAAAGCTTTTTAATGATGATTTAAAAGCAATCTATTTTATAATTGAATCTTTTTTTGTTCATTCAAGTATGGTTGATTATAATTATATTGAAGCCTTGTTAGATAAAATCAATTATGCAAAGGGATTATTTTATTTCTTAGCTTCAACAAGATATTATTTGGACAATGATTTTTATAATGCCTTGCTTTATGCTAGATATGCCGAAAAATCCTTTATTATAGATTATAATATTAATAGACTTTTTCAGGTGAAATGTAATATTTGTAGTCTTTATTTAATAATTGATAAAAATCAATTAGCATATAAAACAATTATGGAAATAGCAGAGGCTATGTTTTCTTATAAAATTAATAGATATTTATATTTGAGCTTTAAATCGTTATATTATGCTTCATTATTCTTAACAAGGAGACATTTAGAAATAATAAATACTTCTAGAATAGTGGAAGGAGATATTGTTGATCATTTATTTTGTGCTTTTGTCTATGCTAGTAATAGTAATTATATATGCCTTAGTAATGAAATTAAAGCTATTGAGGAAATTAATGGTTATAACAATATAAAAAAGATTGTAAATATGCTAAAGGGCTATTATTCAAATACAGTTGATCATAGTAAAATGGTTGAAGCAATAAAGAAAATAGATAGTTTGTTATTAAAAAATATATTTATGAAAATTATTAAAAATCGCTATTAATAATAATAGCTTTTTTTTCTGCTTTCAATTCAATTATTTAATAGCATTTTGCTTGAAAAAATTGTTGAATATTGTTATTTGCTAGTGATGAATTTGTGGGTAACTTTGACAATTAAAAAACATTTGGTAAAATTAGATTATACTAAATATAGGAGGAAAAGAAAATGAGAAAGTTTTTAAGTTTTATTATATTTGGAGTTTTTGTTTTTGCGGCTACAATTAGTATTGCTTGTAATATGCAAGCTTCAAGTAAAATAAATCCCGATCCTGAAGATGAGGATGATGAATTTCCATTTGATGGTTGGATTTATTTTAGCATTGATCCAGACAAACCAGTAGCTATGTAATAAGCAAAAGGGGGATTGGATATATATAGTGAAAAGACCATAGTTGTGGTCTTTTTTGCTTTTTTCTCAATATTTTTCTAAATAAGAAAAAAATATGTAAAACGTTTTTATAAATATATTGCTTTTAGAAGGAAAATAAGGTATAATCTATGATTGTCTTTGATAAATAATAAGGAGTATATATAAGTATGAAAAAATGGGTCTATTTATTTAATGAAGGTAATGCTAATATGCGTGAGCTATTAGGTGGTAAGGGTGCTAATTTAGCGGAAATGACTAATTTAGGCTTACCTATTCCTGATGGTTTTACTATTACTACTGAAGCATGTATGGATTACTTCAATTATAATAATAAAATTAGAGAAGAAATATTAGACCAAGCTTTCTCTAGCTTAGCTTGGCTTGAAACTAAGCAAAATAAAAAATTTGGCGATTTAGAAAATCCATTACTAGTATCAGTAAGAAGTGGAGCTAGAGCTTCAATGCCTGGTATGATGGATACTATTTTAAATTTAGGTTTAAATGATAAGACAGTTTTAGGTCTTGCTAAAAAAACAAATAATAAAAGATTTGCTTATGATTCATATCGTAGATTTATTCAAATGTTTTCTGATGTTGTAATGGGACTTGAAAAATCTAAGTTTGAGGCAGTTTTAACTAAAATTAAGGAGAGTCATGGTTATACATACGATTATGAATTAACTAGTGATGATTTAGAGTATGTTGTTAAAACATTTAAGGAGTTTTATAAAGAAAATTTAAAAACAGATTTTCCTCAGGAGCCTAAGGATCAGCTTGTTCTTGCTATTGAGGCAGTATTTAAATCATGGAATAATCCACGTGCAATATATTATCGTCATTTAAATGATATTCCAAGTGATTGGGGTACTGCTGTAAATGTTCAAGCAATGGTTTTCGGTAATATGGGTGAAACTAGTGGTACTGGTGTAGCATTTAGTAGAAATCCAGCTACTGGAGCAAAAGAATTATATGGTGAATATTTAATTAATGCTCAAGGTGAAGATGTAGTTGCTGGTATTAGAACACCATCTCCTATTTCTAAATTAAAAGAGGATTTACCAAAGTGCTATGAGGATTTCCAGAGAATCGTTAATATTTTAGAGAATCATTATCGTGATATGCAGGATATGGAGTTTACTATTGAAAATGCTAAGCTTTATTTCCTTCAAACAAGAAATGGTAAAAGAACTGCAGCAGCAGCCTTAGAAATTGCTTGTGATATGGTTGATGAGGGTATGATTACTAAGGATGAGGCTTTATTAAGAGTTGAAGCTAAATCTTTAGATCAGCTTTTACACCCTAAATTTGATGCAAATTCTTTAAAGAATAAGGAATGTATCGGTACAGGTCTTCCTGCTTCACCTGGTGCAGCAACTGGTAAGGTTTATTTTACAGCTGCTAAAGCTAAGGAAATGCATAAGAAGAAGGAGCATGTTATTTTAGTTCGTATGGAAACATCTCCTGAGGATATTGAGGGTATGCATATTGCTGAAGGTACCTTAACTGCTCATGGTGGAATGACATCACACGCAGCAGTAGTTGCACGTGGAATGGGTACAACATGTGTTTGTGGTTGCAAGGATGTTGTTATCGATGAAGAAAAGCATGTTATGTATTTAGGTGGACATACAATTAATGAAGGAGATTATATTTCCTTAGATGGTACATCTGGTAAGATTTATTTAGGTAAGATTGATACTCTTCCAACTACAATTGATGGAAACTTTAAGCGTATTTTAGAGTGGGCTGATGAAAGAAGAGTATTAAAGGTTAAGGCTAATGCTGATACACCAACTGATGCTAAGACAGCTGTTGGCTTTGGTGCTGAGGGAATTGGACTTTGCCGTAGTGAGCATATGTTCTTCGCTCCTGACCGTATTTTTGAAATTAGAAAGATGATTCTTGCTAGAAATGAAGAAGAAAGAAAAGAACCGCTTTCTAAATTATTACAATTCCAAAAGGCTGATTATAAAGCAATTTATAAGGAAATGAAGGGTCTACCAGTTAATGTTAGATTAATTGACCCACCTCTACATGAATTCCTTCCTCATGATGGTATGGAGGAATTTGCTAAGGTTATGCATCGTGATCTAGCTGAAATAACGGACTATTGTGATTCATTAAAGGAATTTAACCCAATGATGGGACATCGTGGCTGTAGATTATGTATTACCTTCCCTGATATTGCAAGAATGCAGGCTAGAGCTATTATGGAGGCCGCAATTGAGGTGTCAGCTGAAGAAGGTATTAAGATTACACCAGAAATTATGGTGCCACTTGTTGATGATGTTAAAGAGCTTATTTATGTTAAGAATGTTTGTGTAGATGAAATAAATAAGGTATTTGCTGAAAAGAACGTAACAATTGATTACAAGATTGGTACAATGATTGAAACACCTCGTGCAGCATTACTTGCTGATGAAATTGCTAAAGAAGCAATGTATTTCTCATTTGGTACAAATGATTTAACCCAAATGACATTTGGTCTATCAAGAGATGATGCATCTAAATTCTTAGGTGATTATTATAGTAAAAATATTTATGAATCAGATCCATTTGCTAAATTAGATCAAAAGGGTGTAGGTAAATTAATTGAAAATGCCTATCGTTTAGGTAAATCTGTTAATAAGGATATGGAAATGGGTATTTGTGGTGAGCATGGTGGTGAGCCATCAAGTATTGAATTTGTTGATAGTGTTGGTTTAACATATGTTTCATGTTCTCCATATCGTGTTCCAATTGCAAGACTTGCTGCTGCTCAGGCTGCAATTAAAAATAATAAATAATATTAATAGGACTTCACATTGTGAGGTCTTATTTTTTTGCTTCTTATGAATGAAAAATGCATAATATTGCAAAAATCTTTCGTGAAGATGGTGCTGGTAATGGAAATTAAAAGAGAACTATATCTAAATAAATTAATTAAGGCAATAACACCTTTAATAATCTGTATCTTGAAATGAGAGGAGTCTATTTAAATAAATATCACGCTTTTTTAATATGGTAAAAATTTTTTTCTATTCAATAAATTTACAATATAACTTCTAAAACAACATATTATTAATTTTGTGTTGTGTGTTTTGGCTTTATAATAAACTATAATATAGCTATAGATTATTTATGTGAGGTATTTTATGTATATGTTATGGTTTATTGTTATTTTTATAAGCTTTTGTGCAGGTGGAATAATGTTTTCAAGCATTATACCAAAGGCTTTTATTAAAAAGGACATTACTTCATTAAGTGATGATTTAAATCCAGGTGCTTATAATGCTTTTAAATATTCAGGTAAAAGAATTGGTACGGTTTGCCTGTTATTAGATTTTTTTAAAGGCTTTATTCCTGTTTTTCTTGTTATACTTTTTATGGATTATAAAAATGTACTGTTTTTCTTAGTAATGATTGCACCTGTATTAGGCCATAGCTTTGGTATATTTAATCATTTTCATGGTGGAAAATGTATTACTACCTCATTTGGTGTATTAGCCGCAATTGCTAAAATTAATTTTTGGCCTTTGATTTTTCTTGCTTCATTATATGTTTTCTTTTCTTTAATTATAAAAATTGAATCAAATAAGGCTAAAAGCATTATAGTTTATAGTAGTTTAATTATTTTTGTTATCTCAATGCTTGCAAATAATTTTAATTATTATGCTCTTGGCGTAATAGCAATTTCGATAATTGTTATTGTTAAGCATATGAATTTAAAGAAAATTCTTAATAATAAATTATTAAAAATTAATGATTAGGTTGTTTTTTGATTTTAGTAATGATAAAATAATATTAAGCTTCTCGATGAAATTTTATAGTATATTTTATTTACAAAAGTGCATGAGGTGTACCAAAATGTATTCTTAATTAAAATAGATTCAAGAGCTTATAATGTAGGTTCGAGTCCTACCATTTGGCAAGGCTGCAAAAATCAGATTAAAGCTGATCAAATCATGAATTTCTAAGAAAAAACAAAAAATACTCCCATTACATAAATTAGTTTTTCTAATTTATGTAATAATAGAAAATAAGCCTTGCTTTGCGAGGATACCGTATTTATTAATTAAGAAAATTTTTTTCTTAAGGCGTAATTACTTAATCAATAACCGCTTATTTTTTATGGAGTATAAAGCTAATTTAACTCTAATTAAGAGTTTTTATATAAGGAGTGGCTATGAGTATAGTTATAAATGAGGAATTTAGAGGATTTTTATTCAAAAATGGTAAATTCATTAAAATGCTTGGACCGGGTAAATATTATACCTTGTTTAATAAAGAAATTTACCTTTCAGAAATTGATAATGATGAAATCACTATTGATGGGATAAATATTGATACTAAAGCTTTATTATCAGATGCTAATTTTAAAAAATCAATAATTAATAATGAAACAATAGATGGAACAATTGATATTCATTTTGTTGATGGTATTTTTTACAATATAATTAATCCAGGTATGCATTATTTTTGGAATATAAATAAAGAGCATAGATTCTATAAATTAGATTTAACAAAGCCAGAGCTTAATAATGACTTTCCTAAATCATTATTTACTAATCAATTATTAAATGATTACATTCAAAAAGTTGAAATTCCTACAACCTATAATGGTGTTTTATTCTATGATAATAAATTTATAAAAATATTAGAGCCAGGTATTTATTATTATACAAAAGGTTTGGTTGATGTTAAGGTTAAAACTGTTCCTTTAAATTCTATTAGCTTAGATATTACAGGACAAGAGCTTTTAACCTTAGACAAGGTTACAATTAGACTTAATTTGATTTGTGATTATATTCTTACTGATGTAGTTAAGGCTTTTACGGATGTTAATGATTATGAGGCAAAGCTATATGTTTTATGTCAGCTTGCAGTAAGAGAATATGTTGCAAGCAAAAAACTTGATGAAATCCTTGAAGCAAAAGGCGAAATGGAAGAATTTTTAACTAATAAGATTAAGGATGAAGCCCTTAAGTTTTATGTTAATATCAATAAAGTAAATGTTAAGGATGTAATTTTACCAGGTGATATTAGAGAAATTATGAATACTGTCTTGCTTGCTGAAAAGAAAGCACAAGCTAATTTTATTTCTCGTAGAGAAGAGGTTGCTTCTACAAGAAGTCTATTAAATACTGCTAAATTAATGGATGAAAACAAAACCCTTTATAAACTAAAGGAATTAGAATATATAGAAAAAATTTGTGAGCATGTGGGTAATATTAATATTAATGGTGGAACGGATATTATTTCTACTCTAACCTCTATTATTAATTCAAATAAATAAAAATAATATAATTATAGGTATTAAAATTATTTTGATTATATTAGGCAAGCCTAATATAAAAACTACACGCTATGCGTGTATGACTAGAATAGGTTTACCGGTGTATGAAAA
>CAKQDS010000049.1 GCA_934229535.1 uncultured Anaeroplasmataceae bacterium
ACCAACTTATTTATAGCTCGCAACCCTTTAATTTTAGAGTTTCCGAGTATTGGGCAACCCATCTAATTTAGAGTACCATAATTATTCAATATCTAATTCAACAAAGCTTGGCTCAGGATCTGATAGCTTCATATCCTTATAACCATGACGTTTAATTTTTAATAAGAAAAAGACTAAGAAGCTAATTGATATTAAAAGAATAATCGCATTACTTATTCCCATTGAAACACCTGCAGCTCTGTGATCCATTTTAAAACCATAATGACAAATTAATAAGGTAATAATTCTTGTTCCAATTCTTGAAAAATTTAAAATACCAGATAAATAAGTTTGTCCAAAGCCATATAATAAACCTAAAATGGCAGATGTCACACCAAGAACAAGTATTGATATACAATCATATCTAAAAACTTCTTTGATATATTTAACAAGCTTAGCTGATTTTGCTATTTCTTCTGGAGTTTGAAGATTAGGATCGCCCTTATAATTAAATAGTTCAACAAGCTTATCCAAGAAAACAATTCTTACAAGAACAAAGCCTACTATGCTTACAATGCTAACTAGCAATAAATTACACCAAAATGATTTAATAGCTCTTTTAATATTTTTAGTTCCTAAATTTTGACTAACAATGGTAGAGCCACCCTCTTCAAAAGCATTTGTTGGCGTCGTTACTAAGCCACTCAAATGATTTGATACAGCAAGAGCTCCTACAATTAAGCCATCAGTTGTATCATTGTAAAAACTACCACAAAGTGAATTAACTGCCACCTTACCAAGTGACATTACAAATTTACCAAAGAAAATTGGTAATGATAAGGCAAGTATTGGTCCTGAATACTTCCAACGAATCGAAAAATCCTTAATTGATATTCTAATAATATTTTTCTTACCAAACATAATGAATAAACCAATAATCAATAATACCAATTGACCAATTATTGTACTTAGCTCAATATAAATAATACTCTTAACCCTTAAGCCATAGACAAAAATAACAGTAAGTATTAATTTAACAGCAAGAACTAGCATATTTAAGAAAAATATTGATTTTGAGTTACCCTTGGCCTTTTCTAAGCCAATAAACATCGTATTTAAGGCTACAATCGCTAATTCAATTAATTGCATACGAAAATATAATATCGTATCACTAGACACATCACTTATACTTGCAAGTCTAATGATAACTCTAGAAAATGGTACAAGTATTAGCGTAATAATTAAAGAAACAACTAATATAATTGAAAATAAAACAGCTGAGTTCTTTTTCGCTTGGTCAATCCTTCCAGCACCATAATGCCTTGCTACTATAATAGCACCACCTCCAGCAATTCCCGCTCCAAAAGCTGAAAGAGCGTTTTTAACCTGCGATAATGCTGAAACAGTTGTTACTGATGAGGCACTTATTGCTGAACAGATAATTGAATCTAAAAGTCCATATAAGGAATTAAACAATCCATATAAAGCAATAGGAAAGCAAATCATTATAGAAACTCTAATTAAATCTCCAGTTAAGATTTTCTTTCTCCTAAGCTTAGAGGTATTAATTGCTTTAATTCTTTTAGCTTCCTTTTTACCTAATGTTTTACAATCATCCCTATATTTATCCCTAATAATTTTCTCTTCTTCTTTAAATTTTGAATTCAAATCCTTATTCACCATATAACACATCCTATTAACCTCATTATAAGTGTAAATGGTCTATAAATCAAGGAAAAAGTCGCGCAAAATTATAAAGAAATCTTATTCTCCTTTAAAAGATAAAGCATAATTGCATTAATAGTTTTACCATCCTTAATTTTTCCTTCCTTAATCATAGTTAAAGCATCACTCAAGGCAACTAGCTCAAGCTCAATAACCTCATCAGAATCAAAATTAGTTTTAGTCTTTACAAAATCATTAGTATAAAACAAATAAAGTCTTTCATTACTATAACCACATGTTGGATAATCAATTCCTAAAAGTTCCATTTTTAATGCCTTATAGCCTGTTTCCTCTTCAAATTCGCGAATAGCGGCATTTAAAGGTTCCTCATTTGGTTCAAGCTTACCTGCTGGGAGTTCATATAAAACCTCATCATAGGCATAACGATATTGTCTTTCTAAAAATATTTTATTATCATTTGTAACACCTAAAATACAAGCACCACCATTATGCTTAACAACCTCGCGATATGATTCCTCGCCATTTGGACATAATACCTTATCACGAACAAGTGTTACAACACGTCCTTTATAAATAACCTCACCACTGATTTTCTTCTCTTGCATATCCATATTAATTATTCCTCCTTATTAATAAATTCATCAAGTTCAAGATAACGATTCATTTTCTTATCTAAATCAGCCTTTAATTCCTCTTCCTTTTTAGTTAAATCCATAAGTGTCATATAGGAAGAAGCTTGTTTTTTTATTTCCTCTTCAATTGCAGAAATTTCCATCTCAATTTTTTCCATTTCTTTCATTAAAGAATTATATTCATTTCTAATTGTTGAAGTGATTCTTCTTTTTGGTCGACTATTTTCCTTTTTAGTACTTTCAATTTTCACCTTTTCTTGATTAATAAAATCACTAAATTTTAATAAATATGGGTGAATTTCTAAATTCTCAAAAACTAAAAGAGAATCACATACCTTATCTAAAAAATAACGATCATGGGATACAACAATTACAGGTCCTAAGAATTCATCTAAATAATTCTCTAATATCTCAAGCGTTTGTAAATCCAAATCATTTGTTGGCTCATCCAAGATTAAAACATTAGGATTTTGCATAATTACTCTAATAAATTGTAATCTTCTTTTTTCACCACCACTAAGTAATTTAACATAGCCATAAATTTTTTCATCCTCAAATAAGAAATTTTCTAATAATTCCTTAGCATTAATTGTACCATCAATAGATTCAATATTATTTGAAACCTCTTCAATATATTTTAATACTGTAATATTTTCATTAGTAATTTCTAGATGCTGTGACATATAACCTATTTTAAGAGTTTCACCAATATCAAGTGTTCCCTCTGTTAATTGCTCTTCACCCATTAATATTTTAAACAATGTTGATTTTCCACAGCCATTATTTCCAACTACACCAATTCTATCATATCTATTAAGCTCAAAATTAAAATTATTAAATAAAACCTTATCACCATAAGCTTTTTTTCCATTGCGAATGGTAATTAGCTTCTTACCTAAATAGGTTTTTAAAGAACTAAAGCTAAATTCTTTACGAGTTTGAAATTTCTTCTTAGCTAACTCTTCAAATCTTTCAACTCTACTTTTACTTTTAGTTCTTCTAGCCTCTACACCACGTCTAATCCACATTAACTCATGCTTATATAATGATTTATGTTTTTGCTCTTCATGAAGCTCACGTTCGATTCTTAGAGCTCTTAGTTCTAAATATTTTTCATAATTTGCCTCATATAAATATACTCTTGCAAAATCAATTTCTAGCATTTTTTGACATACACGCTCTAAGAAATAACGATCATGGGTTACCATAATTAAACCCTTTTTCCATTTTTTCAAATAGTTTTCAAGCCAAATAATCATTTCTTGATCTAAATGATTGGTTGGCTCATCTAGCATTAAAATATCACATTCTCTTAATAATGCGCAAGCTAAGGCAACTCTTTTTCTTTCGCCACCAGATAAATTATTTGTAAGCATATTATGATCGAAAAGCTTCAATTTATTCAAAACTGTAGCTATTTCAAAATCAGGTATTTCATAATTACTAGTTGAATTTCTCTTAACAGCTTCAAAAATAGAAATATTATTTAAAAATTTTGGTTCTTGCTCCAAATAAGAAATTTTCAAATTACCAGAAATATTTATTTTACCAGCCTTTGGCTTTTCTTCATTTAATATTAATTTTAAAAGTGTTGATTTTCCACAACCATTATTTCCGACAACGCCAAGCTTATCACTATCGGTTATACTAAATGATACACTATCTAAAATTGGCTTATCCGTATAAGAAAAAGACACTTGATTAAAGGTTATTACCATAATTAACACTCCATTTCTTAATAATTATAACATACAAAACAATAAATTTATTTTTTTTCTACAATTTTTTGTATATATTTGATATAATAGACTAAAGAAGTGGATGTGTTATTTTGCAAGATATAAAAAAATATTTACGATTAGCTAAAAATGCTAAAACTAAAGCAACAGCTCAAAAAAACATTGCTGAGGTACTAAAAATTGATCCTAATAATAAAGAAGCTATTCTTCTTTTATCATTATATGATGATTCATATATTGAAAAAGCCTTAAGCATTGCTAATGAAATGATTCTAGAAGGAAATTTTGATGCCTTTATCATAAAGCTATATCATCTAATTAATTTAAAACAATTTAGTGAAGCTATTAGCTTCTTAGATTTTTTTAACAATAAAATTAAAGGGCCTCATTTTGATTTTGAAACAATTATTTATTTTTTAAATAATGCCTTAAATAAAGATTATTCAATTAATGATTTTAATGAATTTGGTATAGTTGCTAGCATATATCAGGATTATAAAGCTAACAAAAATATTAATGAACAAGCAATTTTAAATATTTCTATAGAAAATCATTTTTTACTAGACGCAATTATTGAAATGAAGGATTCCTCACTTAAAGCCTTCTTAAATATTTATTTAGATTCTAAAAAGGCAAGAATCTATGGACTAAGAGCTAATGCAATTCTCTCTTTAATAAAAAGTATCGTTAATGATTATGAAGGCTTTGCTGAAGCAATTACTTTAGCAAAAGATAACATTAATTATTCTTCTCTTGTTAATCAAACTGAAAAAGCGGTTTTAATTTGTATTGGCTTTGCATCAATTTTAAGAAAAAATATAACTGTTAGGAAGCTGCTAAATTTTATTAAAGAATTTAGGCAATATTACCCTTTTTCTGATGAAATGCAACACCAAATTACTTTGTTAAATGACACTGCAATCAAAAAAGCAGTTGAATCATTAATGGAAAGAGACTTTATTGAAGATGATTCCCTTATTGAACTAACACCAATGGGACATGAGGTTTTAAAGGCTTTGTTTGATGAGGATCAAGATAAAACTGCTTTTGAATTTAAAAACGCAAGTGATATTTTTACAGAAGCTCTTGATGAGCCTGATAATCAAGCCTTCTTACTTGAAAAAACCAAAAATACCTTTTCCAAATTCTTCGATGCTGACATCGTAACCTGTTATAATGATGATTTTCCTTTAGAAAAATCACATAAAATTTATAAAAGAATTTACGACTTTATTCATTTTAACAAAATTGATGTTGATGTATTCTATCGTGAGGATGATACAATTTTTAGTTATTATGCGGCAGCTTATAATAGAATATGTGACCGTGTTATCACCTATTCTATTATTAAAGACAATAATGATATGGCAATTAGTGCCATCAGAAGCACAATAAAGGATTTCAAGGATTCCTCAAAATCATTATTCGTCATCTCAATGCTTTATGCTTTAAAAATTGAAGATCAAGGACTTCTTCGCTATTTAAATAGAAACTTCACCTATAGTCTTAGTAACGATGCTTTGTTATTATTTGATTTAATTAATGCCTCTAAACATAATTCTCCTGCTTTAAAGGAAATTGTTGGACAAATGACACTTGTTAACCCCTATGTTTTAGGCTTCTTATCTGAATATATGGACTTAAAATATTCAATGCAAAAAATTGATATGCAAGATTTTAGTGATTTTGAGAATTCAAAATTAGCTGCCATTGACAGTGCTATCATTTTAGTTTCATTGTATAAGCTGGTTTATTCTGACGACATTTTAAAGCCTTGCTACAAGTTATATAAAGATACCATTAATGAATTAATCGATAATATGACATTTTCACTTATTGCTTCTATTCTTAATGACCTATATAGTCTTAAAGGCGAATATAGTCTTGAGGAAATGAAAAACTATTTAGCAGGAAAAAATGTAAATGCTGATTTGAAGAATTTAAAATCATATGGTGTCTTAAAAAAGGAAAAGAAAAGCTATATAAATGCCATTATTCAAACCTGTATTAAATTTGACATTCTCGAATATAACAAAGATAATAATTTAATTCTTACCTTATTTGGCTTAACATTACTTAAAAACAGTTGTGAGTCTAATGATTTAATATCTTAATAGAGCATTAAAGTCTAGTCAAAAACTAGGCTTTATTTTTTAATAACAAATGTTAATAATAAACGCTAATAATATTAAATTAGTTTCATAAAAAAATGAACTTTAAAGTTCATTTTTTATATCTTCTTATTCTTTTTAAGATTTTTAGCAATCAGTCTACAAATTAGAACATAGAATAAAATTTCTTCAGATTTGAATGTTCTCGGTTTATATAAATTTTCTAAAGAAATTGCCCCAATAACATTTCCTTGCTCATCCTTAAAAACGTATTGAAAGAAGGCTTTTATATTATTATTTGTAAATATAATCACCTGATTTTTATACGTGGTAAGCAATGATGATGTATTGTCCACACTAAAATAGTCCTTTTTAGCAAATAATTCTTTATAATCATCATCAATTATATAATTTCCATCTAAGTTTCCGCTTAAATCACCATAAGCATAACGGGGGTTAGAAAAATCATCTATATAAACTAAAGTTCGACCAAATTTACCTATATCAAACAATTTCTTTAAAATGTCCTCAAGTTCTACATTTTCAGCATAACATTGATCAATTATATCAAAATTATCATCTGTTAATACATTTTCTTGGGTTTGTGCCTCTGAATAAATTCTTTTTTCATTTAATAAATCACCATGTATTTCAGGTGTGTATATTATATAACGATTCTTTCCCTTATTCTTAGCAATGTATAAGCATTTATCAGCAAGCTTAAATAAATCCATAGAATTTCTAACATCGTTTGGAAATCTGGCTATACCAATTGAACAAGTAATAAGTCCTTCATCCTTACTACCAGCTGTAATCCACTGAATTCCCATTCTAACATTTCTAGCAATATTTTTTACTTCATCAGTATCAATTGTATTTAAAACTATTAAGAATTCATCGCCACCAAAGCGTCCAGCCATTCCATTATAGCCAATAGTTCTTTCAATAATTCTAGCTACCTTACATAAGATCTCATCACCATATTTATGACCATAGTTATCATTAATATCTTTAAAATAATCAATATCTAAAATCATTAAAGTAGTATGATTTTTACATATATCAACACGATTACTTAAATATTTCTCCATATAGGTTTTATTTTTTAGCTTAGTAAGACCATCTAAATCATCATCAATCATCTTTTCATTTACAATGGCATCACTTAAATGATTATATATGAAAACACCAATAACAATTTCTTTATCATAAGCACTGTAAAAAGGTGAAACCATAATCTTTATTTCCCTATCGGTATTATTAGCGGCAAATATTCTTCTTGCCTTACAATTATTTAAATAATTTTGAAAAAGAGCTTCATCTTTAATTTGAATATTTTTTCTTTTATTAATATAATTAACAAATTGATTATAGCTTAAGTCTACATGTAATCCTGTTAAATTATAATATTTAATCATATTATCCTCGGGGTTATACAAGAAATATTCAATTTCAAAATTGCTTAAAATACTACTATAGGCATTAACCTTTTTTTCGGACTTAAATAATACATCTGGTAATTTTAAAGCATCATATATTAATATTTCAGCTAAATCATTACTTTTTTTATAAAATTCAACGATCACTTTTGTGTGAAAATGTACACTGATAGTAGCTAGAATTTGACCATTTTGCTTAGAAATCAAGTTTAAAATTTCCTTACAATCTTCACTAGAAAAGCATTGGATTAAATTTTTTATTCTAGAATCATTAGTTAAATAATATAAAAAAGAATTAGTATTTATAATGTTTAACTGATCATCAACTAAGACTTGGGCAAAATCAAATCTATACATTATATCACATCCTAAAACTGAAAACGTTTTTTAACGCTATAATTATAACAAAAAAATGTCGCTTTTGCAAGAAAAAAAGACTTTTGCAAGTCTTTTTAGTATATTAAATTTCGAGGTTGTGAAATAATATCTTTAAAATTAAAGGGTTGTAGTAAACTATAAATTTAAA
>CAKQDS010000050.1 GCA_934229535.1 uncultured Anaeroplasmataceae bacterium
TTATGGCAAAAAAAAGGAGCTGTTACTCCAAAATCTAAGTTTTTTAAAACCTAGGTTTTTTCACAGCCCCTTTTTAAATACTATTTTATTTTTATTGGATTGATTGTTCCATCATCATTTGGATGCTCATCTAGATATTTTCTAATGTTTGCAAAGTTAGTTTCAGGTTTACCTGGTTTACATTGACTAAGCATTGTTGCTTCACCTTTAACAATAGCTTCAGCAAAGCCTGCACAGCCAGGAAATCCACAAGATCCACAGTTGTAATTTGGTAGCATTTTAGCTATATCTGTAATTCTTGTATCTTCTTTAACATAAAATACCTTTGAAGCAATTGCAAGTCCAAGTCCGAAAAGAAGACCTAGGCCAGCAAGAACTAATATTGACCATAAAATAATCATTTTTCTTTCTCCTTCATTTCTGTTTGCATTTTATTTAGCATTTCTTCGGCTCTAATATGATATTCACATGATGTTTCCTTACAGCCACTACAGCTTTGAACATCATAAGCTATTTGCTCACATCCCTTAGGAATGGGTGTTTTTTTATTTAATAGATAGCTTACGAAGAATAAGCCAATTAAAAATATTATTAGGATTATTCCAACTATTAATAATCCTGTGCTTTTAGCTAAAATCATTTAATCATTCCTGTTAGGCCTAAAATTGCAAGGCTCATTAAAGCTGCAGTAAGTAGAGCAATAGGAATGCCTTTAAATGCTCTTGGAGCGTTAGATGCTTCAAGTCTATTTCTAATACATGAGAATGCAAAGATTATTAGAATAAATCCAAGAGATGTACCGATTGCATTAGCCATTGAAGCAGCAAATGTCAAATTAGAATCAGTATTTCCTTGGGCAACACCTAGTACCGCACAGTTAGTTGTTATAAGTGGTAGATAAACACCAAGAGCTTTATAAAGTGATGGAGAATATTTTTTAATTACCATTTCAACTAATTGAACTAATGATGCGATTACAAGAATATAAACAATTGTATCCATAAAAGCAATTCCAGCTGGAACTAGGATATAATGATAAATTGGCCAGGTTACTAATGATGCAATAAATATTACGAAGAATACTGCAACACCCATACCAAGAGCGGAATCAGTTTTTTTAGATACACCAAGGAATGGACAAATACCATAGAATCTAGATAATGTAACGTTATTAATTAGCATTGCGCTAATAATTGCAAGAATAAATGCTGTCATATTACTTTGTCTCCTTTTGTGCTAGCATAGCTTTTTTCTTTTCTTCAAGCTCTTTAAGCTTTTTAGCTTTATTTATTGCTTCAATCTTATCCTGCTTTTTATTCTTAAAGAAAGCAATTACGGCAAGGATAACACCAAGGGTTAAGAATCCACCAGTTGGTTGAACAAATAATTTTATTGCATAATCAGAGGCAAAGATAAAGCTTCTAGGCTCACCATTATTAGCAAGGAATGGGAAATAGGTACCAAATGTTAAACCACCAGTTCCTAAAAGCTCACGAATAATTCCCATAATACATAATGCCATTGTGAAGCCAATGCCCATTCCTAGAGCATCCATAATTGATGCAAGAGGGCCATGCTTTGAAGCAAAGGCTTCAGCTCTACCAAGAATTATACAGTTAACAACGATTAGGGAAATAAATACACCAAGAGAATTATATAAATCAGGTAGGAAGGCTTCAGTAAACATTTTAACAATGGTAACTAGTGAAGCTATTATAACTATATAGGCTGGGATTTTTACTTCTTGTGGGATTATTTTTCTTAAAAGCGAAATAATTAGATTTGAGAAGCATAAGGTTATTAGAACTAATAGACCCATACCAAACGCTGCCTCAAGGCTTTTAGTTGTTGCAAGAGTTGGACACATACCAAGTAGAGAAACAAATACAGGGTTTTCTGCAAATATTCCTTTTACAAATTCTTTTTTATAGGAAATTTTTTCTTTCATTAGGCTGCCTCCCTTGTAGCTACATCCGTAAATGCTTGACCAACAAGCTCTTTAACTAGCTTAGCTCCAAATGTTGCACCGCAGGCGGTATCAATATTGTCTACATCGCTATTTGTTATACCAGCTACATAATTGTTTTTAACATGATTTGCTGTTTCACTTGAAAATGATTGACCATTTGTCATAAATTCAACACTAACTAATTCTTTGTTAGTATTAATACCAACTAAAAGAGTTATTTCACCATAAGCATTTTTACCACTTACAGTGTAGATATAACCTAAAACCTCATTTGAATTATCACAAGCAATAACTAGCTTGGTTATTTCATCTGAGCTGAAGCCATCAGTAATGGTTTCTTTAGCATTATCATAATCTTTGAAGATCTTTTTACAAAGGTTATTTTCCTTTGCAATATTATTTTCATCAATTATTGGTTTTGTAAATAAATTAACACTGGAAATTAGGGCGGCGCATACAATACATATGCTCATTAAAATAACACCTATTAATATATTCTTTTTCATTATAATGCCCCCTTCACTGAGAATGCTACAACAAGACACATAACACACATTACTAAAACATAAATTAGGGCTTGGCGCCAATTATATTTAGCATTTTTAATTGTTAGATGATCAATCATAGGAGCAAACATATTACAAATTAGAATACTAAATGCTACACCCTCTGGGTAAGCACCAAGAAGACGAACAAGAGCAGTTATTATACCAGCAAGTGTTCCATAGGCAATTCTACCAACCTTATTTACTGGACCAGTTACAGGATCAGTTATCATAAATGTTGCACCAAATAATAATCCACCAGATAAAAGCTCATATGAAACAAATTCAAATGGATTATCCCAGGTCTTTTTTACATAGCCCATAATACCAACGGTAAACATAATTATTGTAAATGATAAAATCATTGATAGAGCACATCTTAAATCAGCACTACGTCTTGCAAATAGATAAATGGCACCGATTAATATACATAAGGCACTAACCTCACCCATCATACCAGGAATATTACCAAGGAATAAATCCTTTAAAGGATAATTAGCAATTGCATAATTAAAATTCTTTAATGATTCACCAAGCTGAGCTAGTGGTGTTCCACCAGCAGCAACATCTATTACACCATTTGCGGTAGCATTATTTATTTTTGATCCAAAGCAAATAAGAACAAAAATTCTTCCTACAGCAGCTGGGTTAAAGATATTATTTCCTAAACCACCAAAGGCCATTTTACCAACAAGAATTCCAAATAATGCACCAACGATTACTACATAGGCTGGGGCTCCAGCTGGCATAATCATTGAATAAATTATAGCACTAATAAGTGGTGCTGTAATATTGTTAATAGTATAGGTTGATTTTACCTTTTTAAAGCCATCCTTACTAAATAATTCCTTAAATTTCATATCCTTTGGCCAATGTGTTAGCATATGACAAATTATTTCTCCAGCAAGCATTATTACTATTGATAATAATATTACATATACGCCCTTCCAGCCATTTTGAATAATTGCAAATAAAACTACAGGTAGAAGTGCAATTATTACATCAAGCATCATTCTTTTTACACTGGCTTGCTTACGAATATAAGGAGCTGTTTCTCGAACAAATTTCATATATATCCTCCTACTTTGCCATCTTAGCTAATTTTTTGCCTTGACGACAATAATCAGTTACTTTTATTTTAGAAGTACAGCTATATGTACATAATCCACATTCAATACAGCTTAATACCTTTAGCTTTTTAAGCATATTACCATCTTTGTTTTTAGTAGCGTTCATAATTTGAACTGGCTGTAGGCCAACTGGACATGATAAAACACAAGAACCACAACGAACACAAGGCTCTTCCCTATATTCTTCATGCTGTAAAACAATGATAGAGGTACAGGTTTTTGTAATTACACAGTCATCTCTAACCTGGCAAGCACCCATCATAGGTCCACCCATAATTAAAACCTTATCCTTATCATCAGTATAGCCATCACAAAGTGAGATTAATTCTTGAACTGAGGTACCAATTCTTACTCTAAAGTTTTGAGGGAATTTAATGCCATCACCAGTAAGTGTGAAGTTTCTTTTTACAACTGGCATATTATAACGGATGGCTTTATAAAGTCCAACAATTGTTGAAACGTTGAAGTTCATAATACCATATTTTGCAGGTAAAACTCCAGATGGAATATGAATTCCTAAACAGCTTTTAATCATTTCAATTTCCCAGCCCTGAGGATAATAATTACCAACTCTAGCAATTTCAACATTTAAATTAGGATATCTACCCTTAACAGCTGTTAAAACATCATATAAATCCTGATATTTCTTTTTAATACAAATATAAGCCTTTTTAGCACCAAAGGCTTGCATAGCATAGCCAATTCCCTTCATAATTCGATCAGGGAATTCCATCATTAAACGGTGATCGCTTGATAGATATGGCTCACATTCGATTCCGTTTATACAAATAGTATGAATTGGATCTTGAGTTTGGAATTTAATGTAGGTTGGGAATGAACTACCACCAAGTCCTACTAAACTCATTTCTTTAGTGATCCTTACGAAATCCTCTCTTGTTAGTTTAGCAATTTCCTCAGGAGTTCTTTCATGAACTGTTTCACAAAGTTCATCCTTTTTATCATTTTTAATTTGTACGAAATCAACAAGCTTTCCACTTCGGTGGAATTTTTTTACAATTCCTACAACCTCACCGCTGACAGTAGAATGCATATTTTGTTCAAAGAAAGGACCCTTTCTTAAACCAATAACACTACCTACCTTAACCTTATCTCCAGGCTTAACATATACCTCGGCGGTTGCACATCTTGCATTTGTAACAGCAATATAGACATAATCAGGATCAACATAACGCATAGTTGGAAGTGACTTGGTTAGTTTTCTGATATCTGCTATTTCTCTTGTTTTTGCAATCATTTTTTCACCTCAAATTATTTTTCATCGTATTTTTCTAATATTTTTTTAGCAGCCTCAAGCTTAGATATTCTTAAATCCATAGATATTTTTAAAATAGTCTTATAGGCTTCATCCTCACTAAGCTTATGCTTCATTAAAATGATTTTAGCCTTTTTTACCATTTTTTCTTCGTTTAGCTTATAATTTGCTTCGTTAAGCTTATTAGCTAAAAGCTCAATTTTAGCTATATATTTTTCCATTGAATAAATAATTTCTTCAATTGCAAATATATGCTTTTCATCTAAGACGAAGAAATAGGGACTATCAATAAAGCTTTGTAGCATACCAAGCTCCATTATAGGAGTTACATAAATAATTTTAGTATTTGGTCGATCTAAAATCATCCTAAATAGTGGATAATAGCCATTTAAGCTATTATAATGAATTATACAAAAATCAGGACGATATTGTAAAATATCATTATAAATTTTATAGCCCTTATTATCACTTTTGATTATTTCATATTTATCCTGCTTTATATAAGAGGAAAGTATGCCTGAAATTAATAGCTTTTTCATTTTAATACCCCATTGTACTAAAAAAATAATTAAAATATATACTCTCTATTACTTTATAATTATACCATATTAAATTAAATATTTAAATATCTTATTAATCCGAAACTTTGTCATAATATGTTATTAAATCATCACGACAATTTAAGAATATCTTACCTAGTGTTGGGTCGAAGTGAGTACCAAGTGATTCACTAATAATATTAAAGGCTTTTTCATAGCTATATTTTTCCTTATAGCAGCGCTTTGAAACTAAGGCATCAAACACATCAGCAAGTGCCATTATTCTAGCCTCAAAAGGTATTTCTTCACCTTTAAGCTTAGATGGATAGCCACTACCATCATATTTTTCGTGGTGGTAATAGGCAATGTTTACAGCTATTTTTCGAAAATATTCATCCTCAGAGCTTTGAAGTATTTCACCAACAATTTTGGCTCCTTTAATAGGATGAAGCTTCATAATATTATATTCCTCATCTGTAAATTTTCCTTGCTTATTTAAAATGCTATCCGGAATAGCAATTTTCCCAAAATCGTGAAGAGGTGCAGCCATAATTACATCATTATAGAAGTCATCACTATAGTTATATAATCCACTTTTTTTAATTTCTGGAACAAATATTTTTATACAATCACTTGTTCTTTTAATATGACCACCTGTGTTTAAATCTCTATTTTCAACAATATTGGCCATACTTAAAATTATATCATTTTGAATTTCCTTAAGATGCTTGGTTTTTAATAAAACCTCGGCTTCTAGCTTTTCATTATAATTATTTAATAAGCTTAAATATTGTTGATTCTTGGTATCATCAGAGCAAATTATGATATAAGCAAATATTTTTGTTTTACGAGTGTTATACAAAATTTGATAATCTAGCTTATAATATTTCTCATTTTGTTTGATAATAGTATCTTGTTTTTTATTAGTTTTGGAAAAATCATGAATAGATTTTAAAAAGATCGAGCTATCATTAATATGATGATCAATATTTATTTTGTTTACCTCAGGAAACCATTCCTTGATAGTTTTATTTGCTCCTAAATAATGATGGTGATGATCTAAAACAATAAAACCATAGAATTTATCATTATCTAGTGAAGATGTAGTTAGCATTGAAACATCATATAGTCGCATTTTTTTAAATAGAAATAAAAGAATTATTTCTGATAATATATAGGCAAGTCCAATAAGCTCATAGCTTGAATTAATTATTTTTTCTATAAAAAATGTTAGAATGTTTATTAGAAGTATTGTTGATACAGCAAGGCTTGTTTTAAAGGGAACATTAGCCTTATTATTAAATGATTTAATTGCTACAAAAATAATAGAAGCAATTATTAAGGAAAGATAAATATAATGAATGGTATGCATTATACCATATTCCTTCTTTAATTGATAATGATTGCCTACTTTAATAAGCTCAATGCTTTTATAAAATAGGTGATGAATATTATTAGTTAAAACAAATGAAAAAATAATGGTTGCAATTACAAAAAACAAGATTTTTAAATATTTCCCCTTTTTGAAATTGGTAAGATCACAAATAGATGTAAGCATTAAAATAGGAATAAAGCAGCCACCTATATAGGTAATGGTATTAGCTAAAATAGCTTTATCCTTTAAATTAAGGTTATCTATTGTGTAGAGTTCTAAATAGCCAAATGCTGAAATTACTGTAAGAACAAAAATTAGAATAAAATAGATTCCTGCTTGCTTTTTATAAATTGTAAGAAGAAGTAATAATAATATAATTGAAATAATGAAAATTGTCAGGTAAAAAAACGACATAATTTTGCCTCCATCTTTATTTAAAATTATATAGCAATCTTAGGCTGTTAACAAGATAATTTCTTGAAATATATTTTTCTTGTTGTATAATTAAATTATATTTTTAAGCATACCGGTAATATGTCAATAGGTAAAAATGAATAATTTTATAAATATTTAGACATATAAGGAACAACACAAA
>CAKQDS010000051.1 GCA_934229535.1 uncultured Anaeroplasmataceae bacterium
TTAAAAGAAAATGACACCATTTAAAGTGTCATTTTACAAAGTATAATATTGATCTACCCACTTATGAGTAAGAACCACAATTTCTAGTCAACTTCCTTTTTTTATCATTCCATATCAAATGAATAAGCATCAATAAATGTTTTTACCAATTGCTTCTTTTCTTCCCAATATTTTTTAGCTATTGGTGTTTTCATAGGATTTTGTCCCATAATATGAGCAGTATGCGACATAATTTCTAATAAACCATTTTGATATGATGTAGGCATTTTTGCACCAGCTGATAACAAATCAAAGGCTATTCCTAATGCTCCTTCTTCATCAAGAAGATCAGCCTCAAGCATTAAAACTAATTCATCACTACTTTTTTCATTTAAGATTAATGACTTATCAGAATGACACAAAATAATTTGTTCAATTTGTTCAAGCTTCTCTTTAGGCAAATCTAGATTATCTTGAGCATATTTTCTAAATATAATTGTACTTCTCTCTGCGTGGTGAGTTTTAAATTCATTACCACCATAGCCAACATCATGAAATATAGTGGCTATTGCTGCAACATCCCTATCACAATTAGGACAATCAGGCATAATTCTTTCTAACCATTTAAAAACTCTTTTTGTATGCTCATAACGGTTTCTAAATGGATGATAGATGTTTTTGCTTTTGATTCCTCCCCTTTCAGTTAAGGTATCCTTAACAAATTTTAACATTTCATCATACATTTTTTTACTATCTCCATTACTATTAATAGTATAACATATAACAAAAACAAATGGAAGAAATTAGCACATTTCTTCCATTATTTTTTAGACTAATAAAGCCTGATATTCTTGATAAATTGTATAAGCATAGCTTCCAGATTTTGCATTACTAAATAATTCTATAAATTTATGATTTGTTGTTGTATCAATACACATTGTTCCCCATCTCTTTTTGAAGGTATATGTATCATATGTTTCATAATTCATAAAATCTGTAATTAAAGCTATGTCATCTAATGATTTATTTAACACAGCATTATCAAAGCTATACATAGCATAAACAATCTTAAATATCAAATAATAATTACCATCATTTATTGTTGATGAAATATCAATTCCTGCCTTATTACCTAAGGTATATAGTTCAATAACTCTTGCTGCTGTCTCTTTCATTGATGCATCAAAGGTAATTGCTTCATAATTATAATAATGAAGATTATCATCCTTAAAATAACCAGAGTCAGCAACTGTATATGTTAAATTAAACTTATTAAGTAATTCAACAACCTCTTCTTTATATTTAACCTTAGATGGTTCAAACATATCACTAAGTGCTTGCATATCAGCCTTACTCATAGCCTTAAATTCATCACTAAATTTACTATATTCGTTTTGAAGTCTTACAATTTCATAAACGTAATCACTGGCAGCTTGATTCATAGTTACAGCGCCAACACTTGCATCAAAAGAATATATATAATTTGAATAGATATATGAATCTAGTACATTCCAAACTATTTCGTCGCAAGAATCAAGTGCATATTTTAATCTATTGTTAAAGTTCAATTCGTTATATTTAGCCATAGCATTTGTTAAATCATAGCCTTCTGATACATAATCATAGATTTGGCTATTGATGTGTGAAACAACAACATCATTATAGTTTTTAACTAAATCCATTAATTTATTGTACTCATCACTATAAAATTGCATAAATGCTGTTTGATATGTAGTTCTTAAATCTAAGAATTCATTATATAAAGTGTTCAATTCATTACGATAAGAAATAAGTTCATCTTCATCTGTAAAATCAACATTTTTCTTTTCAAATTCATTTACTTTTTGAGCATAATCACTTAATTCAGCTTTAGCAACCTCATTATAAACATATAAGAATGTTGTTAAATCTTCTTCAGAAATTACTCCTAAATTTTTTACGAAATAATCATAAGCCTTGTAACCATTAATTGTTTGCTCCTGATATGAAGTTAAAATTGTAGCCAAATCATTTTCTTTGTAAGCATTAATAACCTCATATAAGTAATTTTTACTAGATGTCAATTCATCATAATAAGCAATACCATTAGCAACACTTTGATTTTTATAAGAATTCTTTGCAAGCTCACTCATATTATTCATTTGATTTAAGACGTTTTTAGCTTGATTATAATATTCTTCAGTGTATCTAAATTCACCAAGCTTTTTAACCTCTTCTTTTATTGCAATAATTTCTTCACGAGCAGTTTTATAATTTGAACTGTTTGATTTTTCAACATAACTATCAAAATAGTTAGAAGCTAATTCACCACTATGAGTTAAAGTTATAACTAAAGCTGTTTTATCATAGGTATTATGTCTGTATCCTGACAATGTGATAACAAGTGATTTAAATGTATCATCATCATTTGCATTATAATCAAGACTGAAGCCAGTTATATCCATATTAAAATTCTTTATACCATTAATTAACGAAGTTAAAGTTGAATTGTTGACACTTGCAATTTGTTCATTAACCATATCAACTAAGGAACGCCATAATTTATTAACAACCTTAACAGCTGTTGGCGATAATGTCAAATTGCATGTCTTATCAGTAGATGAAGTAGTAAATCCATTAATAACTTGATTTAACAAATCATTTAAGAATATTTCTGTTAATTCCTCGCTAGTAGATCCTGTAGCCTCTGTTAATTCACCCTTTAAGTCAATTAGTTTCTCGGTAATATCAAAGTTAATACCAACAGCATCGCCATTAACAATAACATATAAGAATCCATCACCAATTGCAAATATTTCAACATTAATATTTACCTTAGCACCTGCTAAATACCAAGGCATCTTAGCTTTAATATTTACTTTAGCAGCCATCTTAAATGATTCAAAAATGTCTCCACCATTTAAAATATTCTTAACATCTAAATATAATCCTAAATTACCACTTACATTAACTGTATCAACTAAGCCACTATCAACATCAAGTGGTATATTAATGTTAAAGTTTTGACCATTATTAGCATAATCTAAGCTACTAAATCCTTTTACCATTTTGATAATATCTTTTACTCTTATTACAAATGGATGCTCACTAAAATCAGTAGTCAAAATAAAATCATTCTTTGAGGCTTCCGTCAATACCGTATTATAAGTAGAAGCTTTAGTTTGAGTTGATAAGCTTACTGCTATACCAATATTCATAACATTAATAGCTGCACTAATATCAAAATCAGCTTTAGATGAACCTAGACTAACAACAAACATAGCATTTTCTAATTTTATGTCCATAGGTATTAATTCTGCAAGTTTACTATTTACAATAGCTAAAAGCTCATCATTTAGAGTTATTGTAAGCTTACTTGAGTTACTTACAAATATAATATTAGAAATATAAGAACAAACTTCAGAAATAATACTTGAAATATCTACCTTGTCATTTTCATTAGTCTTTTCTATATTCAATAAATCATTAATGTTATATTTTGGCAATTCATACTTAAATTTAGTCTCCATTGAATCTAAATATAAATAGCCCTTTGATATAGTTAAAATTATCGGATCATAGTTCATTGAAGTAATTGTAAGCTCAAGCTCTAAGCCCTCAAATAAATTTTGGCCTTTTAATAATTCGATTAAATCTAATCTAAATAACATACTATATGGTAATTTAATATCATACTTCATAGCCTTTAAGCTTAAAGTTCCAGTTGAAGATACACCAACCTCAAGATTTTTGAATAATTCTACAATATACATTGTATCTAAATATTCGCCATTAATGCTTGGAACATTTTCTTTAGTAAAACTAATAATTGCTGAATTCAATTTTAAATCATCATTTATAATACCATTTAATCCAATTTCATTGCTTCCTAAAGATATGTTAAACCTTATTCCTTCAAAGCTTAAAATTGAAATAATAGAATTGATAATAAATTCATTTTGATTATTACTGTATTTTTCAACTATAATCTCAAGTCCTTCTAATAAATCTGAAAGCTTAGCATTTAAATCAATATCATCAGTAAATGAAGCAATTAATTCTTTAACTGTATCTATTATTACATCAAAATTAGAAGCATCAACCTTAAATCTTAAATCATTCAAATTAAAATATAATGTGTTATCTTGATACCATACATTAATACTAATAGTTGTATCATTACTAATTAAGCTTAGTGTAGCATAAACATTTTTATTTTCATCAAAAATAACTTTACCATTAATATTAAGTCCATATGCTTCAAGCATTAAATTAATAACAATACCATCATTAAAGCCTGATACGTAATTATTAATATTTCTTAAAAGTAAATTTAAATCCTCATATTCAAAAACATTTGCATAATTGAAGCTATTATTGATACTAACATCGGACTTATCCATACTTATAGCAAGACCAGTTACAGAAATGTTGTCAGTAATGATATTTGCAATATTAATATTTATATTATCATTAATACTCAATGTTACATCTAAATTAGGAAGATTAAACTGACTACCATTAATACCAACGGCTAATGAATTATTTTCAAAGCTCATATAATCAAATAATGTATTCAAATCAATCTTAATATTAATCAATCTTAATATTTCAGCAAATGTAAGCATAACAGCACTATTACCAATGCCTAAATATAGATAATTATTTACATAATTAATATTAATTTTATATATATGTTCAAGTATATTTATATTGACATAGCCAGATAATTCCTTATTCTTAATACTTAATTCAAGTAAACCAGAAACATTAATTTCCTGTTTTAAAGCATTAACACTTAAACTGAAGCTTATTGTATGACCATCAGCAAGTAAATTATCAATCAAGCCAGATGCAAGTAAAGCATTAACATTTAGATATTTTGCTGTAGGTATAACAACATCTTTCTTATCAGTATATGTTACATTTAAAGAAAAATTATTACCTTTTAATGAAAGACCATTAGTTATATTATCTACTAAAACATCTAACAAGCTATTTTTAATCATTAGATTTCCATTATTATCAATAAGATAAATAGAATTAATAATTTCATCTATATCAATCATCTTAATATCAAAGAATGCAGTTATCTTTTCAATTTGATTTTTCAAAGAATCAAAATCATTTAAATCTAATTGGAAATTTAATTCATTGAAATGAAGATATATTACCTTATCAACCATTTCTAATGTTAGCTTATATTCTTCATTATTATAACTTAATGTTATTTCACCTGCTATATTTAATTCCTTATCCAAATAAATATTACCAGATACATTTAAGTTATAGCCCTTTACATTAACATTGGTATTTAGATTAATATTATAGGCTTTGGCACTAGCTAAGCTTATTATACTATCAACATATTTATATAATCCTGATAT
>CAKQDS010000052.1 GCA_934229535.1 uncultured Anaeroplasmataceae bacterium
ACGGCTGCAACATATGGATTAAGCTATGGCTTAGGACAAATTGATTGGGGATTCTAGGAGGAATAATATGGAATTGTCATATTTAGTTGGAACTATATGGTCAATTTTATTAGTAACATTTGCTATGTGTCTTGATACTAGAAGACCATTGTCAACGAAATTAAAATATAAATATAGAGTTAAAGATGATTCGATATTTAGAAAAATAATAAAATTTAAAGATAGGGAGCATTATCCTTGCAATTATTTTAAAATTGTTCCATTTTATGTATTTCTATTATTAGCAATTCTAAGTTTAGTCTTATTACTTGTAGATATATTTGCTAATAGAGTTATTACAAATGTTGTTCCAGCGAAAGTGTTTATAATCACAATGTTATGCATTTTTGGTATTAGTATTATATACTTCCTTGTTATTGCTATTTGGTGGGAAATTGTTGATTATAACGAGTTTAAATTCACTAAAGAAGAAAAGGAAGAGATGAAACAATTAAGAAAATTTAGAAAAGAAAATAAAAAGAATAAATAATAGCAAATTACTTTTACAGGCAAAACTAGGTAAACTATATTTCAATTTTTAAATGCAACTGACAATCTTTACGATGGATTTAAAGCTTATGATAGATTATCCAGTTTGGGTAAGGGGGTGAAGTTCTTGCTGAAATAGGAGGAAAATCAACTAATATAGCCTGGCTATACGGAAAGTTAAGAAGTGGATATAAAGTCGTTGACATAGGTATAGACACTGCAAGAACTATAAGGAGTTCAAGTTATATCACGGAAAGAATTACGATAACCATTTGGAAGAATAGGAACATTTGGAAATGGATATATCATTTAGATTTCTAAGGAGATGAGATGTTCAATGAAAGAAAATAAAATAATAAAAGCTTTTGATTATTTGATAAATGACTATAAATGTTCATTATCTTTTGAAGAAAATCATGGAAATCACTATATTTTTCAAAATAAAACATTCAAATTAAAAATTTATGTATGGGAACAATTTGATGAGTTGGATATTAATTTAATATTTAATAATGAATGTTTCCATATTAATCCATACATAGAAAGGCAATTCTTAAATTCAAAACGAAAAGGAATAAGAGGATTCTTCTTTAATTATAGTGAAGAATTTTGGCTGATTATTTCAGAAATAGTAAAAAATAAAATAAATACAATATTAGAGACTCGATAAAAATTGCATTGAAAATTAAAAAAGTAAATTTATGTAAATGTCAATAATAAAACTACACTTCAATAATACCATTTACAAATACAAAATCATTGATGCTAGTGTGCCATAAGAATTAACTAATGAATACTATAAATAAAAATATATCACATCTTATATAAAAATTATTGAATTAGTAAAAAATTAGTGTATAATTAAGATAGAAAGGATGATAGAGATGAAATATTTAAAGAGAGTATTACTTGTATTTGTATGTGTATTTACACTAATTGGCCTTGCAAGCTGTTCAACTGTTGGTAAGGTAAAGAAGGCATTCACAAAGGAAGGCTACACTTGGACTGAATACAAAATTGAAAAGGAAAAGAAAGCTGATTTAAAGGAAAATGGTATTGATGGTGTATTCATTGTTAGCAAGGATGGTACAGTTTTAAAGAACATTCCTTATGCAATCGTTATTGAATTTAGTGGTGATAAGGCTGAAGATGCATATAAAGCAATTAAGGATGAAAATATTTTCACAGATGAAGCACTAAATAAGATTGTTTCTGCAGTTTCTTCAACTCCTGTTACTAATGGAAATTGTATGATTTTAACAATTGACAATAATGTAAGAACAATATTTGTTGGTGCTTAATAATCATTATTAAAATTTAATAACAATTTTAGAATCAGTCACTTTTATGGCTGATTTTTTTTGCATATAAATAACATAGCATGCATATTATTTATTGACAATGAGAGTGAGGAATTTTAATGAATGATATAGCAATGAATAACCTATCTAATAGAATGAATAATGATTTCTATTTAGGAGTGGTTGGTTCGGTAAGAAGTGGTAAATCAAGCTTTATAAATACCTTTTTTAAGCTGAAGGTTTTACCATATATTGATGATGATTTTACTAAGCATAAGATATTAGATGAATTGCCACAATGCTCAGATGGTAAGCAGATAATGACAGTTGAGCCTAAATTTATCCCAGCAAATTCTTTAGAAATTAAGGTTAGTGAGGATACAAGAATGAATGTAAGACTTGTTGATTGTGTAGGTAGCGTTATCCCATCAGCAATAGGTTATGAGGGCGATGATGGGCCAAGACTAGTTAAAACACCTTGGTTTGATGAGTCTATTCCTTTTGAAGAGGCAGCAAGAATAGGAACAGAAAAGGTTATATATAATCATGCAAATTTAGGAATATATGTAACAAGTGATGGGTCATTTGGCGATTTTAAGCGCTATGAGTATGAGGCAGTGGAGGCAAAGCTTATTCCTATCTTAGAAGAATTAAAGAAACCCTATGTTATTGTTTTAAATGTGGCTGATCCTAAAAGTGATAGCGCATTAAAGCTTAAAGAGGAACTAAGTGAAAAATATAATGTTGGTGTTGTTGTAGTAAATGTTTTAAAAATGACAGAAGATGATTGTGATTTAATACTAAAGGAAGCTTTGAAGGAATTTCCAATTGAAGAATTAGAGCTATTGTTACCTGATTATTTAGAGGTTATTGGTGATGATGTTCCTATTAAAAAGCAAATTGATGATCTTTTAATTAATATAAGAGGTAATTATACTAAAATTAAGGATGTAAATAATATTGTTGATTCAATTAAAGAAGCTAATTTGTTTTCTAATGTGGAAATGACCTTATTTTCACCTGGGGAAGCAAAGGTTTCAATAAAAATGGAAATAGCCAGTGACAAATATGAGGAAATAGTTAATGAGCTTTTAGATAATTCAATAAATAATCGAGTAGACTTCTTAGCCTATCTATATAAATGTAAGAAGGCTATTAAGGTCTATGATGAAATAGGCGAGTCTCTTTTAGAATGTAAAGAAAAGGGGTATAGTGTTGCCTCACCTGTTAAAGAAGAAATGAAGCTTTTAGCTCCTACTATTTTAAAGCAAAATGGTAATTATGGAGTAAAGCTTGAGGCAATTGCTCCTTCAATTCATTTAATAAAGGTTGATGTAAATTCAACATTTACCCCGATGGTAGGTAGTGCTAAGGAATCAGAAAACATTATTGAAGGCTTAGTGAATAAGGATAATAATGATGAGGTTTGGAATCAAGAATTCTTTGGTAGGAAATTATCTGATATCTTAAATGATTCAATGAAAAATAAGGTTTGTGGAATTTCCGATAAATCAAAGGATAAGATTAAAAATATTCTAAATAAGGTTGTAAATGCTAATAATAATGGCTTTATTGCTATTATATTATAGGAACTCAAAATAGAGAGTTCCTTTTTGCTATAAACATTATTAAAAAATAAATTTTTATATGCTAATTTCCTAAAATTAAAATAATGTTGCAATATCAATTTTATTTTGATATAATAAGTGTGTCGACTAATAGTCAATTTAATTTTAAGGAGAAACGTATGAATAAGGCTGAAGTTATTACAATTGTTGCCGATAAGGCTAATGTCTCAAAGAAGGCTACAGAAGAAATTTTAGATGCATTTTTTAATACTGTTCAAGATGCACTTGCAAGTGGTGAGAAGGTAGTATTATCAGGATTTGGTACATTTGAGGTTAGAAATCGTGTAGCTAGAACTGGTAGAAATCCAAGAACTGGTGAGGATATTTCTATTCCAGGTCAAAAGTCACCTGCATTTAAGGCTGGTAAGGTTTTAAAAGAATCAGTTAAATAATTGAGATTACATTAATATGTGTAGAAAGGAGTGTGGAAGTTAATGGATATTCCTTTTACTTATGTAGCACAGGGTAATTTAGTTGAATTAAGAGCTTATCTTGCAAATTCTGATATCTCAATGACTGATGATAGAGGTAATTCATTTTTACATTTAGCAATTAAATATAATCAAATTGAAATTTTTGATTTTTTAATTGAAAATTATGCTGACATTAATTTGCAAAATTATGATGGTGAAACACCATTAATGCTATGTGTATATTATAATCGAATTGGATTTTTAAAAGCATTAATAAAAATGAAAGCGAATTATCTTTTAACTAATAAATTAGGTGAAACACCCTTTTACAAGGCTTGCTTTTTAGGAAGAGGTATGATTGTTTCTTTGTTTTTAGAAAATCATATGGAAACACTTGATTGTAAAAACACTAATGATGAGGATATTTATTTTGCATTATTAAGATCTCAAAATTTAACCTTGTTTGATTTTTTTGCAAAGAAGAATGATTCTTTTTTCAAAACAACAAATTATTTTAATGACACATTATTACATTTAGCATGTAAAATTAATTCTTTGCCAATGGTTGAATATTTACTTAAATATGATGTTTTTGTAAATGCTAAAAACAAGGCAAAGGAAACTCCAATTTTTTATGCTACTAAAAATGGAAATAGGGAAATTTTTTCTTTACTAGTAGCTAAAGGGGCAATTTTAGATTTAGTTAACTCATATGATGAAGGCTTATATGATGTTGCTGAATACCAAGCATTTAAAGATTATATTAAAGAAAAAGAAGCTAATAATAAAGAATATGTTAGATTATATCCACTTCATCATGCTGTAATATTAGAAAATATTTTTGAAGTAGAAAATAATTTACATAAGAATTATATTGAGCAAACTGATAAATATGGCTATACGCCTATAGAGCTTGCTACAAGATTAAACAATCTTCAAATTAAAAAAATATTAGCTGATTATCTAAAAGAATTAAAAAAAGAGGTACTCTAAATTAGATGGGTTGCCCAATACTCGGAAACTCTAAAATTAAAGGGTTGCGAGCTATAAATAAGTTGG
>CAKQDS010000053.1 GCA_934229535.1 uncultured Anaeroplasmataceae bacterium
CTAGGACTTCAAAAATACTAATATGTAGTTAGACTTATCCAAGGTCTAAATCTACACTACATATTATACGAGGAGCGTTTAAAATGAATTATAAAGAAAAGGCTGATTTATGGCTTAAAAATCAAAATTTGGATTCAAAACTAAAAAAAGAAATTGAAGAAATGGATGATAAAGCATTACAGGAGGCTTTCACAAATGATTTAGCTTTCGGAACTGGTGGCTTAAGAGGTATACTTGGTGCCGGAACTAATAGAATGAATATTTATATTGTAATGAAGGCAACCTATGGTTTTGGTAAGTACCTTGCAAGATTTAATGACGCATTTAACCGTGGAGTAGCAATATCTCATGATAATCGTCATTTTTCAAAGGAGTTTTCAAGAATATCTGCTGAGGTTTTAACTACCTTAGGCTTTAAGGTTTATTTATTTGAGGATTTAAGACCAACTCCAGAATTATCTTTTGCAGTTAGACATTTTGGCTGTGTTGGTGGTATTATGATTACTGCAAGTCATAACCCTAAGGAATATAATGGTTATAAAATTTATGATGAAACTGGTTGTCAGCTTGTTCCTGATGAAGCAGATAAGGTAATTAAGGAAATTGAAGCAGTCAAGGATATGTTCGCAATTGATCATAGTAAAAACCATGATAAGATTCAATATATTGGTAAGGATGTGGATGATGTCTATATTAATGAGGTTAAGAAGATTATTATGCGTCCAAACCTTAAAAAGGATTTTAAATTAGTTTATACACCACTTCATGGTACTGGACAGGTTTTTGCCCCACAGGTTTTAAGAAGTGTTGGCTATGATGTAACACCACTTCCTTGTCAAATGACTCCAGATCCTGATTTTAGTGGTGTTAAAACATCTAATCCTGAAAATAAGGAAGCATATGATGAAGCAATCGAGCTTGCTAAAAAAATTGGCGCAAAGATTGTTTTAGCTACTGATCCTGATGCTGATAGATTAGGAATTGCTGTATTACATAATAATGAATATGTTTTATTTACTGGTAATCAAACAGCTTCTGTCATTCTTGAATATTTATTAATGACTAAGAAGGAGCAAAATACTTTGCCAAGTGATGGCTATGTATTTACAACAAATGTTTCATCAACATTACCGGTTGCTATTGCAAAAGCATATGGAATGAAGGTTGAAATTACTTTAACAGGATTTAAATATATTGGTGAGAAAGCTAGAGAAATGGAAAAAGGAAAGGGCACATATGTGTTTGGCTTTGAGGAATCATATGGCTGCTTAATTTCACCATGTGTTAGAGATAAAGATTCAATTCAGGCAATTTTAATGCTTTGTGAAACTGCTGCTTATTACTATGAAAAGGGTATGGATTTAGTTGACGCTTTAGAGGCCATTTATAAAAAATATGGCTACTATAAAGAAGATATAACTAATATTGGCTTAAGTGGACTAGATGGTCAAGCTAAAATTCAAAGAATAATGGATTACTTTAGAAAAAATGAAATTATTCTTAAGGATTTTAAGATTGAGGTTAAAGATGATATCAAGCTTCAAAATAAGCATGATTATCTAACAAATGAGGATAGTCATATTGATTTACCTATTAGTAACGTAATCAAATATTATTTGAATGATAATATGTGGTTTGTCCTTCGTCCATCTGGAACTGAGCCAAAGCTTAAGGTTTACTACGGTGTAAAGGGCAATAGTGAAGATGATGCTAAGAGTAAGCTTCAGCTATTGAAGAATGAAGTATTAGAAATAGTTAATAGCATAAAATAAGCTAATAAAAATGAGGAAATCGTCGATGATTTCCTTTTTTTTATGTAATTATTTCTACATTTTTTTAAATTCAATTAGACTATAATGCAGGTAGGTGATAATTAATATGGAATATATAGAGGTTATAGTACTTATTAATGTCCTTATTCACTTAGTATTTATAAGGCTAACATCGTATGTTACAGGAATTAAACCGATTACATACAAAATTATTTTATCAGCAATTCTTGATATTATATATGTTGTCTTGTATCTTATTAGGCCTTATCAGCTAGAAAAGTTTAAATATTTCTTTATTTTTTTAATTTCTTATATACCATTTAGCTTTATAAATAAAAATTCTTTAACCTGTTTTTTTATTTATTTAGTATTTAATATGAGTATTGGTGGAATCAATGAGGTACTTTATACTATTTTAAACTACCGAATAATAGCAATATTGATATCTATAATTATTATGGTAATAATTTCTTTAATTTATGCATATAAAAAAATATATTTTAATCATAAATGTCTTAATTATGAATTAAAGATAACTATAAATAAAAAATGCTATAACATAATTGCTTATTTAGATACTGGAAATTTCTTAAAATATAATTTTATTCCTATTATTTTAGTTAAAAATAAAAAGCTCCTTATCAAAAAGATTGGAAATATGAAAATTTCTGGAGCAATAAATAAGGGAGTGATTGATGTTTATAAAGCTGATTGTTTAGAAATTAAGATTGGAGGAGTTTATCGAAAAATTGATGCTTATTTAAGTTATGCAAATATTGGCTATGATGCATTAATTGGCCTTGAAACTATAGGGGGATAATATGTTTAAAATAATTATGTGGTTAATTAGCTTATTTAAGAAAAAAGAAGAAATTTGCTATTTTAATTTTTCATTACCAGAGCCTTTAACTGAAGAAGAGGAGAATAAATATTTATTGCTAGTTAAGGAAGGAGATCTTAATGCTAGAAATGTTTTAGTTGAGCATAATATGCGCTTAGTAGTTTTTATTGCTAAAAGATTTGATTCACCTAAAACTAGTATTGAGGATTTAGTCTCAATTGGCTCAATTGGTTTAATTAAGGGGGTTGAAACATTCAAAAGTGATAAAAATATTAAGCTTGCAACCTATGCTTCGCGTTGTATTGAAAATGAAATATTAATGTTTTTAAGAAAGACAAGCAAAATTAGAAATGAGGTATCCTTAGAGGATAGGTTAAATGTAGATGGAGATGGGAATGAATTACTTTTAGAGGATGTTATTGCTAATCCAGGGGATTTAATTTTTGATATTATTGTTAAAAAAGAAAAGGAAAGATTTATGTATGAAGCTATTATGAAATTAAAACCTCGTGAACGAGAAATTATTAGTATGAGGTTTGGTCTTTTTGGAGTTGAGGCACTAACCCAAAAGGAGGTAGCAATATTACTTGGTATATCACAATCATACATATCTCGACTAGAAAAGAAAATATTTGATAAGATAAAGCTAGAGATGGAAAAAAAACTTGCTATTAGTAATTAAGATTTAGTATTAAATGGTAAAATCCTCAAATAATAAAATGAGGTGAAAAGAATGTATAAGGTGGAAATAACTGGGGTAGATACATCTAAATTAAAGATATTATCAAATGAGGAAATGAATAATTTATTAATTAAAATTAAAGCTGGCGATCAAGTAGCAAGAGATAAAATGATTGAAGGAAATTTGAAGCTTGTGCTTAGTGTTTTAAAAAAGTTTAACGATAGGCATGAAAGCCAAAGTGATTTATTTCAAGTTGGCTGTATTGGACTTATGAAGGCCATTGATAATTTTGATATGAATTTTAATGTTAAATTTTCAACATATGCTGTGCCAATGATTATTGGAGAAATAAAACGTCATTTACGTGATAATAGCTCTATAAAAGTTTCAAGATCTTATAAGGATTTAGCGTATAAGGCTCTAGCATATAAGGATGAATTTCAACGTAAAAATCATAGAGAACCATCAATTGAGGAAATTGCAGCCTTTCTTGAAGCGAAATCAATGGATGTAGTTTTAGCTTTAGAAGCTATTCAAGATACAATAAGTATGTCAACACCAATCTATGATAATGGTGGAGATATTATAGAATTAGAGGACCAAATTGGCTCTAATGATCAAATTATGGAAAACTGGGCTAAAAATCAAATGATAAAGGAAGCATTTTCGCGTTTAAATGAAAGGGAAAAAAGAATAATTTATCATCGCTATTATGAGGATAAAACGCAAAGTGAAATAGCATTAGAATTAAATATTTCTCAGGCTCAGGTCTCAAGATTAGAAAAAAATGCATTAAAAATTATGCATGATTCATTTAATTAAGTCATTTTATTTAAAAATGGCTTTTATTTTTTATTAATTTATGATACAATTTAGTTAATTGAAAGACGTTATTATAGATTGGAGTTGTTTAAATTGAATATATGGCATGATATTAATCCAAATAGGGTTAATAAGGATCATTTTATTTCATGTGTAGAAATACCAAAGGGAAGTAAGCTAAAATACGAAATGGATAAGGAAACAGGGCTAATTATGCTTGATAGAATATTATATACGTCAACTCATTATCCAGCAAATTATGGCTTTATACCTAGAACCTATGCTGATGATAAGGATCCATTGGATGTTTTAATTTTAGGTGATTTTTCTTTTTGTCCTATGTCACTTATTAGGTGTAAACCAATAGGTGTAGTTAAAATGATTGATAATTCAGAAATCGATGAAAAAATAATTGCAGTTTGCGAAAATGATCCAGCAATGAATTGCTATAACGATATAAAGGAATTACCTCTTCATTTATTTGCTGAAATTAAACATTTTTTCACAGTATATAAGCAATTAGAAGAAAAAAAAGCTACCCTTGTTACAGAAATATTAGGCTGTGAAGAAGCAAAAAAATCAATTGAGGCGGCAATTAAAGCCTATAATGAGCTTTTTATTCAAAGTAGATAATATTTTCTTGCTTGAAAATAATAAGCAAATATTATATAATTGATGTGTTTGATGATATTTTAAAAGCATACCGGTAATATGTCAATAGGTAAAAATGAATAATTTTATAAATATTTAGACATATAAGGAACAACACAA
>CAKQDS010000054.1 GCA_934229535.1 uncultured Anaeroplasmataceae bacterium
TCAATAGATGATGTAGCATATTTAGATATAAATAATATAACTGGTTTAAATTTATATGCTTATTGTAATAATAATCCTATTATGTATGATGATCCTGAAGGGGATTTTGCAATTTCAACCATTGTTGCTTTTAGTATTGGCTTCGCAATTGGAGCAGGTATAGGAGCTGTTTCATCAATTATATCACAAGGTTTTGCAAATGGATTTAAAAATATTAATTATGGTCAGGTTTGTTTAGATGCTTTATTTGGTGGATTTAGTGGTTTAATTTCATGCACTTCAATTAATCTTGCATATTCAATTATCTTTGGTGGCATTTTATCTTCTTTTCAAAGTATAGCTGATGATAAAATAAACGGAAATAATGTTAATTGGTTGAAAGCAATTTCAGCACTAATTATAGGTGGTATTGGTGGTGCTATTTCTGGTTCAGGAGCTAATGTTGTTGATAATTTAGGAAAATACAAAACAAGTAAAACATTTGTTTTGGCAAATCATAATTCAATTAGAAAAAATGCAATGTATTCAGCAAAAATAATCGCTGTAAAGAAAACATTCGTTTCAAGTTCTATTAAATATGCATCAAATGTAGTATTTGCAACAAGTATGTCCACTTTTTTATATAAAGTTTTTGAATGGAGATAAATGGTATGTTAGTATTAAGAATTATTGGCTCAATTGTTTATATTATTTTATTTTTTATAATGATTAAGAGATTTAAAAAAAACAAAAAAACATGTATGGTTGATAATTATATTTTTGTTTTGGGTGTTATATGTTATTTTTATGCTATTGTCCTTTTTATTGGATACTCTGCTGACGATGCTTTGTACTTTTCAACATATAATTTAGCTATTGGAACAATTTTATATATTTTATGCACTATACTTGCTTATATTTTGCTTTCATTAAGCTGTAATTACAAAGTGGTTATTGAATCTGACAAGGTTGTTTATTATAATTTTTTTGGCTTTAAAAAAACTATATTTTATGATTCAATAATTGCTAAAGAATCTTATTATACATTCAAAAGGCCTAAGATTGTATTAGTTACAAATGAAAAAAAATATATAATAAGATGGTATTACACTTTAGGGATGGGAGAATTGTTTTGTTTACTTAAAGATTTAAAGATTAAAATTAAAAATGATAAATAAAATTGCTAAAAGTGATATTCATGTGAATGTCAATTAAAAAATGTTGTTTATAAAATGTGATTGATTTATAAATAATAAAAAGCCGATTATATATTAAGTTATTTATGTAGTCGGCTTTTATAATTGTTAAATGGATCAATTTAATTTGTTTGACTTTTGTTAATGTGATATAATTGATTTAAAGGAATTGATGATTAAATGGAAATTAGATATCAAAAAAGTTATTCATATTATTTAAATAGGGAAATGGAATATAAAATCTATGGTAGTAGTGGTAAAAAATGCTTATTTTTTCCTAGTCAAAATGGCAGATTTTATGAATATGAGGATAGAGGGATGATAACTAGTATCAAAGAACTTATTGAAAGTGGAAAGGTTCAAATTTTTTGTATTGATGCAATTGATTATTTATCATTTAGCTCAAATAAAAGTCCTAACGAAATAATTAAATATCAAGAGGATTATTTTAATTATGTTGCTAATGAATTTATTCCAATGATTAATAATAATGAAAAATTAATGACCTTTGGTGTTTCTCTTGGGGCTTATCAGGCAATGAATCTATTTCTTAGAAGACCAGATTTAGTTGATATGGTTTTAGCACTAAGCGGAATATATCAAACCTCATTTTTCTTTGGAAATTTTCATAATGAATTAACATTCTTAAATTCACCTATTGATAGTCTTGCCTATATTAGTGGTAACAAAGAATATTTAGATTTATATAAAAGAAGTAAAATTTATATAAGTGTAGGTGCTGGAGCTTACGAAGCATCATCCCTTGCTCAAACGAAGGATTTAGAATATATGTTTAGTATAAATTATATTCATCCTAATTTTTATTATTTTGATGAGAATTCAATTCATGATTGGCCTAGCTGGCTTTGGCAAATTTCTTATTTTTTTAAACAAATATTCTAATTAAATAAAAATTGTGCTATAATGTTATAGTTTTAAAAGGAGGACAATAAAATGATTGACCAATTTTCTCGAACAAAGCTTTTATATGGTAATGAGGCAATTGAACATCTTAAGGACTGTCATATTGCTGTTTTTGGTGTTGGTGGTGTTGGTGGCTATGTTTGTGAGGCTTTGGCTAGAAATGGTGTTGGTCATTTTGATTTAATTGATAATGATGTTGTAAGCATTACTAATTTAAACCGTCAAATTATTGCCTTAACAAATACAATTGGTAAATATAAGGTTGATGTAATGAAGGAAAGAATTCTTAATATTAATCCTTTATGTGAGGTAAATACCTTTAAATGTTTTTTCTTGCCAGAAACAGCAAATGAATTTGATTTTACTAAATATGATTATGTTGTTGATGCGATTGATACTGTTGCTGGAAAAATTGCTTTAGTTTTAAAGGCAAATAAAGAAAATGTTAAAATTATTTCTAGTATGGGTGCTGGAAATAAGCTTAATCCCCAAGCATTCTTAGTTTCTGATATTTATAAAACTAAAATTGATCCTCTTGCTAGAGTTATGAGAAATGAACTCAAAAAACGTCGTGTTAAAAAATTAAAGGTTGTTTATTCCACAGAATATCCAGTAAAGCCTAAAGAAATCTCTAGTGAAAAGACCTCAAAAAGAAGTGTTCCTGGTAGCACGGCTTTTGTACCAGCATCTTGTGGGCTATTGATTGCTAGTGAGATTATTAATGATTTAACAAAGGACTTAAATTAATTATGATATATTTAGATTATGCAGCAAATTATCCAACTAAGAAATTAGTTTTAGATGAATTATATAGTGTTGAATTAAATTATATAGGAAATGCTAATAGTACGCATAGCCTTGGTCAAAAATCAAAGCAGCTTTTAAATGAATGTAATGATAATATTTACAAATATTTAAAATTAGATAAGGATAAATATGATATTATTCATACCTCATCAGCAACTGAGGCTAATAATTTAGCAATTAAGGGTATTGTTAAATCCTACAGTGCCTTTGGTAACAAAATATTAGTAAGTGAATTAGAGCATAATTCGATAAATGCAACACTTGGTTATCTTAAGGAACAAGGCTATGAGGTTGAATTTGTTAAAACTATGCCAAATGGTAAAAATGATCTTGAGGATTTAAAAAACAAACTTACTAATAAAACGATATTAGCCTGCTTGACCTTATTAGATAGTGAGCTTGCAACCCTTGAGGATTATTTAGAAATTACCAAGATAATTAGCGAATATAAAAATTGTCATTTACTTATGGATGTAACCCAGGCTATTAGTAAATATGATTTTGATTTAAATAAAATTGAAATGCTAACATTCACACCTCATAAATTTGGGGGCTTAATTGGAACCGGAATTCTTTTGAAAAGAAAATCAACGATTTTAACACCCCTTATTCATGGTGGTGAAAGTGCAAGTGTTTATCGAAGCGGAAGTATTCCACTTGGTCTTATTGCCTCAAGTGCTAAGGCCATCGAGCTAATGAGTATTAATAAGCAACAAAATGTTTTGAAAATGCAGGAAATAGCCAATTATTTTTTAAACAAGATTAAAGATATTAAAGAAATAAAGATAAATTCATTTAATAATCTATTTATTTTTAATTTGAGTATAGTAAATCGTAAAGGCTTCGAGGTAGTTAATTATTTATCTCAAAACGAAATTTATATTAGTCAAAAATCTGCTTGTTCAATTAAAAATACGCCATCAAAAATAGTTATGGCTGTTTATAATGATAAAAAACGAGCTCTTGAATGCTTTAGAATTTCAATTAGTGAGCTTACAACTAAAGAAGAAATCGATGAATTAGTAGAAAAATTAAGGAGTTTTATATGGAAAGATACCAAGAAATAGAAAGAACCATTATTAAGACATATCGTTCAGGCTTATGGACTAAATTTATTAAAGCTATAAAAGAATTTGAGCTTATTAAAGAAAATGATCATATTTGTGTATGTATTTCTGGTGGTAAGGATTCGATGCTTATGGCTAAGCTTTTCCAAGAGCTTAAAAGACATTCTGATTTTAATTTTGAAGTAACATATTTAGTTATGAATCCTGGATATAATGAAATTAATCTTCAGGTTATAAAGAATAATCTAGAGCTATTAAATATACCTGCTGTTATCAAAAATACAGATATTTTTGAAATTGCAAATGCTCAAGAAAAAAATCCTTGTTATTTATGTGCAAAAATGCGTAGAGGAGCACTATATAAGTTAGCTAAAGAGCTTGGATGTAATAAAATTGCTCTTGGCCATCATTATGATGATGTAATTGAAACAATATTAATGAATATGCTTAATAGTGGATCA
>CAKQDS010000055.1 GCA_934229535.1 uncultured Anaeroplasmataceae bacterium
AAGAGGAATTATATACGTAGTATATAAACTCCTCATTTTTAACTAAAATTTTGTTATCTTGCTGTCGAAAACCCGTGAATGACTGTTCAAAGCTTGGTATGTTAAGACAAGCTCTTGAAGAGGAAGGCTATAGTGAAGAGGATATTGATAAGATATTCTATAAAAATGTATTAAGGGTTTTTAAAGAGGTTTTAAAGTAGAAAAAATATGTGTATGCTTAAGCATATGCATTTTTTTTAGATAATAGTACTTAAAAAAATATTAAAAATAGTATATAATTAGAATAAGATTATAAAAGGAGCAGTATATGATAAATAATTATAGTGAATTTAAACAATTTATTTCTAATTTGACAAGTAAACCTAAATTGTTATTGCATGCCTGCTGTGCTCCATGCTCATCTCATACATTATTTTTACTTGCTCCTTATTTTAGTATTACAATATATTATTCTAATGATAATATTTTTCCAAAAGAAGAGTTTGAAAAAAGAATTGAAGAAATCAAAAGCTTTGTTAATAATGCTAAATTAGATGTTAAGATAATTGCTGATGATTATGATTATAATCGATTTCTTAACGCAGTTAAGGGCTTAGAGTCTTTAGGTGAAAGAAGTATGAGATGCTATAATTGTTATACACTTCGTCTTGAAAGAGCAGCTTTGTATGCAAAAGAAAATAATTTTGATTATTTTACAACAACATTATCAATTTCACCATATAAGGTAACAAGCTGGATAAATGAAATAGGCTATAATTTAGAAAAGAAATATAATATTAAATATTTGTTTTCAGATTTTAAAAAAGAAGATGGCTATAAAGATAGTATAAAATTGTCTCAAGAATATAATTTATATCGTCAAGATTATTGTGGTTGCGCATTTTCAAAACATGAAAAGGAGGAAAAAACTAAATGAAAAAAGGCCTTGTTTTTTGTGGTGGTGGTTCAAAGGGAGCATATCAAATGGGTGCTTGGCAAGCATTAGAGGAATTAAATGAAAAATTTGATATTGTTACTGGCACATCAATTGGGTGTCTTAATGGAGCTATGTTTACTCAACATGATTATCAAAAATGTTATGAATTATGGGATACTATTAATGTTAATAAAATAATGAATAAGGGCTTAACACTTGATGAGAAGTCTATTAGGACAAGCTTAAAAAAGAAGCAGGATCTTATGCCTTTTTTAAAACAATATATTCAAGATTTCGGAGTTGATATTGGTCCGTTTTTGGATCTTATGAACGAATATATTTCTCCTGAAGCTATAAAAAATTCTGATATTGATTTTGGAATTGTAACAGCTTCATTTCCAGGCTTTAAGCCTGTTGAAATTAGAGCTAAAGATATTAAGGCTGATGAAATAAAAAAATATATTTTGGCTTCAGCATCTTGCTTTCCTATCTTTCCTGTATGTAAAATTGGTGACAAGAAATTTGTTGATGGTGGATATTACGATAATTTACCGATTAATTTTGCGCTTAATATGGGTGCAACTAGTATAGTAGCTATTGATTTAAATGCTGATGGTACACATAAGGAGTTTATGAATTTGCCATTTGTCAAATATATTAAACCAAGCTGGAGTTTAGGATCATTTATGTTTTTTGAGCATTCAATTATTTGCAATAATAGAACATTAGGCTATAATGATACTATGAAGGCTTATGGTAAGTATTTTGGCTTTAGGTATACTTTCTATAATTTTCCTGATGATGAAAAGTATCGTGATTTTTCAATCTATATTGCAAAAATTGTTGGAAAAATGAAAATAGCAAAGATTAAAACTAATGTTAAGCCTGAAAAAGATGGCGACATATATTATTTGCTTACTAAATATACAACTAAGCCATTAACTGACAAAGAATATTTTATTAGAGGGGCAGAGATTGCTGCTGAATTTTTAAATATTGATCATTTGGTAATTTATGAAATAGATGGCTTTATGCAGCAAATTTTTTCTTTGATTAGCCAACTCGAGGAGGATATAGCAATTCTTGATGGCTATAAAAAGCTTAAAACAAGTCTAAGACAGAAAGATTATTTAAGTAGAATATCTGATACTATATTACTTAAATATTTGTTTTTAGCAATTATGAATAATGAAGAACTTGATGAGTCCTTCCTAATGAATGTAATTGCATCAAAGCCTACTATTTTTATTATATATTCTTTAATTAAAACCTGGAGTAGATAAAATGCTTGGAAAAAATGTCAGAACAAAATATAGAAAAATCAATATTGATGAAAATAAAAGAATACTATTTATTTCAGATATTCATGGTGATTTAAAGCTTTTTAAGCGCGCATTACAAAAGGTTGATTATCGAAATGAGGATTATTTATTTTTAATCGGAGATATTATTGAAAAAGGAACTGAAAATTTAGATATTCTTGATTATTTAAAGAAGTTTAAGGAAGAAAATCCTAATGTCTATTTATTATCTGGTAATTGCGATGAGGTATTTAGATTTATAATTCCTCCTGTTGATAAAGAGAAGTTTTTATATTATGCTTTAGAAAAACGTCATTCAATTATTAATGAGATGGCTATTAGACTTAATGTAACAATTACTAATGAAACAAATGTTGATGAATTATGTACAAGATTTTATAATGAGTTTAAATATTATTATGATTTTATCGATACTTTTGATGATGTTATTAATATCAACGACAAAATAATTTTAGTTCATGCAGGTATAATGAATATTAATAATATACCTGAAAATAAGATGGATGTTTTAAAGCTAGATAATTTTTATTTCAAATCACCAGCTCAAAATAAATTAATGATAGTTGGTCATTATCCAACGATTAATTATTGTAAGAGAATATCTTCTCTAAATCCAATATTTGATTTTAAAAAGAATATTATTTGTATAGATGGTGGCAATAATGTATGTAGATATGGTCAATTAAATATTGTGATTTTAGATTCTTTAAAAAGCTTTAAATTTAGCTTTAAAAGTGTAGACCATTTTCCAAAAATAAAAATTTTAAAGGATATTAATTATACATCAAATGAAATGCCTTTTTGCTTAATTACAGGTGAAAATGAAGTAAAAATTTTAGATGTTATTGGCGATTTTGCTTATTGTGAGCAGCTATGTAGCGGTAGAAGATTATATGTTTATGAACAGTGGATTTATCGTAGGGGTGGAAAACTATATGCCTATGATGCGACTAACTTATTTGTTCCATTTAAGGCTGGAAGTATAGTTACCCTTATTTTGTATGCTCAACCCTTTTGTATAGTAAAAAAAGAAGGAGTTTTGGCTTTAGTTAGAACTAAGGATTTGGTGATGCAGGATGCAACAGCATAGTTATGTTTACATTTCTGATGGTGAATATCATTCAATTAGAGATTACATTTTAAGCTTTAAATATAGTAAGACCAAATGCTATAAGCTATTTTTAGAAAAAAGAGTTTTTCTAAATGATAAATTAGCTAAAGAAAATGATAAGGTTAAAAAAAATGATATCATTAAAATAAATGATTATATTGTTAAACGTCGTATGGTTAATGAAAATTTAAATATTATTTATGAGGATGATAATACAATACTTATAAATAAAAATGCAGGGTTATTAGTTCATAGTGATGGAAATGATAAAATCACTTTAGACGATTATGTTTCTGCTAAATTTCCGGAAATTCCACCAATGCATGTTCATAGACTTGATATCGACACAACAGGAATTATTATGTATGCTTTAGATCCGCTTTCGTTTTCTTTTTATAATGACGCTCTTACCCGTCATGAAATAAAAAGAACTTATATTTGCCTATGTGAGGGTATATTTAAAGCTAAGAAGGGAAAAATAAATAAAGCAATTTCCACAGATAGACACATAAATGGTAAAATGGTTGTTTGTAAAAATGGTAAGGAATCAATTACTAATTACGAGGTTATTGAAGAATTAAATGGGGCTTCACTTGTTAGGGTTAATTTAGAAACAGGGAGAACTCATCAAATAAGAGTGCATATGTCATATCTTGGGCATCCTCTTGTAGGTGATAGCTTATATGGATCTAATATTAAAGCAAATAGAGTTATGCTTCATTCTCAAAAAATAAGCTTTTATCAGCCTTTTTTAAAAAAACAAATTGTTGAAGCAATTGATTTACCAAATGATATGAAAAAGCTGATGAAGCATACCGGTAATATGTCAATAGGTAAAAATGAATAATTTTATAAATATTTAGACATATAAGGAACAACACAA
>CAKQDS010000056.1 GCA_934229535.1 uncultured Anaeroplasmataceae bacterium
CCGTTTCCAACCAAAAAGGCGGCGTCGGCAAAACAACGACGACGGTCAATTTGGCGACCGCTTTGGCGGCGGCAAAGAAAAAAGTGCTGGTCATCGACCTTGATCCGCAGGGAAACGCGACCGTCAGTTTGGGCGTTGACAGAAACAACGCGCCGAAAAACAGCTATCAAGTGCTGATGGGGGATGAAAAAATCTCGGCTTCGATTATTTGGACAAAGATTCCGAATCTGTCCGTCATTGCGTCGTCCAAAGACTTGGCGGGCGCGGATTTCGAGCTGTCGCATCTGGCAAAGCCGCAATTTTATTTGAAAAAAGCGTTCGATGGCGAATTGTTGAATTACGACTACATCTTTATCGACTGCCCGCCGTCCGTCGGCATGCTGACGGTCAACGCTTTGGTGGCGGCAAACGGCGTTATCGTTCCCGTTCAATGCGAATATCTGGCTTTGGAAGGCGTCGCCGATTTGATGCGCACTATTGAGCGCGTTCATAAAAACTTCAATCCGGATTTGGAAATTCAAAAAATTGTTAAATATATAGAAAAAATAAATAGTAAAGTTGGAAATTAAATGGGATGGAAATATAGGAAAAGTATAAATCTTGGTGGAGGATTTAGGATTAATTTAAGTAAATCTGGAATTGGATATAGTTGGGGAATTCCAGGTTATAGACATTCATATAGTCCAAAAGGAACTCAACGAAAAACTTATTCTATTCCAGGCACCGGTATTTCATATGTAGAATCACAAGGTAATCAAAAAAATAATTCTGCTGGTTATGAAGATGATTATAATTATGATCAAGATACTAAGTTGATTACTGGAAATATAACTTATTATCAAAACAGTAATATTTCTAAAATGGGTGAAGGCGATGAATTATTAAAACAAATTAACAAAGTAAGGACAATCGATATTTTAGCAAATGTTTGTTTAATTCTTATAGTTTTCTTTCCAATAGGAATTTTATTGAAGCTATTAATTGCCCAAAAATGGAAATTGGACTTAACATATGAAATGGATGATATAAATCAAAAGAAGTTTGCTGCTTTAAATGAATTCTTAATTGAGCTTGGAAATAATAAAAGATTATGGCAAATTGAATCGTCTACTATGGTGTATAATACAAAATATAATGCTGGTGCTGGAAATAATGTTTCAAGAACAAGAATAACTGTAGTCAAAAAAATGCCATGGTATATTAGACATAACATTGATATTTATTGCTTAAATTTAAAAAGTGAAAAAATATATTTTACTCCAGATAGAATGTTAATATTTAAAAATATGGGTGGAGTTGGATTTAGACGATACAATGACGTGGTAGCAAATTTTAGTACAACAAATTTTGTTGAAACTGAAATAGTTCCTAGAGATTCTGAAATTGTAAGATATACTTGGAGATATGTTAATAAAAATGGTGGACCAGATAAAAGATTTAAGGATAATAGACAAATTCCAGTTTGCAAATATGGTGAGATATCTTTAGAGAGTGAAGATGGTATTAATATATTATTAGAATTTTCTAATCATAGTTTGATGTACTCGATTGAAAATAAATTTACAGAATTTATGAATTATCATAACAAGATAATTTCTGCTAAAGGGTATAAAGAAGAATATGAATTAGAAGACAAAAATTCTGTTGGTAATTATGATAAAAATGAAGTGATTGAAGAACAAGTGGATGGTAAAGATAAATGGAATAAATTTAATAACGCTGGTATAGAAGAAAATAATAATAATGTTTTAGCTAATGAAATTATTAAAGAACCTATTATTGTAGAAAATGTAAAAGATAGCAATAATAGTCCATTTGATAATTGTCCTAAAAAAGATGTTTTATTTACTGTATTATGTTATATTCAAGTTATTTTTGCAGCATTAATGTGCTTTGGTTATATAACGAATTTTAATATTATTTGTTTTGTTCTTTGGGGATTAGTTGCAATTATTTTTATACCTCAAATTAAAGATAAGTTTTGCAATAAATATTCTTTTGTAAAAAAATATATTACCTTAATAAGAATTATATTAGTAATTTTAGCAATTTTTTCCATGTCTAGTATATATGTTTAAAAAGTGAAGTTAGTTTTATAGTAGGATGATTTAAGCTAAATAGTTATAGCTAACTAGTGTAAAGAAATGATTATGATTAAGCTAAAAGGAGTTAATTAAATAAGAAAATTTTTTTGAAAATTAATTACATTATAAATTTATCAGTTTTAATAAAGTTATTTAATCTACATCTATATTTACTTTTTTAGATTGGCTTAAAAATGTGCTATAGTAATATATAAGCTATAGGTTGAAGAATGGTGAGAAATGTAATGAAAGAAATGTTTAAGAGTGCTGTTCATATGTTAATAGTAAATAATGACAAAATATTATTGCAGAAAAGAAAAGGAACTGAATTATGGTCAGGATATTATGCGTTACCCGCTGGGCATATTGATGAAGGAGAAAATCAGTATGAGGCTTTAGTTAGAGAAGCTAAAGAAGAATTGGGAATTGAGATATCTTTAGAAGATATTACTAAAAGCTATGTGGTATTGAGAAGAAACTTTTTTAAAATAGATGGTAAGAAATTAGAACCATATATTGATTATTATTTTGAAATCGCGAAATATAAAGGAACTCCTAAAATAGTAGAGTTAGATAAATGTGATGAATTAAAATGGGCTTCAATTAATGATTTACCAGAACCATTTATTAATTATGAAGGGGAGTTTTTAGCTAATAGAAGGATTACTACATATGATTGCCTAGTAGATGGCGCTTATGTCAAAAAAGTTAAATAAATTTAGATGTGTTGAAATTTTATAAGGAGTTATTTAAGAAAAGTACGTGGTTTAAGGTATATTTAAAAAAGTAGTTAGTTGGTAACTTGGGCTTTTATGTTTAAATTTTTTATTTGAGTAATAATGTTTTTATATAATTTTTATTTTTATGGCGGCATCTTATTTATTAGTTTGTCTAACTTATGGTATACTTATATATTATAAAAGAGGGATAAAAAATGAATTTAGATAAAATATATGATGATTTAACTAGCTTACATGTTGAATATTTGGAGACTCTTGCCAAGAGTACTAATTCTGAATATCTAAGATATAATCATAATATGTGTGATTGGTATACTAAACTTAGTGTTGATCTTTTTAATGCACTTGGGATACAGGGTGGAACATCAGAAGAGCTAAAAAGACAATTGAGTGCTATTGGTGCTAAGCCGTTAACTGCTGAACAAAAACAAAAAATTGCCGCAGTTCGAAGGTATCCTATTTATAAAAAGGTTATGGGTGAAAGAGCCTTAGCAATGAAACCACAATTGGAACAAATATTAGAAACTAAAATTACAGAGGAAAAAGCAGAAGTAGATTTGGAATATGGTAAGCAACGTCAATTTAAGGATAGAAAAACATTAGATTCAGAATTAATTGAAAATACATGTAAATTAGACAGGTTGTTAGATTGTGGAAAAATTACTGAAATGCAAGCTGAGCAATATAGCACAGCATTCGCTGCT
>CAKQDS010000057.1 GCA_934229535.1 uncultured Anaeroplasmataceae bacterium
ATGTAGTTAGACTTATCCAAGGTCTAAATCTACACTACATATTATACGAGGAGCTGATATTGTGGATGTTTTTAAAAGATATGAATATAAATATTTAGTTAATAAATCATTATTAATTAAATTAAAAGAATTGCTTGCAAAACATAATTTCTTTATTGATGATTATGGTCTTTCAACAATTAAGAGCTTATATTTTGATACGCCTAATAATTTACTGGTAACTAGAAGCCTTGATAAACCAATTTATAAAGAAAAGCTAAGGCTGAGAGGTTATAGTGATTCAAGCTATTATTTGGAAATTAAAAAGAAATATGATGGTATTGTCTATAAAAGAAGAATTAAAACAAATTTAAACGAATGCTCTAGCTTTTTAGATTATAATTACAATTATAAATGTCAAATAGGTCAGGAAATTAATTTCTTTAGAGACTACTATAAGGAATTAATGCCAAGTATGTTAATTATGTATGAAAGAGAAGCGTATCATAATTTAGATTCAGATTTAAGAATAACTATTGATTATGATATAAGATATCGTAATTATAAGCTTTGGGACTTTAATTATGAGCTTGGAAATAAATTGATTGATGGCTACATATTGTTAGAAATTAAATGTAGTAGTGCTTATCCTTTATGGCTTGTTAGGTTTTTAAGTGAGAATAAAATATTTAAATGTAGCTTTTCTAAATATGGCTATGCATATTTAGATAGCTTAGGTAAAGAATATGAAGGAGATGTAATGAAATGCAAGGATTATTTGAATCCATCTTTAGCGATGGTAATATAGAAATATATAGCTTTTTTATAGTTATTATAGTAGGGCTATTGATTGGTGTGGTATTTAGCTTAGTTAGTAAGAAAAGAATAAATTCAACTAAGAATTTTTTTATAGCTGAGGCAGTATTACCATGCTGTGTTGCAATGGTTATTATGTTAGTTAATGGTAATATTGGAGCAGGAGTGGCAGTTGCGGGAGCATTTAGCCTAGTAAGGTTTAGAAGTGCAGCTGGTAATGCGTTAGAGATAAGCATCATATTTATTGATATGGTAATTGGACTTACTCTAGGAATGGGCTATATTCTTTATGGGATTATTTTTGCGATTATTGTTATAATTGCTTTATTAGTTTTAAATAATACCAAAATTTTGATGCCTCATGAAAATGATTTAGCAAGAAAATTAAAAATTGTAGTTCCTGAAAATGTTGATTATGTTAATTTATTTAATGATATTTTTGCTAAATATACTAAGTCATATAAATTAAATAAGGCTAAGCTATGTAATATGGGTAGTGTGATTCAATTGAATTATGAAATTGAGCTTAATGATAATCCCAGTGAGAAAAGCTTTATTGATGAAATTAGATGTCGCAATGGCAATTTAGAAATAGTAATGGAGCGTGTTATATATGAAGAAAAAGATCTTTAATAGTTTGTTTATTGGTTTAGGTTTGGTGGCTTTAGCGGGATGTAGTAAGAATAATTCAACAAGTATTGATAAAGGTAGTTTAATTAAAAGTGAGGATGTCGATTCTAGCTATGATGAGGCTTCAACAGTTTATGATGCTACTAGGATTACAGTTGGCGGAAGCTATATGATTGAAGGAGATGTAACAAATTCAATTATTGTTGATTGTGATGATGAAGTAACCCTGATTTTAAATAATGCAGTCATTAATATAAATAATTTTGCTGGTATATATGTTAAGGATGCCAAAAAGGTATATATTAATTTGGTTGGGAAAAATGCTTTGACAACAACCGGCGACTATGAAAATATTGATGATAATAAGGTTGATGGAGCTATATTTTCTAAGTCTGACTTAACAATTAAAGGCGATGGCAGCTTAACTATTAATTCTAATTTACATGGAGTTGTTTGTAAGGATAATTTAGTTATAAGCAGTAAGCATTTAGAAATTGAAGCTACTAAAAAGGGTATTGATGTTAATGATTCATTTTTAGCGTATCAAACAGAAATTGAAATTGAATCAAATACGGATGCAATTCATGTAGAAAATGATGATACTTCCTTAGGGTATGCATACTTAGATAGCTCAACTATAAAAATTACGACTAAAAGAGATGGAATCTCATCATCAGGCTTACTAGAAATTGAAAATAGTAGCTTAGATATTAATGCTATTTCTAATACATCCTTAAGTAGTGATTCAATTAAGGGAATAAAAGCTGGTAGTAATATTACACTTTCAAATACAATTGCTAATATAACATCAACAGATGATGCAATTCATTCTAATAATAATGTAACAATTAATAGTGGAGAATATATTATTTCTAGTGATGATGATGCAATTCATGCTGATAATAGTCTTGTTATTAATGGTGGAAATATTAATATCTTGAAAAGCTATGAGGGACTAGAAGGAAAAAATGTTGAAATTAATTCAGGTGAAATATCAATTATAAGTAGCGATGATGGCATAAATGCAGCTGGTGGAAATGATGGCTCTAGCTTTAATAGACCAGGTGCTAATAATTTTTCAACATCTAGTGATGTTTATATTAATATAAATGGTGGGTCTATTACTATAGATGCTTTTGGAGATGGAATTGATTCAAATGGCAATTTAAATGTATCTGGTGGAACTATAATTGTTTATGGGCCAACAAATAATGGTAATGGAGCCTTAGATTATGATGGAACGTCTTCAATTACAGGTGGAATTTTATGCGCTATTGGCTATAGTGGTATGGCAATGAATTTCAAAACAAGTACACAAGGCTCTATATTGTATAATACTAATACAACCTATAAAGCAGGCACTAAAATAAGTCTTAGTGGTAGTGATGAGATATTTAGTATCACAAGCAAGAAGGCATTTAATAGTGTAGTTATATCAACTCCAGATATTGTTCTTGGAAGCTATACCTTAACTATTAATACAGATAGCTATACAATTAATTTAACATCATTATTGTATTCTAATTCTACTGGCGGTTTTAATCATGGTGGTCCAGGATTTCACCATTAAACAAAAAAATAACAAATAACAAAGGAAAGTATTGATTTTAGTTTAAAGAAGTGATATCTTTAAATTAAGAAAAATACTTTATTTTTT
>CAKQDS010000058.1 GCA_934229535.1 uncultured Anaeroplasmataceae bacterium
TATAAAGAAAATGACACCATTTTAAAGTGTCATTTCAAAAAGTATAATATTGATCTACCCACTTATGAGTAAGAACCAAACCTATGCTAAGCTTTTATTGAGTCAATTATTATGTCATATATTAAATGAAATTAATACAAATGGTAATAAAATAACAAATCTAAAAAATCTCACTATTTAATCCATTATTCTCAAAATCTTTTTGTTCTTAAAATAAATATATGTTAAATAAACAATTAATGCAATTTCGGCACTCGTAAATAAAAATCCCATTAATGATGGTGATAAGCCAATTGCAAAATCAGAATAATTATAATAATCAAAATAAGGAAGAATTCCTGCACACATAGCTATAGCATAGCCTATAGTATAAGGAATAATTTTTTTCTTAATACTAAATAACACCATTAATAATAAGCCAACTATTAGAAGGCAAAAGCTAATGACACGATATGTAGTCTTATAACCAACTGAAAAATAAATAACTGGCCAAAAATTAATTCTTTCATAGCTATTAGCTGAATATCCATTAAACTCAGCAAACTGCGTAATTTCATAAATATAGGAAATAAAAATTGATGTAATTCCAATAATTAATGCAACATAAAACAATTTCTTATTTGTTTCATTATAATTACTATTAATAGTTAATCTTAACACTAAATAAGAAGCCACAATACATAAAATCGACATAAGTCCATATACATAATATATATGTCCTAAAATAAGCATACAAATTAATATTAAAATAATTGAGCCAATTAATATATCTGTAAATAATAGATTTCGTTGCTTAATAATTTTAAAACTTTTCTCTAACGCACTTTTAATTATATCTTCGTCGTCTTCTACTCGTTTAATTTCTTTATTAGCAATAACTATAACAATAGTTGAAATAGTTATTCCTAAAAAAGACAAAAAATAAAAAACTAATGTAGAAGCAATAAAGCCAATAATTATTCCTAGTAGCATGCATACACCTAAAATTATAAGTGAGGCTAAAAAATATTTATTATATTTATCAATTAAATTATTAACAATCAATTTTTCCTTTTTCTTGTTATTTAAGGTAACAGTTTCTTCTTTTGGTGTCTCCTTTTTATTTCTTTCACCCTTTAAGATTTCATCGACAGTCACACCATAGAAATCAGCAACACTTGATATAATATTTATATCTGGTATTCCAAGGCCACTTTCCCATCTAGAAATAGTTTTGGGTGAAACAAATAACTCACCAGCCACATCCTCCTGAGTTAGACCCTTAGCCTTTCTTAAAGCCTTTAAGAATTCTCCAATTTTTTTTGTATCCATTCTACATACCTCCAAAACACCAAAAATTATACAATAGCATAGATAAAAAAATAACATAGCATCCCTAGATTTATGTCTATGCTAATGGGAAGTTAGGCTTTATTTTAAGACATCATTAGAATTATCAAACATTTTTTCATGAAAATGCTCATTAATATCATCATTTTCAAATACCTTAAGCATAATTTCAAAATTATTAGCTAGCTTGTATTTATTTAAATCATTTCTTTTAATCCACATATTTTTTCCTTCATCATTTGAGGAAAGTACTCCTTCAAATGATGATGTTTTAAATAAAAAGCAAATGCTTCTAACATCATCCTTAAACCATTGCTTAACACCACATAATTTAACATTAGAAATTGTTAATCCTGTTTCTTCTTTAATTTCCCTAATAACTGAATCAACAATTGATTCATTCTTTTCAACATGACCCCCAGGAAAGGCTATCCCACACCATGACTTTATTCTATTTTGAACTAATATATAATCACCATTTGTAATCATACACATATTTGTCAATTCTACTTTTTCCGGTTTATGCATATTAAAACTCCTATAACTTTCAATCAATTATATCATAGAAAAGCTAAACTTACTAGTAAAGAAAAATATGAGGAGAAAATTCTCCTCAATTAATATCTATTATCTTCAGCATTTTGAGCAATTATCTTTCCAATGCGCTCATTAACAATTAAAACATCTTTTATATCCTCTATCTCAACAACGCGAGAGTTCTTAAGAATAAGTATTAATTGACCCGAATTATACCAATCTCTATTTCGATAATATGATCTAGGATTTGTAGTTAAAAAGCCTACATTAGCTTTAACATTACCAATTTCCTCAATAGGAATTTTTCGATAAGATTTATATGTAATTATTATTAAATCCTTATCTGTAGCATATATTGCCTCACGTCCTCTTGCAAGTCTATAAATTGCATAAGGGATACTTGCCAAAAAAATTATCATTGAAAGACATATTGATATAATTCCTAGTGACGATTGGCCTATTTTTATTTCAAAATAAATAGCAATAGCACCATAAATTCCAAATATAATGCCAATTATTAAAAGTGATACATAATTCCAAATTATTCTAACTCCTAGTAGCTCATATCTTCTATTCATTTTCTTCTCCCATTATTTTTTATTTTATTTAAAATGCTTTCCTTCTTTTTCTCAGTAATATATGCATCATTAATTGATCCACCAAAGGCTGATGTTGTTTCATACTCTATTACAAAGGCATCCTTATCAATTTCTGGAACAATTGCTTTTAGCAATTTAGCCTCCTTATATACTAATGCTGTACGCACAACTCTTTTATTATTTTTTGAAAAACCACCTTCAACATTATAAATTGTTGAAGTATCATGTAATTCATCAAAAATAACTTTTTGAATTTCTTCTACTTTATCAGTTAAAATATCTAAAACATATAAAGTGTTATACTTACCATAAATATTTTTTATTGCAACTGACGATGTTAAAGCTGCAAGAATTCCCACAAGTAGCTTACCGTAACACAAAGTATAGAAAACTATAGAATTCATATACTTTAGCCCTTACGGTTAGGATTTATAGATTATAAATTTATTCTATTCTCCAAACAATAATTTCTTATTATTTGGGGTATACATAAAATTATATTACA
>CAKQDS010000059.1 GCA_934229535.1 uncultured Anaeroplasmataceae bacterium
ATGTTGTACTCATAACTATAAAAACCTTTATAGAAGGAGAATGTATAATCTTAAGTACAATTTGATTATACTAGGAAGAAATGAAGGTAAATATATATAACGTTAGTGAAGAAAGAAAAAATGATGATGGTATTTTATTGTTGAGATATCCTTATTCTGTAAGAGAAAAGCTAGGATATAGCACAATAACTAAAGGACAAATTCATGCTTTAGAGCCATCTATGGTTGAAATAGAAATATTAGATGCAAATGAACAAGCAACTATTGAGCTTATGGCATTGGATAATGATTCATATGTATATGGATATATAGGTGATTTTCAAGCCACAAGATTTTTAATCCATAAAGGAACTAAGGAAAAAATAACCTTAAAAATGCATGATAGAATGATTAATTTGGAAGCAGATATTAAAAATTTTAAACGTAGATTTCGTTTTATAGTTGGTAATGGCTCAAGAGTGGTTTATTATCCAACTTGTGATTATTCACTTATAAATGATGATGGTTATGTTTTATATGGTAGTTCAATATCTATGGGGGCTGGTGCCTTTGATATTGTTAATAGTTATGCATTTTTAACAGCTAAATTTAATAATATACGTATTTTTAATAAGGCTTTATCAGGATCATGCTTATTAGAGCCTGAAGCTATTGATTATTTAGCATCACTTAACCCTAAGGGATATATTTTAGAAATTGGTGCTAATGTACGTGGCGTTATGGATGATATTGAATTTAGAAAAAGAGTAAAATATATGCTCAATACTTTAAAACAAAAGCAAGTGGATATTTATTTAATATCTATATTAGATATGTTTGAAAACCTCTATAAGGGCTTTAAAGATATTCCATATCATGAAAAAAATGTTTCTTTTATTAAGATATTAAAGGAAGAAGCTACTAATTTAAATTATTCTAAGCTACATTTAATCTCATCAAAAAATTTAATAACAACAATAGATGGTATAAGCTATGATATGCTTCATCCAGCAAATTATGGCCATTTACAAATGGCATTAAACTTAAAGATAGGTGAAAAATAAATGGACTATTTTAACGAAACTGTAAAATTTGATCCTGTAAATCATTATATAATTTTGAATAAGGATGAACTAATTGCTTTAAAGAATAGGGTTACAAAATTAGAAATCGCTCAATTAAATGATGCTGTAGGTGATCAATTTATAAGTTATCGAAAAAACAAAATTTCAGTGTATAATAAAGAACAAATTTTAGATTTTGATAAGCATGATTACGTATCACTTGCTACCTATTATTGGCCTAATGAAAATACTAAGGATGGACTACCTTATGTTTTACATGATGGTAATTCAAATCCTGAAGGCTTAAAATATGATAAGGACAAGCTAAGAAGATTAGCTTATATAACATATTATCAAGCATTACTTTATTATTTAACAGATGATAAAGTATATTATGAAATGCTAAAGGATAATTGTAGCTATTTCTTTTTTGAGGAGGCTACAAAAATGAACCCTAATATGAATCATGGACAAATGATTAAGGGCGTAAATTTAGGAAGAGGAATTGGTATTATTGATTTTGCTGCTAATTTTACATATCCTCTTATTATACTTAAAAATCTTGAAAGATTAGGATATTTAGATGATTCCTTTAATAATAATATGAGGGATTGGCTAAGAAAATTTTTAGATTGGCTTTGTTATAATCCAATAGCAATCCAAGAAAATTATGCTAAAAATAATCATGGTACATTTTATGATTTTTTAAAGCTTGTCTTGTTTGATTATCTAGATATAAATAAAGAGATTCTACCATTGACCTACAATTTCATTGAAGAAAGAATGATTCAAATTTATCCCGATGGTAGGATGCCCAAGGAATTAAAAAGAACTAAGTCTATTAGTTATTCTTTAATGGGACTAAAAGGAATTTTTGATTATGCAAAAATAGCTAAAAATTATAATATTGATTTATATAACATTAATGATTGGTATTTTCATCATATAGATTCATCAATTAAAGCAGGAATTGATTATTTAATTAAGCATTTGATTATAAATGATGATTGGGCATATAAGCAGATAACGATTTTAGATACTGTTACTTATTTACCACTTTTATATGAAAAAAGGTTGTTGGATAATGTTACATATAGCATTGATGAATCAAAGGCTTATGATAAGCCCTTATTAATATTATATAAAATGCTAATAAAATGAAAAAAATGCTTGCAATTTAATTGATAATATGATATTATAAATAGGCTGTGTTACAGTGCATATTATTCCGCTGGCAAGGCTATGGCTATGAATAGTAGAAGAAAATTTTTAAGGAGTTGATATTTATGGCTAGAGGACAAGAATTAGTTAATGAAATTTCTGCTCAATACTTACGTGATAACATTCCTGCTTTCCGTCCAGGAGATTCTGTTAAGGTTTATGTTAAGATCGTTGAAGGTGATACTCATCGTATCCAAGTATTCGAAGGATTAGTAATTAAGCGTCAAGGTGCTGGTGTTAGTGAGACTTTCACAGTTCGTAAGGTATCTTATGGAATTGGTGTTGAGCGTACATTCCCAGTTCATGCACCTATCATCGACCACATCGAGGTTGTTAGAAAGGGTAAAGTACGTCGTGCTAAGTTAAATTACATTCGTACATTATCTGCTAAGGCTGCTCGTATTAAGGAACGTCGATAATTTAAGAGGAACTATAGAACATTTCTATAGTTCTTTTTTTTATAAAAAAAGGAGCGCTGCTCCTTATTTTGTTATTATATTAGGCAAGCCTAATATAAAAACTACACGCTATGCGTGTATGACTAGAATAGGTTTACCGGTGTATGAA
>CAKQDS010000060.1 GCA_934229535.1 uncultured Anaeroplasmataceae bacterium
CCCTATTTCTTTTACTAAATTATTATTTTCATAATAATATTTAATATTGTTCTTACTTCTTCTTAAATCATTACTATTATTACATTTTATTATTTTTATTTAAAAAATAAAAATCTCTAATAGAATATTTATCAACAATTACATTAGTGTCTAAATAAAAAAAATCATATATCATTAAAACTTATTTAAATATCTAAAGATATACTATATTATACAAGTTAAAAAAAAACATCAAATTCTTGTGTGTTATCTTATTCACTTACATCAAACATTTTATTTTTCCAGCCTCGTTTTTCAGTTCATAAATTACTTTTGGTATTTTTAAAACCTTACCATTTTTTGTAATAAACTCTTCAAATGAATTTTTACATATAATTCTTACTATACAAGAATCATTTAAATGTGTATCATTAATAATCTGTATTTTTAATTTATTTGATAAATAAATATTAACATCCCCATAATATGTAATATTAACGTTTTTCACTTCTTTACCTATTATTTTTTTATAGTTTTGCTTGATTTTTGAATATAGCAAAGTATTTTCGATTGCTTTTTGCTTTCTATATTTTTGAGGAGACATTTCTTCGTAGTTGATTTTTAAATACAAGTCATCAAAACATATCAAGCAATTGTTGTTATAGATAATTCTAAAATTAGCTTCAACTTCAATAATATGATATTCTTCATTTTGACACAATTCAATTTCAAATCTTGTTGGAATAATTCCTAATCCCCTGATAACCTGTATATTTGTCACTTTTTTTCCAATAAGAAAATTACGAATATTATTTTCCATATTAAGTCTCACTTTCCAAACAGTTCAAATATTATTTTTTCAATTTCATGATATGAATAATTTTGATGAGAAATATACTCATGAAGAACACGTGCCTCATCTTTTGTCAAATGATGTTTAGTACATAATTGCTTAAATTGTTTATTTTCATATTGATTATGCCCCATTCTCGGTCCAAATCCTTTTGAAAGCATTGCATTTGCACCAAAAACACCTAGTCCGGTTAAAATAGACGTTCCAGTCAATGCAAGTTTGCCTAATGAGTTGATTGCTATTCCCCCACCTACAATGTTTCCAAAACCTGCAAATGAAAATGCTCCGCCTATTGTTTCAGACGAAATAAGTAATGTAGAATCCAAGGTGCTGTAAAATAGCCTATCACCCCTCCTACAATTCCTCCTAACAATGTACATCCAACATAAGTTTTCCATCCAATGCTGCCATTAAACACTTTTTTATCGTCTTTATAATCAACATATGCTGCAGCACAAAAGCCTGTTAATGAGCCAATGCATATTAAACTCAAAACAACAATGGTTGCAATTGCGTTCCCCTCAGGATCATCATACATAATAGGATTATTATTACAATAAGCATATAAATTTAAACCAGTTATATTATTTATATCTAAATATACTACATCATCTATTAATATAAATGTCCTATACTTGAATCATAATATCTACTCTTTAAGTATTTTAAATTAATTCCAATAGACTTCCATCATTATTGTCTTCGTTTTCTTTTAACACTTTATTAATAATTTGTAAAGCAATCTACAAACGATTTATTCCTTAATTATTTGGAGAAAACAAATTTCAATATACTCATTAATCATTTCTTCAGTAAAACCATAAAGTTAATGTATTTACTCACAACCTCAGCAAATCATTTTACCTTATCTATATAAGTTTCTTTTATAAACTTATATAATATTATATCAATTTGTGATAATTTTGTCTTCTTATCAAAACATGTATTGATAATAGAATGAAGTTGATTTTTTGTTGAAGAATCAAATAAATCAGTTTTTAAGTAATTAAAACGATTGCCACCGATATTAACAACTAAATTAATTTTGTCAAACTCAATACTTATTTCTATAATAATATTGTTTACTTCTAGTTCAAGTTCTTCTTGTCCATTACAAGCCGAATATCTATATTTACATATAGTAATGAGATTTTTTAATTCCTTTTTATATTTCATAAGATTTCCTAAAACATAATATTTAAATATTTATATCCATTTGATACAATTGTTTCCATCAAATAGTAAAAACTCCTATAATCCCTAGTGACGTCTATTCCATAGTCAACAAGTTTAACGCCCCAATTCATCATACGTTCAATAAATGCTTGATTATGATGCATTGACATTGTACGTGCAACATCTTCACCTCTGAAAAATTTAATTACTTTATAGCCTGGCATTCCTTTGTAAGTTACTTGTCCCCCACTTTTAGCTAACTTAGTAACTCTTTTCATATTTTCACCAATTGCAACTCCATTTTTGAATGTTTTAATTGTCCTTAAAGTTGCACCACCAAGTGCAAATATTCCTCCCCAAAAGGCCCCGTCGGCCGCTCCATCAGCAAAGCCAGACCAAAAGTCATCACCATGAAGACAAGAAATAGTTCCACTTATCAAGCCACCAGCAACTATGCTAACTCCCATCCCAATAAATAAAGATGCCAGCGCTCCTCCAGTCAAAGCTGTTAAAACTACAGCACCTGTAAAAGCAATTCCTCCTATTAACCACTTAGCCCAATTAGGCATATTCCCCTCAGGATCATCATACATAATAGGATTGTTATTACAATAAGCATATAAATTTAAACCAGTTATATTATTTATATCT
>CAKQDS010000061.1 GCA_934229535.1 uncultured Anaeroplasmataceae bacterium
TACACCGGTAAACCTATTCTAGTCATACACGCATAGCGTGTAGTTTTTATATTAGGCTTGCCTAATATAATAAAAAAAGACTGAAACTTCAGTCCTTAAATTTCAAATGGAGCCATGGAGCGGAATCGAACCGCCATCCACTGCATGGCAAGCAGTTGTACTAACCATTGTACTACCACGGCATCTTTTGCAATGCTCTATTATTATACCATAATCGAACATAAAATCAAGTGCTTTTTTTCACTTTTTTTATTTTTTGTTAATTGAAAAAGTAAATTCCGCCTTTAATCATTGTATAACAAAGATAATCTTTTAATAAATATGAAAATATGCTATAATTTAAATTAGAAATGAGGATTTATATGATTAATAAACTTAAAGAAAAAATATTAGAATATGATAAAATAATTATTTTAAGACATAATAGACCTGATTTAGATGCTCTAGGTAGTCAACTTGGACTTAAAGAGGTTTTAAAAAGTGAATTTCCTAATAAGGAAATTTATGCTACTGGCGATATGAATAATCGCTTAGCCTTTGTTGGTAGTATGGATGAAATAGAAGATAAGGACTTTAATGATGCTCTTGTAATTATTTGCGATGTTGCGGTTAAAAATATGATTTGTGATGAGCGATATGAACTTGCAAAAGAAATATTTGTTATTGATCATCATACTAACACGTCTGATTTAACTGATAATGTTATTATTGATTCATCACGTGCAGCTGCTGCTGAATACATTGCTTACATTATTATGAATTATTGGCATTTTAAGATTAATGCTAAAGCTGCAACTTTATTATTTGGGGGAATCGTTTCTGATAGTGGAAGATTTCAATATGCAGGAACAACTCCAGATACTCTAAGAATAGCCGCATACTTGCTTGAGTGTGGAGCTGATATGAATTTTATCTACGATAATTTATATGTTGAAAGTCTTGAGTCAAAACAAATGAAGGGCTACTTCTCTTCTATTTTTAAAATAACTAAAAATAATGTAGCTTATTTAAAAAATGATAAAGATATTTTTGATAAATTCAAGGTTGATTTCTTTACAATTTCTCGAGGCATGGTAAATGTTATGGCTGGAATTGATAAAATTAATATTTGGTGTAATTTTACTTATGATATTGAAAATAATGTTATCATAGGTGAATTTAGATCAAGAGGATTATCAATTGTTGATATAGCTAAGGATTTTGGTGGCGGTGGTCACGACCAAGCCTGTGGTGCTACTCTTCATTCATGGGAAGAGGTTGATCAAATATTAGAATGCTTTGATAAGCGTGCAAAGGAGTTTAATGATGGAAGAAATAATTAAAAAAATAAAAGAATTTGATACAATAATTATTCATGGACATATGCGTCCTGATGGTGATTGCTACGGCAGTCAATTCGGTCTAAAAGAAATTATTAAGGAATCCTTCCCTAATAAGAAAGTATATGTTGTTGGTGGCAAATGTGATTATGCTGCATTTTTAGGCCAAATGGATGAAGTAGATGATTCAATTTATAATGATGCTTTAGCAATTGTTGTTGATACTGCTACAGCTGAACGTGTAAGTGATAATCGTTTTACCCTTGCCAAATATGTTATAAAAATTGATCATCACATTCCTGTTGATAATTATGGTGATTATCAATACGTATTAGAAGAAAAATCATCATGCTGTGAGATTATTGCTAATTTATATTTAACACATAAGGATAGTCTTAAAATTAATTTAGCTGGTGCTACGGCATTATACACAGGTATGGTAACTGATACAGGAAGATTTAGATTTGATTGCGTTAATGGTGAGACAATGCGTACAGCAGGAGCTCTTTTAGACCTTGGTGTTGATATTTGCTATATTGATAATAATTTAAGTGTAGAAACTATTAATACCCTAAAGCTTAAGGGTTATGTTTTATCAAATTTTGTTACAACAGAAAATGGCTTTGTCTATATTAAGATAACAAGAGATGTTGTTGAAAAATATAATGTGACTGATGAAGAAGCTGCCAATCAGGTTTCAACAATCGGAACAATTGAAGGCTATCCAGTTTGGGCATTATTTATGGAATATCCAAATGAAATTAGAATTCGTCTTCGTTCACGTGGTCCAGAAATTGATAAGCTTGCAAACAATTATGGCGGTGGTGGTCATGCTAAAGCTAGTGGTGCCAAGCTTGTTTCTTGGGACCAATTAAATGATTTTGTTAAAGATGCAGATGAATTAGTTAAAAATTACAAAAAAAGTGAAAAATAATTAATTTTCATCTTGATTTTTTAGTCATTATCTAGTAAAATATCTAAGTAGCAAAAAAATGCTACTTGATATACATAGGACTATAGCCAAGCGGTAAGGCAAAGGACTTTGACTCCTTCATGCGAAAGTTCGAATCTTTCTAGTCCTGCCATCTGAATTTTAAGGGGCTGTGAAAAAACCTAGGTTTTGAAAAAGTATCAATTTCTAGGTTTTACAGCCTTTTTAATTTGCATATTTA